>DENL01000041.1:0-137 GCA_002359655.1 Rickettsiales bacterium UBA2645 | reverse complement strand
GAATCAAAGCAGGTTGGGGAATTGAAGCAGGAAATGGAATTGAAGCAGGTTGGGAAATCAAAGCAGGAAATGGAATTGAGGCAGGCGATGGAATTAAAGCAGGTTGGGGAATCAAAGCAGGCGATGGAATTAAAGCA
>DENL01000030.1 GCA_002359655.1 Rickettsiales bacterium UBA2645 | reverse complement strand
AGGGGAGGGTGATTAGATCGAGTTTATTCAATTCATGTTTAGTTTTATATTTTATGAAATTCTCTGATATTTTTTATCAACTCTAAATACAATTCTGGCGCTTCTGATTTTGCTAAAATCCAATCGTAAATTTTTAGATCATCTTCTTCCAAAAAATTTTTAAATAATTCTAAGTCAGATATTTCTGTTAATTTTGCCTTGGCATATTCTCCAATCAGAAAATCAGTTTCTTTGCAGCCGCGATGAACTGAGCGATAAAATAATTGTTTGAGCAAAATTTCTTTATTCATTTTTTAAATGTAATTTTAGTTCAGCGATTAAATTCTGCGCGTCTTTTTCAGCATAAGGCTTGGTGGCTTCACCCCAAACTGGTTTTGGAAAAGCAGCGTCATCTTCAAAGCGGGCAATAATGTGGATGTGTAGTTGTCTGACTATATTTCCAAGATTTGCGATATTTAATTTTTTTGGCTGAAATTTTTTTTGCAAAATTTTTGAAACTAAATTTATCTCACGCAAAACTTCAGATTGCTCTGCAAAAGATAAGTCGACTAACTCGACTAAATCTGGTTTGCGCGGAACTAAAATCAACCACGGATAATTAGCGTTATTCATCAAAAGCAAATGCGACATTTTTAAATCAGTAATAAAAAATGTGTCGGCTTTTAGTTTTAGATCTAGAACAAACATAAATTAGAATTTAAATTAGATTTAGAAAAATTTCTAAGTAGTCACAAACTTAAATCAAAATTTTATTTTTAAGTGCTTAAATCTCTCTCAATTAACAACATAGTTTTAATCGATAAAACAGAAATTGACTTTGGGCGCGGCCTTTGTGTTTTAAGTGGTGAAACTGGCTCGGGAAAATCAATTCTGCTTGATGCGCTTGGCCTTGTAATTGGCTTTCGTTCAAACTTGCGTTTAATTGGCAGCAATGAAAATCGAGCTTCCGTAAACGCTGAGTTTGACATTAAAAATAATTTCGCCTGCCAAAATCTTTTGCAAGAAAATGAATTAATTGATGTTGAAAACCCTGATAATCTAAGGATTCGCAGAATCATTAGCGATAATTCTGCCAGCAAAGTTTATTTAAACGATATTGCAATTGGCGTAAATCTTTTAAGCCAGATTGGTGAAACTCTGATTGAAATTCACGGTCAGCATGATCAGCGCGGCTTATTAAATTCAAGCTTTCACGGTCAGATTTTAGATGAATTCTCAGGCAACGAAAATCTGCTAAAAGACTTAAAAAAAATCTACCAAGATTTAAAACAGACCGACGAAAAAATTTCAGAAATCAAAAATAAAAAAGAACAAGCCGAAAAAGAAAGAGACTACTTAGAATTCGTTCTCAAAGAACTTGCAGAAGCAGAAATCAAAGAAGGCGAAGAGGCAGAATTAGTCGTAAAAAAAGATCAATTGCAAGCTAAGGAGAAAATTCAAAATTTTTTGTCGGACTTAAAATCAAACATGCTTGAAGCCAATTCTAACTTGGCTTTTTCACAAAAAGTTTTGATCAGAAATCAAAATCTGATTAACAATTATCTCACCCAAGAAAAAGAAGAGTTGGCAAAATTAAGTGAAAAAATCGATCAGCAAAATATCGAGCTCGACACTGCATTATCAAGCATCAACGCCATTGCTAAAAATTTAAATAACAACTCAGAAAGTTTAAATGAAATTGAAGAGCGGCTTTTTCATCTGCGTGGTTTAGCGCGCAAATTCAGTGTTACGGTTGATGAGTTACCAAAAATAGTTTTGCAATCACAAGAGAAATTACGCCTGCTTGAAAATGAAAAAGAATTTACCGAAAAACTAGAAATTGAAAAAAATCAGCTTTTAAAAAAATATCACGAAATCTCTAAAAAACTAAGCGACAAAAGAAAAGAGGAAGCAAAAATTTTAGCCAGCAAAGTTGAAGCAGAATTACAATTTTTAAAAATGGAAAGTAGCAAATTTTTGGTCAGTGTTGACTCTGAAAATAACGAAGAATCTTACTCCAGCAATGGTTACGATAAAATACGCTTCACCGCTTCTATTAATAAAAATGGTTTTGATGAAATTTCTAAAATTGCTTCTGGTGGCGAACTTTCTCGTTTTATGTTAGCGCTAAAAGTTGCTTTGATGAATGTTAAATCAACACCAACAATTATATTTGATGAGATAGATACAGGAATTGGTGGAAGCACTGCTGACGCGGTTGGTAAGCGTTTAAAAACCTTGTCAAAAAATTTACAAATTTTGGTGGTAACTCATCAACCGCAAATTGCTTCTAAAGCTGACACGCATTTTAAAGTCAGTAAAATTGTTAGTGACGCAAAAATAAAAACCGTAATTCAAAAGCTTGATGAAAAAAATCGCGAAATAGAAATCGCTCGTATGCTTTCGGGCGAAGAAATCACCAGTGAAGCTCTGGCTGCCGCAAATCGTTTGATCGCCGAAAAATAATTCAATATCACTTTCCATTTTTAAAAAAATGCTGCGATCTTGCTGAAATAAAAGTTAATTTTTTGTAATTTTTTAGTGTAATTGGCTTATGGTCTTGGCGCTTTGATTTTAAAGGGCTGGGGATAGTTTCTCTGAATTTTGAACACGTGTTCAAAATTCAGTTTTTTACTTGATTAATTTCAAATTTAATCACCCTGTTGCAAGGAAGATTTATCAGAATGTTTGTTTGATTTATTTTATTTCAAAATTTAATTTCCAGCGACGAGAAAAATTTCCTCCCGCTTTATTTCTTAAAAAGTCAAAAAATGTCCAACGACAATTCAGTAATAAGACATGCCAGAAATATTGTAATAATCGCTTTGCTGATTATTGCAGTTCTTGCTGCTTGCTTTTACTTAACTGGAACATTGGTTTTAGTTAGCATCACAGGAAAATGGGATGTCATCAAGGCTTATTACAAACTGCCAATACAAAAACAGTTTGCCTTTCTCTACCACACCATGCTGACTTATTGGACTTTTTACTTCAAAAATTCCGCAAAATTAACGAGCCAAAGTTATAATTTTTTCACGGTTAAGCTTTGGATTACAACTCTGCTTCCTTATACTTTCTTAATAACTTTTGGCTGGATTTTTCGCGCTCCCATTATGGATTGGCGACCATTTAAAAAACCCGAATCAATTCACGGCGAAGCCAAATGGGCTTCAATGAAAGATGTAAAAAAAATGGGTCTGCGCTCTAAAAACGGCGTTTTGCTTGGCATGTACAATAAAAAAATGCTGATCGCTGATGGCTATCAACATATTCTTTTATTCGCTCCGACAGGTTCTGGTAAAGGTGTGGGCTTTGTAATTCCAAACTTATTATTCTGGAAAGATTCGGTTATTGTTCACGATATTAAACTAGAAAATTATGAGCTGACTTCCGGCTGGCGCCGCGACAACTTAAAACAAAAAGTTTATTTGTGGAATCCAGCAGATCCTGATGGAATTTCGCATTGCTACAACCCAATGGATTGGATTTCTAAAAAACCAGGACAGATGGTTGATGACGTACAAAAAATTTGTAACTTCTTACTTCCTGAACAAGAATTTTGGCAAAATGAAGCACGTGCTTTGTTAACAGGCGTAATGCTTTATTTAGTTGCCGCTGAAGACAAGCCAGCAACACTTGGCGAAGTCGTACGAACATTGAGAAACGACGATGTAGTTTATAATTTAGCCGTAATTTTGGACACGATGGGGAAAAAAATTCACCCAGTTTCTTACATGAATATTGCCGCTTATTTACAAAAACCAGACAAAGAGCGCGGATCAGTCACATCAACTGCCAACTCTTCTCTCGAGCTTTGGGCCAACCCTTTGATTGACACCACAACCGCCACTTCTGATTTTAATTTGCACAAATTTAAAATCGCTCCGCACACTGCTTATGTTGGTTTAACTCCAGATAACATTAGCCGCTTGAAGCCTTTGATGAATATGTTTTACCAACAAGCTGCTGCTTTTTTTACAGCTAAAATGCCACAACCACATGAAAAATATGGTGTATTGATGCTGATGGATGAGTTCCCAACCCTTGGGAAAATGGAACAATTTTTAGCCGGTATTGCTTATTTTCGTGGTTATCGCGTTCGCCTATTTTTGATTATTCAAGATACGGAGCAGCTGAAAGGAATTTACGAAGAAAGCGGCATGAACTCATTTTTATCAAACTCAACTTACCGTATTACTTTTGCCGCCAACAACATGGAAACAGCAAATCTGATTTCGCAACTTCTTGGTAATAAAACTGCGCAACAAATTTCTTACAACAAACCAAAATATCTCGATTTAAATCCTGGTGCCCGCTCACTGCATGTTTCAGACATACAACGCGCTTTGTTGTTGCCACAAGAAGTTATTCAACTGCCAAGAGAAGAACAAATTATTTTGATCGAATCGCAGCCACCAATTAAATCGAAAAAAATATTTTATTTTAAAGAGCGCTTCTTCACCAAGCGATTGAAGAAAAAAATCGCTATTCCAAAACAAAAACCTTACATGCCAGATTACTCAAAAAATAAAGCCAGTAATCCTGACGGCGCTAAAAACGCTACTCCAAAATCAGGAGAAGGTGGTGGCGCAATAGGAAATTAAAAAAATAAAATCGATCTAAATCACTCTCCCGCTTTAAGGGAGGATCTAAGAGCGCAGAGATTTGAGGAGGGGTCAGAAAACTTTTAGAAAATTCTCTTTAGCTTTTTAACACCTCACCGACTCACCCAAAGGTTTGTCGACTCTCCCTCAAGGGGAGAGTGAATTAGACTGAGTATTTTATTCGTATCAATAATTTAAAATGACCAACTCCAAAAAAAAGCTCCTAGCCTGCGTTATTGGTGATCCAATTGCACATTCTCTTTCACCAAAAATTCACAGTTTCTTGCTAGAAAAATACAATATTTTTGGCACTTACATTGCAATTCAAGTTGGCAAGGAAGATCTAAAAAAATGCGTGCAGCATTTGATCGATTCTGACTTTGCTGGCTTTAATGTCACCTTGCCACACAAGGAGGAAATTTTCAAAATTTGTGATTTTAAAAGCAAAACTGCCAATCTCACCGGCGCTGTGAATACTGTTATTATTACTGCGGATAAAAAACTATTTGGTCACAATTCTGACGCTGAAGGTTTTTTAAATAACCTAAAAAACTCCGCTCCTGAGTTTGATTTAAAAAATAAAAATTCTTTTGTGATTGGAGCTGGCGGAGCAGCGCGAGCATTAATTTACGCCCTTATCAAATCCGGTGTAAAAAAAGTTGTGATTACTAATAGAAACGAAAATCGTGCTTTAGAATTAATCAAAAATTTCGCCGATTTTGCTAAAAAAAATAACTGTCATCTCGAATTTTTATCACAAAAAGATTTCGAAAAAAACTTAAGTAATTGTGATTTGTTAGTAAACTCAACTTCGCTTGGCATGCAAGGCCAACAAGCTTTAGAAATTGATCTAAACAATTTACAAAAAAGCGCAGTCGTCTACGATATTGTTTACAAACCGTTGATGACTGATTTACTAAATAGATCTCAAAATCGCGGCAACAAAATTATTACAGGAATTGGCATGTTAATTGAGCAAGCTTTAGTTGGATTTGAAGCTTGGTTCAAACAAAAGCCAGAAATTGATTCTGCGCTAATAAAACAAGCGATTATTTGGTCACAAAATAAATAAATTTATGGTAAATTTTTTTAAATCAGTTTTATGTTTTGCTAAAACTGCTATTCTTTCTCTGCTCTTGATTTGCTTGGTCATTTTCATGGTGAACAACCGCGATATTATCACCATTCATGCTCAACCTTTGCCTTTTGAAATTGAAATCAGAGTTTTTGTTTTAATGATTTTTTTCTTTCTTTTCGGCATGTCTTTTGGCTTCTTGGCATTTTCAAAAAATATGATTAGTGGATTTTTAAGAAACTTTAAAGATCGCTTAAAAATCAAAAAGCTGGAGAAGCAAGTTGTGAAAGTCTCTAAAAGTTAGAGTCTGTTGTTGATTTAAAACTTTTGCTAAATAAGGTGCCTTCATTCAAATCACTCTTGCGACGCTTTAATTCCTACTCTCAAGCAGTTTTACTCAATTAAAATAATAATCTTAAAACTAACTAAATCCAAAATATGGCAAGTAATCTTACTGTAATGGGCAATAAAGAAATTTTATTAGTTGCTGAAAATATCGCTCACGAAAAAGGAATCGCAGTGCAAGAAGTTGTTGGCGCAATGGAAGAAGGCATCAAACTCGCCGCTAAGAAAAAATACGGTATGCACTTGGCCATTGATTGTAAAATTGATAAAAAATCTGGCCAGATCAAACTTTTCAACAATCTTGAAATCGTTGAGAATGATTCAATCGAAGGCTTTGATGTTAGAACTCACATCACCTTAAAGCACGCAAAACTCGAAGATAAAACTGCTGAAATCGGTGGCTTTATTGTACAAGAACTTCCGCCAATCGATTTAAATCGCGTTGTTGCTCAAGTTGCTCGTAACGAAATTATCAAAAAAGTTAAAGAAGCTGAAAAAAACAAAGAATATAATGAATTCAAAGACCGAGTTGGCGACATCGTTAGCGCTTCAGTTAAAAAAGTTGGTCTTAAAAATATCGTTATGGAAGTTGACGGTTACGAAGCCGTCATCCACGAAAGTGGTTTGATTCCAAGAGAAACTTTCCGCGTTGGAGATCGCATGCGAGTTTATATTGAAGACGTTCGCAAAGAATCTCATGGTGCTCAAATTTTTTTGTCGCGCACTCACCCACAATTTTTGGTTCGTTTATTTGAGCAAGAAGTTCCAGAACTTTACGACGGCAACATCGAAGTTAAAGCCGTGGCTCGTGATCCGGGATCTCGTGCTAAAATTGCTATTTATTCAAGACGCGATGATATCGACATTATCGGTTCATTCATTGGTATTCGTGGAAATCGTGTTCAATCAGTTAGCTCTGAATTGCGTGGCGAAAAAATTGACATCATTAAATATTCATCAAATATTGCTGAGTTGGTTGTTAGCTCTTTAACTCCGGCAAAAGTCAGCAAAGTTGTAGTTGATGAAGAAAATAACTTAATTGAAGTTGTGGTTGCCGAAGATCAGCTTAGTCTTGCCATTGGACGCGGCGGACAAAATGTAAAACTTGCGTCTCGCATCGTTGGCTACAAAATTGATGTCATGACTGACGAGCAAGAATCTCTGCGCAGAACAAGCGAATTCAATCAAGCTTCAAAAGTATTTGTTGAAGCTTTGGATGTTGAAGAAATGATTGCCAACCTACTTGCAGCCGAAGGCTTCTTGTCGGTTGAAGAATTAGCCCAAGCTGAATCTTCCGAAATTCAAGCTATTGAAGGATTTGACGAAGAAATTGCCAAAGAGATTAAAAGAAGAGCGGAAGAATATTTACAAAAAATTGCTTAGGCGTTCTGCTTCAAAATCTTAGAAAAAAATCGAGTTCAAACTGATAAAAATTAAAAATGACCCAGCAGGATAATAAAAATACAACTCGCTCAACACTTACTCTGAAGCTGAAACCAGCTGCTGCTTCTGCTGATTTAAAAACTTTAGCTCTCAAACAGCCGTTAGTTGAAAATAGAAGAATCAACAAATCCTCTTCGGTTCAAGTTACCATTAAAGGCCGTAAAAAAGATAGCAAAGAAGAAGGCACAAACCTTAATAATAGCGAAGTACAAGCAAGACTTCGCGCTATTTCTAAATCTAATGAAGTAACCAAGTCAGAAGATTTAGACAGCACAAAAATTCTAAACAAAGCTATTAGAGAAAAGAAAAAATCTGAAATTAAAATCGAAACTAAAGTAGAAGAAAAACCAGAAATCTTAGAAGAAACATCTCAACCAATAAAAGAAGAAGTAATCATCAGCACAAAACCATCTTTTCAGTCTGAAGGTTTTGACGTGATGAGCAAAATAAAACAAAGCATCGCCGTCACAAATCGTGAAAAAGAAGCCAGAGATAAAATTGTCAATGAGAGAAAAAAACTAGAACAAGAAAAGCTCGAGAAAGAAAGAATCGAGAAAGAAAAAAAATTAAAAAATAAAAAACCTGCATTTGGTGCAGCTCGCGATTTTGAAAGCGACAAAGAAGAAAACAAAAAAGGTAAGCCAAATTTTAAAGAAGAAAGAACAAATCATCGCAAACTCACTTACATAATAGACGGTGATGATGACGGCTCAGACGCTTCGCGTAGAAGAAAAAAACATAGATTAAAACAACAGCAACTCGAACAACAATCCAAAGAGTACAAAAAAATCTCACGAGAAGTTATCTTGCCTGAGTTGATTACAGTTTCCGACCTAGCTGATCGCATGACCGAAAAAACTGGTGATGTAGTAAAAAAACTCTTCACCATGGGTATGGTTGCAACCAGTAACCAAGTCATTGACGCTGATACCGCAGAGCTAGTGGTTACTGAATTTGGCCACACTGTAAAACGCGTATCACACTCCGACGTAGAAAATGTTTTAGAACAAGAAGATACAGATGTTGAAAAAACCCATCGCGCGCCAATCGTAACTATCATGGGTCACGTTGATCACGGCAAAACTTCTTTGCTCGATGCTATTCGTACAACTGATATAGTTAGTGGCGAGCATGGTGGTATTACTCAACATATTGGCGCTTCTCGCATTCAAACTACTGGCGGAAAATACATCACTTTTCTTGACACTCCGGGACATGAAGCTTTTACTGAAATGCGCTCTCGTGGCGCCAATGTCACTGATATTGTCGTGCTAGTTGTTGCCGCCGACGATGGCGTTAAAGAACAAACTATCGAAGCCATCAATCATGCCAAAGCTGCTGGCGTTCCAATTATCGTCGCCGTCAATAAAATCGACAAACCCGGAAGTGACCCACAACGTGTTAAAAATGAATTACTTTCTCACGATATCATCGCAGAAGATCTTGGCGGTGATGTTATGTTCATTCCAGTTTCAGCAAAAAATAAAATAAATCTCGATAAGCTAGAAGAAGCAATTTTACTACAAAGCGAAATCTTAGAATTAAAAGCAGCTTACAAAGGCAAATCTAGCGGCGTTGTTATCGAGTCACGAATTGACCCAGCTAAAGGTGTTGTTGCAACCCTGCTAGTTCTTGAGGGAACGCTTGACGTTTCTGATCTTATAGTGGTTGGCACTTCTTACGGCAAAGTCAGAAAAATGATCGACGATAAAGGCAAAAATATAAAATCCGCAACTCCATCAATGCCTGTTGAAATTCTGGGTCTGAATCAAGCTCCTAACGCCGGCGATAAATTTGTTGAAGTTGACGAAGAAAGACAAGCTCGCGAAATCATCTCTTATCGTTCTCGCAAAGAAAAAGAATCGAAAGCTTTGAAAAACTCGGTGCGCAACTTAAGCGACATCTTCAAAGATTCCGGCAAAGGCGGCATGAAATATCTCAACATCGTGTTGAAAGGCGATGTAAATGGTTCAGTTGAAGCACTACAAGGCAGCATTTTAAAATTAAATACCGAAGAAGTTGCTATCAAAATTATTCACTCTGCAACTGGCGGCATCACTGAAACTGATATCGGTTTGGCTGCAGTTTCTAACGCAGTAATTATTGGATTTAATGTTAGAGCTAACAGTGCAGCAACTGATCTAGCAAAGCTTAAAGCTGTTGATATTCGCTACTATTCAATCATTTATAACGTGGTTGATGACTTAAAACTCTTGCTTTCTGGCATGCTTGAACCAACTAAAAATGAAGAATATTTAGGCAAAGCCGAAATCAGACAAGTCTTTAAAGTTTCAGGAACTGGTAAAATCGGCGGATCAACTGTTATTGACGGTATGATCAAACGTAATGCCAGAGTCAGAATACTTCGTGATAATGTGGTAATTCACGATGGCATTTTAAAAACTCTTAAACGCTTCAAAGACGATGTGAAAGAAGTCAAATCAGGCTTTGAATGCGGCATCGCTTTAGAAAATTTCGAAGACATCAAAGAAAGAGACATGCTTGAATGCTACGAAATTGTTGAACAAAAAAGAAGTTTGTAAAAAAACTAAAATCTCTTCTTAAAAAAGTTTCACCTTGCCTAGTCATCTCAATGTTTAAGAACTAATTTTATATTTTATGACCATCGAAAAATACGCTCTCTCCTCTCGCATAATTCATTGGCTCATGGCTGTGATCATTCTTTCTCTTCTTGGTGTCGGAATTTACATGACACAATTCTTGCCCAAAGATTCTCCTAATCATTTGCAAGTTTACGAACTACATAAATCTTTTGGTGTTTTAGCTTTAATTTTAATTGCTATTCGAATCCTAAATCGCTTGCTTAATAAGGCTCCTGCCCTTCCCGCTTCAATGCCAAAGATTGAACAAATCTTATCACATCTTGGTCATTTCGGACTTTACACATTGATGATTGCCGTGCCACTTTCTGGCTTTTTAATGTCTAATTCTTTTGGCTTTCCAGTAAAATTTTTCTCAATTGAATTACCCAGAATGATTGGAACAAACTTTGAATATGGCAAAATTTTTGCTGCAGCACATGAGCTTTGCGCTTATGGTTTACTTGCTCTGATAGCAATTCATGTTCTTGCTGTAATCAAGCATCGCTTCTTCGACAGGCCAGAACATGATGTTTTAAAAAGAATGATCTAATGCTTAAAAACCGTATAATTCCTTGTCTCGATGTTAAAGATGGACGCGTTGTCAAAGGTATAAATTTTGAAAATCTAATCGACGCTGGCGACCCCACAACTCAAGCAAAATTTTATTATGAAGAAGGTGCTGACGAGCTTTGCTTTCTTGACATCACAGCTTCAAATGAAAATCGTGATGCTATTTTTGACAGCGTAAAAAAAGTTGCCCAAGTTTGTTTTATTCCTCTGACAGTTGGCGGCGGAATTCGTACCATCGAAGATTTTCACCAATTACTTTTAAGCGGAGCCGATAAAGTTTCAGTCAATAGTGCTGCCATAAAAAATCCTGATTTAATTTCACAAGCTGCTAATAAATTTGGCGCACAATGCGTGATCGTCGCCATTGATGCCAAAAAAAATTCTGCAGGAAATTACGAAATTTTTACTCATGGTGGCCGCAATCCAACCGGAATTAACGCTATCGCTTGGGCAAAAAAAGTTACTGAACTTGGTGCCGGAGAAATTTTGCTGACCTCAATGGATAAAGACGGAACCAAGTCTGGCTACGATTTGGAGCTGGTGAAAAAAATCAGCTCACAAATTTCAATTCCCGTGATCGCATCTGGCGGCGTTGGAAATTTACAACATTTAGCCGAAGGCATAAAAGCCGGTGCATCAGCAGCTCTGGCCGCCTCAATTTTTCACTTCAAAGAATATTCCATCAAACAAGCCAAAGAGTTTTTAGCTGCACAGAAAATTTCTGTCAGAGTTTAAATTTTAATTAAGCGCAAAACAGACTCTGTCAAATTTAATAATTCCAGTATGTCCTATTAAAATACTGGACGCTTTCTCACCGAACAAACAAGTCACAACTCTTATCGCGTTTCCTTATCCCAAGAGGATAAAGGACTCATAGTTAAACTTTGGAATCAGAAGCCTGACGAAGATAAATCAAAAAAAGAATCAGATTAATTTTCTCTGGATTTTATAAGAGTTGAAGATGATGAAGATAAAATTTTTTTATTAAAAAATTTTAAAATATGACGAAAGAATCTCCAACAAAGAAATCAGGGCCAACTGAAATCAAATCCAAAAAGAAATATCGTTTTATTTGCGTGGTTGATTCTGCAAAAAAAACTGACGATGAAGGTAATTTGTCAGATCTGGATGTTTCTCCTGGATATCTTCATATTCACATAGTTGATTCAGAAGTATTAGATCCGATTGAAAAATTTTCCAAAAAACTTTCCAAAGAAAGCTTGAACAAATATTTATTCCAATGGGGAATTCCTTTAGAAAAAGATGCCAAAACAAGATCCAGAAAAGTTTTGGCCAGTGAAGTAAAAGAATTTGGCCAAGTTGGAATAGGATCTTTAGCTCGTGGTGAAAACGAACAAAAAAAAGATTTTATCGGAGGCGGAGAAGCTTTTCTTTGCGACTCCAAAAATCTACGCATTACAAAAGGAAATAGCTTATTCGAAGTTGCTGATAATGAAGGTTATTGGACTTTCCAAGTGTGCGATTTTAACGGCTCTAAAAAAATCTCTCACTTAAAAGACCAATCAATTAATGGCAGAGATTCTTTGATGAATCTGTTAACGGAAATATCGGAAGGAAAGCCATGTATGTCAATTTTTGATGCTGAATTTAACGGTAATTTTTTTGCTAGAAGTAACGGAATTTTCTTGGAAGATAAATCCTTGGTTAAAGATTCTTCAATCAGCCTGTTCGATAATGAAGCCGTTGGAGGTCATTTAGTTGGAGGAAGTTCGAATGAAGGAGATTTAAAATCTCTGCAAGAAAGATTTAATCAGTCGAAGTAGTCGAAGCTGCTAATGTAATAAGAAATTGGTATGAAAACCAAAAAGGTTTATCTTAACAATAAAAGTATAAAAAATGACAAAACAAAAAGCCTCACCCAAACCAAGAATAGTAATCATTGGCGGTGGTATTGATGGCTGTACTAATGCAATAGAGTTAGCAAAAGAAAAAAATAACGAGATTTTTATTTTTGAACAAAATCCTGAAATTCTTCAGGGAATTGGAATATGAAAGAGCGGCTCAGAACAAATCAAAAGAACAGTTCTTTATCAACTACTTAAAAAGATACTTGGTTAGTAGCGATGAACCAAAAATTGCAATTGAGTTTTGCAACACAATTGTAAATGAAGATCGTTTAAAAAGAAAAGTTTTGACTCAATTAAAAGAAAAAACATTCATTGAATCTGCTTTTACCTATGAAGCTCCCCGCAACTCACCATCAGTCTCAATTTCTGAGACCTTAAAAGAAAACGAAAAACAAAATCAAATAGCAGATTATGAATCTCAGTAGGTTTTCTTTGGATCAAATCAAAAATTTTTTTGATCAAAGATTATTAATGTTTTTAATTTTACCGATAACAGCATTTGGTCTTATATCTTGGTTTTTGGTGAATATTTTTTACATTCATCAACAAGATATAAAAGCATCTTTAGAGATAGAATCAGCAAAGGTTGAGAGCATCATGCTGGATAAGATTCAAAGCACTTTCAGCATTGCCAAAAGCATGAATTTGCAAATTGCAGAATATCCAAAAAATAAAAATAAAATTAACGAGATTCTAAAAAAATTCAGAGCAACACCGGAATTAAACGATAGCTTTTCTTGGACAATATTTTCTTGGGCAGATTCAAATCACAAATTGATAGTTGATGCTGAGTATGGAATCACGAAGGACAATTTTGATCTCTCGGTTAGAGATTACATTCACTTGGCAAAAATAAATCCTGGTAAATTTTATCTTGGAAATCCGGTTTACGGCTCAACTAGTGGAAAGTGGATGATACCTGCCGGAATTGGGCTTAGGGATGAAAACGGTAATTATTTAGGATCACTGGTGATTGGATTTGAAATTGATTCTTTGGCCCGATCTTTTCAAAAAATAATTGATGATAAAAACATAGAATTTGAACTGATCAGCGATAGTGGAAAATCAATTCTGCAAGTTAACTCGAGTTATTTTGGTGCTTCAAAAGAAAATTTGCCTTCGTCAAACCCAGAAATTGCAAAAGAAATAGAACTCATAAATCAATCCAATCTGGATTCAGCTTTTAAAATAAGTTTAATAAAAAATAAAAAGGCTTTTTTAGTAAAAAAAATAAAAAATTTGCCTTATTTAATTATACTAAACTACAACAAAGAATCTCTCAACAATCAGATCTGGAAAGCTTTTACATCAAGATTAATAGAAATTTTGATAATGCTATTTAGTTCACTAATTTTGATAGCCCTGATTTACAGATTTGAAAAAAGACAACAAAATCTAATCATAGCAAAGAATCTTGCAGAAGCTACTAATGCGGCTAAAGATCGCATTTTATCCTCAATATCTCACGATATTAAAAATTATATTTTTGGTATCAGCGGATTGGGTAGGATAATTCTCAACTCAAAAAAAGAATCTCATTTGCTTGAAAATGAAGATCTACAGATGATTGAAGCAATTTGTAAACAAGCTGAAGAACTGAAATATTTTGTCGAAGATTTGCTCGATATAAACCAGATCAAAGCCGGTGATTTTGTCTTGGGAGAAAAAGTAGATATAGATTTAAGACCAATGATTAATTCTCTAATAACTATAAATAGACCATTAATTGCAAAGCACAGCGTAATTATTAAAACTGATTTTGAAGAAAATTTACCGCTTTTTAAATGCGACCCAAGAAGAATAAAACAGATCTTGATGAACGTTATTACCAACTCTATCAAATATAATAAAGTTGGTGGTCAAACACTTATTTCAGTTAAACATCTAAAAGAAAATAATCAGATTTACATAGAAGTGGCTGATCAAGGATTTGGTATGAATGAAGAAGAAGTAGAAAAATATCTTTCAAAAAAAGGTAAAGAAATTGATAAGTCAGAAATTATTCAGACTAAAGAGTTGGACTCGCATGGAATTGGAGTACCAATTATTTTAAGATTAGTTGAGCTACATCATGGTAGAATTGAAGTTGAATCTAAGAAAGGATTTGGCACTAAAATTAAACTTTATTTTGATGTTGCAGATTCAACTAGATCTGAAATTAATGAAGTTGGTGATAGTTCTGAAATTAGCAAAAGGCAGTTAACAGCTGAGAATCAAAGAGATATCAAAAAAGATAAAAAAATTCTGCTGGTCGAAGACAATCCCGTAAATATCAAAATCACTTCACAAGTTTTACGAAAAAAAGGTTATGAAGTGATTAGTGCGATAAATGGTGCAGAGGCTTTAAAATTAATTGACCAAGAAAAGTTCGATCTAATACTTATGGACGGCGAAATGCCAATTATGGATGGTTACGAAACAACCAAAAAAATTAGGCAAGGTAAAATTTTTAAGAATTTTCAGAATTTTAAATCTATACCAATTATTGCATTGATGTCGGCGAGCGACCAAAAAACAATTGATAGAGCTATGGAAAGTGGCATGAATAGTCACGTAGAAAAATCAGCAAGCTTTCAACATACATTGCTTGAGCTGATAGAAAAATTTCTTAGATCTGCAAAATAAATTTGATTAAGAACCTATCCAATGTGGACAGTTTTTAAGAATATTGATGCTTAATTTTTTTTGGCTTCTGGCGTGCAATTGAAGTAGCAAGTCCAATTAGATGTTTTTTAGCCTGAGGATTATCGATATGATTAAAAGCTTTAACTAAAGGTAAAATTTCTTTGTTAAATTTTTCCACTTCTTTGCGCTGATTATTATCGCTTTTAAACTCATAATTATAGTAATCACGATCAGCTTTTAAGCCAGCAAAAAAAGAGCTCATCGGCTTATTTAAAAGTTGTGAAAGTTCAAAAAGTTTACTGGCACTAATACGATTTTGTGCTGTTTCATATTTTTGAATTTGCTGAAAAGTAACGCCAACAAGATCACCAATTTGCTCTTGGGTCATTGCCGCCGCAATACGAAATTGTCTTAGTTTTTTAGCAATATGAACATCAACTGGTGTAATTTTGTCTAATAACATTTTTCTTGTGGTATAAAAAAGTAACAAGGAGGGAAACCAATAACAGCAAGGTGGCGCAGTAGTAACGAGAGTAAATTGTAGGCTCAAGTTTTTTAACTAACTCAACATCAATTATACCCTCTTGATTCAAATTGATTTGATTTACCACTCGACCAAATGGATCGAAAAAAGCAGTGATTCCAGTACTAGCAACTCGAGCTAAAGGAATACCATATTCTACAGCCCTCATTCTAGCCATATCAAAATGTTGATAAGGCCCAGAACTATTACCAAACCAAGAGTCGTTGGTTAAGTTAACTAAAAGATCTGGACGATCTTGTTGGTTAATAATTTCGTCAGAAAAAATAACTTCATAGCACAAAAGCGGGCTGAAAGAAAATGAATCGCTGTGAATAGTTTGTGGACCAAGACCTTGCGAAAAACCAATTGCACCGTCAGTAATTTTATTGATGAAAGGTAAATATTTTTGCAGCGGCACATATTCACCAAAAGGCACTAAATGATGTTTGTCGTAAGACGCGATAATGCCTTGATTTCCAATCAAAAAAACGCTGTTCCAAACATTAGAAATTTCATCATTCACATATTTTAAACGCAGAGCGCCAGTTATTAAAATTCCTTTGCCATCTTTTTGCTTTGGCACTGCCAATTGTAGTTTTTGAATTAATTCTGAATTTTCATCAATCGCGTAAGGTACTGAAGTTTCTGACCAGATCACCGCCGCAATATCGCTAGTTTCTTTTTGGTTAGTAAGATTGATTTGTTTGATTAAATTAAGATATTTTTGATTTTGATTCCACTTCATTTCTTGTTTGATATTGCCTTGAACCAAGCGCAGTTTGATGTTTTTATCACTCAAGATTTTTTCATCTTTAATACGCCAATTTCCGTAAACAAAACTCATGATAAGAAGCGCAACCATAACAACAAAAAAAATTTTATCGCCTTTTGATCTTTCGCAAAAAAACAGAATTGGTAATAAAGAAATTAACACAGCAAAAAAGCTAAGTCCCCAAGCTCCAAATAGGCTTGCTGCTTGGGTTAAACTGTCATTGAACATCCAGACATAACCAAGTAAATTCCACGGAAATCCTGTAAATAAAAAAGAGCGTAATATCTCAAAAATCAGCCAGCAACTTGCTAAAATTAAGAATTTTTCATAATTTTTGCTTAAAGAAAATTTCTTAACTAAAAAATTATAAGAAAGCGCCATCATGGCAAAATAAAGTGCCAGCGCAGCTGGAATAAGAGTCAAAGCGAATGGAATCAACCAAGCAAAACTTTGCGCATCAACCAAAAGTGCAATTGAAATCCAGTAAACTCCTGCCAAAAAGTAACCAAAACCGTAACACCAGCCAATAAAAAAAACTGTTTTGTTCGAGTGTTTTTTTTCTAGTAAAAAATAAAAAAGTGACAAAGAAATAAAAACTGCTGGAAAAAAATTCAAAGGCGCAAAAGCCAAGTTAATCAAGACTCCAGCACAGATGGCTAAAAAAAACTTGTTGTTGAAAAATCGCATAATTTTTTTCATTATTTCCTTACATAAACTTCAAAATCGTAACGAATAGTTTCTTTTGCAGGCTTAATTTTATCGAAAATATTTTTCTCTTCTTTGTTAATTGTGACAATTCTTTTAAGCGGATTTTTCACAGCAACGCTAGTTAAAATTCGATTTTCAAAACGAAAATTTTCGAAAAATATTTTTTTAAATTCTGGATCAGAAAAATAATATTCTAAAAACCCAATCAAGCAGCGATCCTTTATTTCAAAAGGTTTGTTGCCATTGTTAATAAACAGGATTTTAACATTTTTATTTCTTAACTGTTTTTTCAAATCTTCAAAAATATAGCTCAAAGTAAAAATTGTTTCGCGATCTTTATTTTGCGGAAAAGCTGTAGAATTTCCTAAAAAACCGCGCTGTGCCATTAATGTTACAACGTGATTGGTATGATAATTTTCTTTATCTAAATAATTCAAAATCGGAAATTGATGCACGATTAAATCTGAAAACACTAAAAATCCATCTTGCGGATTTGGCGCATAAAGCCTTGAGTAATAAGCAATTTCATCACTTAGTTTATTTGGAAAAGTGTCGTAATGTTTGGTGGGAATTAAATTACTAAGTGGCGCGATGTAGGAATAAATCAAACAAGAAGTGGAAGTGGTGACGAGAAAAACGAAAAAGGCTGAGAAGTTTTTTTCGAAGTGAGAGTAGATTTTTTCAAAACAAAATAAAACGGCAAATAAAGCAAAAAGATTAAACGCGATAAAGCCCCATCCGCCTAGATATTTCAAGGATATTAAGGCAAGAAAAAGCAGCAAAAGATAAAGTAAAATTGCCGCAATGATTTTTTGAGTTGTTAAATATTTGGTTTTAAAAAATAAAAATTCTTGGCGGTTTTTTTTTCTTAAAGCCAGACAAAATAAAAAAGGATAAACCAGAGCAATAAGCCACCAAACATTGATAAAGCCAGACAGGCTAAGAATCGAAGTTGGCAAAACTTCCATGTCAAAAATTGGCCAAAAAATTAGAACTAAAATAATCGATTTATTTTCACGAAAAGAAAATTTTTCTGACATTATTAAGTCATAGAAAATTTTTAAAAAACAGGTTGTTGTTACAGCATAAAAAACCCCAAGCTGGTCTATGGTACCAATATTTTCTAGGATTATTAAAACTGAAACAGCACAGAATATTAAAAGTAGAATTCGATCATTTGGTGAAAATTTCAGACGCGAAAAAGCTAAAAAGATAAAACAAAATATTGCAGTTTGTCCGCCAAGTCGATGCAAAATATTTTCGAAAAAAAGTGAAGAATCGTCATAAGCTTTATAAATTTTTGGCCACATTGGAACAATAAATTCAAAGAACTCAGGAGTTTGCTTTAACATAAAAAACAAATAACCAGCGCCAATTAAAAGCATTACCAACTTGTCTAGCTCACAAAAAAACTTCAGAGATTTTTTCTGCCAAAATCTGTATGCTTCGATAAAAAGTGGAAAAATTAAATAATGCGGTTTGAAGCACGGAATCAATCCCATCAATATCCCGCGTTGTATTAATTCGCTTTTGGTCAAAGCAATTTTGCGCTCAAAAGAAAATGAAATATAAGGAAAAAGGCAAAGCAAAAGAAAGCTGCTTTTGGTGCCAAATTCACCAAGCTGAATGACATTAGAGCGTAAGAAAAATCCTAAAAAATAAGAAATTATAATCAGATTATAGTGAGCGCGATTATTATAAATCGCGCTTCTTTGCAATATTTTTGCTGAGTAGAAAATCGACAACAGTGCTAGAAAATTAATAAAAATTTCTGCGGTAATGATCGGATTAATTTTAAGCCCAAGTGAAATTTTATATTGCAGCGCATAAATGTAGAAAGAGAGCGGAAAATTACTTTCAAAAAAATCGTAATAATATCTGTGACCCTTGGCAACTTCTTTCCCCAGATCAAGATAAACACCGGTATCTGGCCCAATATCAATTATTGAGCGCAAGAAAATACTTAAGCAAAAAATTATAGCACAGGTGATTACAAGAAAATTTTGCGCACTAACAATCTTGTTGAATTTATTGATAATTTTATTTTCTGACATAAGCCTCGATGTCTCTTATCACTGTATCTTCATCATTTATAGAAAGTGATTTTATTTGTTTGTCGCTAAAGAATTTTACTTTTTTCTCTGCTTTTTTAACTGCAATAACGCGATCTAAAAACACGTAATTTTCTAAAAATATTTTTCTAAATTCTGCATCACGTAAATAATATTCTAAAAACATAATACGACAGCGATCACTTGGTGGAAAACCTATTGGCTCAATAAAAATTAATTTATTTTTTTTATCTTGTATTTGCTCTTTAAGCCTTTCAAACAAATAGCTTTGGGTTTGATCCATTTGCTTGCGATCATCAATTTTAAAATAAAGATTTTGCAACTGCGCAGCTGGCAAAGGATTAATTTTTTCTAAATAATTTCTTACTGGATAGCTTGCTAGAGTTCTTCCCGAAACCAATAAAAAATTTTCTTCCGCACTTAAATTTTTTTGCGCTACTTGCATGATTTTATCGTTAACTGGATTTGGAGATTTATATTCATGAATATTAAAAATAGAGCCCAGCTGCAAACTAACTAAATAGGATAAAACTACAAAAATAACGCTTGCCGAAAGCAAAGAGAATTTTTCTTTGCTAACAAATTTACGATGCAAATTGTCATAAAAGTTAATCAACAAAATAAAAATAACTGCTGATAAACTCCAAGCTAAGTTATTGATAAAGCGATTAGCAGAAAGTTGAATGGTAATTACTGTTAAAACAATAAATCCAAGCCAGGAAGGCAAATTATTTGGCAGAAAAATATAGCGTAAAAAACCAAATTCTTCTGGCTTTTTTTGCGGCAAAATTTTTTGCCACTTAGGCGATAAAACCAAAACAATAATCCACCAAAAACTACAAATATTAAAAGCTGTAGTCACAAAAAAACTTTGATCAAATTGCGGAATCAACAAGATCAATAACAAAGTGATGAAGTCACGTCGCCAGTTGATTTTTTGATCTCTTAAGAAAGCCAAAATCAACAGCGAAATCAGCGGCAATGAAAGCGAATAAAGTATGGATCTTTGATCGTAAACTCCTGTTAATTCTAGAATCAAAATGCCGCAATAAACTAAAGAAGCGAAAAAAAACTGACGTAAAAAATCAAATTTTTGTCGCAAAAAAAAGCAAAGCGAAATCAGTAGTAGCAATGGATAAATGTCTTCTTTTATAGGAAAGACCAGAGCAAAATATTTGGGATCAAAATAAAGTGAAATAAAAGCTGGAATAGCTTTTATGTAGTCTGGAAAGCGTAGAAATAAAAATATTGCGTAAAAAAATACGACGAAAAAAGTTATATAATTTCTTAAGGCTAAAATTGATTTTAATGATTTTTTCTCACGAATTTTTTTCACCTCAAAAGCAATTGCCAAAATTCCATAATGCGGTTTTAAGCAAAAGAAAAGGCCGGCAAATAAGCCAATTAAAAATTTATCAGATTTTTCTAGCTCTGATTCACGCAGAAATTGATACGATAAATAAGGAAAAAGTAGAGTTAAAAAGTAAGTAGATTTGGTATTAAAATCATTGAACTGCAAAGTAAAAAAACGCAGAAAAAAGCCGGCAGCAAAACTTAAAATAATTAAATTAAAAACTGGTTTATCTTTAGAAATATCTGATCTGGCTAAAATTTTAGCAGAAAAATAAATCGTAAAAATTCCAAGCAAATTCGAAAAAACTTCAGCAAGAATTATCGGACTAATACTTAAAAATTTAGCCAGAACAATTGGAATTGCCGCCAAGTAATAAGAAAATGGCAAATTATTTTCGAAGAAATCACGATAATATTTACCGCCAGCAATCAACTTCCAAGCAGCTTCTAAATAAAGCCCGCTATCTTGTCCAATATCGCGAGTTGATCTAACAAAAATGCTTAGAAGAATAATTGCGATCGAGCCATATAAAGCGAGATTTTTAGCAACAAAAAGATTACCAAAAAAATCGCCAATTAGTGCTAATTTTTTTAGCAAAAACTGTTCAATTTTTTTGCCAAGAATAAGCCTTTTTTCTTCAATGTTATGTTGGATCGCAAGCGGATCAAAATGCTTCATGAATAACTTGTTGAATCTTTGATTTGTGAGCTAAAATGAAGGCCGCAAACTACTTTACCTGCAAAACAAAAATCAATTTTAAAATGACAAAAATTATCACCGTTGCTTATGGCGATGGTATTGGTCCTGAAATCATGGACAGTACGCTAGAAATTTTACGCGAAGCAAAAGCTGATGTTAAATTCAGCATTATTGAAGTTGGCAAAAAAATTTATGAAAAAGGTTTTAACTCAGGTCTAATGGCGTCTGCTTGGGAGGATTTAAACAATAGTCGAGTTTTGCTAAAAGCACCGATCACTACTCCGCAAGGTGGCGGCTATAAAAGCTTAAATGTGACGATGCGAAAAAAATTAGGATTATTCGCCAATGTACGCCCTATTTCATCGTTTCACCCTTTTATCACCACTAAATTTCCGAAAATGGATGTGGTTATTGTGCGCGAAAATGAAGAAGATCTTTATGCTGGAATTGAACATCGTCAAACTGATCAAACCTATCAATGCCTGAAATTAGTAACTCGCCAAGGTTGTGAGAAAATTATTCGTTACGCTTTTGAATATGCAGTTGCCAATAATCGTAAAAAAGTCAGCTGTTTTTCCAAAGACAATATCATGAAAATGACTGACGGACTTTTTCATAAAGTTTTTAACGAAATTGCGCTGCAATATCCTGCAATAGAAAATGATCACTACATAATAGACATTGGAACAGCAAGGCTTGCCGCCAAGCCAGAAATTTTCGATGTAATCGTTACCATGAATCTTTACGGCGACATTATTTCTGATGTTGTAGCTGAAACCTCTGGTTCTGTTGGTTTAGCAGGATCAGCAAATATTGGAACTGACTATGCCATGTTTGAAGCAATTCACGGATCAGCGCCAGACATAGCAGGACTTGACATTGCCAATCCAACTGGCTTGATCAACGCCGCTGTTATGATGTTGGTTCATTTAGGACAAAATGAGGTAGCCAGCAAAATCAGAAACGCTCTTTACAAAACTATCGAAGACGGCGTACACACCGCAGATATTTACAATCCACTAAGTAGTAAAAAGAAAGTTGGTACCAAAGAATTTACTAAAGAAGTTATCAGCAGACTTGGTCAGAAACCAAGCCAATTGGCAGTTGCTTCATATTCAAATGCGACAAAAAAAACTGAAATAAAATCAGAAAAATCAGCGCTGGCTGTAGAAAAAAAATCACTAATTGGTTTTGATTTATTCATCGATTGGCAAGAAGAATTTTCACAACTTTTATCTAACTTAAAAACGCTGGAAAGCGAAAAGTTAGAAATAAAAATGATCAGCGCTAAAGGCCTTTTATTATGGCCATTGCTTGATCAACACATGATGCCGCAATACTCAAAAGGATTAACCGTTTTGCGCTTTATTGGTAAAGGAATTACTGGCAAATCAAGCAATGACATCATTGATTCTGAAAAAACAATCTCACATCAAGACATCATCAACATGCTTGCAATTATGAGTGATAAGAAATTTGATTTTGTCAAATATGAAGGATTGTATCTTTTCAACGGCAATCCCGGATACACTTCTGGTCAAGGTGAGTAATATTATTTTAACTCCAAAAATATGAGAGAAGAGCAAATTGACTACAACAAAGTTGTTTCCGTAGTTGAGAAAACGGTTGCAACTTCAGAATTCTATCTGCAGTCGCTGTCACTGATTCTTTGTTTCATTATTGCTTATTTTTTTTATCACCTAAGCAGAAAAATTCTTTTTCCAAAAATTCTTTCTTGGTCGCTAAAGGGTAATATTGAGGTCAATCGCATCATCACCAGATATATGCTGCCTTTGCTTTATCCGCTGCTTTCAATTCTGTTTCTTTGTTGTGGAATCGCAATTTATGACCACTTCTTTAAAGAAGCGATTTTGTTCGATACAACTCTCAAGCTAATTACACTATTTTTATTTCTGCGTTTTTTACGTATCTCATCTAACAGCACTTTTGTTGCCAATGCTGCAGGATTTTTTTTGATGCCAGCGCTGATTTTAGATATTTTTGGCATTCTCGATTCCGCCATTAATTATCTTGATCAATATGCTTTGAAGATAGGAACCATAAGGATTTCAATTTACCTCACTATAAAAGCCTTTATCGTACTTTTAATTTTATTTTGGTTGGCGCATTTAATTTTAAGAAAAAGCAAATCTTATGTTGAAAATAGCAAAACCATCAAGTCCGGCACCAAAGTCATCATCAATAAATTTATCGATATTATAGTTTTTGCCATCATCTCAATTGCCATTTTGAAAATCTTCGGTGTTGATATGACAACACTAGCCGTTGTTGGTGGCGCAATTGGCGTTGGTATTGGTTTTGGTTTACAAAAAATCGCTTCGAATTTTATTAGCGGCATCATTTTGCTCTTCGAGAAATCAGTTGAAATTGGCGACTGGGTTGAAATTGAAGGTAATAATATTTTTGGCGTCATCAAAAATTTCGGTGGTCGTCACACTTTAATTGAGTGTTTTGATGGCAAAGAAATTATGGTACCAAACGAAGATTTTATCACCGGTAAAGTTACCAATTGGACTTACTCCAACAATCGTGCCCGCATTGAAATCAACATTGGTGTAGCCTACGAATCCGACTTAGAAAAAGTTAAAGAGATAATGTTTCAAGCAGCGCGATCACATCCGCGTTGTTTAAATTATCCTGATGTCGAATGCTATGTCACACAATTTGGCGAGTATGATATCAAGTTCACTTTATTTTTCTGGGTCAGCGATATCACTCAAGGCAGAATGTCGGCAAAAAGCGAAATTATGATGCTGATTTGGAACGAACTCAAAGCAAATAACATTCGCATTCCAGTGCCGCAAAGAGAAGTTTTTAACTCACCCGAGAACAGAAAATAAAACTCGATTTAATATCCTCAGCTTGAAGAAGGATCAAATTCGATTTCAAATAAACCCTCACCGAACTACTTCGTAGTTCGACTCTCCCTCAAGGGGAGAGTTATTAGGTCGAGTTTTTCAAAGCTAGATAATTTTTCAGACTTTCCTGCCAAGGCGCACCAAAACCTTGATTATCCATCACAGAAAATTTTGGACGCGGTGCCAAACGTGGAAATTCAAGAGTTGAAACTGGCACAACTTCAACTGCAATTTTTGAGATTTCAAAAATCTTTTTAGCGAATTCAAACCAGCTAGTAGCACCTGATCCACAAATTTGATAAGTGCCAAAATCAGCATCTTTTTCAATTAAAGATTTAATTCCATAAGCTAGATCATGTGTCCAAGTTGGACAACCAAATTGGTCGTTTACAACCTTGATTACTTTTTGACTTTGCGAAATTTTTAGCATCGTATCAACAAAATTTTTACCGTGCTTGCCGTAAAGCCAACTAGTGCGAACTATGTAGTGGCAAGGATTTTCCAATCGCGTATATTTTTCGCCAAGCAATTTAGAAGCGCCGTAAATAGTTTTTGGATTTGTTGTATCGTCAGGCAAATAAGGCGAAGTTTTTGTGCCATCAAAAACATAATCAGTGCTGATAAAAATAAGCGGAATATTTTTTTGAGCACTGGCGATTGCGATATTTTTTGCGCCTTCAGCGTTGACTGCGAAAGCTGCTTCAATTTCTTTCTCTGCATCATCAACTTTGGTGTAAGCGGCGGTATTAATTACGAAATCAAAAAATTTATTTTTAAAAAAAAACTCAACTTCTTGCAAATTTGTAATATCAAAATCAGCGCGCGTAGCTTTTATAACTTGATAATTTGCAGCCGTAAAAATATCAGCCGCATCAAGGCCAAACATGCCATTTGCACCAATCAACAAAATCGTTTTTTTCATTCAAAAGAGGGTTTTTAAATCTTTTAGAAATGGCAGGATCAAATCTTTTTGCGAGACGATTGCGTCACTTACTTTCCAATCAATAGCGATTTCTGGATCATCAAAACGCAAACCAAATTCTGATTTTGGGTCATATTCATCTGAAACTTTGTAAGAAACTTCTGCCGTTTCAGAAAGAGTTGAGAAGCCATGAGCAAAGCCAGCTGGAACATAAAGCATCAATTTGTTTTCAGCCGAAAGTTTGATGCCGAAATATTTTTTAAAAGTTGGCGAAGATTTTCGTAAGTCAACAATACAATCGTAAATTTCACCACTAACGCATCTAACTAGTTTTGCTTGCATCCTTGGCGCAATCTGAAAATGCAAACCGCGAATCACACCACGCTTTGAAAATGATTGATTATCTTGCACAAAGCGATCAGAAATTCCGCCAGCATTGAAATGAGAATATTTGTAAGTTTCACAGAAATATCCGCGCTCATCATGAAATATTTTTGGTTCAACCACAAAAACGCCAGAGAATTGATTTGTCGTAAATTTGAAATTCATATTTGAATAATTTGTTTTAGGATTAAGAAAAATAATTGATCAATTTTTTTACAATAAAGTTTTTGAAATTTGAAAGATGCAAAAAAATAAAGCCTGCATTATCATTCCAGTTTATAAACATATTTCTAATAAGAATGAGATTTTGTCTCTTGTTCAAGGGTTAAAAATATTTAGAAAGCATCCTATTTTTTTCATTTGTCCAGAATCATTAGACCTATCTTTTACCTCCAAGTTTACAGATCAAGATTCAATCATAAAATTAGAAATGTTTGAAGATGGGTATTTTAAAAATGTAAACTCTTATAACAAATTACTTCTCAGTAAAAAATTTTACGAACGGTTTTCTAACTACAAATTTATGATGATCTATCAGTTAGATGCGTATGTTTTTGAAGATCAATTAGATTACTGGTGCAATAAAAATTTTGATTTTATTGGTGCTCCTTGGTTCAAAAAATTTGATACAACTGGTAGGGAAAAAGAATTTATTCCAGTTGCTGGAAACGGCGGATTTTCGCTAAGAAATATTTCAAAAATAAACAGTCTAATGAAACAAAAATTAAGCTTTAATCAAATGATTAATCTTAGAAATATTTTAGCAAAGTCCAGAACTCAATCTCATAAAAATTTGATCTTTACTATTGGATTTTTTGCCAATTTTTTTTGCAAAACAAATTCCTTTGCTGAAATCTGCAACTACATCTGCAAGCATTCCACTCCACCACATGAAGACTATTTTTTTGCATCAACTTTACCAAAAATTTTTCCCAGTTTTAGATCGGCTAGCGCTGAAGAAGCAATTCCTTTTGCTTTTGAAGTTCAGGCAGAAAATTTATATAAAATGAATGGGAACAAATTACCATTTGGTTGTCACGCTTGGGAGAAATATTCTACAGACTTCTGGAAAAAATTTATAGGATTTTAGAAATGAAACTAGCACCAATTGCATTTTTTTGTTTTAATCGCGCCGACAAAACTAAATTGGTGCTTGATGCTCTGGCCAAAAACGATTTGGCTGTGGAATCAGAAATTTTTATTTTTTGCGACGGGCCAAGAAATATCAAAGATTTAAAGACGATTAAAGAAGTTCACCATGTTATTGATGACGAAAAAAGATTTAAAAAAATTCATGTTACAAAGCGCGAAATTAATCATGGCTCGCAATTTTCAATAATTTACGGTATCAATTCTGTCCTAGAAAATAATGATCGCGTGATTGTTATTGAAGACGATATCATCACTTCTAAATACTATTTAAACTTTACCAATCGCGCTTTGGAATTTTATGAAAATGATAAAAATATTTGGTGCGTTAGTGGATTTAACTATCCAAAAAATCTCGTAACTTTTCCCAAAGATTATAGAGAAGATATTTTTTTCGTACGCGCAAAAAGCTCTTCTTGGGGCTGGGGAACTTGGCGCGACAGATGGCAACAAATTGATTTTGAAGTAAAAGATTACGACCAATTCATCAAAAATAAAAAACTAATAAAAGAATTTAATCGCGCTGGCAGTAACATGGCGGATATGCTGCGTATGCAAAAACAAGGTCGTATCAACGCTTGGGATATTCAGATGACTTACGCCATGTTTAAAAATAATGCCTACACAATTCATAGTTTAAAACCACTGACCAAAAATATTGGCTTTGATGAAAGCGGCACGCACACAGTTGGAGATATTGATTTAACTAGTTTTGCTTTTGAAGATTTCGCTGATTTTAAACTCAAAAAAATCAGCGAAATTTCTAATAATTCTATCGCCGAAAAAGCTTATTTAGATTTTCACCGTGACCCATTTTTCTTGATAAAATGGGCAAAATCAAAAAAGAAAAGAAGAAATTTTAAGTGGCTGGCAGTAGGATTTTTAATAGCTGAAATATTAAACTTGATAATTTTCGGCTTTAAAATTCTATAGTGTGACCACTCCACCCTTTCCAAAACCAATAATCTAAAACGCATCATGGGAATATTTCGCAAAGCACTTTACAGTCATTATTTCGCTCACGACAGATTTGATAAAAAATATCCTTTTGATCTCACCAATCAACTCAGAGGATATTTAAAAACATTTGGTGAAGAAAATCCCGACAAGACATTTTATGTTATTTGGCGTAGCTTTCTTGGAGCTGGATTTTTTTCTAATTTTACGCAAGTAATCTCTCATATGCAGGCTGCGAAAAGGCTTGGAATGATTCCAGTGATAGACTTCAAAAATTTTAAAACTCTGTATAACGAAAAAACTCCGATAAATGGAAAAGAAAACTCTTGGGAGTACTATTTCAAACAAGTTTCTCCCTATGATTTAGAAGAGGTTTACAGAAGCAAAAGAGTTTTTTTCTGCAATGGGGAACCAGCACCTCAATCTGTTTTTGAGGTCGAAAAAATAGAGGAAAAATCTTACAAAGATTTCGTTAAAAATAATATCCATCTTCAAGAAAATGTAGAAAAAGAGTTAGAAAAATACTCACATTTTTTTGATAAAAGAATTCTTGGAGTCCACTTCAGAGGCAAAGAGTTGAACGTTGCTCAACTTCATGGATATGGGCCAACGCCAGAACAAATGCTAAGATATACAGACGAGATCTTAGAAAAATATAAGATTGAAAGAATATTCATCTCAACGGAGGAGAAAGACTATTTCGACTTATTTATCAAAAGATATGGGGATAAAGTTTTTTATTCAGACGCTCTTAGAACTTCAAAAGTGAATTCTTACAACTTAATAAATTACAGAACTAATCATCGCTACTTACTTGGTATGGAAGCTCTTGTTGACTCTATTCTATTGTCAAAATGCAACGGATTGCTTCGCGGAAACAGCTGTATGTCTTCTCATGCTGAAAGAGTTGGTGACCATGAATTTTGTTATTTTGTAAATAATGGAATTAACTTTGGAAAATGGTACCTAGCAAAGTACTCATACAGGATAAAGAAGCTATTACCTAAAAATTTTGGCGGCTTGTTAGATGAGGTTATAATAAAAACTAAACCACAGTAAACTTACAGAATCATCGTCCCCGCACCGCTTTCAGTAAAGATTTCCATCAAAAGAATATTATCGACAGCGCCGTTTAGAATGTGGGCGAAGTCGACTCCAGATTCAACTGCAGCGATGCAAGTTTCAATTTTTGGAATCATGCCACCGGTAATTACTCCATCTGCAATCATTTGTCTTGCGGTTGCGGTATTTAAATGGCTGACCAACTCGCCATTTGAAAGCATCACGCCATCAACATCAGACAAGATTACTAGCTTTGCCGCTTGTACTGCAACTGCAATTGCGCCAGCAGCGGTGTCAGCATTAATATTAAAAGTTTCGCCATTGTCACCAGCGCCAATTGGTGCGATTACAGGAATGATGTCAGAGTCTTCAAAAATAGCTAAAATTTCTGGATCAACTTTATAAGGCTCGCCGACAAAACCGAGATTCAAAATCTTTTCAATATTGGAGTCGGGATCTTTTTTGGTTCTGGTTAATCTTTTGGCTCTGATCAAATTGCCATCTTTACCACAAATTCCGATCGCTTTACCGCCAGCGGCGTTAATTTCTTTAACGATCATTTTATTAATTGAGCCGGCTAAAACCATTTCAACAACATCAACAGTGTCAGAGTCAGTGACGCGCAAACCATCAACAAAAGATGACTTGATATTTAACTTATTCAACATCTGGCCAATTTGTGGACCACCACCGTGAACCACGATTGGATTGATTCCAATTTGTTTTAGAAGAACAATATTCTTAGCAAAGTTTTTTAAATTATTGTCTGCGCCCATTGCGCTTCCGCCAAATTTGATGACTAAAGTTTCGCCAGCAAATTTTGTCATGTAAGGCAAAGCTTCACAAAGCACTTCAGCTTTTTTAGCCCATTCTTGACGGTTTTTTTCTTTCTGAAGTGAAAGCTTTTCAACTGGTGTTACGGCGCCATCTTTTTGAGCATCACCAAAATTTATTATGTTAGTCATTATGTTGATTTATTGCTTGAGTTATTATACCAAATCTAAAATTTATTGATATTATTTGATTTGGTATATTAGGGATCCCCGCAAGGCGGGGCGCACCTCGTGGTGCGTAAAAAATAATTTGTACCAAATCTAAAGAATTTAGATTTGGTATAGTCCTTTGCAGAGCTTGCAATATGCAGTAGAAAATCTTTTTTAATCAAGAAAGTTTTTAAGAAAGTTTTTCAAAGAAAGTGTTTCGATCGAGCTAAAATTTTTTATTGTCTCAACTATTGACTGAGATTGACTAGTCTGACTTGGCAAATCTTCGTTGATGATTATTTTTTCGATCTTGACCTTTCTTGATTTCAAAGCCACGACAGCGCAAAGAGTGTGGCTAATTGCACCAAGATAGTTAGCTGTCAAAAGCAAGGTAGGAATCTTTAATTGCGCTGCTAAATCCAAAAAAGTTCTCTCATCATTAATTGGCGTCATAACTCCACCCGCAGCTTCAATAAAAAGAAATTTATCTTCATCAATTGCCTGAAAAATTTTTCTCTGACAGAAATTTTTTACTTCCAGAAAGTCAATTTTAGTATTAGAATTTTTAGCGGCAAAGTGTGGTGAAACTGGCTCTTTAAAGCGCCAAGGCGAGATACTATCTAAATTGCTTTTAGAATTTTCTAAACCCAAAGCGGTTAAAATTTTTGCACTATCACTGTTTTTATCATCGTCATGAGAGCCACTTGCGATTGGTTTGATAGCGGTTACTTTTGGCAAAACTCGACAAAGATTTTCTACTAAAAAAGTTTTTCCGATATCTGTTCCAACAGCAGCAACGAAATAGATTTTCTCCTCAAGCATCTTACTGAATTTTCGAAAATGTGGCATAAATTGGCCCGAAAACAGCAATCGTAATCCAAGCAATCATACCACCCATTGTGATTGTCAAAGTTGGTTGAATCATTCCTACTAATTTATCAATCGAGTCATTGATCTCACGGTCGTAGAAGAATTTAATGTTTGCTAAAGCATTTTCCATGTTACCACTTTCTTCGCCAATTTTTAACATTCTCGACACAAGGTTAGGAAAATACTGCACTGACGACATTGCTTTAGCCAAAGACTGCCCATCTGAAACTTGTTTTTTTACTTCAGTTATTGCTCTCTTCATCGCTTTATTTTTTACAACTTCACTTGCAGCATCCAGACACTCTAAAACACCCATGCCACTTTTGAAAGTCATCGAAAAAAACTGACAAAATTTTGCCGAATCAATTTTATTCAAGATTGGGCCGAAGATAGGAGATTTTAATTTATAGTGATCAATTTTGATCTCGATTTCAGGCGATCTCCTTAAAATTTTCAGAGTTAGCCATGTCACTGGCCAAGCGAAAACAGGAATATACCAGTAGTTTTTAAAGAAATTAGAAAAGGCAATCAGAGCAGTTGTTATTGCGGGCAAATCTAGGTTTTGAGATAATAAGAAACTCGTTACTTTTGGAATAACAACTGAGGTCATAACGCCTAAAACAACAAACATCAGAGCAATACCAAACAATGGACCACGCGTGGCTTTGCTGGCTTTTCTTTTCATTTCTGAGTTCCATTTTAAATCGTCAATAATGCTGGCGAAAGAGTCAGATAAGTTACCAGTTTTTTCACCAGCAGCAATAAGTCCGACATAAACTTGGCTAAAAATTTCAGGATGTTTGGCCAAGCTTTCAGAAAATAAACTACCGTTTTTGATCGAGTCGTGAACTTCATTCATCAAAGTTCTGATTTTTGCTGATTCTGCGGTATTTTTTAAATCTTGAATTGCATCTAAAATTGAAACACCAGCGCGATCAAGCTGTTCGAGCTGTATCAAGGCAACAATCAAATCTTTTGGTTTAATTTTATCAAAGAAATAACCACCGATTCTTTGCTGCTTTTCTTGCTTGAAAGAGATCAGCTCTTGGCCAGAAGATTTAAGAATATTTATTAAATCAAACTGGTTTTCAGCAGACAGTCTACCCTTGATATATCGACCTGATTTGTCGATTGCTTTGAAACGGTAATAATTCATTTTCTGTTTAATTTTTGCATTTTTTTCATAATCATTTCACGTTTCAACTTTGAAATATGATCAACAAAAGTTATTCCGTTCAAATGATCGATCTCATGCTGAATACAAGTTGCGAGTATGCCACTCATTTCTTCAACGTGTTCTTCGTTATTTTCATCAAGATATTTCACTTTGACAATTTTTGGCCTTATTACTTCTGAACGTGCTTCAGGAAAAGACAAGCAGCCTTCATTGTAAGAAGAGCTTTCTTTAGAAAGTTCGATGATTTCAGGATTTACGAAAAAACGCGGATTGGTATTTCTAACATGCACTCCGCCACATTCGTCGTGATCGTGATGGTGGTGATCGTCAATTTCGTAATCAACATCAATTACCAAAACTCTTTGCAGCACACCGACTTGTACTGCTGCCAAACCGACTCCGTGCTCAGCGTACATTGTATTGATCATGTCACGCATAAATTGGCGCAAAGCGTCGTCAACTTTTTCAACAGGCTTAGAAACTTTTTTAAGCAAAGGGTCAGGAGCAATTACCAAAGGGAGAATTTTCATTTGTTAGACTAATTTATTGCACAAAATTTTTAGCGCTTCGGGATAAATGCGATGTTCTTCTTTCAAGATTTTTGCCGCAAGAGTTTCTTTGTTATCAGTTGCAGAAACCATCACTTCGCTTTGCAAAATAATTGGCCCCGAATCCATTTCTTGACGCACAAAATGTACCGTGCAGCCAGATTTTTTTGCACCAGCTTTGATTGCATCACCAACTGCGTCAGCACCTTTAAATTCTGGCAAAAGGGATGGATGAATATTAATCAGACGATCAAACCATCTCGCAACAAACCAAGGTGAAAGCAAGCGCATAAAGCCCGCCAAACAAATAATTTCTGCACCAGATTTTTCAATTTCTGCACTAACTTTTTTGTCAAACTCTTCTCGTGAAGAAAATTCACGGTGATCAACAAACGCCGTTTTAATATTTTTCTCTCGAGCAAATTCCAGACCCGCCGCATCAATTTTGTTAGACAAAACCAACACTACTTGCGCCGGAAAATCAGCAGACTCACAAGCCTTTACAATAGCTTGCATATTAGATCCGCGTCCAGAAATCAAAACTGCAATTTTTACTTTTTTTGTCATTTTAAAATATCTGATTTTGTAATTTTATGTCTTGAAGTTTAAATTAAGATTAAATTGATATCTTAACTCATGCTAGACATAAAAAACGGCATCCGCTCTCTTAGTGAATTCAAACAAAATTCTTCCGACATTCTCAAATACCATAAATAAAACTTATAACCCAACGGTTTTAACCATTAATGGTAAGGCTGAAGCTGTCCTCTTGGATCCAAAATCCTACCAAAAAATGATTAATAAAATCGCCGAACTTGAAAGCGCTAATAAAATTAAATCAGCACTAAAAGAAATGGAAAATAAGCAAGGAATCCCCGTTCAAAAAGCTTTCCAAAAATTACGCAAAAAAATCACTAGAAAATAATCCATTTGCCTAAATGAAAAAACACCACATCACCATTAACCCTTCTGTTTACTTAAAATTAGAAGAAATTTTTTCTTATATTTCTACTGAATCACCAAAGCAGTGCCCAAAATTTTTTATCGGCAAATGATTTTTAAATACCAAAACTTTTGGGAACAATCTCATTGTTTGACTTTTTATTCTTAAATTGTTCAGCACTTGCTTGCGATATTTCTGGCCTAGTAATTTGTCTATTGACACAGCTTGTTAAACAGCAAGCTGATTGGTTGTTTTTATTTCCAAGCCAGCCAAAAAATCCTTGGGTTTCTGCTCCGTGAAATCTCACTAAAGTTCCATCTTTTTCTTTGTAAGCTTCATATCCAGCGGCATAAAATTCTTCTGGTTTAGTTTCAACTTTGCTTGAATCTCTTGCAGCAATTGTTTGTTCTTCATCAAATAATCCGCCTTTAGAAAAAATTTTGTTGCTAAAAAATGCATCAGCAAATTTACAGAGATCGGTTGGATTTGAGTAAATTCCCGAGGTTGCAATAGCGCGGCGAAATACCAAAGAAGGATACGCTTTACCTTGATTGTTATCGTAAGCCTGCGCCACATCTATTTCATGACGATCAATTACGTGGACTTTTTTACCGTCAAAAGCCATTTGGTCTTGAGTAAAAGTAAATCCAAGAGCAAGTCGATCAATTACCAGCTCTTTTACAACTTCACCACATTTGATTTTTATTCCACTAATTGCAGAAGCGCTTGCAGAAATAATCATGCCCAGCAACTCGTAACCAATATTGCTGTAAGAATATTTACCAAATTCTGGTCTTGGATCTCTTCTTCTTAAAGTAAAAAATTTTCCATCTGGCTCTTGCGCCAAAGATTCTTCACTTTCAAAAGCTAGTTTCGAACCAAAGTCTTCCCCTTTAAAATCACCAATTCCAGAGCTGTGATTTAAAAGGTGAGCAAGTGTAATTTCGTCAAATTTATTTTCTTTTTCCAACTCATTTTGAATGTAGTTTGAATCTGGATAGCGCGATTTCAGAGCTGGAACTAGATAACTAATTGGTGTGTTAATGCCATCTGGAAAAATTTGTGAAAATCTTTCATTTTCTGTCATCCGTAAAATTGTTGCTGCAGTAAAAGTTTTGCTGATGCTGGCAATATTAAAAATTGTTTCTCGGCTTGCACATCTAGCTTCAAACACACCTTCGCTTGTTGCATAAGAGCTTGAATCAACAAACCAGCGATCATCTTCGTAAGCTTTTATTTCATCACTTTGGCAGTTTTCGCCTTTTAATAATTTTTTTACGACTTCTCTTGGATTTGGCATGTGAGATCAATAGCGAAATTGCGTACCTTGTTTAGAATTTACCCGATAACCGACTGATAAAATTGCGTCGAGGTTGAAATATTCGACATTTCTAGAAACCGATCTCTCTCCTTCGTTTTGAACTGTTGCAAATTTTGCAACAGTTGCCTTTTTAGTTAGCTCTTTTTCTTTAAAAATATTGCTCAAATGCCGCGAAATAACTGACTTATCACGATCAAACAAATCGGCAATTTGCTGCAGACTCAACCACAAAGTCTCGCCTTTTAATTGAACTTCAACCAATCCTTTTTTGCCCTTTGCTTGATAAATTACGATTTCTGATTTTGGTGTTTTCATGGTTTTAAAGTTTCTTTAATTAATCAGTCAAAATTTTTATTTCTGGTTTAAATTCTAACTAAAACTAGTGCCAAAAAAAGTGAATTTTGAACACGTGTTCAAAATTCAAAAATATAGCCACAAACCCTTTGCTAGACTGGTTTTGTAGCCTAGTCGAAAAATTGCATTTTTTTTACAAAAAAGAGAACGATTATTTTTTGCCTTTTGCATTTGCTCTGGCACCAATTCTTAAACGAAGAGCATTTAGTTTAATAAATCCTGCGGCGTCTTTTTGATCGTAGACTGAATCTTCTTCAAAAGTTACGTGAGCTTCAGAGTAAAGGCTCTTCACAGATTTGCGAGAGACTACAGTTGCTGAACCTTTGTAGAGTTTCATCGTCACACTTCCTTCGACATTCTCTTGGCTCTTGTTAATCAAGGCTTGCAGCATTTCACGCTCTGGTGAAAACCAAAAGCCGTTGTAAATCAAGCTGGCGTATTTTGGCATTAGCTCGTCTTTTAAATGCGCCGCTTCACGATCCAAAGTGATTGATTCAATGGCGCGGTGTGCAGTAAGTAAAATTGTTCCTCCAGGAGTTTCGTAGACGCCACGCGATTTCATTCCAACAAAACGATTTTCAACTAAGTCTAAGCGACCAATTCCATTGGCGCCACCTAGTTCGTTTAACTTTGTTAGAATTGTTGCTGGTGACATTTTTTTGCCGTTAATTGCGATTGGATCACCTTTTTTAAATTCGATTTCAATGATTGTGGCTTTGTTTGGCGCGGCTTCAGGACTAATTGTTCTTTGGTAAACATATTCTGGTGCTGCTTGACTTGGATCTTCCAACACTTTTCCTTCAGACGAAGTGTGCAGCAAATTGGCATCCACCGAGTAAGGCGCTTCGCCCCGTTTATCTTTAGCAACTGGGATTTGATTTTTCTCAGCGTAATCAATCAGTTTAGTACGCGAATTTAAATCCCACTCACGCCACGGTGCGATGATTTTGATGTCAGGTTTGTTAGCGTAGTAAGAAAGCTCAAAACGAACTTGGTCATTTCCCTTGCCAGTGGCGCCGTGAGCCACCGCATCAGCGCCGACCATTTTAGCAATTTCGATTTGTCTTTTCGCAATCAACGGACGAGCAATTGAAGTGCCAAGCAAATAAACACCTTCGTACAAAGTGTTGGCGCGAAACATTGGAAAGACGTAATCTCGGACAAATTCTTCACGCAGATCTTCAATGAAAATTTCTTTGACGCCCATTTTTTGGGCTTTTTTTCTGGCTGACTCCAACTCTTCGCCTTGTCCTAAATCAGCGGTGAAAGTGACAACTTCGCAGCCGTAATTTTCTTGCAACCATTTTAAAATTACTGAAGTGTCCAAGCCACCCGAATAAGCCAATACAACTTTTTTTACAGCTTTTTTTGGCGCAGCTTTTTGCGTAATTTTATTTTTCATTGATAAGTTTTTAGTTGATTAATAAATTGATTTGCGATTTTCAGACAATGCCTTGAAGCTAGATATACAGCTGCTCGCGGCTGTAATTCTCAAATAGAAAAAATAAAATGCAAATAAAAGAAATTCAAAGTCGTGAGGAAATTTCTGCAACCTTCAAAGTACTAGTTCAAATATACGAAGACTTGGAAGAGAAAACTTACACTGAAGATATTCTTAACATGATGCAACGCGGCTACAAAATGGCTGGTGTTTTTGAAGATAGTAAGTCTGGAAATCTTGATTTCATTGGCGTGGTTGGTGTTCGTATCGTCAGAAAATTACACCACGGCAAAATCATTGAGATTGAAGATTTTATGATTGATCGAAAAAAACGCGGCATTGGCGTTGGCAAAATGCTGATGCGCTGGGTTGAATGGCAAGCCACAAATTTTGGCTGCGACAACATCATCGGTACACTTGAAACCAAAAGACTAGAATCACAGAAAATCTTCTCGCGCGAGAAATTCGCCCTAGATGGATTTTTCTTCAAAAAATCCTGCTAATCACAAATGAAAAAAAAGCGCCCAATCGTAAATTATTTTTTTCACAAATATTGCGTTTTACCAATAAAAATTTTGCGCGTTTCCATCCTTGATACTGTAAAGCAAGATGGTGTCGAGCATGCTGGTTATTTAGCTTTTTTGAGCATTTTATCTCTGTTCCCTTTTTTGATTTTTTTAGTTGCCATCATTGGATTAATCGGCGCTTCAGAAGTTGGTATTAATGCAATTCATTCAATTTTGAGTATTGCACCAAAAGAAATGGCTAATGCCTTAACGCCAAGAATTGACGAAATTATCTCAGGTCCACCGCAAACTTTTCTTACTTTAGCAATTATCGGCGTAATTTGGACGGCATCTTCTTCGGTTGAAGGCTGCAGAACTATTTTAAATCGCGCCTACAGAATTCACCATCCACCGCCTTATATTCTGCGTCGCCTGATCAGCATTTTAGAATTTTTTATCATTATTTTTATTGTTGTAGCCAGCATCATTATTTTCATTGTCGCACCAAATTTTTTACTCCAACTAGAAAGAACTTTTTCAATTAGCCTGAATATTGATTACGATTTTTTTTACATTCGCTACATCGCCATTTTTTTGCTTCTTACTTTTGCAACTTCAATGCTTTATTACGCGCTGCCTAATGCTAAACAAAAATTCAGCCAAACAGTTCCGGGATCAATACTGACAGTAATTCTTTGGATTAGCCTTGAGCGTTCCTTTTCACTTTATTTAGAAAATTTTCATCAATTTAGTTTTGTTTACGGATCGCTTGCCGGTGTGATAATTTCGTTAATGTTTTTCTATTTAATCAGCTTGGTATTTATTTTTGGCGCCGAATTTAACTATCATTACCATCGCACTTACAAAATTTTCCTTAGGAAAACACTTTAATGAAATTCCCCTTTTGGCCTGATTTTACTGGTTATCGCAATATTGATCTTGGTCTGTCACGAGTTTACCAATTACTTGCAAGGCTAGACAATCCGCAAAATAAAATTCCCCCAACAATTCACATCGCCGGCACCAACGGCAAAGGTTCAACTCTGGCTTTCTTGCAACAAATTTTTGTTGAAAATGGCTACTTGGTTCACAGCTACACCTCGCCACATTTAGTCAATTTTAACGAAAGAATAATTTTAAATGGCAAAGAAATTTCTGACGATTTTTTAAATGAAATTCTAATCGAGTGCAAAGCCGCAGCAGAAAAATCACCATTAATTCCAGTAACTTTTTTTGAAGGAATTACCGTTGCAGCTTTTCTAGCTTTTAGTCGCGTCAAAGCAGATTTATTATTGCTCGAAACTGGCATGGGCGGCAGGCTTGACGCAACGAATATTTTGCCAGAAGTCTTGTGTTCAATTATCACGCCAATTGCTTTTGATCACACTGATTTTTTAGGAAAAACTTTAAGCAAAATTGCCTTTGAAAAAAGCGGCATCATTAAAAAAAACTGCCCAGTAATTATTGCAAAACAAAAAGTTTCAGCGCTGAAAACAATTGAAAAACAAGCTTTTGCAATGAAATCCAAGACAAAAATTTTCAATCGAGATTTTAAAATCAAAAAAGAAAAAAATGGCTTTTTATTTGAAATGTCGGGCAAAAAAATTTCTTTTCCTTCGCCTTCTTTAGTTGGTGATCATCAAATTGAAAACGCTGCAACCTCTATTGTAGCAGCTTTAACACAGAAAAAATTTTCTTTAGACGAAAAAAAAATAAAATCCGCTTTGCAAAAAACTGTTTGGCCTTGTCGTTTACAAAAAATTACTGCCGGAAAATTTCACGAAATTTTACCAAATAATTTTGAGCTCTATCTGGATGGCAGCCATAATACACAAGGTGCTACAACGATTAGAAAATTTTTACTGCAGCAGAAAAATAAAAAAGTTTACGTAATTTTTTCGATGCTCAAAGACAAAGATTGCGACGGATTTCTAAAAAAAATTTCAGCCCAAGTTGATAATTTACTGGCAGTAAAAATTGCTGATGAGCCTAAGTCTAGAACCAGCCAAGAGCTTTGCGAAATTGCTAAAAAAAATAAAATAAATTCTGCAACAGCACAAAATTTTGATGACGCTTTCAAGAAAGTTTTCACTCTTGATAAAAGTTCAAAACCAGCATTAGTTTTGATTTGCGGCTCGCTTTATTTGGCAGGAAATTTTTTGGAAGAAAATAAATAAAAGCCAAATCCCTTACTGCGAGCGGATCTGGCTTATAATTTTGAAAACTATCTAATGATGTAATCAATAAATTGCGCGATGCAGAAAGCGTCAATGACAATTGATATGAAGATTGGATCCCACTTTGTAAAAGATTCTTGCAGCAATAATTTTCTCATTAATTTTTTGCCGAACTCTTTGCGTTTTTCTTCGCGTAATTTTTGTTTTTCTTCTTTAGTCAATTTTGGTTTTTTTGGTGAGCATTTTTTTAAAGCGTAAATATGCCAAGCAAAATAACAGATTAAAACCGCTGAAATCGTGGTGCCAAAGAAATATACGTGAACAGTTTTGATCAACTTATTTAACAAAAAAGCCAAAACATAACTAATAATTCCCCAAACATAAATCAGTTTATCAGTACTTTCTTCGCCACGCAAAGATGCTCTAAACGAAGTTTCAATTTTATTAAAAATATCAGTCATAAGGGATTATGATTTGTTTTTATTATCACTTAAAAAGGCTTTTTTAGCGCCTTCCCAAGGCATTTCAAAGTCAAAGCTGCGGAATTCTTGCATTAGCTTAACTGGTTCGTAAACAACTTTTTGCTGCTCTTCGTCATAACGAACTTCTTTATATCCGGTTAACGGAAAATCTTTGCGTAAAGGATAACCTTCAAAATCATAATCGGTGAGGATGCGGCGCAAATCTGTATTACCAGAAAAAATAATGCCGTACATATCAAAAGCTTCACGCTCAAACCAACCTGCACCGCTGAAAACTTGAGTTGCTGTTGGCACTTCTTCACCATCTTCAATAGCCACTTTTATGGTGATGCGATTGTTTAGTTTCAAACTCAAAAGATTGTAAATCACTTCAAAGCGCGGTGATCTAACACCAAGCATATCAGCGCCAAAAAGGTCGATAAAACATTTAAATGAAAGGTTAGAATCATCGTGCAGAAACTTTAGGAAGCTGACAATTTTATCTGCCGCCACGTAGATAATTAAGTTATCGTAAGAGATTGGCTCCACGACATTTGCTTCTGCAAAATTATTTTTGATGTAGTCGGCTTGAGCCTGAAGATCTTTGATCATGTTATCGATTAAATTTGCCGGTTCTTTTAATTTTTCTTTGCAGCAGAGTAATTCCGTAGAGCAATCCCTCAGCAGTTGGAGGACAACCCGGAACATAAACATCAACAGGAACAATACGATCACAACCCCTAACCACCGAGTAAGAATAATGGTAGTAACCACCACCATTGGCGCAACTTCCCATTGAAATTACGTAACGTGGTTCAGCCATCTGGTCGTAAACTTTACGAAGTGCTGGCGCCATTTTGTTGGTTAAAGTACCTGCCACAATCATCACATCTGATTGACGTGGAGATGGGCGAAAAACCATGCCAAAGCGATCAAGATCATAACGACTTGCGGCGGTTTGCATCATTTCAACGGCACAGCAAGCAAGGCCGAAAGTCATTGGCCAAAGAGAACCAGTGCGAGCCCAATTTGCCAAGTCGTCTAATTTCGCAGTGACAAAGCCACGATTATTGATGTCGTCAGAAATCTGATTTAAAATAGCGTCTTGATTAAAAGGACTGAGATTATTGTACATGGATTATATTGGTTAGATGTAAAAACAAACTCGATCAGTAATCCTACTTTTGAAGGAGAATCGAGTAGCGTAACGATTCGAGGAGGGGTGGGAATTATTCGATCGAGTGATTAACCCCTCCTCGACTCAACCTAATGGTTTCGTCGATCCTTCCTCAAAGGGAGGATTATTGATCGAGTAATTTGAATTTAATTTATTTCCATTCAAGTGCGCCGCGCATCCATTCGTAAATGAAGCCGACTGTTAAAAGAGTTAAGAAAAACATCATTGACCAAAAACCGAATACACCGATTTTTTTTAAAGTTACAGCCCAAGGGAAAAGAAAGGCGATTTCTAAGTCGAAAATTATGAAGAGAATCGCCACTAAATAAAACTGTACATTAAACTGATTGCGAACTGGACCCTCGCCTTCAAAACCACATTCATACTGCGATAGTTTTTCGCGGTCAGGTTTAGATTTAGCAAGCAAAAATGGTATGACGATAATCACGCAAGAAAGAACAATCGCAACAGCCAAAAATAGTAAAATTGGCAGATATTGTGCTGAAAGCATATCGATGCCCGTAGCAGCATTTACAGTCTTTGAAATAGTTTCGATGCCGCTCATTATTTGTCTGATTTGTTGATTGTGTTTTAAGAGATGCTTATTTTAAATACTTCCGAAGAATTTTGTGATAAATTATTTTCCTCACACAGATAAATCAATTTAAAATTAGCATGCAGACAGAAACTTTTACGGCCTTAATTACGCCTTTTAAAAATGGTAAAATTGATGAAAAATCTTTAGAAAAATTAGTTGAATTTCAAATTAAAAATCAGGTTAGCGGAATAGTACCTTGCGGTACAACTGGAGAGTCGCCAACTCTTTCTCATGAAGAACATAATTTAGTAATTGAGCTGTGCGTTAAAATTGCCAATAAACGTATAAAAGTGATGGCAGGAACTGGATCAAACTCAACTGCCGAAGCAATTTCCATGACTAACCACGCCAAAAAAATTGGTGTCGATTCTTGCTTAGTTGTCGCTCCTTACTACAACAAACCAACTCCAGAAGGAGTTTATCAACATTTCAAAGCTCTGAATGAATGCGATATTCCGCTTATTGTTTACAATATTCCCGGCCGTTCAGTCATTAATATTTCCGACGAAAATCTATCGCGTATTGCTGAGTTAAAAAATATTGCCGGCATTAAAGACGCAACAGGTGACTTAGCTCGCGTTGCCTCGCTACGACTTTTGATCAAAAAAGAATTTTCTTATTTGTCTGGCGAAGACTCTACCGCTGTTGGATTTAACGCTATGGGAGGCAATGGCGTGATTTCTGTCACTTCCAACATTGCTCCAAAAATGGTCAGTGATTTACAAAGATTTACAGCTCAAGGCGACTACAAATCAGCACTGGAACTACAAGACAAATTGACTGATCTTCACGCTGCGATGTTTTGCGAAACCAATCCAATTCCTATTAAATACGCTGCTTCAATGATAGGATTATGCAGTTCTGAAGTTCGCTTGCCTCTTGTTGAACCTTCAGCAACAGCCAAAGCCAGAATTGAAAAAGAAATGAAAAAACTAGGATTAATCTAAAAACTTGTATCTGGCTTATAAAGTCCAGTGAGTTTTTCTAAATTGGTTAATTGATCAAAAATATCTGATATGCCTTTTTTAAAAGCGAGCTGAGTTAGGCTGATTTTTTCTTTGCTAAAAATGCCATGCTCTTGCCTTAAACCGAGAATTCCGTAGGCATTAAAAGATACATTATTTTCTAAAGTAATCAGATTTTCATCCAAGTTTTGTTTGGTAAAACTTCTCAACATTTGGCTAAAATTTTCAGGCAAATTCTTTAGTGCAAAAAGATTTTTAATCGCTTTTTTGTAACGACCTAATTCTTCAGTGATTTCATTTTCAGGACTGCCTTTAAAAATCTTTTCTGCTTTTTCTAAATCACCAATTCCCCATTTAAGCAAAGTTGACAAAACTGATTTTTTTCCTTTAGAAGCGGCAAGATATAAAATATCATAACCAGCTGCACTTGTCACATTTGATTTGGCACCATTTTTCAGCAAAACATTAATTACCTCAGAACTGCCAGAACTGACTGCCAAATATAGTGCAGTCATATCAGAGTTTGTCACAGCTTCTTTGTTCATTCCAGCTTTGATAAGCTCAAGCACGACATCAGAAAATCCACCAACTGCAGCGTAATGCAAAGCGTTCATAGAGTGATTTTCTTCTATCGTTACAGCATTTTTATTTGCTCCGATAGTAAGCAAAAACTTAACTAGATTTAAATGACCAAATTCAGCAGCAACAATTAAAGGAGTAAGGCCAAATGCTGTTTTAGCTTCTTTGTTAACACCACTATCGAGAAGAATTTTTAATATTTCTAAATGATTATTTTTAGCGCAGTAATGAATTGGCATCCATTCACGATCTTTTATGGATGTTTTGACATTGATGTCAGCGCCATTTGCAATCAGAATTTTAACAATATCAGTCCAACCATTTTTTGCCGCGTAATGTAGAGGTGTGAAAAATATGCTATCTCTTAAATTGACATAACTTTGTATTGTAGAATCAGGGCTAGAATCATTAGATTTAGCTCTTGAAACAGAATTATTGATGAATTCCAGAATTTTTTTTATTTGTTCTGTACAACCAAATTTTGCAGTGATGTGTAAAATATTATTTCCTGATTCTTTTAAAATGTTTTTAGCTTCTTCAAGCTCAATTTTTTTGGTAAGCACATCAATATAATTATCGACTAAGTTTTCTAAATCATTGCGATTTTCTTTAGTGAATTTCGACAGATTTTTCTCTGAATATTGAGAGAGATTGTTCGTAATTTTGCTTAATTCTGGATGCATTTTTGTAAAATTTTTTAGTTAAAATAAATTGAAGATAGAATTTCCGAAAGTGTTTATCTACCGCGACTATGTTGCCTTCTAGCTGTGCGATCTTTGGCTTCAATCATACTAGCCCAAAAACCTTTATCGCCACGCTTATTAAGTATTTGTGCCGATTGAATTAAATAGGTCAATTTTTGTCCCAAGATCATTGAAGTCCAAAATCCAACTGGTTTAACAATATCAACAATATTGATGTCGTTGAGTTCTTGACGATCAAGCTCCATTTCTTCTGATGCAATAATTTCATAACTGCCACTTTGATTTTGACTATTTTTGGCCTGCATTTCAGCTTTTACTTCAGAATGCGCTCTGGGGATTTCAGCCGATTTTTTGCGCAGCAACTCTTCATCTTCCTTGAAATATTTTTTAATTTTTTCAGGGAAAAATTTTTCACTTTTTTTCTTCATTCTAAGCAAGTTTTGATATGCTCGCTCTAGCAAAAAAGTTAAAATAAGACGCGTTAAAACTATCAGGCAAAAAACTGCAATGAAAGTCAGGGCTAATACCAGTAAAGTTTTTTGAGTTATTTCCATCAATTTGAGTTTTAAATAGTTTCTAGACAGTTTTCTTTCATCTTCTTATAAGCCTGAGAAAAACCAATTAAGGAGTAAGTGTCACTAGCAATTTTGCCTTCACGAGTAACTCCCGTAACCACAAATTCTTCGACGCGCTGCATTTCTTTGATGATATCAATATCATCATTTTTATTATTAGCCCAAGCCACAGATAAGTAAGGAAAAAGATGATATTTCTTTGATCCAAAAGAAAGCTCAACGTCTGACTTTTGTTTGTAAATAAAACCGGAAGAGACACTAATTTCATCAGCATCATTGATGATTTCGGTAACTAAAAAATAAGGCTCGCCTCTTTTATCGTAGTTGCCTTCGCGCTTTATCGGAGTTGATGCAACGTAACAGACAACGCTGTCACCTCTTTTAGCTTTAAAAACACTCCAATCCTGAAATTTTACTTGCAACTCTTGCGCCTGAGCATCACAGAAAAATAGAGTTAAGAAGAGACAGTATTTTGTAAATTTCATAACTTGACTTTGTGGTACATAAAAATATTTTGCCCGCTTCTTTTTTGAAGTATCTCTAGAGCTAAGCTAACTCAAGCTCGCGACATAAGTTTCATATCTCACTTTCGCTGCTCGCGAAAGATCGCTAAGAATTTTTAAAAAATCCAACATTTTCTAAAACATGTCCGCACAAGGTCACGAAAAACATAATCCTCTGGCGCAATTTGAAGTGCATAAAATTTTCGAAATCAACATTGCTGGCTTTGATATTAGCTTCACCAACTCTTCGCTTTACATGGTGATTGCCACTTTCAGCGTCATCTTTTTTATGCTTTTTGCTACTAGAAAAAAATCTTTAATTCCTTCCAGAATACAAGTTGTGGCTGAATCAATCTACAACTTTGTTTTCGATATCATCAAAGGCACAATTGGCGATGAAGGCGTAAAATTTTTTCCGCTAATCTTTTCGTTATTCACCTTCATTTTGTTATGCAATATGTTTGGTTTAACACCTTACAGCTTCACTTCTACCAGCCAAATTGCTGTTACGATTTCTTTGGCAATAATCGCTTTTTTAACGATCGTAGTTTTTGCAATTTATCGCAACGGTATTGGCGGATTTCTGCACATGTTTTTGCCAAGCGGCGTACCAATGTGGATGGCACCCGTCATCTTTGCTATCGAACTTTTTTCATTTCTAATTCGCCCAATCACTCTTTCAGTTCGTCTTTTTGCCAACATGGTGGCTGGTCACGTTTTGCTTAAAGTTGTTGCTGGTTTTATCATCACTCTTGGCGTGATTTTTGGAACTCTACCTTTCCTTTTTTCAGTTATCATGACTGGCTTTGAGCTTTTTGTTGCGGTGTTACAAGCTTACATCTTTGCCATTTTAGTTTGTGCTTATATTGGTGAAACTACTAGAGAGCATTAGAGAAAACGATCTAGGTGTAATTGAGATTTGGCTAAAGTTCGCAGCCAAATAATTCCCGATCAATGGGGTTTTAAGCGGACAAATATTAATTTAAAAAACAGGTAAAACATGGAAGAAGTAGTAGTTAGTAATTTCGAAGCCTTCAAATATATCGGCGTTGGATTGTGCGCTATCGGCATGGCTGGTGCAGCTCTTGCTATTGGCAATATCTTTGGATCTTTCTTCAACTCAATTGCTAGAAATCCTTCAGCCGCTCCAAAACTTGAAAAATACATTTATATCGCTGCTGGTCTTGCTGAAGCTATGGGTATCTTCGCGGTACTTTTGGCTTTCTTGATCATGTTTAGTTAAATTTAAAACTTCGTTTTAAATTTAGTTTCTAAATTGCGTCGCATCATTTGAGAGCGGTCTCAAATGATGCGACAAACTTCTTAATTTTTTTTATGCCTCAGTTAGATTTAACAACTTATAGTTCGCAAATTTTTTGGTTTTTATTGTGCTTCATTGCGCTTTATTTTATGGTCTCGCAAGTGATCTTGCCAAGAATTGCTGAGATTATCAAAAACAGAAAAAACATTGTTGATGCTGATTTATCTTCAGCCAAAGCTTTGGACGATAAGATCTACGAAATCGAAGCAGCAACTGACAAATTAAGAAAAGAAGCTAATCAAAATTATCAAAATAAATTGGAAGAAGCCGCTAAATTCGCTGCTCAAAAAAGAGAGAATATGATCGCCAATTTAAAAGAAAAAATTGATCAAAATATCCAAAAATCACATCAAGAATTGCAAGATTTAATTACAAAATCTCGCGCTGAGAGCGAAATCGCAATTACAAAACTAACCAAGCAAATCACTGAAAGATTGCTGTCACAATAATTCTAGGAGAAAAATGTTTAACGAAAAATTCTGGTTGGCAATTGCGTTTTTTACCTTCATTGCGTTGCTGCTTAAATTCGCTAAATCTTCAATTACCAAGTCTTTGGACGATAAATCTAAAGCAATTGCTGAAGAAATTTTAGCCGCAAAAGAGTTGAAAGAAAAAGCTGCTAAAATTCTTGCTGCCGCTGAAAAATTCTCGCAAGAATCAAAATCTTACTCTAAAAAATTAATGCAGGACGCTGAAATCGAAGCAGAAGAATTTTTAAAAGAAGCTGAGAAAGCCGTTGCTGAAGAAGTTAGTAAAAAAACTGCCGCTGCAATTGCACGCATTAAACAAGAAGAATTTTTGGTTATTGCCGAAATCAAAAACAAAATAATTTCTTCAGCTTTGAAAAGCGCCGAAGATCAAGCCTTAAAAAATTTAAACGAAAAACAAAGTGAAGTTGTGTTAAACAAAGCAACTGAAAATCTAAGTACCGCCATCAACTAAAATTCGAATGAAATTCACTCTATCTTGGCTTAAAGAATATTTAGATACCAACGCATCTCTTACAGAAATCTGCGATAAACTAACAGCAATTGGTTTGGAAGTTGAGTCAGTTACAGATAAAGCCAAAACCTTGGCAACATTTTCAGTTGCAAAAATAGTTGACGCCAAACCGCATGAAAATTCTACCAAATTAAAAATCTGCCAAGTTGAAACCGCCGACTCAGAAACTCTCTTGCAAATAATTTGTGGCGCTGTGAATGCCAGAGCTGGTTTAAAAGTTGCCTACGCGCCAATTGGCTCAATAATTCCCGCCAATCAAATGGTTATTAAAAAAGCCAAAATTGCTGGAGTTGAAAGCAATGGCATGTTGTGTTCAGCACAAGAATTATCTCTTGGTAATGAAGATTCCGGCATCATTGAAATCGATGAAAAATGGGCGATTGGTACAAAAATTGCTGAAGTTTTTGCACTCAACGACGCTGTAATTGAAATCAATGTCACGCCAAATCGCGGTGATTGTTTAGGCATTTACGGAATCGCTCGCGACCTAGCCGCATCTGGAATTGGCAAATTAAAAAATCCTGAAATCAAAAAAACCGCCGCGCAATTTTCTTTAGCCAAAGAAATTAAAAATGAAGCTGAAGCCGCTTGCAAATACGCAGCCTTTCGCCATCTGAAAAATGTTAAAAACTGCGAATCACCAAAGTGGCTAAAAGATAAATTATCCGCAATTGGTGTTAATTCAATTTCAGCAATTGTCGATATCACTAATTATGTGATGCTGGTTCTAAACCGCCCGATGCATGCTTACGATGCTAATAAAATCAATGGAACAATTCGTATCCGCTTCGCACAAAACAGCGAAAAATTCACTTCGCTAAAAAATGACGAATTCATTTTGGATGAAAAAACTTTGTTGATTTCTGATTCAGAAAAACCAATCGGAATTGCCGGAATTATTGGCTCAAACAACTCTTCTTGTGATTTAGAAAACACAGAAATTTTGCTCGAATCAGCATTTTTTTCACCATCTGTAATTGCCAACGCAGGACGCAAATTGAATATTTTATCTGACGCCAGATTTCGTTTCGAGCGCGGTGTTGATGAAGCAACTTGCGAATCTGGCATTGATTTAGCAACGCATCTGATCCTAGAAATCTGCGGCGGCGAAGCTAGCGAAACAAAAATTATCGGCACAAAATCTGGCCTAAAAAAAATTGAATTTGATTTAAGCAAAATCAAAAAACTAATCGGCATCGAAGTTGCCGCAGAGAAAGCAAAACAAATTTTATCTGACCTAGGATTCTCAGTTTTGCCAAATGGCGAGATTTTTGAAGTAGCAGTTCCTTCGCACCGTCACGACATTTCACAAGCCGAAGATTTAGTTGAAGAGGTGGTGAGAATTTTTGGCTACGACAAAATTTCCAAAGCAATTTTGCCAGCTACAAATGCAAATAAAAACTCAGTTAATACTTTGCACCAAGCCAGATCTTATCTAGCTTCACAAGGCTTAATTGAAACTATCAGCTGGTCGTTTGTTGATGCTAATTTAGTCGAAATTTTTGCCACAAAAAATGAAAAACTAATTCTACAAAATCCCATCAGCATCGAGTTAAATCACATGCTCCCTACTTTGGCAATTGGCTTGCTTGAGTCTTACAGAAAAAATTCCGCCAGAAATTTTTCTGATCTTTCACTTTTTGAAATCGGTAATGTTTTTGTTGCAGATTCTCAAAAGCTTATGATTTCAGGCATTCGTGCTGGAAAAAACAAAGAGCAAAATCATTATCACGACGAAAGAGATTTTGATATTTTTGATGTAAAAAAAGATTTTTTTGATGTGGTTGAAATTTTTGGTATGCGTGCAGAAAGCCTGCAAATCAACACTGAAGAAGCACCCAAATATTATCACCCTCACCGCTTTGCTGCTGTTAAACTAGGTAAAAATTTGGTCGGATATTTTGGCGAAATTCACCCAGTAATTGCTAAAAAATTTGATCTAAAAAACCGTGTAAATATTTTTGAAATTTTTGTTGATAGCCTGCCACAATCAATAAAATCAAATTCTCGCAAAGCATTTATTGCCAATGATTTGCCAATTGTTGAGCGCGATTTTGCTTTTCTGATCGATCAAGACAAGGCAGTTGGCGAGCTCGTCAAAGCCATCAATAATTGCGACAAAATTCTGATCAAAGAAGTGAATATTTTTGATATTTTTAGCGGCAAAAATATTGCGCAAAATAAAAAATCTGTGGCGCTACGCGTTAAGATACAACCAACAGAAAAAACCTTAACTTCTGAAGAAATCGATTTAATCAGCAAAAAAATTATCGATTCCGCAGCAAAATTTTACGGCGCAACGCTTAGAGAATAAGGCGACAAAAATCGTAAAATTGTAATCACACACAATTTATGAGCAAACTCAAACAAGCTTTGAATAGACTGTTCTCTCAAAACACAATCAATAAATATAATTACACAGCTTTTGGCGCTACAGTTGTATACCGCTCCCCATTAATTCTTAAAATTTCATAGAGAGTAATTTATTAATCTGATCTGTTTTGTTTTTGCATCATTCCTGATATCAGGGATGATGCAAAAGGCGCGAATTTTTTTAGAAGAATTTGCGTGAAATTTAGATCGTAATTACTTGTGATTTATGAAGAAAAAATGGAGTGCT
>DENL01000052.1 GCA_002359655.1 Rickettsiales bacterium UBA2645 | reverse complement strand
CCAGAAAACTCATCTATAGGGTGCATTGTGCAAGTATTAATTATACCTTCAAAAAGATCTGCATCTTTTTCTGTAATTTTTCCATTATCTAGATCACCCAATTTTAGATTATTCAGATTATTCAATTCTAGATTATTCAATTTTAAAAATTCATGTTTTGTTAATATGAATTCTTCTTGATATTCTTTTTTGTTATCAATTTTGAGGATGTTATTTTTGAAACTCACGTTAGCATAAGATCTACCATTTAGAATATACAACAAAATCTTCCTTCCTCCTTCACCTGCGTTCTTACTATTTAAAATAAGTCCACCCTCTATAGTGTCTTCAATAAGTAGTTTTCTATTAATAATACTACGAAATAGGCGTCGTTGTATTTCCGCTCCATTCTGAAGACTCTGATCTTCTCTTCTTTTGCGATAGTAAGTATCAATTATACCTAGAAAAAGCTTTTTATCTTCTTCTGTAATTCTTGTATCACCTTTATTATTCTTATTATTCAATCTTAAAAGTTCAGATTTTGTTAATTTGAATTTTAATTTTTGATCGTTACTTTCTTCGTCCTTAATTCCGAAAGTGTCTCCTTTTCTAATCAAATCAGTATAAAGCGTTTTATTATAATTTAGAATTTCAAGCAAAAACTCCCTCCCCTTTTCAGCATATTCACTTAGGGTTTTTTGAGCACCGATTTTTTTACTTGGATCTTCAATTTCAGCTTTTAGATTTTCAATTTCAGCTTCAAGTTTATTTCCAAAATCAGTTTTATTCTTTTCATCATAACAACTAAGAATTAGGAGAAGCATTTCTATTCCATTCTCTAAATTCTGATCTCTTAATTTTGGGGGAATGCTATTTTTACGCCCTCTAAAAAACCTTTGGATTTCTGATGCCGACAAATTCATCTTGTGAGTATCAAGTATAACTTTAAAAAGACTTTCATCTGCTTCTGTAATTACTTTATCATTTCCACTATTCTCATTTCCACTATTCGATTTAAAAAAAATAGATTTTGTTAATTTGAACATTTGATTTATACCTTCTCCGTCATCAATTCTGAGAATTCCATCTTCGAGATTCACTTCATACCCTTTAACATAAGGTCTATTCATAATATCCAACAAAAACTCCCTTCCGATTTTACCCAAAATCCCCTTTTCTTCTTTACTCAAAACACCTTCCTTACCAATTCTAATATTATTTAGAGTAAGCAAAAGACCCTTTAGTTTTTCATTTCCTTCTACAAATAGGTTGAGTATTTTTATTCCATCATCTGGAACACCAACCTTACTACCAAGAAATAGGTTGAGTATTTTTATTCCATTCTCTGAACTTGCATCATTATCATCAGACTCAAAAAAACCACTATTAAACTCATCAATTTTCAAAAAATTATCGAGTAAATATTCACGATTGATATTTTGATCTAATGTTGGGCTTATTACCAAATCAGATGTTGAATCTGGAAAATTATCAGACTCACAAAAACTACTATTAAACTCATCAATAGCTTTTTTGCGAATTTCGCTTTTCAAAAAATTATCGAGATTATCGAGTAAATATTCATGATTGATATCTTGATCTGATGTTGGGCTTATTACCAAATCAGGTATTGAATCATCCAAAGTAAGTTCATAGCTATACTTTTGATTTCTAATTGTGAATTCTCTCTTCTCTGAGGTGGTTAATATTTTAAATATCAACTCTCCTTTTGCGTCAGTATAGTGTAGAATGTCCTTTTTCTCCCAATTGTCACCAAAAAATTTTGCTGCGACTTCTTCAAGTTTTTTAATAATTGCAAAATTTGTATCAACTAGTTCTTCCAAATCTGTTGCAGTAACTACATATATTTTATTGCCAACTTCTATATCATATCTTTCATTATTTTTTTCAAAACAGTATTTTCTAGCAATTTTTGCTAGAAGTTCTATGGCATCATGACTGATTTGCTGCTGAGATTCTGTTCCATCTACTTCATCTTCATCTTCACCTATTCTGGTGTTAGAGGTAAAAACTCCTTCTAGACAAGATAAAGGGATTATTTCTTCCGTACTATCAGATTTTTTTGTTATGGTAAATTCACGTAATTCTTTTGAAAAAGCAATAGAAATAAATTCTTCTTCATCTGAATATTCAAACAGAAATTCTTCTTTTAGAAATCTTTTTGCCAGCAGAAACAAAAGTGCGTATTTATATTTTTTATTTTTTAACATTTTTTATTTAGTAGTTTGTTAGATTTTAACTATAGATTTGTGCGGCTGTGTTTTTAAAAAACTCTAGTCAAATTTGGCTTTGCTTCCGTAACGTCACAAAAACATAAGACTCAAAAAAATAGTTTACTATTTTTTATTGAGAATTCTCTTCAGTTTTGATTTTTTCTTGGGCAAGTTGCCATAAACACTTTCAGCTAATCAATAATTTGAAAAATAAATATGAGCAGTAAATTCTTTCGTGGCAAGAATTTTATTATTTTGTCCTTTATTTTAGCTCTTTTGCAAATCATCCAGCAGGCTCAAGCTTTTGATTTCAATATCTTTAAGTCGCATCGTTCTTATTTGTATTTGGTTGGCTCGTCGACTGTATCGCCTTTTATGTCTTCGGTTTCAGAAGAGTTTAATCGTGTTGAAAGCAAAAAAAACCCAAACGCCTTGAAGCCAGTTGTTGAATCTGACGGAAGCACTGGCGGCTTTCAATTATTTTGTCAAGGCGTTGGTTATAAATATCCTGATTTTATCAATGCTTCGCGCTTGATTAAAGAAAATGAAATTGAAAATTGTCGTCACAATGGCGTGAAAGAAATTGTCGAAATCAAAATTGGTTACGATGGTATCGTGCTTGCCAACTCAATTGGCAGCAAAAAAATCAAACTGACTAAAGAGCAAATTTTTTTGGCTTTGGCAGAAAAAATTTATGATGTTAAATCAGGCAAAATCATCAATAATCCTTACCAAAACTGGAATGAAATTGATGCCAAATTGCCCAAGAAAAAAATCATAGTTTATGGCCCGCCTTTAACTTCTGGCACGCGCGATGTTTTTGCTGATATTGTTTTGGAAGAAGTTTGTTTTATGAAAAAAGAATTTATCAGCGCTTTCCCAGAGCGTGATGAGAGAAGAAGACAATGTCGCAAAATCAGAACTGATGGCAATTTTATTGAGTCGGGCGAAAACGATAATTTGATCGTACAAAATTTAAAAGATCATCCAGATGCGCTTGGAATTTTTGGCTTCAACTTTTTAGTGGTAAATACCAAATCTATTCAAGCGGTTGCTGTTGATAATGTTGAGCCAAGCTTTGTAACTATTGCTTCTAAAAAATATGAATTATCTCGTCCGCTTTTTGTCTATTTCAAAAAAGAGCATTTAAATTTGCTGCCAGAAATGCGCGATTTTATCAAAGAAATTATCAGCAGCGAAACAATTGGTAAAAAAGGTTATTTACTTCACAACGGCTTGATTGCTTTGAGCGATGAAGAATTACAACAAGTTAGAAAAAATATTTTAGCAGAAATTAAGGAGGAAAAATGAGATTAAAAAAAATCTTCATCAACTCTTTTTTACTTCTGGCTTTACTTCTTCAAACTTCTTGCGTCACCAAATATATTTGGGGCGATAAAAGTTATGAGGAAGAAATCGAGCAATTTCTTGTTGGTGCGGATGGCAGGTCAATTGCTTTGATTGGCGTTAATTATCACTATGTTTTTTCTGATAATTCTGGCTTGCTGCGCACTTTTTTGTCTTTGAAACAAAAGTCAGTTTTAGCAATCAATTCTGAAAAGACTCATCTTAAATTGAGCGACAATAACGATGTCGCCGGAGATCTAGTTATAGAAGGGCCGGCCAGTATTTTGCCAAGAGAAGATTTGCGTTTATTGAAATCACTTGGTTTTATGCCAGATCGTAAAGATATTATTTCGATAAAAATAAAGTTAGTTGGACGCAGATATGCGCCAAGATTTTTAGGACAGGGCGCTTCTAGGCTTAATGAGTTTTACACTTTGCAGATTTATTACAGCGATTCCAACTTAGCTAAAGATGTTGGCAAAGCAGCGGTGACGCCAATTGCCGTTACTCTTGATGCGGCGATTTTGATAGGTAAGGTAGTGTTTTATCCGTTTAGTCTTTGATCCTAATCACTCTCCCCTTGAGGGAGAGTCGACGAACCGCGAGGTGAGGCGGTGAGGGGTTTTTTTGCATAGCTCTCGAGCATTTTAAAAGCCGAAAATAATGGACGTTTAGGTTATTTTCTCCCCTCCTCGAATCGCTACGCTCTTCGATCCTCCCTCAAGGGGAGTGGGAGTTACTTTACAAAAACTCTCTTAAAACTTTTTTAAAATCAGCAAGTGCCACAGATTTTTTGATCACCGCTTGGCCGATTTTTTCAAGCAGAATAAAAGTCAGATTTCCGCCTTCAGTTTTTTTATCTTTGTAGAGATGTTGGATCAGATTTTCTTCATTCCAATTTTTGCGAATTTTTTTTGCATCAATCACAAAGCCAGAGTTTTCTAGGTGCGATTTAATTTCTAAAAACTCGCTTTCAGAAATCATCGCAAAATCAAGCGACATTTTTGCTGCCATCAACATTCCAAGAGCAACGGCTTCGCCGTGTAAAATCTCGTTGGAATAGTTGGTTTCGGTTTCAAAAATATGGCCAAAAGTGTGACCGAAATTCAGTAGCGCGCGTTGACCATTTTCCTTCTCGTCTTGCATTACAATTTCTGCTTTTGCTTGGCAAGATTTGGTGATGATTTCGCTTAAAATTTCTGTATCGTTGCTAAAAATTTTTTGATAATTTTTTGTTAGAAAATCAAAAAAATCTCGATCTTGAATAAGTCCGTATTTTAAGACCTCAGCGTAACCAGAGCGCATTTCTCTGGCTGGTAAAGTTTTTAGAAAATTCAAATCACAGATCACTAATTTTGGCTGATAAAAACTGCCAACAAGATTTTTGCCAGATCTGGAATTAATCGCAGTTTTGCCACCAACTGAACTATCAACGGCTGAAAGCAGAGTTGTTGGCATTTGTATAAAATCGATTCCACGCAGCAAAATTGACGCGATAAATCCGGATAAATCACCAACTACTCCGCCACCAAAAGCGATAATTAAAGATTTGCGATCAGCATTTTTCGATAAAATTTCTTCACAGATTTTTTCTAAAGACTGAAAAGATTTTGTTTGTTCGCCAGCTTTGGTTTTAATAACTTCGCTGTTGATTTTTGATTTAAGTAAAACTTCTTCAAGGTTTGATAAATGCAGTTTGGCGACATTTTCGTCGGTAATAATAAAAATTTTGCTGTAGTTTTTATCAGCCAAAAATTCATTTAGATATTTAGTTGAATCATTGCCGATGATGATGTTGTAACTTCTGTTTTCTAAATTAACGGTGACCTTATTTTGCATTTTTCTGATTTTTTAGATATTTGATGATCTTGCTTATAATTGCTTCGTGACTTTCTTCGTTAGTGTCAAATTTTAGATCAGACTCGCCATAGATTGGATAGCGCTTTTTCGCCAGCTCCTCCAAAGTTTTTCTTTTGTTAGAATTATTTAAAAGTGGACGATTATTTTTGTTGCCAACGCGCTGTAGGATTGTATTAACTGGTGCGGTGATCCAAATTACTAGAGATTTTTCTTTTAAAATTCTGCGTGTTTCATCATTTATATAAGCGCCGCCGCCAAGCGATAAAATAATATTTTCATCGCGAGTGATTATTTCGCTGATCAGATTTTTTTCAATTTCACGAAAATATTTTTCGCCGTTTTTTGCAAAAATTTCATTGATGGTTTTTTTTTCGCGATCCTCAATTTCTTGATCGGAATCGATGAAGTAATATCCTAAAGTGTTTGCTAGCTTGGTACCAAGAGTGCTTTTGCCAACTCCCATCAGCCCAACTAGTGCAATAATTTTTTTCATTTTGTAATTTTAAAAATCGATACTCTTGCAAAAATTATCTCATTAATTAAATCTAAGGCGAAACAAATATTTGTTTGTATTGATTCAATCATCAATTAGACTCAGAAAAGATCTTATACAAATCTTTAAATCAAGTTTTTCAATTTAACAAACTATCGGAGACACGATGTTAAACTTCACAAACAATAAATCTTTTGCTTCTTCAGCAGCTTCTTCAACATCATACGATCTTGGCCTCAGAAGCTACATGATAAAAGTTTATAACTTCATGGCCATTGCTTTGGCAATTTCTGGTGTTGTGGCTTTTTTAGTTTCTAGCTCTCCAGCTTTGATGTCAGCTATATTTGGAACTCCATTGTCTTGGGTTGTGATGCTTGCTCCACTTGGTTTCGTATTCTTTTTTGGTTATAAAATATCCAGAATTTCTGCTGATAAAGCTAAAAGTTATTTATGGATTTTTGCTGGTTTGATGGGTCTTTCAATGTCAACGATATTTACGGTTTATACTGGAACAAGTATCGCCAGAGTTTTCTTTATTAGTTCTACAACTTTTGGCTTGACGGCACTTTATGGCTACACAACCAAAAAAGATTTAACTGCCATGGGATCATTTATGATTATGGGATTGATTGGTTTGATAATTGCTTCTTTGGTAAATATGTTTTTGCAAAGCTCAGCCTTGCACTTTGCCACATCAATTCTGGGTATCATAATTTTTATTGGCCTTACTGCTTATGATTCACAAAGAATCAAACAAATGTACTATCACATTTCATCAAGTTCAGAAGAGGTTTCTAAAATGGCGGTTATGGGAGCTTTAAGTCTTTATATGGATTTCATCAATTTATTTATGACCATGTTGAACTTTTTTGGAGAAAGAAAATAAGTTTCTTGATTCAAAAATAGTTTTCTAAACGGTCTCTTAATTATTTTTTAAGAGACCGTTTTTTTTGATTTTAGTTTCTTGCAATTTCCTTGGCGCGATTTTAGTTTTCGTTTTAATTTTTTGCCTGTGTGATGGAATGGTAGACATAACGGACTTAAAATCCGTGGGGCCTCAACGCCCTTGCCGGTTCGAGTCCGGCCACAGGTACCAATAATTTCAATTACATCAATTCTGATGTATTCCTCTCAATCCAAATTTTAGTCCCAATGGATTTAGCAAAAAAATTAGCTAAGATCTTTAGTGTAATTTTTTTGACTCTCTTTGCTGCATCTTGCGATAAGGGCTGCGTTGAATCGTATGAATTTGATCAAGAAGTTGTTAAAGTTGATTCATTCCCTTTCGCAGACGGTATCGAGGGCACTGGTAGTCAACAAGTCGCAAAATGGCACGACACTGGTTTAAAATCTAATGGTGAAGGTATTGTTTTACAAATCACAGGCGGTTGGACTCCTTGGTATTCGGATGACTATAGTAGTGAAATTAAATTAGAGGCTTTACAAGCATGCAGCTTTTGTGCAAAAAACGAACTTTCTCAAAATTGCATATGCTACTCTGGTCAAGTACCAACATCAGAAGATGGATATGCAGGGGGTGACTGTAGCACAAATTTAGATGCTCAGAATGATCCAAGTAAATGTACTTGTACAACTCAATTCGGTTCTGCCACTGACTACGGAGTCTACCATTTTCCTTTGAATAAATTTGATAAAAATCACAACGATTTAGGTCCTGATAATCAGAGCGTCTGCAAATATAAAGCGGGAATGGGTTTGTATCTTGGCTTGTTTGGCAGCAATGGTTCTACAACACCAATTCGTGCTTATCATTTATTTTCTCAAACCGAAGTTTGCGACCTAGTCAGAGATAACAAGGGCAGATGCTTAGATGATAGCGGTGTAGATGTTACTAAATATATTTTTACTAGCGCCAATAATAAAATTTTTGTTAAAGACGATAATAATGGTAATAATGGAATAGATCTAAATCCGGGAGGTGATACTTATCACAGTCGTAATGAGGAGATCAAAATGATAATCTTGGATAGTAGATACAATGATAACTACGGCTCTTATCAAGTTTCGTTTTTAAGTGGCGCTGGCTCCGATCAGGATAAAGGATTATTAGAATTTCTCGTCACTTTGGTGGAAGATAAAATTATGGGCACGCCTGATGATGACGGAGTAAGGCAGGGCGGTATAGTCCAAACCATGTTTAATAATATCGTTCAGGATTCTGGCTTTATTTCAATTCTACAAATTTCTCTCTCGCTCTACATTGCTTTCTACGGCTTGGCAACATTGATCGGAATTGCTGAGGTCAGTAAAAAAGAGTTGATGAGTAGAGCTTTGAAAATCGGATTAATAATATTTTTCACCAGCAGCACAAGCTGGTATTGGTATGATAGAATCGTAGTCGGATTTTTTAAAGATGGCATGGATTCAGTGATCACAATGTTTATGAGTTTTTCTGACCGAAATATTGATCCAACTTCTGGAATTATCACAGCGCAAATGGATCGAGCCGCTTCAAACACCAACGCTACACGTTTTTCCTACGCTGATATGATAATTAAGAACATGCTTTCCGTTCCATCAGCTAAGAAAATTTTTGGTTTATTTTTTGGAGTTCCGATTTTTGGCATAATATATATTGTAGGAATTTATGCTCTGATCGCATTTTTTATTTATGTAATGCTATTCGTAGCGATGACTTACATCATAACAATCACCAAGTTGGCATTTGCTCTGGCTTTGGGGCCAATTTTTATTTCTTTTACGCTATCTTCTCACACCAACGAGATGTTTAAAAAATGGCTGGCATTTATTGGCGCTAGATCGCTTGAAATAATATTTATGTTTTTGGTGTTGTATAATTTTCTTGTTTTGATTGATCAAAACTTCACCTCTCTTCTCAGTTACAAAGCTTGTGTAACCAATTGGAACTTAGGATTATTCTCAATTCCTATTTTAAAATCCCAAGTCAACAGATCTTTGGTTGAATGGTTCTCATCTTTTATTATGCTTGGTGGTTTAATTTTTATTACAAAACTAGTTTTGGATAAAGTTCCTGATCTTGCCTCTTCTTTGATTACAATTGGTGGTACCGCAAGTAAAGATTCTTCTACTGCCAAAGCTGCTGGTGGAATGTTTGGAGGATTGATAGGAGCTGCGCAAGGTATTGGTGGCGCAGCATTTAATGTTGGATCCACAGCTGCTGCCAAATCTTTCCAAGGTATTGGCGGTGCTGCTTATAGTGCAGCATCTGGCTTAGCAAATAGCGCTGCTCAAGTTGTAAGATCATCTGTAACTGGATCAAGAATGATGGATTTTGCTCAAAAAGCTCTGAGCGTCTTGCCTTCAAATCCAAGAGCAATGTATCGCAATAGCATCATCGACTCCGAGATAAGAAAAGCTCAAGCTTCAGTTAAGGCTGAAGGTTTAACTGGAAGAGCCGCTGATAGTGAAGTCAGAGCCAGAGTTGTTTCTGCATTGTTTACTGGAGAATCAAATAAAAGTAAAAGTACCACCATTGGTAATTCACCAAACAAAGCGGCCTTTGCTGGTCTAGATATTGATGCAGTTGGTAAAAGATTAGACGAAAAATTAATCAATAAGCCTTTGATAGATTTTATTAAATCTGAGACGCAAAGAATGAAAACATCTGCAAATCCTTTGATCGGAAGACAGATGCGTGATGCCCTTGATGGAGCAATAAATAGATGGGCTTATCAAAATCTCGCTGGAGGAGCTGAATCAATCAAATCTGTGATGTCGGATCAAAACAGAGTTGTTGATGGTTTGAATACCGGTAATATCGGCTTTAGCAACATGAAAGAATTCATCAGAAAACAAACTGAATATACTGCTGCTGAAGCTGCTACCGCCTTTGCCAATAATCCACAAAAACAACAAGAATATTTACAGCATCTAAAAGACAATGAGTTCAGGTTGCAAACCCAAAGGCAAAAAACTTCTGACATTGCCTTTTCTAAAACTTTCAACAAGTTTTCTAACGCCTTTTACGATAATGTTGTTAGCCCCACAGTTAAAAACATAAAACCGCTCGATAACGCATTTGGTAATGATGCACTAACCGATCCAACAAGAGCTGCTAAAAGCTTCATGCGCAAGGTTGGTAATGAAGAACTTAAATCAAATAATACTAGTGATTATATTAGTAATTTTATCGGGAAAAAAACTGGTAGTTGGTTGAAGTACAAAGAAGGTAGTAAGGTTAACCCTCTAAAAGCTTTCGGATTATCAAGAAGCAAAACTGAAGCAATAAATCAAACGATAAGAGAAGGCGAGCGTTCTGGCTTGGTAAATTATTTGAGCAAAAACGGTTTTGAAAAGGAGCAAGATGCGATTATAAAAAGCTACAACGATAAGCTGAAAGCTGCACCAAACCATGCTGTAAAAAATGGAATTATAGATAAGGGGGCAGAAAAATTAAATGACTCTAAAAAACGCAAAGAATTTTTCAAAAAAGAGTTAGCCAAGGTAGCGACTGAATTTAGCATCAAAGATGCCGATAAAGTAGCAAAAAATCTTGAAAAAATTAACAGATTAGACTCAGAAAACTGGAAAAAGTTCAGACAACAGCAATTAAACAAAGCAAAAAATCGAGCCAAAAAAACTCTTGATCAAGCTTCAAAATTATTAAGTAGTGAAGAACAAAGAAAACTAGCTGAAGAAAAAATAAAAGCTGGCGATGAAAAACTAAAAGCAGAAAACTTGATACTACAAAAACAAAAAGAAGCCAATCTGCAAGAAATGGTGAAACTAAAAATAGAGTCAAATTCTCTTTCCGACATAGTCAAAGAAATAAAAGACTTAGAAAAGAAAGATGGTACTAAAGAAATAATAGCTAAGAGGCTTTCTGTAGCTAAGAGGCTTTCTGGAGTTGATCCTGATGCTCAAAAACAAGAAGAGCTTGCCAAGGCTAGTTACATGAAATCTATTCTAGGAGAGCAGTTAAAAGACGAGTACAGACAGGCTTTGAGCAATCATCTTGAAAAGCAAAAAGATTTCATAACTGATCAAAACACTCTTGATGCTATTGACCGATTAAAAACAAATTCAGCTGAGCTAGACAATTTAAGAAAACAGCAAGAAGATCAAACAAAATCAGTCGACGAAAAAGAGGAAATCAAAATAAAAATCGATTTAGAATTAACGAAAATTATTGCCGAGCAAGAAGTGGTTAGAAAACAAGCTGAAGAAGCTCTAGACAATTTGAATACTGCTAATTTGACGCAAGATCAGTTAACGAATCTAAATGACTTAGGTGGTCTGGAAGCTCTGAAAGAAGGTCTTTCCGAAATTAATAATACAACTTTGTTTGAGAAAGAAGCGCGCCTGAAATACTACAATGAGGAATTTAACTTCGATCGCGGAAGCGGTGAAAACAGCACTTCTACACAATCAACAGATAATGCAGCTGCTCAAGGAAGTGTTGATACAAGCTCAGCCTCTGGAAGAGAAGCTTTGTTGAGTGGTATTGCGGCTCTTGAAGCTCAAAACAAAGAGCAAGCTGATAAATCTGCAGCTCTTAAAATTGACGACATTAACCAAAGTAAAGATGAAAAAATCAAAAATGATAAAGACAAAAAAGATCAGCTAATAACAGACAAAAAAGCTTTGGAAGAGGAGTTAAAAGATTCAAAAGAATTTTTGGAAAAAGAATTCCAAGATGCAAAAGGTAAAAGTAAAGATGCCAAAAATGAAGGCGATAAATCTGGTTTAAAAAGCGCCCTTGAGGTTCAGTACTCTGTTGCTCAAGCTCAACTCGAGGTTTTGAAAAATAAACTATCTTTGGCAAAAACAAATCTTTCGAAACTAGAAAGCGAATTAAAAGCCAAGGGTGGTGCTGATATCGAGATCGAGATTGGTATTAGAGCTGTAAAAGAAGCCATTAACTCTTACGAAAACCAAGAGTCTGTTTTTGCTGAAAGAGTTAATTCGGCAAAAAGTGAAATCACCAAGTTAGATTAATTTTGGTTTTTGAATTTTTTTTAAAAAAAATGCTGCAATTTTGCTCAAATAAAAACTGACTTTTTGTAATTTTTTAGTGGAATTTGCCTATGGTCTTGGAGCCTTGATCTTAAAGGCTTGAAGATGATTTCTCTGAATTTTGAACACGTGTTCAAAATCTTGTTTTTTTGTGATTAATTTAGACCTGCAACACAAAGTAATAAAAGCTGAAAATTTTAAAGAATGTTAACGAATAATTGATTTCACCGAGTCAAATTTTTTGCTGCGTAAGTCCCGCGAGCTTATCAAATTTTAATCTGATATTTTTCTAAAATTTTGCTGGTTTGATTTCTTGACATTAATCGACTAATAAATAGATTGCCGCGCTCCTTTAATATGGCAGGCGTAGCTCAGTTGGTTAGAGCATCAGATTGTGGTTCTGAGGGTCGCGGGTTCGACCCCCGTCGCTTGCCCCATCCGCTTTCGCTTACGCTGCAGCGCGATTAATCCGCTAGGGTTAGTTGCGGTGGAGTTTAGAGTGAAGCGGGTTTAACGCTTTTTATCCTGAAGGGCGCAAGCGCGCTCTTTAAGCAATACTCTAATTTTCTTCCTCATGGATATTCTCTTTTTTGCAGCGATCGCATTTTATGTTTTTTGGAAGCTAAGAGATCAGTTCGGCAAAGTTGATGAAGAAGAAGTTAAAAAAGTAAAAGAAAAAGTTTCTCGCAAGAAAGAAATTATCGCAGCTGTTCAAAGCCAAGTGATAGGATTACAAAAAAAGATCATCGAACAAACCGAAGCACAAAATAAAATTAACGAGCAAATAATTTCAGAAGTTGAATTTGGCTCGCAAGATCATTTTCGTAAAATTCTTGCCTCTTGCAACATATCTGCCGAATTCTTTTTAAATGGCGTCAAATCCGCTTTTGAAATGACTCTTAAATCTTTTGCTAGCGAAGATTTAGCAACTTTGAAAATTCTTCTTTCTGAAAAAGCTTTTGCTGGTTTCGAGCAGGAGATAAAACGCAGAAAAGCTGCGGAGCAAAAGTTGGTTACTAATTTAATTTCCATCGATAAAGCCCAGATCATATCTGCTTCTCTGCTCAATAATATCGCAGTTGTAACGATTTCTTTTGTTACCAAACAAATAAATTACATTACCGATAAATCAGAAAAAATCATCGAAGGCCAAAAAGATCAAATCAAAGAACTAAACGATGTTTGGACTTTCAAAAAAGACATCAGCTTAACCAACAAAAACTGGGTAGTTTCTGCAACTTAAAAAACCAAATAGAAATGGCGCAAGAATTTATCAAAAAATCTTCACTAAAATTAAGTAATAAAGAATATAAATTCTTCTCTTTGCAAGATGCAGCGGCAAAGATTGGTAAGGATATTTCAAAACTGCCTTACAGTTTAAAAATTCTGCTAGAAAATCTGATCAGAAACTTCGATGGCAATGTGATAAATCAACATCATATTTCAAGCTTAATTGACTCGGTAAAAAACCCTGAAAAAAGAATTGAGATTGCCTACATTCCAGCGCGAGTTTTGATGCAAGATTTTACTGGAGTTCCTGCAGTTGTTGATTTGGCTGCAATGCGCGACGCCGTTGCCAAACAAAAAAAAGATCCAAAAAAAATCAATCCACTAGTGCCAGTTGATTTGGTAATTGATCACTCAGTGCAGGTTGATTTTGCTGGTTCGAAAGATGCTTTTAAAAAAAATGTCGACCTTGAAATGCAGCGCAATAACGAACGCTACGAATTTTTAAAATGGGCGCAAAAATCTTTTAATAATTTTCGCGTTGTGCCACCGGGAACCGGCATTTGTCATCAAGTTAACCTAGAAAATTTAGCACAAGTTGTTTGGACAAAATCTGAAAATGGCGAAACAATCGCTTATCCTGACACAGTTGTTGGTACTGACTCTCACACTACGATGATCAACGGCTTGGCAGTTCTTGGTTGGGGCGTTGGCGGCATTGAAGCTGAAGCGGCAATGCTTGGACAGCCAATCTCAATGCTTATTCCAGAAGTAATCGGCTTTAAATTAACTGGCAAATTACAAGAGGGCATCACGGCTACAGACCTTGTTTTGGCGGTTACGCAAACTTTGCGTAAAAAAGGTGTAGTGGGAAAATTTGTCGAATTTTTTGGTCCAGCGTTGCCTTATCTTTCGCTTGCCGACCGCGCTACTATTGCCAATATGGCGCCAGAATATGGCGCAACTTGCGGAATTTTTCCAATTGATCGTGAAACCATAAACTATTTAAGCCTTACAGCCAGAAGCACTGAAACCATCGAGCTAGTTGAAGCCTACGCCAAAGCGCAAAATATGTTTTGTGAAAATTATAATTTCTCGCCAGATTTTAGCGAAGTTGTAGAGCTAGATATATCAACCATTAAGCCAAGTTTAGCCGGCCCAAAAAGGCCACAAGATCGAGTCACCTTGCCAGAAGTTAATCAATCTTTTGTCAAGCTTCTTGCCGAAGTTGGTGGTTCTGAAGCTCGTTTCCCAATCCCTGAAATAGATTCTGATTTAGGTGATGGCGATGTAGCAATTGCTGCTATTACTTCTTGCACTAATACTTCTAACCCTTCAGTGCTTATTGCTGCAGGCTTGCTTGCTAAAAAAGCAGTTGAAAAAGGTTTGCGAGTTAAGCCTTTCGTTAAAACCTCTTTGGCTCCGGGATCGCAAGTTGTTAGCCAGTATTTGTCTAGCTCAGGATTGCAAAATTATTTAGACCAGCTTGGTTTCAATGTTGTTGGTTATGGTTGTACAACTTGTATCGGCAATTCAGGGCCACTACACACTGAAATTGAAGAAGTCATTAAAGCTAAAAATGTTTTAGTTGCGGCGGTAATTTCAGGAAATCGTAACTTTGAAGGTAGAGTACATCCTTTGGTAAAAGCTAATTATTTAGGTTCACCACCTTTGGTTGTGGCTTATGCTCTGGCCGGAACAGTAAAAATTGATTTAGAAAAAGATGCGCTTGGTGTTGACGCCAAGGGTAATAAAGTTTTTTTAAAAGATATTTGGCCAAGCAAGGAAGAGATTGACGCGGTTGCTGAAAAAAATATCACCCGCGAAGTTTTTGCTAAAAAATATTCTAACTTGTTTGAAGGCGACAAAGCTTGGCAAGAAATTTCAGTGCAACAATCTGATACCTATAGCTGGAACCAAGACAGTACTTACATTCGCTTGCCAAACTTTTTTGACGATTTAAATCGCGCCAATGCTGTTGAAATTAAATCGGCAAAAATTTTGGGAATATTTGGTGACTCAATCACTACAGATCACATTTCTCCCGCTGGCAATATTTCCTCTACTTCCTCAGCCGCAGTCTATTTAAAAGAAAAAGGTGTTGAAAAGTCTGATTTCAATTCTTACGGCGCTAGACGCGGCAATCATGAAGTTATGATGCGTGGCACTTTTGCTAATATCAGAATCAAAAACGAAATTTTAGGCGGCCTTAAAGAAGGTGGATTCACCAAAATTTTTGCAACAAATTCAGAAGCCACAATCTTTGATGCGGCGATGTTTTATAAAGAAAAAAATATTCCTTTGATTATTTTCGCTGGCAAAGAATATGGCACCGGCTCTTCTCGCGATTGGGCTGCTAAAGGCACCTTTTTGCTTGGTGTAAAAGCTGTTGTTGCTGAAAGCTTTGAAAGAATTCATCGCTCTAATTTAATTGGTATGGGCATTATGCCGCTGATATTCAAAGCAGGGCAAAATCGCAAGACCCTCAATTTAAAAGGCGACGAAGTGATTGATATATTTGGAATCAATCCTAAGGTTTCGCCGAAACAAGATTTAAAATGCGTTATCACCAGAGCTGATGGTTCAAAAGAAGAAATCACTTTAATCTGTGGTCTTGATACCAGCAACGAGGTAGAATACTTCAAGCGCGGTGGAATTTTACAATATGTTATGAATCAAATTTGTTAGATTTAAATTATGCAAGTTAGAGTGATAGGTTCGAATATTGAAGTTGGTCAGTCGCTAACTCAATATGTGGAAGAAAATTTAGCCAAAGCGGTTAAAAAATATTTTGACAAAGCAATTCACGCTGACGTTCATTTTTCAAAAACCGGCCACATGTTCAGAGTGGTGTTGAGTGTTAATGAAGGAGTAAGAGGTGGTATTACCGTTAAAGCAAATGCAGAGGCGGGAGATGTTTATGGTTGTTTCAATGAAGCCGCAGAAAAATGTGCTAAGCAACTTGCTAGATATAAAAGCCGTATCAAAAATTATCGTCGCGAAGGTGGAGGATTAAAGTCAATTGAACCTGATTACAAAGCAATTGATGCTATTAAATATATCGTTCCACCCACAGCTTACAATGTTTTTGCAGAAATGGAGGATGAAGAGTCTGAAAAAATCGAAGATTCTTTAAAGGTTGTTAGTGAGAAAAATACTGCTATTGAAAATCTGACGGTTGAGGAAGCTATCATGAAAATGGATTTACAAGATCTGCCAGCTCTGGTTTTTATCAATAAGCAGAATAGAAGATTGAATGTAGTCTATCATAGAAAAGACGGCAACATTTCTTGGATTGATCCGAAATTAAATTAAAACTAAAGTCTTAATTTAGGTTAGTTTGCTTTGCTGCACAGCGATTGAATCGCTGTATCCGGTGACATAATTATTAAATCTTTTAGTGCCAAAGGGGGTAAGTTGAGTTGCAAGTATTAATTACAGGAAGAGGTAATTTAGAATTGGCCATTAGGTCTTTTCGTAAAAAAACCCAGAAAGAAGGAATTATCAAAGAAGCTAGAAGAAGAAAAGCTTACGAAAAACCCTCTGAAGAGAAAAAAAGAAGAATCGAAGAAAATATCACTCGTAAAAAAAGAAGCAGAAAAAGTGAATATCATGGCTAATTAATCTGCAGCATTTCTCGCCATCTTTGATTTAACTTTAAAAATCAAAGATGGCGATTTACTACTCAAAAAATTTGCAAATGGTACATGTCAGCAAAAAAGATAAATCGCTTATCTTTCTAATCCTCTCAGTCCTTGTAGTTCTTTACGGATTGTGGTCGGCATTTGGTTATTTTATTTCTGCCTCGACTTTCAAACATTCCGATATCAATAAAATTTTTTCTGAAGATAAAAAAGATCAAAATGAACAGTGGCTAAATCTGTCTCGCTCTCTTGAAGTGTCTGATCTAAAAGATCGTATCGTACTTCTTAATTTTTGGTCTCATGATTGCGCTAAGTGCAATCAAACTTTGCAAGAAATCAAAAAACTTGAGCAGCAATTTGGCAGCAAAATCACTGTAATTAGCATATACTCCAATCGGTCTGAAACTGAAAAAAATCTTTCTCAAATCAAAAAATCAATTATCAGAAATGAAATAACCAATCCGGTTGTAACTGATTTCGCTTTAAGAATTTCAAATAGTTTTAAAATCAAAAATTTGCCAACCATTATTTTGATTGATCTGCGCGGTAATGTGCAAAAAAAATATGAAAGCGAATCAGAAATAATTGCCGCAAAAGCTGATGTTAAAAAATTAGTTTCAAAATTTAAATATGAGCTGAATCGTGATCCTTTACCAATTTTGCTCGAGAAAAATAATATTGACGGCAACGTTCTAAGCTTTCCTACCAAGATCGAATACGCTGCTGATTTTTCTTACAAAGGGCGTCAAATCCCAGTTTTGTTTATTGCCAATACTTCAAAAAATAACATTATAGTTACCTCTCTTTTGGGGGACATAATTTTAAAAATCGGATCAGGAAATTCTGAATTGCAAGATGGAAGTTTTGATATTGCTGCTTTTAAAAATCCTAGAGGCTTACTTTATCGTGCTGGCAAATTATATGTTGCAGATACTCGAAATAACGCTTTGCGAGAAATCGATTTTAAATCTGGCAAGGTCATAACTCTGATTGGCTCGGGACAAAAAGGTGCTGCAATCGCTTATGGCGATGAAGTTCAAGATGCTAAATCATTTGATTTAGACTCTCCAACCGATATCAAATTTTTTCCAAATAATGAAAATATCGCAATTGCCAATTCCGGCTCATCTCAAATTCTTAATTATAACTTAAAGAAAGAAACAATCTCAGTTCTTGCTGGTGAAGGAGTGGAGGGCATAGTTGATGGCAAATATCCAAATAATCGCTTGTCGCAAACATCAGATATGTCGGTCTACAACAAAAAACTTTATTTCGTAGATTCTGCTACTAACTCGCTGCGTTTTCTCAGTGAATCTGGCGAAGTAAAAACCTTGATCGGTAAAAAAGGCAGCGAAGATTTACTTAAATATCCAATGGGCTTGTTAGTTGACGATACTGGAGCTTACATCTCAGACAGCTTTAATCACTTGATTAAAAAATACGATTTTGCTTCTGCTAACATTAGCAATATTTCTGGCGGTAAAAAATCTGGTGAAGCTCTAGGAGCTTATTCTGCCTACAGCCAACCCGAAGGTATAGTTTCAGTACTTAATAATTTTTATATTATCGATTCTAATAATAACCGAGTCGTGATTTTAAATCGCGGCAGCTTTCATTCCTCACTTCTGAATGTGATGCCACCTTTAAAATTACCAAAAGAAGGTCTTTTGCAATATTTGCCAAATCTACAAAAATCAGCAGATTTGGCTGTAAAATCAGACTCAGAACTTACACTTAAAGTTGATCTAGCGAAAGGTTGGAAAATCAATGAAATGGGTCCAAGTTTCATTAACTTATTAGAATTAGTAAAAGATGATCAGGCCAATCTAATCAACATTTTTGACTGGCGAGAAATCAGAGATAAAGAGTTAAAATTGCCCGCGCTTAAAGCTAATAAAAAATATGTTTTGCAAGGTGTGATTTATTACTGCGAAGACAAGGCCAACTCTTTGTGTTACATCAAAAGTTATGAGCAAAGATTGAACGTTAACAGTAATGAAAAAAATAACCAAATATCGGTAAAAATAGCCTATTAATTGTGATTATAAAAAATCCATTTATTAGCAAATTTCCCTTCTTTTTTAGTTTTAGTTTTCTACTATTTCGACATCCTTTTTAAGCCACAATTACCAAGGCTTTAGAACAGTTTTACCTTTCCAAAAAAATCAATTAAAAAAATATAAAATGTCCGCAATTAAACAAGATGACAATATTTCTGTTGTTGAAGAGCAAATGGATCACACAGTTAGTGCAGAATATTCTTCTAACTCAATCAAAGTTTTAAAAGGTTTGGACGCCGTTCGTAAGCGCCCCGGAATGTATATTGGTGACACTGACGATGGTTCTGGTCTGCACCACATGGTTTATGAAGTAGTTGATAACGCAATTGATGAAGCACTTGCTGGTCACTGCGATGCTGTTAATGTCACGCTCAATGCTGATGGCTCGGTCACTGTAAAAGATAATGGTCGCGGTATTCCTGTTGATATTCACAAAGAAGAAGGTGTCTCTGCGGCTGAGGTTATAATGACCCAACTTCACGCTGGTGGTAAATTCGATCAAAATTCTTACAAGGTTTCTGGTGGTTTGCACGGTGTTGGTGTTTCAGTTGTAAATGCTCTTTCTGATTGGCTTGAACTTAACATCTGGCGCGATGGCAAAGAATATAATATGCGTTTTCAGCATGGCGATGCAGTCTCTCCTCTTAAAATAATTGGTGATGCTAATGGCAATAAAGGTACGCAAGTTACCTTCCATCCATCGGCCCAAACTTTTAATAACGTTCTGGAATTCAACTATTCAACTCTTGAACAGCGTTTGCGCGAGCTGTCATTTTTAAACTCTGGCGTAAAAATTATTTTAAAAGATTTGCGCGGCGAAGAGCCAAAAGAATCAATTTTATTTTACGAAGGTGGTGTTGAAGCTTATGTAAAATATCTCGACAAAAGTAAAAATCCTGCACATCAAACTTTAAGCGTGATTGCTTCTGACAAAACCAGTGGCATCAGCATGGAAGTTTCAATGCAGTGGAATGACAGCTATCACGAAAATATTTTGTGTTTTACAAATAATATTCGTCAGCGCGATGGCGGAACGCACTTGGCTGGATTACGTTCAGCTCTTACCCGTACCATCAATAATTACGCTTCAGATAACAAACTTTTCAAAAAAGAAAAAATTGTTCTCACTGGTGAAGATGTACGCGAAGGTCTAACTTGTGTGATTTCTGTAAAAGTTCCTGATCCAAAATTTTCTTCACAAACTAAAGACAAGTTAGTTTCAAGCGAAGTTAGAACTTTTGTCGAAGCGGCGGTTAACGATAAACTTTCACAATGGTTTGAAGAGCGCCCAGCAGATGCGCGCATTATTGTCAGCAAAGCCGTTGAAGCTGCTCAAGCTCGTGAAGCAGCTCGTAAAGCACGTGAATTAACTCGCAGAAAAACTTCTCTCGAGGTTTCTAATTTACCTGGAAAGTTAGCCGACTGCCAAGAAAAAGATCCGTCTCTATCTGAGCTTTTTATTGTAGAAGGAAACTCGGCTGGCGGTTCAGCCAAGTCTGGACGCAATCGTAAGTTCCAAGCTATTTTACCAATTCGTGGTAAAATTCTAAATGTTGAGCGTGCACGTTTTGATAAAATGCTCTCTTCAACTGAAATTGGCACCATGATCACAGCACTTGGAACTGGTATCGGCGTAGAAGATTTCGATCCGTCAAAAGTTCGTTACCACAAAATTATTATCATGGCCGATGCCGATGTTGATGGTTCACACATTCGTACTTTGCTTTTGACTTTCTTTTTCCGTCACATGCCAAAGCTGATTGAATACGGTTTTCTCTACATTGCTCAACCACCTCTTTATAAAGTTAAAAAAGGTTCAAGCGAAGTTTATTTAAAAAATGAACAAGCCTTACAAAACTACGTAATTGAAAATGCATTAAGTAATGCCATTTTAAAATCAAAAGCCGGAGACAGAGCTGGCGCTGATTTACACGATTTTGTTGCTAAACTTGGTAAATTTTCACATTTGATTAATAACTTATCGCGCGTCATTCCAACTGAAATCGCCGAGAATTTAGCAATTGCTGGCGCTTTCGATAAAGCTTGGATGAAAAACGCTGCTAAGTCTAAATCTTTAACTGCGAAAATCGAAAAAATCTTTGCCGCAACTTCTGACGCAGAAATAACTTGGAAAGCGCAAATAAACGAGCTAGACGATATTGAAGTGATCAAAGAAACAAGAGGCGTTAAAACTTCTTATTTGATCAAAAGTTCCTACTTCGATTTGCCAGAAAGTTTAGCTTTGGCGCAAATTAAAGATCAAATCGCCAATGATTTTGATGGTGCGGTTAAATTTATTCGTGCAGACGAAGAGCGTATCACCCACAAGCCACTTGAGTTGATGAATATGATTTTAGAAGCGGGCAAAAAAGGCGTTACAACTCAACGCTTTAAAGGTCTTGGTGAAATGAACGCCGAACAACTTTGGGAAACAACTCTTGATCCATCAAACAGAACATTGTTACAAGTTAAAGTTGATCAATATGAAGAAGCTGACGAAACCTTCTCAACCTTGATGGGAAATGTGGTTGAACCTAGACGTGACTTTATCCAAGAAAACGCGCTGAAGGTTGTGAATTTGGATATTTAAACCAATAAAAATCTTTAGTTTCTAAGTTGCGTTGATTTGGACGAAGGCGATTTCGTCCGAATCAACAAATTTTTTATTTGATGAAAGAATTCTTTGCTGAAACTTTAAAAAAACAAAAAGAACAAAATCTCTATCGTCAATTGGTAGAGTCTGATGTTGTTGATGTTACTACAATCAAGCGCGGCAAAAAAAATCTGATCTCATTTGCTGCAAACGACTATTTTAATCTCTCGCAAAACCAGCAAGTAAAAAAAGCAGCGATCAGCGCCATCAAAAAATTCGGCGTTGGTGCAACAGCTTCTCGTTATGTTTGTGGCAACAATTCTCTTTACACAAAACTAGAAAAACAAATTGCTAAAATAAAAAATTGTAACGATGCAATTATTTTTTCTTCAGGTTACGCAGCAGCAATTGGTGCATTGCCAGCACTTGTTAGCGAAGGTGATTTAATTATTGCTGATCGTTTGATCCATTCTTGTTTGATTGATGGCGCAAAATTGTCAAAAGCACGTTTGATGCGTTTTTTGCACAATGATGTTTCTCACGCCAGAAAAATTCTTTTGCAAAATCGTGGTAAATTCAAAAAATGTTTAATCGTCACTGAGTCAGTATTTTCAATGGATGGTGACCTTGGTAAAATTTCTGAATTATTAAAGTTAGCCAAAGAGTTTGATTGCCTTTTGCTAAGCGACGCTGCGCATGATTTATTTTTTTTAGAAGTAGAAAATAAAAATTCGGATAATTTTCACTTAAAAATGGGAACTCTGTCGAAAGCAGTCGGCACTTTTGGTGGTTATGTTGCCGGAGAAAAAATATTGATCGATTATTTGCGTAATTTTTCGAAATCACAAATCTACTCAACAGCTTTGCCACCTTCTGTTTTGGCAGCTTCGCTTGCCTCGCTAAAAATAATTGAGAAAAAAAAATTAGGAAAAAAAGCCTTAGAAAATGCTGCCTATTTTTGTGAGTTAATGAATTTAGAAAAACCAGCTTCAGCAATTGTGGTGATAATTTTAGGTGACAATAAAAAAGTTTTACAAATCGCAAAAGCAGTAGAAGAAAAAGGTTTTTTAATTTCAGCAATTCGTCCGCCAACTGTAGAAGCTGGTAAAGCAAGGCTTCGTATTACTTTTTCGGCGCTACACAAAAAATCTGATATTCAAAATTTAGCAAAAACTTTACAAATCTGTGCAAAAAAAGATCTCACAAAATAATCAAATCAAAGAAAATCTGGTTAGCACTTTGCAGGCAATTGTAGCTAATGACTTGCTGCAAGTTGATTTTGATTCTGAGATAAAAAATAATTTTTTTGAGTGGAATCAAAATTTAGTAATTGATGAAACTTGCGTCACACTGCCAGAATTTATGCAAGAAAATTCGGAAGAATTTACTGATTTTTCTAAATCAGTAAATTGTTATCGAGCTTGTGCAGATTTGGCTGCGGCCTATTTACTTTTTCATGATAAAGATGTTAAACAAGCTCAAAGTGATTTTTCAATTGAAGAAAGAAATTTTCTCGATGAGTTTGAAAAAATCCGTGTAATTTCTGAAATAAAAAATTTTTATTTCGGTGCGGCAAAAAATATTTTACAAAAAATTGAAAATGATATTTTTAGCGGCTCTACTTCACTTTCATTGATTTTGCTGAAAGAAATTTTTGCCAAAAAAACTTTAGCAAGAACTTCGCAAGTTGCTTCTGATCTGGCAGAAAATTTAAATAAAAAAATTGTTCAAGAAATTAAAAGTTTGGCGCACAAAACTCATGATCAGCAGGCTTTTTTACAAGCCGTAGAGCGAGTTTTGGAAATGCTAAAAGAAGAAAAAGATTTGGCAGAAAAAGAACAAAACCAAAAAGATCAGCAAGAAAAATTAAGTTCTACAGATGAAAAATTAGAAAATGATCTGACCAATTTTGGTCAAGAAAATCTTGATGCTAATACATCAGAAAATTTTTCTTCAAACGAGGAAGAAGAGGGTGAACAGCAAATAGAAAAAGAGCAAAAAATTGCTGAATTTAAAGAAGATGACAGAAAAGGTGAAGTAACTATAAAGCTAGATAAATCAAAGAGCGAGCAAGATAGAATCGAATTTAAAAATCCTTATAAAGTTTATACAACAAAGTTTGATGAAATAGTTTTTCCGCAAAAATTAGTCAGCAAAAATGAGTTAGAAATTTTGCGTGATCAGTTGGATTTAAAGATGAGTAAGCTGGATACAATTTCGAAAAAAATGACTCTGAAGTTGAAAAGAAAATTACTTTCTAAACGCGATTCTTTTTTAGAATTTGATGCAACTGGCGGAATTTTAAATCGTAAAAAATTAACCGGATTGGTTGTTGATCCGCTGACCGAGAACATTTGGATTAATAACAAAAATCACGAATATCAAAATACTGCTTTAACAATTTTGCTTGATAACTCAGGCTCAATGCGTGGCCAGCCAATTGTTATGAGTGCAATGGCTTGCGAAATAATTGCCGGAATTTTAGAAAAATTTTCAATCAAAACGGAGATTATTGGATTTACTACGGCAGATTGGAAAGGTGGGAAGGCGCGAAAATTGTGGGAAAGCTCAGGTCGTATAAAAAATCCTGGGCGATTAAACGAGTTGCGTCACATTGTTTACAAACATTTTAATCAAAACTTTAAGAAGGCCAAAACCAATCTGGGCTTGATGCTAAAAGAAGGCTTGTTGAAAGAAAATATCGATGGCGAAGCCTTACTTTTTGCACGCTCACGTTTGATGCAGCAAAGTGAAAAAAGAAAAATTCTGCTGGTAATTTCTGATGGAACACCAGTTGATGATTCAACAAATTCAGCAAATGATAGCGATATTTTAAGCGATCATTTGCATCATGTGATTAACAAAATTGAAAACTCGCGTAATCAGTCAAAAATTGAAGTTGTCGCTATTGGAATTGGCCACTCAACTGGCGAATTTTATCGTAATTCAATCGCTATTAAAAGCTTGGAAGAGTTGGGTGATGTGATGATTAAAAAAATTGTTGATTTAATATAGAGATGATTGGCAACTTATTTTTGTTGAGCTTTTATTTAGCTAAAGTCATTTTATATTTTGAAAACTCCTTCACTTACAAAATTTAAATTTTCGTATGTCAAAATCTTCTAAAAATTCAAAAAGAATTGGCAAAGTTATCATAGCTCAATGTTTGCCTGCATCTTACGCATTAGCAGTTTTGAGCATAATTTATTTTGCTTGCTTGAGTTTTAACTCTTTCTTGGAACGCCAAAAACTTGAAATGGAATCGGTGGCTTATGAGATTGAATCAAGCTTTTCTAGCACTTTAGACCAATTAGAATCAATACTAAATTCTGTTAATCATAAAGTTGCTAATTCTGGTGGTGATAAAGAAAAAATTAGCAAGATTTTAAAATCATTTAGTGTCTCAGAAAGTGACCATAAGTTGCTTACTGAAGAGCTTTCAGGCGGGATGTTTTTTTGGATCAACAACCAAGAAATGATGGTAATGAGCAGTGATTATGGTTTGGTGAAAACGCCAATTGATGTTTCTAAGCGCGACTATTTAAAAAATACTAAACAAACTCCGTGGAAAATTTTTGCCGGAGTTCCAACCATCGGCGCTGCTACTGGTCAATATGTAATACCAGCTGGAGTTGGAGTTGTTGATGCAAAAAATAATTATCTTGGAACTTCTGCAGTTGGTTTGAAAGTTGATAAGTTACTGGAAAAATTTTCACATTTTGCTGATCGCTATAAAGTTAGTTTCGCGATTATAGATTCTCAAAATGCTGTTTTGATAGGATCAAATCCAAAAATGTTTTTGCAAGATAATGGCTTGTTAAAAAATATCACAGCTTCAAGCGATTATAATGTACAAGAAACGGTTTTAGACTTTAAATTAACTAGTCCAAAAGATTATCATGTCATTTCACGCAAGTTTGGAAAATATCCTTATTTGGTTTTAATTGGAGCAAAAAATGAAGCTGTTGCCGCCGGAGCTTTTCAAGAAATGATGCCGCATTTGATTGAGTTGCTTATAATAACAACTTTTTTTGCTACGATTTTGCTTTTAATTCGTAAGGTTTTGAAATATTAGATTATTCAAAATGCACTAAATCTTTCTATAGCCGCGTATTTTGATTTTGTAGCCTTCTAAGCCAATCACTGATTTTTTCGAATTAGTCAAAAGAATCATATCTTGCACGCCAAGATCTGATAAAATTTGCGCGCCTGTTCCGTAATTTCTTAATTCTTGTTCTTTGTTACGAGGTTGATTTTGTTGATTTGAAAGCAGGTGAGTAATTTCCTCGTTTGGTTGGCGAATCACTACAATAACTCCACTTTCATTTTTTGAAATTTTTTTCATGGCTTTGATTAGCGAGCCGCTTTTTGAATTTTCAGCATCTTGCAGACAATCACTAAAAATATTTAAGTGATGCATACGCACCAAAACTGGCTTGCTGGCATCAATTTTTCCTTTCACAAAAGCTAGATGTTCAACGCCATCAACTTTGCTTTTGTAGATCACTAAATCAAAACTGCCGGCAACTTTGCTGATGAATTTTGTTTTCTCTTTAACCTCAATCAGCCTTTCATTTTTGCGGCGATATTCGATCAAATCAGCGATGGTAGCAATTTTCATTTTATGCTGCTTAGCGAATTTTATTAAGTCTGGCATGCGCGCCATTGAGCCATCATCATTCATGACTTCGCAAATTACGCCAGAGGGATTCAAATCGGCAAGAACTGCAATATCAACTGCCGCTTCGGTGTGGCCGGCGCGTACCAGCACGCCACCTTTTTCAGCTTTTAGTGGAAAAATATGCCCAGGGCTGACCAAAGCCTCTTTGCCTTTATTTGGATCAATCGCGTCGGCAATTGTTTTGGCGCGATCAAAAGCAGAAATGCCAGTTGAAATTCCATTTTTAGCTTCAATTGAAACAGTGAAAGCAGTTTGATGACGTGACCCATTATTTAGAGACATTAAGGGCAAGTTGAGTTGTTGAACTCTTTCTTCATTGAGCGTCAGACAAATTAAACCACGACCATATTTGGCCATAAAATTAACTTTGTCGGCATCACACATTGCTGCGGGAATTACTAAATCGCCTTCATTTTCACGGCTTTCGTCATCAACTAAAATGAACATTTTTCCTTGTTTGGCTTCATCGATTATTTCAGGAATTGTGGCTAAATATTTTTTTGTATTAGTCATTTTAGTTTGCGTAATTTATTGGATCTTTTTTTCCAGCAGCCGCAAAACCTTGCAGGCGTAGTTGGCAAGAATCACATCTACCGCAGGCAAGAATTTTTTTATTTTCAAAAATCGGATCGTAACAGCTGTGAGTATAAAGATAATTAACACCGATTTTAATTCCAGTTTCAATTATTTCTTTTTTTGACATTTGCATCAAAGGCGCATGAATCTTGAATCGGCCTTTATTCTCAACGCTTGCGGCTGTTGCTAAAGTGGCGAGCTTTTCAAAAGCAGCAATAAAGTCAGGACGACAATCAGGATAATTACTGTAATCGACAGCATTGACGCCGATAAAAATATCAAAAGCGCCGATTGTTTCGGCATAAGCCAGTGCGTAAGAAAGAAAAATTGTGTTGCGAGCGGGAACATAAGTTACCGGAATTTCTGTGCTTTGCAGATGATCTTTCGGAACTGTGATTTCATCTGTAAGAGCTGAACCGCCGAAAATTCGTAAATCAATTTTAGCGATTTTATGCTGCGTGATTTGATAAAATTTAGCGATTTTTTTTGCTGATTCTAATTCAATTTCATGGCGCTGACCATAATCAAAACTTAGCGCGTAGATTTCAAATCCAGTATTTTTGGCAATTGCTAAAACGGTTGTAGAGTCAAGTCCGCCGCTAAGCAAGACAATGGCTTTTTTCATTAGATTTTTGATTTGTGATTTTAGATTTGCTAAGTAAGTATTTTCTTCGCAGTTTATTTTACTTTATTCTATAATCTAAAATCTAAAATTAAAAATTTGCCTTTGGGGCACGTTAAAAACTTTTATAAGAGTTTTTTCTGGCGTTGCCTTTTTAATTCTTGTGCCTTGAAATTAGATCTGCACCTAAAATGTGCGTTTGGGCATATTTTCTAGGGTGGTTAGCTCAGTTGGTTAGAGCGTTACGTTGACATCGTAGAGGTCGGAAGTTCGAGTCTTCTACCACCCACCAATTTTTTAAATTAAAAATATCATGTCCAGTGATAATCAACAGCCTTTCGAAGAGACATTACAAAAACAAAGTTTAACCAAAGAGAAAATAACAGATCGTATCAACAGCGCTAAAGATATATCTGAATTAGAAAGTATAATTGATGATTTAAAAAAAGATTTCAAAGCTGAAGCCTTTGATCAAAATCAAGTTCTTGCTCAAGAAATCAAAAATCTTTTGGTTCAAAAAAGAGAAGAAATTATTGAAAAACAATTAGCTCAACAGCGGCAGTCAAATTCACCTCAACAAGAAGATTCAGCAACAACAATATTTGGCAATCCAAAAGAAGACGAAGAAGAAAAGAAAAAAGCTGTAGAAGATCAAAATGCAACTTTATCATTTTTAAATAAAATATCAGAAGCTCTAGGACTTTCTACTCCAGATTTTTTGACAGATGATGTTAATGAGAATAAACAAGAAGATTTTGTTGAGCCAGAAACCATTTTTGAGTTGGAAAATACTGACGAGGAAGATCAAACAGAAAATCGCTACACTCTTCCCAATGATCAAAATTCAGAAGCGTTAGAACTTTATGATGAGGCTTTTGCAGCCAAGCAAATAAGAGACTCTCAAGCTGTAGTTGAATATGATGCAGAGTTCGCAAAAGAGAGAGAACAAGAGTCGGCTCCGCAAGGATATTATTACGAAGATCAAATAGAGAATCGTGATTTATTTTCTGAGGAAGGTAAAATCAGAAAAAATGAAAGCTTTCTTTCGATTGCTGGCCTGAAGAAAGATGCAACAGCTGAAGAAGCTAGAAAAGCCTATCTGCAAATTTCTAGAAAATATCACCCAGATAAAAATTTAGATCGTAGTGAAGCGGCAAAGCTAATTACCCAAGACATTAACCAAGCTTATGCAAGATATAAGGATTTTTTAGAGAATTCTATTCCAGATGTTGAAACAAACAAAGAAGCGAAAGATGAAAAATTAATGATAAAAGAATTCGCTGAAGAATTTGCAGAAGTTGGTAAAAAAGTTGTCGAAGCTATCAAAATTGATCCAGCCAGAACTAAGGCTTTTCAAGATTTTCAAAACATTTTTCAAGGATTTGACGAAGCAAAAAGTAGTGCTGAAAAGCTTTCTAGTTTAAATGATTTTTTAAATTCAGAAGAGTCTAAAGAGCTCGCTAACAAAGATACTTCATTTGGCATTTTTAGAGATATCGCTTCGCAGGTTATCGCAAAAGATGATTGTAGCGAAGAAGATAGATTACAGTTTTTAGAAAAGTTGACTGAAAACTTTTCTTATCTTGGTGAAAAAATTGATGATGTAAAAACCGAGCAAGAAGAGCCGCAAAAAATTTTTAATGTATATCTTCAAATTTGCCAAGATAAGCAGTTTGGTGATATCGTCACTAATAAGTTTCAAGATGTTTTTTCTGATGCTATTTCTGCACCAATTTTTGAAGAATTAATAAAACTGGAAAAAGAAGCAGAGTTACCAGAAAAAGAAGTTGAAAAGGAAGAGGTCCAAGAGCAATCACAAAAATCGGAGCCAAAAACAGAAAAAGAATCCAAAGAAAAAAAGAAAGAGGGTGTCGTAAAAAATTTTTTGGAAAATCTTACAATAAAAGACAAAGCTGTTATTGGCAGCTCAGTTGCTGCTTTTATTGCTTTGTCAGTTGCGTTGCCGGGAGTTGGAACGGTTATTGGTCTTGCGCTGCTTGCTGGCGCATCAACAATGATTAGTAAATCAGAAAAGATTAATGAAAAAGAGTCGAGTCAAAACCAAAATCATACTGGCGATAATGTAGATCGAGCAATTGCCGACTTTGTTGAAAAAAATAAATTTGAAATTGATGCAACCAAGCAAAATCTGCAAAACTCGGAAAAAGATTTAGAAGAGTTAACAAAAAACTCTGAAGAAAAAGAGATTTCAAATGATCAAGTTAATGAGCAAGAAATTGCTGATGAAGAGCCGGTTGAAGAAGAAACAGAAGTTATTGGTCCTGATGATGTTGTTGAGGAAGAGGTTAATCCTGAGAATCCTACCAGCGATGAAACTCCTGTTACTAATAACGAAATTGATAACAAAGACTTGGATGAAGTTGTTGATTTAGACGATATCGAAATCGAACTTCCTTCTGAACAACATAATAAGGCAGCAAAAGATAAAGTACTGAAGGAATTGATTGAAAAAATGAGAGAAAATGGCAGCTCCACTGGTGATGGAGTTGATAATCAAAACCTTCCTGACAATTCAACAAAAAACAATCAAAACGAAATTTAATCTAATTCTCATCAAGCTTCAGCGCTGCTAAAAAGGCGCTTTGTGGAATTTCTACATTGCCGATTTCACGCATTTTCTTTTTACCTTTTTTCTGTTTATCGAGCAATTTTCTTTTGCGCGAAATATCGCCGCCATAGCATTTTGCTGTTACATCTTTGCGCATCGCAGAAACTGTTTCTCTGGCAACAATTTTACCGCCAATTGCTGCTTGAATGGCGATGGCAAACATTTGTCTTGGAATTAAATCTTTCAGCTTCACGCAAATGGCGCGGCCTCGGCTTTCGGCGCGAGTTTTGTGAGTGATAAAAGAAAGCGCATCAACCACTTCGCCATTAACCATTATTGCTAGTTTTACTAGCTGGCTTTCTTCGTAACCATCCATTTGCCAATCAAAGCTGGCATAGCCGCGTGAACAAGATTTCAAACGATCATAGAAGTCGTAAACAATTTCGTTCAATGGCAAGCGATAAACTAGCATGGCGCGATCACCAACGTAAGAGAGCTCTTTTTGAATGCCGCGTTTTTGGGTGCAAAGATCAAGAACTGCGCCTAAATATTCGTCCGGAGTCATTATTGTAGCTTTGATCCACGGCTCTTCCATTGACTGAATTTTTACTGGATCTGGCATTTCAGCTGGCGAATGCACATGCAAAACTTGATCTTGTCCGTTGTTGGCATGGCGTAGATGAATTTTGTAAATCACCGAAGGCGCTGTGGTGATCAAATCAAGATCAAATTCGCGCTCTAATCTTTCTTGGATAATTTCTAAATGTAGTAGACCTAAAAAGCCGCAGCGAAATCCGTAACCAAGTGCCGAAGAAGTTTCTGGCTCATATTCAAAACTGGCATCGTTTAAATGAAGTTTGGCCAAAGCGTCGCGAAACTTTTCAAAATCTGAAGCGTCAATTGGATAAATTCCGCAAAAAACTACTGGCTGATTTTGTTTGAATCCCGGCAGTGCTTGAGTGGTTTCATCACTTGCTAAAACTAAAGTGTCGCCAACTTTACAATCTGCAACTTGCTTGATTTGAGCATTGATAAAGCCAACTTCACCAGCTTTTAAATCATCGCAGAAATTTTTTTTTGGTGTGAAAAATCCAACAGAATCAACTTGATAAGTGGCGTTGGCCGCCATCATTTTTATTTTTTGGCCTTTTTTAATCGAGCCGTCAATCACGCGCACCAAAATAATCACGCCCAGATAAGGATCATACCAACTGTCAATCAATAAAGCTTTGAAAGTGCCGTCAATATTGCCTTTTGGCGCTGGTAATTTTTTGACAATCGCTTCCAAGCAATCGTGAATGCCAACGCCAGTTTTGGCTGAAACTAAAATTGCTTCTGAAGTGTCGATGCCAATTACTTCTTCGATTTGTTTTTTAACTGACTCAGGATCAGAGGCGGGAAGGTCGATTTTGTTAAGTACAGGAACGATTTCATGGTTATTGTCAATTGCTTGATAAACATTAGCCAAAGTTTGTGCTTCTACACCTTGAGTAGAATCAACTACTAAAATTGAACCTTCACAAGCTGCCAAACAGCGGCTGACTTCATAACCGAAATCAACATGGCCAGGAGTGTCCATCAAATTCAACATATAAATTTTACCATCATCAGCTTTATATTGCAGACGCACGGTTTGTGCTTTGATGGTGATGCCGCGCTCTTTTTCAATTTCCATTGAATCAAGAATTTGCGCGGTCATTTCGCGATCAGAAATTGCTCCGCATTCTTGAATCAAGCGGTCAGACAAAGTTGATTTACCGTGATCAATATGAGCAACGATTGAAAAGTTTCGAATATGCGAAAGAGCGGACATGAATTTTGGTTTTAGATTTTAGATTTTAAGTTTAGAATTTCGCGACCTTAAATCCCAAATCTTAAATCTTAAATCCTAATTTAATGTCAGATCATAAACTTCAGCCAGTTAGAGGTACGAAAGACCTTTTTGGCGATGAGATCAAAATTTTTAATCATATCATTTCCGTCGCCAAAAATAAGAGCGAATTTTTTGGTTTTGAAGAATTGCAAACGCCAATTTTTGAGTTCAGCGAAGTGTTTGAACGCAATCTAGGAGAAACTTCAGACATTGTGTCGAAAGAAGTTTATAAATTTCCTGATCGTGGTGACAATATGTTAACATTGCGCCCAGAGCTTACTGCTTCAGTAGTTCGCGCTTTAACTTCTAATGGTGAACTGCAACAGATTTTACCAAAAAAGTTTTTTTCTTATGGGCCAATTTTTCGCTATGATCGTCCGCAAAAAGGCCGTCAGCGCCAATTTAATCAAATCAATTTTGAGATTTTTGGTGAAGAAAATTTTTATTGTGATGTTGAAGCAATCCTGCTTGCGACTTCTATTTTAAAGGATTTAGGAGTTTTAAATAAAACTACTTTAGAAATAAATTCGCTTGGTTGTGCAGAAACTAAAAAAAATTATGAATTGGCTCTAACTCAATATTTTGGAAAATTCAAAAATGATTTATCAAAAGATTCACAAATTCGTTTAGAGAAAAATCCGCTGCGCATTCTTGATTCTAAAGAGCCACAAGATATTGAACTTTTAGCTGACGCACCAAAAATTTCTAACTTTTTTTCTGCTGAAGCAAAATCGCGCTTTGATTCGATATTAAATCTGCTTGATAAATTAGGTGTGAAATATCTTGTCAATCAAAGCTTGGTCAGAGGTTTAGACTATTATACCTCAACTGTTTTTGAATTTGTCATGAACTTCGAAGGAGCACAAAACACAGTTTTGGCTGGCGGTCGTTACGATAATTTAGTCGAAAAAATGTCGGGCAAAAAAGTGCCAGCAATTGGTTTTGCTGCGGGCATTGAGCGCTTAATGCTTTTGGCAAAATTAAATTTAGAAAAATCGCGTCCAGTTGCGGTGAATTATATTTCTGAAAATGAAAAATATTATGCTTTTGAAATTGTGCAAAAACTGCGCTACGCTGGATTTATTACTGAATTTGTTTTGGACGGAAATTTTAAAAAACAAATGAAACGCGCTTCGCAAAATAATTCGCGTTTTGTTGTAATTATCGGTGAAAGTGAAATGCAAAATGGCGAAGTTTCAGTCAAAGATTTTGACAATTCAACTGAGCAGAAAGTTAAGCAAGAGCTTCTGATTCACTATCTTGAAGGTAAAATTTAATTAATAAAAAACACCCAAATCTATGAAAAACCAAACATCAAAAAAATTAATAAACTCAGGTCTAAAAATTTTTGAGCAGAACAAAAAAGTTGATGAAAAAGGCAACGAATTTTGGACGGCGCGCGACTTAGCAAAAATTTTAGAATATTCAGAGTATCGTCACTTTCTGCCAGTTGTTGCTAAAGCAGAAGAATCTTGCAAAAACAGTAACCATAAGGTTCTGGATCATTTCGAGGATATGCTCGAAATGATCGAACTCGCTAAGGGAGCGAAGCGCGAGGTAGATAACATTAAATTATCAAGATATGCATGTTATCTGATTGTACAAAATGCTAACCCAACCAAAGAGGTAGTGGCAATGGGTCAGACCTATTTTGCTACTCAAACTAGATTGCAAGAAATTCGCCAAATGAGCGGATATAAAAATTTAAATAGTGAAAATGAAAAGCGTCTTTTTTTACGAGGTGAATTAGTTAGGCATAATATTTACCTTGCTTCAGCAGCAAAAGAAGCTGGCGTGATTAATTCAATTGATTATGCAATTTTTCAAAATCATGGCTATCAAGGGCTTTATGGTGGCTTAGATTCTAAAGGAATTCATAAGAATAAAGGTTTGAAGAAAAGCCAAAAAATTCTTGATCATATGGGTTCAACTGAACTTGCAGCTAACTTATTTCGTGCTACTCAAACTGAAGAAAAAATTCGCCGCGAAAAAATTAAAGGTAAAGAAAGGGCCAATAAAACTCACTTTTAAGTTGGTAAAAAAGTTAGACAAACCATCAAAGAGCTTGGTGGAAAAATGCCAGAAGAACTGCCCGTGGTAGAATCGATAAAAAAAATTGAGAAGAAGAAATCAAATAAAAAAATTGAAGATAAAAAATACTAAAAACATGTTAATACTGCCTTTAAAACAGCTTTTTAAATTTCAAAATTTTGAAAAAAACTTTCGTTTTTTTGCGCCATTTTCTCTGATTTGTTTTTTGGGATTTTTGGGTTTTGCGGTTGTGGCAATTTTAAATTCGCCAAATGATTATCAGCAAAGTAACGCTGTTAAAATCATGTATGTTCATGTTCCTGCAGCTTGGATGGCATTGTTGATTTATACCCTAATGGCGGTATTTAATTTGTCGGGATTTATTTGGAAAAATCCTTTTTTTTATTTAATCGCCAGATCAATTGCTGCAATTGGTGCGGTTTTTGCTTTTATAACTTTGGTAACGGGTGCAATTTGGGGCAAGCCAATTTGGGGAGCTTGGTGGGTTTGGGACGCGCGCTTGACTTCAGTATTGATTTTATTTTTTCTCTATCTTGGCTACATAATCTTGTTAGACTCATTTGATGATCAAGAAAAAGGCGAAAAAATTGCCGCGATAATTTCAATTATCGGTTTTATCAATGTGCCGATAATTAAATTTTCCGTTGAATATTGGAATTCGCTACATCAGCCAGCAAGCATCATCCGCAGCGGTGGCGTGGCAATTGATCCTTCAATGTTAAAGCCTTTGCTTTTGATGTTTGGAGTTTATTTTTCTTACTTTGTTTTTTTGTCTTTGCTTAGAGTTAAAACTGAATTGCTAATCAAAAAATCCAGAAATTTTTTATGACCTATGTAGTTACCGACAATTGCGTACGCTGTAAATATACCGACTGTGTTTCTGTTTGCCCAGTTGATTGCTTTTACGAAGGCGAAAATATGCTAGTAATCGATCCTGACGAATGTATTGATTGTGGCGTTTGTGTGCCAGAATGCCCAGCGGAAGCTATCTCTCCCGAATCTCCTGATTTAACAAACTGGGTTGAGATCAACCGCAAATACGCCAAACAATGGCCAGTCATCACCAAAAAAAAAGATGCGCCAGAAGACGCCAAAGATTTTGACGGCGTAAAAAATAAATTCGAAAAACTTTTTGATCCGCGCGGATTTAATAATCAGACCAGAAAATAAATGATGATTTTGGCTAGAACGAAAATTATTGATCAAGATTTGGCCAATAAAATAGAGAAAATGATTGGCTTTAGAAGTATCTCGATTCACGAATATGAAAAACTTAACATCGATATCGTTATTGAAGTAGTTGAGAAAAAAATCGATGATCTTTTGCATTTTGCAGCAACAAAAATCTTATTTATTAAATTTTTCTAAAATGAATCTCACAAAAAACAAACAAGCTTTTCTTAAATTACCAAAGCCAAAAGCGGTGATTTTTGATTGGGATAATACTTTGGTTGATACTTGGCCGCTGATTCATCAAGCTATTGATACAACCCTGATTGCCATGGGTCGAGAGCCTTGGGGTTTAGAAAAAGTTTGTGATAATGTGCATAAATCAATGCGCGAATCTTTTCCGATAATTTTTGGTGATAAGTGGGAAGAGGCAGGCGAGATTTACAAAAATACTTATCGCTCAATTCATTTAGAAAAAATTCAACTTTTATCTAACTCTTTGAAGTTGATCGAAACTCTAGAAAATAAGGGCATTTTACAATTTATTGTAAGTAATAAAATCGGCGCAACTTTACGCAAAGAGGCTAAAAAAATTAATGTCGATAAAAAGTTTTTTGCTTTAATTGGAGCAACTGATGCCGATGCTGATAAGCCAAGTGCGGCACCAGTTCATCTTGCTTTGATGGGAAGTGGAGTTGATCCACAAAAAGATGAAGTTTGGTTTATTGGTGACACAATCGCTGACATCGATTGCGCTTATAATTCTGATTGTCGCGCTATTCTTTACGGACATTCATCTGGGCAAATTTCTAAAACTGTTGCTCCAGAAATTTTAGATCAAAAGCACAAAAAACAAGGCTTGCTACCAGTTTATTTTGATCATCAACATTTGATTGATTTGCTAAATTCTTAGCCGACATTGTCTAGCAAAACCACTTTTCCAAAACCTTTTCAATTGCTTCTTTTCTTAATGGTTTTGAGATAAAATCATTCATGCCAATTTCCAAACATTTATCTTTATTTTCATTGCTGGCGTTTGCGGTAACTGCGATAATGATGCTATTTCTTAAATTATTTTCTTTTTCAAATTCACGAATTTTTTTTGTGGCCTCAAGCCCGTCCATTATTGGCATCATACAATCCATCAGGATCAAATCATATTGTGATTGCGAGAATTTATTAAAGCCTTCTTGTCCATTTTTTGCTAAATCAGCCGCAAGGGAAGCGCGTTTTAAAAGCGTCATGGCAACTTTCCTATTAACTTCGTTATCTTCGCAAATCAGAACTTTTAATTCTTTAGCCAGTTTAATTTTTTGCTGATTTTCTGACTTAGTTTCATCGGTAACTTTTTTTAACGGTAAGATAAACCAAAAATTTGAACCTTTGCTGCAGTTGCTATCAGCGCTAATTTCGCCATTCATCAAATTGACTAATTCTTTACAAATTGTCAGACCCAAACCAGTGCCGCCATATTTTCTGGTGGTCGACATGTCGACTTGAGTGAATTTGTCAAAAATATCCGGAATTTGCTTTGGATCAATGCCAATGCCGTCATCCTTGATATTAAATTTTACAAAATGGATATCGCCCAAGATTTTTTCTAATTTAATTTGAATAAAAATTTGTCCGCGAGGGGTGAATTTTATCGAGTTACTCAACAAATTACTCAAAATTTGACGAATTCTTCTAGGATCGCCAAATAATATTTCTGGCACTTTATCATCAATATCAATAACCACTTGTAAGCCTTTGCTGCTTGCGTTTAGCGCCATTAAATTGGCAATGTCCCTAACCAAAAAATGTAAATTAAAGCTGATATTTTCAATTTTAATTTCCTGAGACTCAATTCTAGAAAATGTCAAAATATCATCCAATATTGAAAGCAAAGCTTCTGATGATTTATAAATTGTATTGACTTGGTCTTGATCTTCTTTTCCTAATTTTTTTGAATCACGCAAAGCTTGGCTCATACCGATAATGCCGTTCATGGGAGTACGAATCTCGTGACTCATATTCGACAAAAACTGGCTTTTTGCAACGTTGGCGGACTCAGCGGCGACTTTTGATTTTATTAGTTCATCAACGAAAGGTTCAATTTTGATGCGCCGAAAAATATAAATCGTTGCCATCAAAAAAACTACCACGCCAAAAGATTGGCCAACTGACATCAACAAATGTAGGGTAAGATTCTTCCAAGATTTTTCTTGATCAAATTCGCTGAGATCAATTTGCTCTTTTATTTGCTCTGAACTGAGATTGGTTAGGTTTGCAACTTCACCAACAAGGTGATTTGTGAATTGCTTTTGCTCGTTTAAGTTTATTAGAAAACTTCGATAAACCAGAACGGTATTTAAAAAAATCCAAGCAATTACCAAGGTAAATAAAACGAAAGAAAAAACCTTGTAGGATTTTGCTAAGTCTATTTTGCTTACATCACTTTTTTTATCGGATGTGGAAAGGCGCTTGAAGATATTATTGTAAGCCAAAAAATATTTTTGGTTTTCAGGGTTTAATTTACAATTCTGTGCAACTTTTTGTTTGGCCGCACTTTCTCCAATTCCTGCTGAGTTAATTTTATACATCAGTCACTGGATTGAGTTGATTTTTATTGTAATCAAAACTGCTGTGCAGATTAGGACTTTTAAAGCTTAAGCTGTCAAATATTTTTTGCTTTTTCTTCAAAATTTAATGATTTCATTTTTTTAGAGAGCGATATTCAAACTTATTCAAATAAGACAAGCCCGTTTTATGCTTTCATTTACAGCAGCTATTGGCGCATTTTACTTCTTAGCGCTAGGAATTTTAGTTTTATGGAAAAGCAAAGATAAAAATTTATCCTTGGTATTTTTCTTTCTTTGTATAACAGCCTTCATGTGGCAGCTGACTTTCTCATTGCTTTACAGAACTAAGAACTACGAAACTGGTCTTCTGGCTGTTAAAGTTGGTTGGTCTTTCATATTATTTTTGCCAACTCTTTTTTATCACTTTCTCACAATTCTTAGTGGTAAAAAAGATGAAATTAAATGGATCAATTTTTCTTATGTGATATGCTGCTTTTTCCTGATTTTTTTATTGTTTTCTAACCTCCTTATTTCTGGTCTTTATCCTACTTCTTGGTCGCTTTATCCCAGAGCTGGGGTACTTGAAATTCTCCACATCTTACAAACGATGGTTGTAGTTATTAGGGGTTTGTACTTAGTTGTAAAAAGTAATAAAGACGGCGGCTATAAAACTAAAATCCAATTTCAATATTATCTGGCAGGCATCATTTTGCTTTCTGCTGCGGTTGACTATTTGTGCAATTACGGATTAGAAATTTATCCACCGGGTTTGTTTTTTGTTGCCACTAGTCTAACAATTTTTAACTACACAGTAATAAAAGGAAGGCTGTTAGATGTAATATCTTTAATCAGTCATAGTTTGATCAGAATAATAGCCTATGCTCTTTTTCTTGCCATCTTCATCTGCTATTATTTTTTAACTACGGGGAAATATTTTCCCGCCAATTTGTATTATTTTTTTAGTGGCGCTATACTTTTTATCTTGGCTTGTGAAACTTACAGCCGCTTAATTGAAAGAATTCAAAAATTTTCAGATTCAAAACTAATAAAAAAGAGAAGAAAAAACAAAGATCTTATCGATTTGCTAAATCGTGATTTAGAGAAGTCAGTCTCTCTCGAACAGTTGGTTGAAAATATCAAAACTTTTTTACAGAGCGATCCCAATGTCAGTTTGGTTAGTTTCTATGTAAAAAAAGAACTTTCTGATGATCAAAAAAATATTCACGGCGAATATTTCGATATCATGGCGAGTGAAAAATTTATCGATCTTAGCGATGATTTTATTTCTAAAATAATCTCTCTACGATCTTTAGTTGAAAGTGATGAATATCCTTCAGAGCTCTTGGAATGTGATAGCAGTAAAGTTTTCATTCCTTTTATTAATTCCGAAGAATTAATCGGCTTTGCTCTTTTAGCGGCAAAAAAATCGCTTAAATTTTATAATTACGAAATTTTTGATTTATTGATAAGTCGTGTCGGAACCTTAATTGACAGAATCCGCGCCTATCGTGAAATTTCCTTACAAAAGCAAAAAATTTTGGAAGACAAAGCAAAATTTTTAAAATCCCTTGCTGGCTCAATAGTTCATGAAATCCGCAATCCCTTAAACACCATTAATTTGATTGGCATTCAAATTGGCAGGTTAATTTCCAAGGGTTCAAATTTTGATCTTTCAACTCAAATTGAAACTAAAGAGCAGTTGATAGATTTAACTAACGATATTTCTGAAACTGTGGCGGATGCCAATAACATCATTAAAGTTATTCTTAGTGATTTAAGTGAGAAGCAAGTTTCTGAAGAAGATTTTTCTTATCTAAGAGTTGGTGAAGTTCTTCCTGATATTGTTGATAAATATGGTTATAATAACGAAGAAGAAAGAAGCAGAGTTAGCTTGGATATTAGTGAAGACTTCACCTTCAAAGCAGTTTTGGAAAGATTTCAATTTGTTATCTTTAACTTGCTTAAAAATGCTCTTTATTACTCAAAACAATATCCAAATCTAACTATAAAAATTGGTACTGAGCAAAATAGAAGACACCGTGATGGTGGAGATGATAGAAAGTATAATGTTATCTATGTTAAAGATAATAACTCTCCTGGCATAGCTCCAGAGATGCTAAATAAACTCTTTGATGATTTTTACACTGTGGGCAAGAAGGGAGGAACTGGACTTGGTTTATCTTTTTGTAAAAGGAATATGAATTTGTTTGGTGGTGATATTGTTTGTGAATCAGAAGTTGGTAAGTGGACTAAGTTTTCTTTGTTATTTCCGCAAATAGAAATCAGTGAAGAGATTAATGAAGCAGAAAATGGATTATCTGCTTTAGACCTGAGCAATAAAACCATCCTAATTGCTGATGATGATCAAAAGACTCTAATAAACCTTAAAGAATATTTAATTTCTCTAAATGCTGAAGTTATTACAGCTAATGATGGTAAAGAGCTTTTAGAGGCTTTTATTAAGAAAGCACAAGGCGTTGAAGATAATAATCACAATTACAATCATAATCAAAACCAAAACCAAAACCAAAACAACGATCTCGATCTGATCATTACTGATATTGATATGCCGATTATGAATGGTGATGAAGCGTCTAGGTTAGTCAGAGAATATGAGAAGCAACAAAACTTAAAACCAATTCCGATTATTGCTGTAACTGGTAATGAAGAGAATCTTCTTTCATTTTACAAATCTGGAATAAATGACTGCTTCTTGAAAGGTGATGATTACAAGAAGATGGAGAAGGTAATCGGGCTCTGGGTTGGATAAAACATCAACTGCACTTCAGCTAAGCTAGGCTAAGCTTTTCAAAGCGATGGTATAGAAACATGCTTTTGAAATCTACTTGATTGTATAATACCAGCTCTATTATACCAATAGTATATTACCATAAGTATAACGAAACAGAAATTAACGCATGAAAGAATTTATATTTGATCGCCTAGTTAACAGAGAAAATATTTGCGACCTAGAAAAAGAAAAGAAACTACTGCAAAAGCTAATAGCACAAAAACAAAATATCGTTCTCTACGCACAGCGCAACTATGGTAAAACTTCGCTAGTAAAAAATGTTATTATTGACGATTTTCGTAAGGATCACAAAAAATCTTTTATATTTTTTGTTGATTTAATGGGGGTAAAAGATCTCGATTCCATAATATTCAGACTCAAACAAGCTCTAGAACATTCTATCAAAGAATCATTTCCCATCAAAAGTTTTATCGCGTCAATTGGTGAATTAATAACAAACCTGAAAACCACAATATCAGTTGATGCTGCAAGCGGAATTCCGACAGTTTCAATCGAGCCAATAAATCCAAGCAAAAAGAAAGTCACAATCGAAGATATTTTTCATAGCATTGAAAAAATTGGCAAAAAAATTCCTACTCTAATTGTATTGGATGAATTCCAAGATGTATCTTTGGTGCATGAAGCAGAGAGTCTATTTCGTAATGCTTTTCAACAGCTCAGATCTTTACCAATTATTATTTTGGGTTCAAAAAAGCACTTATTAAAAAATATTTTTGCACTGCCAAAATCACCTTTAGCAAACTTTGGAAAAGATGTGACAATTCAATCAATTGATTACGAGAAATATCACGAATATATCAGCGAAAGATTTACTTTAAAAAAATTGAAAATTTCAAAAGAAGACAGCCGCTATTTACAAGATTTGATGCAGAGACAGCCAGAAGCGATCAATTTGTTGTGCTATGAAATTTATCAAAATCACAATCACAAAAAAATTGATAGAAATATAATCTCTGAGGCAATTCAACAAATTCTAGATCAAAGAAATAAAAGGTTTGAAGTGATGTTGCTTTCTTTTTCGTCAACAGAAGAAAAAGTAGTAACAGCAATTGCCAAAGAACAGCGCGTCTCTCAACCGCAATCTAAAGAGTTTACTTCCAAGGTTAATCTCACTGCTAAAACAGTTAAAACTAATATAAATAAGCTGATGAATCTTGGTATTATAGATACCGACAACAACCAATATTATGTTTGTGATCCGCTGCTAAATTTGTATTTAAAATATTTTAGATAAATGTTACCTAATTGATCTTGGCACTAAAGAAGTAATCACGGCAAATAATAGGCAAGAGTTAGATAAAGCGTCTAGGTTAATCAGAGAATATGAGAAGCAACAAAGCTTAAAACCAATTCCAATTATTGCTGTAACTGGTAATGATGAAAACCTTCTTTCATTTTACAAATCTGGAATAAATGACTGCTTCTTGAAA
>DENL01000008.1 GCA_002359655.1 Rickettsiales bacterium UBA2645 | reverse complement strand
GAGCTTATCCCGAACTGGCGTTAAGAGCCTCATTTGCAGAAACTCAAATTGAAATTGAGATTATTGATAACGGAATTGGCATGAGCGAAGAAGACATCTCAAAAGCATTATCTGGCAATGGAAAATCAATCGATAAATCAGGGCTAGGTAAAGAAATTGATTCTCACGGAATTGGATTACCAATTGTTAAACAAGCGGTAGAAAATCTTGGCGCAAGAATGAAAATTACCTCAGAAAAAGGAAAGGGGACAAAAATTAAATTATGGTTTAAAACTGTTTCCTCTTCTGAGAAATAAGAAAAGTGTGGGTCTTGCAAGCAAAACTAATTTTTCGAATCATCTTTAAATTAAAATATCCTCGATAATCATCTGCACTTTTTCAACACCCATCCAAGTGTTGATATTTAAAGTTCCAACCAAGTTCATCGGCTTGGTTGATTTTGGATCGAGCAATATTTGACCAAGCACTGTGTTGGCACTTCTAAAAGCCACTGCCTGAATTTGACCCTGAAATCCGACAGCACTTTTAGCTGAAAAAGTAGCGCTAATATGTTCACCAGTTTTGCCAATCAGATTAGCACGCACTTTGATAACATCACGCAAAATAAATTTCGGACGCATATTGCCAACACCAAATGGCTCAAGCTTTGATAGCTCTTTTAGCAATTCAATATTTACCTGCGGCAAGTCGAGCGCAATATCAAATTCAGCTTTTTTTTGAGCGCAAATTTCATCAACTTTGGCGCTCAAATTTTTACAAAAAAATTGATGCAGCTGCGCAATTTTTTCTGCAGCAACCAAAAATCCGCCCGCCATGGCGTGTCCTCCGCCCTCAATCAATAAGCCATTTAAACGCGCTTTTAAAATCTCACCGCCAAAATCAATTCCCGAAATTGAGCGGCACGATGCTTTACCTTTTAATCCCACGTCATCAATTGCAATCACAGCAACTGGCTTGCCGTAAAGATCTTTCAAGCGCGAAGCCACAATGCCAATCACACCCTGATGCCAATTTTTTGAGACAGCAAAAATTATTGGATCAGTATTTCTAAAGCCATTTAAGCCCGATTCTAAAGACTTCACCGCCTCTTCTAAAACCTGAACTTCAATATCTTTTCTTTGTTTGTTGAAATTTTCGAGCTGCAGCGCAATTGCTTTTACTTCCTCTTCATCTTCGCTGGATAAAATTGTGGCACCCAAATCAGACTTGGCAACGCGACCTCCAGCATTGATTCGCGGGCCTATAACAAATCCCAAATGATAGGCCGAAGGTTCTTCATCAAGTGCGGCTAAATCACAAATTTCACGCAGTCCTAAATTTTTACGCTGCCTTAAAATTTTTAAACCCGCAGCAACAAAAGCGCGATTCAAACCCGTCAAAGACATGACATCACACACTGTCCCAAGTGCCACCAGATCAAGAAGATTAAGCAGGTTAGGCTCTGCTCGATTTATATTACCCTCCCCTTGAGGGAGGGTCGAACCGTGAAACGGTTCGGGGAGGGGTCTTGCCAAACTATCAGACGACAATTCAAAAAATATCACATCTAAAACATCATTGATATTTTTGAATATTTCATGATTCCAAAATCTTAAAACTTTGTATCCCTGCTGTTGCAAAAACTCTGTTCTTTTTGCATCATACTTTATTTTTTTATCTTCGTTATGTTGCGACCCATCTAGCTCAATAATTAATTTTTTTTCAAGGCAAACAAAGTCGACAATATAATTGCCAAATGGTTGCTGCCTTCTGAATTTATGACCATCAAGTTGTTTATTTTTTAAGTAAAACCAAAGTAGCCCTTCTGCATCTGTTTGATTATCCCTTAACTCTTTAGCTTTTATAAGAATTTCTGAGGAATAAAATTTCTGAGCATTTTGATAGTTTTTGACCCCTCCCCGAACTACTGCGTAGTTCGACCCTCCCTCAAGGGGAGGGTTATAGAAGCCAAGCTCACGCAATTTTTTATTAACCGCCACGGCGAATAAAAAAGTTACACCCGCAGCACAAAGATTTTTATGAGGAAAGGTTTCATCAAGCAGATTGGGATTGATCACGGCAATTGATTGCGGTTTTTCTAAAACACCTAAGTGATGATCAATTACGATAATATCTAGCCCAACAGCGGCGGCGTCTTCCAATGGCTTGAAAGCGACAGTCCCGCAATCAAGAGTAATCACCAGATCAGTGCCATTTTTTTTAAGATTTAAAAGTGCCTGAGAATTAGGGCCGTAACCTTCCAAAATGCGATCAGGAATGTAAATTCCAACATCAACTCCAATATCACGAAAAAAGCGCTTAAGAATTGCCGCGCTGGTTGCGCCATCAACATCGTAATCAGCAAAAATAGTAATTTTTTTATTTTGCTTAATTGCCTCAATCACATGCGAAACCGCTTTTTCCATGTCGCCAAGCTCGAAGGGATCTGGCAAGCTAGTTTTAATTTTTGGCTCAAGAAAATTTTCAATTTCATCAAGCGAAATTTCGCGGGCAGAAAGTAAATCGCTTAAAACTTCTGAAAGGTCAAAACGTTGGTAAATTGAAGTCGCGTGACGTTTATCAAAAGTTTTTTGTTGCCAGTTAAGACCAAGAATTGAGGTTTTTGGATTCAAATTCATCTATTTAATTTTTAAGAAAGTTTTTTAGCTGTACTGCTACTAAGCAAAGATTTCAGCTGAATAATTGCAACCTCGTTAAGCCTTAAAAGACGCTGCGATTGAGTGAGTTTTTGTCTGATTAATTCTGCGTTTAAGCTCTCCAAGTTAGCTAGACAAACTAACTGTGTTACATCAGCATAGTCACGTAAATTTCCTGTAAGTTGAGGATTTTTATCACGCCATTCTTTTGCCGTCATGCCAAATAATGCTTTGTTTAGCAAATCTGCTTCAGTGGCAAAAATAATATTGGCTTCAACGTTAGAAATTTGTTTTGGGATTAAATGCTGCGAAATTGCGTCGGCATGAATTCGGTAATTGATTTTAGTCAGCATGCGTTTGGCGTCCCAGCCTAGAGATAATCTTTTATTTTCTTCTTCTTTTAGCCGCTGAAATTCTTTGATGAGATAAAGCTTGAATTCTGCCGAAATCCACGAGGCGAATTCAAAGGCGATATCTTTATGGGCGAATGTTCCGCCAGCTTTGCCACTTTTAGAAACAATTCCAATGGCGTTAGTATTTTCAATCCATTTGCTGGGAGAAAGTACAAAGGCATTAGCTCCAGCTTCTTTCCAAAAGGAGTCGAATTCGACCCCTTTAAAATTGTGATTATTAATTTTTTCCCACAGACCAAGAAATTCGATCGTACTTTTCGATCTCATCCAGTTTTTTACAACATCTTTGGGCTCATGAGAATTCTTGTGGCGGGCGATATCGGTTAAAGAAATGTAATCTTCGTTACCAACTCTAACGATAGAAACCTGTAGTCCTTTTGCAGTGATTTTTTTCATAGATTTACGTAATTCAATTTTGGTGATAAATTTTAAACAAACCTTACATAATAGAAGCTTGTCAGCACTCAAATTTAGTTTTTCTAAATCATGATTGCCGCAAGTTACTAAAATTTTTTTAAATCTTGTCGTAAGAAATTTTTTCTTTTCTGGCTCCAGGATGTGTCACCGCGCCAAAGCGTGCTGAACCTACGGTTTGGGCGTATTTCCACAGAGTTCCTGATTGGTAATCATTTTCGCGTGGTTGCCATTTAGCTTTTCTGGCGGCGATTTCGCTTTCAGATAAAGCCACGTCAATTGTGCCTTTGATAGCATCAATCGTGATTTGATCGCCATCTTTTAAAAGTGCGATCATGCCGCCAACCGCCGCTTCAGGACTGACATGACCAATGCAAAATCCGCGAGTACCACCAGAAAATCTGCCGTCAGTAATCAGCGCAACTTTGCCGCCCATTCCCTGACCATAAATTGCCGCAGTTGTGGCCAACATTTCACGCATACCTGGTCCACCTTTTGGGCCTTCATAGCGAATTACTAAAACATCACCCGCCTTGTATTTTTTTTGCTCAACAGCTTTGAAACAAGCTTCTTCAGAATCAAAACACAAAGCGCTTCCAGTAAAAACCAGAGGATTTTTATTTCCCTCAATCGCGCCGCTAAAGCGTTCGCTCGATCCCCCAAGGGATCCTGTTTGCATTCCAGCAATTTTTACGACTGCACCATCAATGGCTAGATTGCCTTTCAAAGTAACCACGCCGCCAGTTGACGAAAGTGGTTTTTCTGGTCTGTAAACCACATCTTGATTTTCGTTGAATTTGATTTCAGATAAATTTTCAGCCATGGTTTTGCCGGTAACAGTCAAGCAATCGCCGTGAATGTAGCCTGCATCAAGCAAGACTTTCAAAATCATTTGCACGCCGCCAACTTCAAAAAGATCTTTAGCAACATATTTGCCACCGGGTTTCATGTCGGCAATGTAGGGAGTTTTTTTGAAAATTTTGCCAATTTCAAAAATATCAAAATCAATGCCGCACTCATTAGCAATCGCTGGCAAATGAAGAACAGCGTTGGTTGAGCCTCCTGTTGCAGCAACAATTACCGCAGCGTTTTCTAAAGATTTACGAGTTACGATGTCGCGCGATTTAATGCCTTTTTTGATCAGATTCATTACTGCTTTTCCTGAGTGATAGGCGTATTCATCGCGTGATTCATAAGGTGCTGGTGCACCAGAAGATCCCGGCAACGCCAAACCAATTGCTTCAGAAACGCAGGCCATGGTATTGGCAGTAAATTGCCCGCCGCAAGCACCAGCTGAAGGACAAGCTGCTTTGGTTAAAATTTTTAAATCTTCTTCACTCATCTTGCCTGCATCGCGCTGACCAACGGCTTCAAAAACATCAACAATTGTCACGTCTTTACCTTTGAATCTTCCCGGTAGAATTGAGCCGCCATACATAAAAACTGAAGGAATATTCAAACGACACATTGCCATCATCATTGCGGGCAGTGATTTATCGCAACCAGCAATTCCAACTAAAGCGTCGTAGCAATGTCCGCGAACTGTTAACTCGATTGAATCAGCGATCACTTCACGCGATGCCAGAGAAGATTTCATACCTTGATGACCGTTGGCAATGCCGTCAGTAACCGTGATTGTTGTGAATTCGCGCGGTGTTCCGCCTGCATCTTTCACACCTTTTTTTGCTGGTTGCGCTTGGCGTTGCAAAGCGATATTGCAAGGGGCTGCTTCATTCCACGCGCTAACAACGCCAACAAAAGGTGAGGCTAAGTCTTCGTCACTCAATCCATTTGGATAAAGATCAGTTTTAATATTGTAGAGCATAGTTTTGCGCCCTTCGCAACCATGAGAATTGGTAACGTAACGCGAAGGCAATTTTGATTTGTCGAACTTTGGCATGGAAATTATAGATTAGTTGTGACTAAGAATAGCTAGACTCTGAGAAAATTTATTTAAGCAGAAAATTCTTATAAAAAACAAATAAGAAAATATTTCTAAGAACCTGTCTAAAATCTCAGGCCACACAATATCTTATCTCAATACTACTTTCCCAAAACTAACTTCGATTTTATCGGCTAACTCAAGCTGTACCAAAGCAATATTAACAAGCTTTGCTGGCAATTGCATTTCTTGAATAATTTCTTCAATTGCGATTGGTACAAAACTTAATTTAGCAAAGATTTCTTGACGAATTTTTCCTACATCATCGTCGCTTGGAAATTTTTCAATAAAGCCGATAAACTCTTCAGAATCAGGTTCAGACAAAATTTTATTTTGACTAGCTCGATTTCTAATTAGAGAAATTTCTTCTAAAATATCGTCGATATTTTCGGTTAATTTAGCGCCTTGTTTGATCAAACGATTAGTTCCCAAACATCTAGGATCAAGCGGCGAACCTGGTACGGCAAAAATTTCTCTGCCCTGCTCTACGCCAAATCTGGCCGTAGTTAAACTGCCCGACTTCAAACCCGCTTCAACAACCACAACGCCCAAAGACATTCCAGAAATAATACGATTGCGTTGTATGAAATTTCCGCCTTTTGGTGGAGCATTAAATGGCGACTCCGAAATCAATAATCCGCGCTGACAAATTTGCTGGTAAAGATTGGTATTTTCTCTGGGGTAAATGTGATTAATGCCGCCAGCAATCACGGCAATTGTGCCGTTTTCAAGTGCGGCTTCATGCGCGGCAGCGTCAATTCCTCTGGCCATTCCTGAAGTGACTAACAAATTATTTTGACCAATTTCACGAGCGATTTTTCGAGCAAATGCTGTACCATTGAAAGATGGATTTCTGGGGCCAACAACCGCAACTGCGTCGCGATTTAGAAAATCTATTTTGCCTCTTACAGTCAGAATTGGTGGCGCATCAGGAATTTCACGCAGCAATTTTGGATAAGTTTTTTCACAAAACAAAACTATCTCGGCTTGAAATTGATGAGTATTTTCTAGCTCTTTTAGCGCATCTTGCTCGGAGAAAATTTTAATTTGATTTTTTGATCCGCCGCGAAATGCATAGTCTGCGACTTGCTCTAAAGCCAGTTTAGGCGATCCAAAAATTTTAATTAAGCGAAAGAAAGTTGATCTGCCAACATTTTCGCTTCGAGCTAATCTGATCCATTGAATTTTTTCTTCCAGCGATGCCGTTTGTATGGTGTTGGTCATGTTTGTGGTGTTATTAATTGTTAAAAAATGTCGCTAACTTTTGATTCGGTAACCGCGCTTGATCATAAAAAATAATACGATCGCCAAAATCAAATTAATGCTGATGATGTAAATAATTCCCGTCGTTAAATCTCCGTCACTTCTGCCAGTCATTCCGTAGCGAAATCCATCAATCATGTAGAAAAAAGGATTGAAGTGTGAAACGCCAAGCCAAAATTTTGGCAAAGAATTTGTTGAATAAAAAGTGCCAGATAAAAAAGTCAAAGGCGTGATAAGATAGCTGGTCATTGCCGACATGTGATCAAAAGTTTCAGAAACAACGCCACATAAAACGCCTAAAAGACCAAGAAACATGCAGGCCGCAAATAAATGGAAAATGGCGTAAGGTAGAGAATAAAAGGTTAGTGGCACAAAAATCAATATTACCAAAAATGCCACAATCGCAACGCAAATGCCGCGCAAAACTGCGCCAAAGGTAAAGGCAAAAAGCAATTCAAAAGCGCCAAGTGGTGGAATCAGATAATCAATAATATGTCCCATAACTTTTCCCATCACAAAAGATGAAGAAGAATTGGCAAAAGCATTTTGCATCGCCGCCATCATTATCAAGCCTGCAGACATAAAAATTGGGAATGCAACGCCGTTAATTTCAGCAACGCGACTTCCAATAGATAAAGAAAATACTGCCAAAAAAAGTATGATGTTGATTACGGGTGAAAATATGGTCTGATGATAAACTTTTAAAAAGCGGCGGACTTCTTTGCTAAGTAAACTAAAGGCTCCAAACCAATTAATCTTCAGGCAGTTGATTCTAGAACGAAACATGTTTTACTGAAATCGTATTTTAATAATAAATGTAATTATGACCAACTTAGAAACACTTCTTGCCGATTTCAATTCACAAATTTCAGCAGTTAAAAATAAACAGCAACTTGAAGAAATTCGCATTAATTTTTTGGGCAAAAAAGGTTTGGTAACTGAGCTTTTCTCGCAATTAAAAAATATTGCTGCAGACGAAAAAAAATCTTTTGGAGCGCAGATAAATCAAGTGCGCGACACAGTTACCAAAAAAATTGATAACGCCAAAGAAAATTTTGAAAATGCTGAATTAAACGAAAAATTACAAAGCGAAAAAATCGATGTCAGTCTAAGCGTTAGAAAACAAGATCGTGGACTGATTCATCCGATTAGCAAAGTTATGCAAGAAATCGAAGAAATTTTTGGCGAACTGGGTTTTGAATTTGCGCAAGGCCCTGAAATTGAAAATGACTTTCATAACTTCACCGCTCTGAACATGCCAAAAGACCATCCAGCGCGCCAGATGCAAGATACATTTTATTTACAAAATTCTGAACTTTTGCTGCGCACTCATACTTCGAACACGCAAATTCGTAAAATGATTGATGCTCAACCTCCACTTCGTGTTGCCGCTTTGGGAAGAGTTTTTCGTCGCGATTCTGACCAAACTCACACGCCGATGTTTCATCAATTTGAGGGTTTTGTGGTTGATGAAAATATCAATATGGCTCACTTAAAATGGACGCTGGAAAACTTCTTAGAAAAATTTTTTGAAGTGAAAAATCTTGAATTGCGTTTTCGCCCAAGCTTCTTTCCTTTCACGGAACCTTCGGCTGAAGTTGATATTAATTACTTAGTTGAAAATGGCCGAATTAAAATCGGTAAAGGTGATAAATTTATGGAAATTTTAGGCTGCGGCATGATTCATCCAAATGTTCTTACCAACTGCCAGATTGATGCAAAAAAATATCAAGGCTTTGCTTTTGGAATTGGCATTGAACGCTTGGCTATGTTGAAATACGGCATTACTGACTTGCGTATGTTTTTTGAAAATGACGTCAGATTTTTAAAACATTTTGGCTTCTAAAACTTACCAAGACTAATTGAAACTCAACCAGCTGGATTTGATATAAACTAAAATTCTTGGCGCACTTTAAAAATCGCAAAGTGCGATTGGTAAGTTTCTTTGTTCTCAAAATTATAACTCAACACAAAATTGGTATCATCTTTATGATGAGCGACAACTTCACTTCCTAATTTCAAACTAGCGCGATCAACGTTAGAAATTTGCGAATTGAAACTTGTTGATTGGCCTTGAAGTCTTGCCGTTGTAGTCGGTGCGTCATTGATTAAACTATAACCATAAGAAGTTTTTAGATTAATGGTAAATTTTTTAAATTCAGGAAGTTCAGAAATTTTTGTCGTGTAAGCAAAATTAATTCCGGCTCGCGCTTCAAGAAAATTAGCCGCTACAGAACTGACTTTTAAATTTAATTCGTCAGCACCTCGCTCAGAGTAGCCATCGATATTATTACGCAAAAAATTAAGCGAAATTTCTGGATTTACATTAAAACCATTTTTCAGATTTTTTACAAAACCACTTTTTATTTTCAGCGCGTAAGTTTGACCCAAATAGCTAGCAACGGCATTGCTTTCAACCACTTTAATAGAACGGTTAGAGCTGAAGTGATTTACGGCCAAACCCAAAACAGAATCGAGATAATATTTATTAAAATTTTGGCTGGCGTAAAAATTAATTTGATAAGTGTCGATTAAATTTTGTTTGGATAAATCCAAAGTTTTTGTTGAAGATTTTGTCGAGCTCAAAGCCGCGCCAAGCAACGCTGTATCAGAAATTTCTTTATCAGCACCAAAAGCAATTCCAGCCGAGTTTGCTTTATAACCGTCGTCATCTTCAACTGATTTCTGCATGATTGAGCCGCCAAATATCTGACCCCAAACCCCTTCTTTTAAAACATAATTTTTGTTATGAAGACGATTTTTTTCTAAACGATTTTCAGCAATTATTATCGAATTATTTACCGCGTTATTAGTAACAGCTAAAGACGCTTTGCTTGATTGCGGCGCTAATTGATTGATCACTTCGGTAATTGCTGAACTACTTAAACTACTGTTATCTAAATATTCTTGAAATTCGAGCAACTTTCCTGATGAGTTGGCACCAATATCAACCAGATTTTGATAAATATTTTGCGCATTTTTATTGGCAGTAACTTTATTGGCCGCCAAATGATTTATGTTCAAAGTCAAGCCGTCAGAAGTTTTATTTGCCGTGAATTCCAGCAAACCAGAAATATTTGAATCGCTGCCATTTAGTGAAATATTAGAGCTGGAAAAGCTGCTTGTTGCAGCCGAGCTAATTTGCGCAGAACCAGACAAAATTTTATAGCTAGTGTTGTTAGCAATGTAACCTTGATCTGAAGAAGTTGTTATTTCTAATTTAGCATTAGAATCGATACTAACTAAACCAGTTACAGCAAGGCTTCCAGCACCTTGGTTTTTTAAAGTAACCGCTAATTTATCGCCACTATTTAAAGTAAAATTACCGTCAATTGTTTGACTTTTATCAGCAATATTAAAAGTGGCTGAACCACTGCCAGTAAGGTTGCCAGATATGGTTAAGTTGTCGGCGCCGTTAAAATTTAAAGCTCCAGAGAGTAAAATTTCATCAACGAAAATATTATTTGAACTAGTAATAACGGAGTCGGAATCGATGTTTAGATTTGCCAAAGAATTTCCAGAAGCGCCAATTGAGTTTGCAAAAGAAAGTGTGTTGTTAGAAATGTTTAGATTACCAGTAGAGTTGCTAGAGCCTTTAATAGAGCCAGTTACAGAAGATCCATTATTCAGATTTAAACTTGAGTCAGAAGCGATAAAAATATTATTCGCAGTAATTGCGGCAGAAGAATTTAGCGCAGCATTTGAATTAATAGTCAGATTATCGAGATCAGTAAAATTTGCCGTTTGATTAAAAGTTACTCCAGATCCAATCACAACGCTGCCGGTATTTTCAGAGCCATTAACCGTTCCGCTAATTGTACCACCCAAAATATTAAGAGTTGCCGAGCCAATCAAAACGCCACCAGAAAGCGTACCAGAATTATTAATTACTGAGTTACTACCAGAATTATAAATAGCATAATTAGTGGCGCTAATGGTTCCGGAGTTTGTGATTGTGACATTTTCTCCTTCATTTCTGATGCCATAAATACTATTGCCCGAAGCAGCGCCAATTGTGCCTGAATTAACAATTTGGCTGTAATTATCTTTGTTATAAATGCCGTTAGCATTGCTATTAATTGTGCCAGAATTTGTAATAGTATTGTAACTGCTTGAGCTTGCAGTTGAAGAGCTGCCAGCACTTACAAAAATGCCATGTGCTGAAGATCCAACAGTTGTGGTTATTATCCCTGAGTTATTAATCTGATTTGAATTGCCATCAGAATAAATGCCATAAACCTGCGTATTTATTGTTCCAGAATTGCTGGCAGAATTATTATCGCTAGCCAGATAAATTCCGTAAGAAGTAGTGTTGGAAGTTGTGATTGAACCAGAATTACTAATGGTGTCATTACCGCTGCCAGCGTAGATTCCATAAGATGTAGTGCCTTGAGTTGCGATTGAGCCGAGATTATAAACTTTAGAATTTCCAGCAACCGAAATGCCACGACCAGAACTGCCCGTAGTAATTATGGAACCGCTAACATCATTAGTAATTTGATTGTAACTGCCACTAGATCTAATTCCGTAAGCGCTAGAAGTAGCGCCAGAATTTCCTGTAGTGATGATAAAAGTATTTTTTATTTTATTTAAAGATGTGCTTGATCCAGACAAAGAGCTGATTATGCCCGAACTACTAGTTGTAATGTTGCTAGTTGTTGTGTAATCAGTTTGACCAGTTGTAAGAGTAACTGCAAAAGCTTGGGAATAGAAAAAATAGAGGAAAAATAACGCAAAAAAGCGCGCAGATTTTGGCAACATTTTGATGTTTGTTTGTGGTGAAAATTTCTAACTTCAACTCTTCTCGTTACTTAAAAAATAACAAATTATTGCGCAATATTTTTTAAAAAAACTAACCAACGCCAAGTAAAAACTCTGGCAATTCAGTTTCGATTTCTAATTTTTTGCCAAAGTAATTTTCAAGCTCAATACGATAAGCGTGGAGACAAAGTCGTTTGCAAATATCTTTGCGTAGAACTGATTTTCCGCCATATTTTACATCGTTTAAAATTGTGTGACCCAACTCTTTGCAGTGGACTCGCAACTGATGTGTACGACCAGTCAAAGGGCTTAATTCGACAAAAGAATAATTATCAAAAGTTTCGCGCAATTTAAATTCGGTAATTGCTTCTTTTCCTTCGGCAAAATCGGGTCGAACTTTTTCATTTTTACCAATTAAATGTTTTTTCAGCGGAATGTTTATTACGCCTTCTTTTTTTTTCATCACGCCTTTCACCAGCGCCAGATAAGTTTTCTTGATGGTTTTATTTCTGAAAGCTTGGGTCAATAATTCTGCCGCTTTATTGTTTTTGGCAATCAACAAAATACCCGAAGTGTCTTTATCAAGTCGATGAACTAGCTGAAATTTTTTTATTGAAATATAATCATCAACCGAAATATCAATTGAGCTACCACCTTGTACAGCAAGACCTGAAGGCTTATTGATGGCAATGATATTTTCGTCTTCAAAAATTATCCAAGAGTCAAAGCTCTTCATTTTATTTTTAGAAATTTGCACAGATTTTTTTTGATTCTCAGGACGATTTTCTAAATCAGCAAAAATTTCAACTTGGTCTGAATCTTGAACTTTGTAGGCTGCATCAGGACGAATGCCGTTTACTTTAATCTTTTTTTCACGAATTACTTTTTGCGCCAACGAATAAGAAATATCGAATTTTTTACAAAGAAATTTATCTAGGCGAAAGCCTACAAATTCTTGATTTATTTGAACTAAATTCACTTTAAGAAATAATTAATTTTGTCGCGTAAAATCCAAAAAATAATGCTAAGATCGCCAAAATAACCGAGAGAGAAATATAAGCAAAAGCTTGTAAATATTGGCCAGCGGTTACCAGCCGAAAAAAATCGAGAGAAAAAGCTGAAAAAGTTGTAAAGCCGCCCAAGAAACCAACAATCAAAAAGCTTTTAAGTCGCGGATCAAAACTTTGAAAATTCTTGATAACAAAATAGTAAACCACGCCTGCAAATAAAGAACCAACAGCATTAACGAAAAAAGTTCCCCAAGGAAAATTGCAAGCAAACTGCATTGACTTTGTGATGCGAAAAATTGCCTCAAAAGATAAATAGCGAGCTACTGAACCAAGCGCTCCACCGATTGCGATTAAAATGAGATTCATGTTCAAACCAATTTTTTTAATTTCTCCGCCAAATCAGTTTTTTCCCAACTAAAGCCGCCGTCAGAATCTGGATTGCGACCGAAGTGGCCGTAAGTTGCTGTACGTTTATAAATTGGGCGATTCAACTGCAAATGATTGCGGATTCCGCGCGGACTTAGATCAACTAAATCATTAATTATTTTAACTAACTCTTCGCCATCAACTCCAGTTTTGTGATTATTAACATAAAGTGCTAAAGGCTTGGAAACTCCAATTGCGTAAGCAATTTGAATGGTGCAGCGTTCAGCCAAACCAGCGGCAACAACATTTTTTGCCAAATAGCGTGCCATGTAAGCTGCAGAACGATCGACTTTAGTTGGATCTTTACCAGAAAAAGCCCCGCCACCGTGAGGAGCAGCACCGCCGTAAGTATCAACAATAATTTTTCTGCCAGTCAGCCCAGCATCGCCGTCAGGGCCACCAATAACAAATTTACCAGTTGGATTGACTAAGAATTTCTTTTCTTGGCACATCCAGCCTTGCGGCAAAGTTTTTTCTATATGAGGGCGAATTAACTCTTTTACTTGTCTTTGCGTCATGCCTTCTTTGTGCTGAATCGAAACCAAAACTGTTTCAGCACGAACTGGTAAACCATTTTCGTAATGCAAAGTAACTTGACTTTTAGCATCTGGACCAAGGTCGCGAAGAGCTCCCGACTTCACTGCATCCATGATATTATGCAAAATACGATGAGCATAATAAATCGCTGCCGGCATCAAAACTTCAGTTTCACGACAAGCGTAGCCAAACATAATTCCTTGATCTCCGGCACCTTCATCTTTTGCACCAGAAGCGTCAACACCAACAGCGATGTCAGCAGATTGTCCGTGAATTAGATTAGTAATTTTAAGATTTTGCCAATGAAAGCCATCTTGCTCATAACCAATTTCTTTGACGGTAGAACGAATGATATTTTCAACATCTGCTTTGGGAATTTCAGGAGCACGAATTTCGCCACCGATAATCACTGTGTTAGTTGTAGCAAACGTTTCAATCGCCAGACGCGAATAGGGATCTTTACTTAAATAAGCATCGACAAGAGAATCAGAAATTTGATCGCAAATCTTATCTGGATGCCCTTCGGAAACTGATTCTGAGGTGAAAAGAAAATTTTTTGGCATGAGCAACTCATGTTTTAAGAATTTGGGAAGGCTTTCCAAGAAAATATCTAAAGAACACTAGAAGGCTTTTAAATAGCCGATTCGAACTGTGGAATAGTTAGTATCAAGCAAAGCTAATTTGCCAGAATATTTTTGAAAGCTCAGACGAATCATATCATCAGATTTTTTACATGGCTTGAATTGAAAGCCAGCGCCCAAAATTGCTTTAGTCTCGTGAGCTTTGTTTTTAATAGCTGTGCTATCGTTTTTTACATAATTCAATCTGCTGTGAATATCAGCAACACCAGCTTCGGCAAAAAATTCAAAAAAATCATTAGCTGGTAAATAAGCCAAAGCAGAAAAATTATATTGATCGAATTTAAAGCGTGCTTTGTTGTTTAAATAGCCAACATCTTGCAAAGAATTATCATTTAAAGAACCTTGAAACCAGTTAGCATTGAAGCCTAAAAATTTATGCAGGCGAAAATTTCCGCCAAGAGCAATATTTTCAAAACCGCTAATTTGTTTACCAAAATTATTAGATTTGAAATTTTTATTAACGCCTGAACTCAAAGCTGGCGCGCTATATTCAATTGATATGAAAGGTTTGAAGAAAAATCCTTCTTCATTTTTGGCAAAAGAATTTGTCGAAAAAAATGAAAAAATTACTGCGAAAAAAATTATTTTTTTCATAAAAACTTACTTAATTGAGTTACTAATTCTTTTAACCACTTCGGCTTTTCCTAAAATTTCGACTACATCAAAAATTCCGCCAGCAGATGCCGCAGAGAAAGTTAAAACTATTCTTAAAACCGGCCCAAAATCTTTTATTTTCAAGGCTTTGGCTTCAGCAAAACTGCTTAAAGAATTTTTGATTCCATCATGAGTCCAATCTTTTAAGTCGCTAAAAAGTTTTCGCAAATCAAGCAGCAGAGATTTTTTTTCCGCGACAATTATTTGATTTTCTCGACTCAATTCGGAAGAAAAATCGTCGCAATAAATTTCTAAACTTTTTGCCAATTCATTAATTATTTCGGCTCTTTCTTTAGTGAATTTTAAAGCTCGCGCTAATTTTATTTTTTCGTCGGCGGAAATTTTTCTGTCTAAAAATTCTAAAGTTAGATTGAAAAGCTGTTCTTCGTTTTTTTCTTTAATGTAATGTTTGTTGACCGATTTAAGCTTTGTAAAATCAAAGCGCGCTGCTGATTTACCAACTTTATCTAAACTAAACCACGAGATTGCTTGCGTATCAGAAATAAATTCCGCATCGCCGTGCGACCAACCAAGACGAAGTAAATAATTCCTCATCGCTTCCGGCAAATAACCCATATTTTTATATTCGATCACCGAAGTTGCGCCGTGACGTTTTGAAAGTTTTGCGCCATCAGGTCCGTGAATCAAAGGAATGTGAGCAAATTCTGGCACTTGCCAATCAATTGCTTGGTAAATTATTTTTTGACGAAAAGCGTTAGTTAAGTGATCATCGCCACGAATTATGTGAGTTACTCCCATATCGTGATCATCAACTACAACTGCTAACATGTAGGTTGGAGTGGAGTCGCATCTCAGCATAACTAGATCATCAAGTTCAGAATTTTTTACGCGAATTTCACCTTGTACTAAATCGCGAATTATGGTTTCGCCTTCAATTGGCGCTTTGATTCTGATAACTGGCTTTACACTTGAAGCTTGCGATTGAATTTTATCACGCCACGGGCTTTTAAAACGAAAAACTTGTTTTTTTTCTTCGGCCTTTTTTCTTAACTCTTCTAACTCTTCAGCAGAAGTGTAGCACAGATAAGCTTGGTTTTTTTCGAGTAATTTTTCCGCCACCTGCTTGTGACGATTTAAATTTTTTGATTGCAAAACATAATCACCATCAGGCTTTAAACCAAGCCAATCAAGGCCTTGTAGAATTGCCTCAATTGCTTCCTTGCTTGATCTTTTTTCATCAGTATCTTCAATGCGTAGTAAAAATTTTCCGTTATTGTGCTTGGCAAAAAGGTAATTAAACAAAGCGGTGCGCGCTCCACCAATATGCAAATATCCAGTTGGAGACGGAGCAAAACGAACAATGACCGACATACTATTTAAAAATATTTTTTGAAATTAAGTGGGCTTTCTTGACATTAAAAAACGCGCTGAAGATTATTAAATTCGAAGCCAGCGCAAAAGGCAATATCAAAGCAAAACCAAATTTCAAGCGGTCTTGATTTGGATCTCTCAAGAAAATCATTAAACAAAAATCAAATGGAAGAAGCTTCTAACCCAGGAACAAAAGCCAAAACTTCTAACCCGATCAGTGCCGCCGATATAGGATTAAAGCTACTTGAGCAAAAGGTTATTTCAGATGATCAATTAGAAATCGCTACCAAAGAGAGAGCTAGACTTAACAATAGCCAAACAATTGGCGCTATTTTAGTTGATTTAGGATTTGTTTCCGAAGGTGCTTTGAGCGAGATTTTAAACGAATCTACCGGCGTTACAAAATTTGATATAAAATCATCAATCATCGATTCGCGATTAGTTAAAAAAGTTCCCAAAGATTTTGCCATTCACAATAAATTAATTCCGATTTCTTACACTAAAGAATCAATCACCATCGGCATGTCTGATATATTCGACATCGTTGCTATTGATCAACTGCGCAGATTTTTTCCACCCAACTTTAAAATTATTCCCGTCTACATTGCTGAAGTAGATATTCTTCACGCTATCGATCAATATTACGACTACGAAATGTCGATCGAAGGTATTTTAAAAGAAATCGAAAACAGCAAAGGCAATAATATTAACGATGAAAGCCAGCTTCGCGGTGACTATCGCAGTCCGATGGTGCGTTTAGTTGATGCTATTTTAACTGATGCAGTTCACCGCGGAGCTTCCGATTTACACTTTGAACCTGAACCTCTTTTTCTTCGTATTCGTTATCGTATTGACGGCAAGATGGTGCAAATCCGATCAATCCACCGCGATTATTGGTCGGCAATTGCTGTACGTCTTAAAATTCTTTCTGGCATGAACATTGCCGAAAGTCGCAAATCACAAGACGGCCACACTAATTCAGAAATTCTTGGTCGTAAAATTGACTTTCGTGTTTCAACTCAACCAACGATTAATGGCGAGAATATCGTCATGCGTATTTTGGATGAAAAGCAATCGATTGTTTCACTGGAAGCTTTGGGATATAATAGTTCCAGCCATAGTTTGATTTCTAAAATGTTACAAAAACCAGAGGGAGTTATCATTATTACGGGTCCTACCGGATCTGGAAAAACGACTACTCTTTACACCTTACTTAGCATGATCAACACCATCGATAAAAATATTATGACGCTGGAAGATCCGGTGGAATACCACATTCCCCTGATCCGACAATCCAACATCAAAGCTGACGGTAACGATGGCTTTGCCGCTGGTGTAAAAGCAATTTTACGTCAAGATCCAGATGTTATTTTAATTGGTGAGATTCGTGATAAAGATACGGCACTTACCGCAATTCAAGCTGCGATGACTGGTCACCAAGTTTTCACCAGCTTGCACACCAACGACGCTCTTGGCGCAATTCCGCGTTTGATGAATATCGGTGTTCCAAATTATCTAATGCCCGGAGCTTTGATTGGCGTGATTGCTCAACGTTTGGCCCGCAAACTTTGTGTGCACTGTAAAAAAGAACAACCAGCCGATACTTTTGAAAGAAGACTACTTGGTCCAAAACGTAGCAACATTAATAAATTGTTTAAAGCAGTTGGTTGCAATAAATGTAATAACTCTGGCTATAAAGGCCGTATCGCGATTTGTGAAATTTTAATGGTTGAACGCGAATTAGATGAGCTTATATCTAATGCAGCAAGTAGAAATGAGATGATAGATCATGCGATTAAAAAAGGGTTTGTTCCAATGATCGAAGATGGGTTACAAAAAGTTGTTGATGGAATAATTGATCTTAAAGAGCTAATGCGAGCCGTTGATATGACTGATCGCATGAACTAAAAAATAAATATATGACTAAAAATAATATCAAATCTAGTAGTCTGAACGATGTATTTTTTCCTTCAGATAGTGGCGACTTGATCAGTAATGATTACCTGTCGATTACTCATGGCATTCAAATAACTGTTCGACCAGAATTTGTTGATAGCCAGTTTAGCGCTATCGGCAATCTATTTGTTTGGATTTATCATGTACGCATTGACAATCGTAGCATGGAAACAATCAAGCTGGTTAACCGCTATTGGAAAATCATCGATGAAAAAGGCACAGTGCAAGAAGTAAATGGCGAAGGTGTGGTTGGTTCGCAGCCACTCATTTTACCAAATAACAGCTTCCAATATGAAAGCGGAGTTCATTTGCGTCACCCTTCTGGAATTATGACGGGACATTACCAAATGCAAAAAAATAATGGGGAGTTGTTCAACACTAAAATTCCAGCCTTTTCTCTCGATGTTCCAAATGCCAAATCAGTTATTAACTAATAATGCTGATTCTTGCTTTTGACACCACCAACTCAACTCTTTCAGTAGCATTATTGGAAGGTGAGAAAATACTTTGCCAAAATCTGATTTTGGAAAGCGGCAAGCAATCAGAATTATTGATTCCTGAGATCGAAAAAATTCTGCAAGAAAATAAAATCTGGTATCAAGATTTAGATTTAATTACCGCCACCAAGGGACCTGGGAGTTTCACCGGAGTAAGAATTGGACTCGCAGTTGCTCGCACATTAAAAATCGCAACCAACTTACCATTAATTTTGATTAACTCGCTCGAGGCTTTGGCCTTTAAGCAACGCAGTTTTTCTGGAGAAATTTTTGCCGCAATTGACGCGCAAATGGATGAGCTTTTTATCGGTAGTTTTTTATCGCAAGGAAATCAAATTACCGAGCTTACTGAATCGCAATTAGTAAAGCGCGCAGAGGTTTTGGATTTCTTACCAAAGCAAAATTTTCTACTTTGCGGATCAGGTAAAAAAATAATTTCTACGACGCTGTCAGAAAAAAATTTGCCTTACGAAATTTCCGCAGACGATGATATTATTGAGGCCAGCTTGGTCGGACTTTTAGCTTTAGAAAAATTTCACAGCCAAAAAGATTTCTCAAAAAATCGCGATCCACTTTATTTACGAGGCGCAAAAATTACTCAGCGCAAGAAGTAAGTAAGAAAATAATAAGTGGAGAAAAAATCGTTCAAAACCAAGTATTTTGATTATCTGATAGGCAGAAAATTTTTTTACGAGGGCGCGTACCAAAGTACGTAACCGAGTAAAAAAAATTTCTAACGACGCAGATACTCAAAAGACGCAGTGTTTTCAACGATTTTTGGAGGCCGGAGTCGGAATCGAACCGACGAATGGGAGCTTTGCAGGCTCCTGCATTACCACTTTGCTATCCAGCCATTATAATTTGAGGGGAGAATTTTTTTGAAGTAGCGAGCAATTTAGTAAGCCAAACCTAGATTACAAGTTTTGTCCTTAATTTTAAAAATTAAGCCGCTTAAAAATCATTTTAGAAAAATTCTCAATCAAGCTTCAAAATTTCCATGCCAGAAAAAACTCTTTACTCGCAAAGCTTTAAAAATATTCCAGCTTTAAAAAACTTAGCAAAATATCAAAAAGTTTTTAGCCCAGCAAAAACAAGGCTGCGTCAAGAAATTGAGCAAAAAAAAATCAGCGCTATTGATGTCGTTTTTAATAAAAATGATCTGACAGTTTTTGCTAATTTAGCCAAAAAAATTTCACCTTACGAAAAAATTTTAGTTCTTGGTGTTGGGGGATCGAGCCTTGGTGGCAAAACTCTGACAGCGACTAAAGATCAAAATAAATTAGAATTTCTTGAATCGATTGATCCAACCACGATCAAAAATTGTTTAAGTAAAATCGATTTCAAAAACACTTTTTTCTTAGTTGTAAGTAAGTCAGGAGAAACTATCGAAACCATCTGTCAAACCCTTATTGTACTTGATCAAATACGTAATACCAAAATTAAAAATTTTGCTCAACAGTTTTTGTTTATCACTCAATCTGAAGATAATTCGATTGCCAAAATTGCTAAAAAAATCGGCGCCGAAATTGCCAATCATCCAGAAAAAATTGGTGGCAGATATTCTTGCTTCTCAATTGTAGGAATGCTCCCAGCCTTGCTTTGCGGTATTGATGTTAAAAAAATCCGCCAAGGTGCAAAAAAAATAGTCAAAGATTTTTTAAAAAATGATGACATCGCAAATTCTTGCGCCACTCAGCTTTGCCTTTATGAGCAAGGATTTCACAACAATGTTATCATGCCCTACATCGACAGTTTAAAAAACTTTACCGACTGGTATCGTCAACTTTGGGCTGAGTCTTTAGGCAAGTCAGGCTTTGGCTCAACGCCGATAAATTCGATGGGAACAGTAGATCAGCATAGCCAATTACAACTTTATCTCGAAGGTCCAAAAGATAAATTTTTCACCTTCATCACTTTGGATAATCATAAAAATGATTTCTTACTTAAAGATTTAGATTCCTGCGAAACACTTTTTGGCGGCAAAAAATTAAGCGATATTGTCAAGATTGAACAAGAAACTACCATCGAAGTTTTGCATCAAAAAAAATTACCAATTCGTATTTTTAAAGTGAAAAAACTTGATGAAGAAGTTTTGGGTGGATTAATGATGCAATGCTTTTTAGAAACTATTTTGATTTCTTACGCAAAAGGAATTAATCCATTTGACCAACCAGCTGTTGAACTAAGAAAAGAATTAGCCAAAAAATTTTTAAAAAAATAAATCGCAAAAAAAACAAATGCTTAAAAAAATTACTAATAAAAATTTACTAATTTTACTTTTAGCAGCCTCACTTTTAGCTCTAACTTTTGTTTATATTAGCCAATATTTTTTCGATCTTCAGCCTTGTCTTTTATGCTTTTATCAACGCAAACCTTTCTTGGCTATCGTTGCTGTTGCTTCTTTGACGCTTACTTATTTCAAATCAGAAAAATCAAAACAAATCGCACTTTATTTTTGTACAATTTTGCTAATAATTAATGTTGCGTTGGCATTTTATCACAGCGGTGTTGAGAGAAAATTTTTTCGTGGCCCAAAAACTTGTTCATCAGAAAAACTTGACGGCATCTCTAATTTAGAAGAATTAAAAGAAGCGTTGATGGAAACCAAATCCATTCGCTGCGATGAGCCAAGCTTTGTTTTTCTCAAACTTTCCATGGCAAATTGGAATCTACTTTATTGCCTTGCGCTACTTTCTTACATCTCTTTTATACGCTATAAAAGACATCACCCAGACGCTACTCCACTTTAAATTTCACTCTGATATCTTGAATCGAGCTAGTGGAATTTTTCGAAAATTCCCACTTGCGTAAACTCTTCAGCAATAAATTGTTAAGCCTTGGATTAGCGCAAGGCTTGATCAATTCAACTTTTGTAACTTGACCATTTGCATCAATATAAAATCTAGCAATGGCACTACTTTCAAAAGCTTCGGTGCGCAAATCTTGAGGAATTTCTGGCAGTGGATTTGCCACTAATTTCACTTTTTTTTCTGAGTCATTTACTATCGATTCTGATTCTTGATGCAGATGCTTTTCTCTTTCTTGTGAAAAATTTTTTTGATGATGAATTTGCTTAGATTTTTTTTCTTTCTTAACTTCGCTAATAAATGCGATATCAAGCGCTATAACTGCTGGCGGTGTTTCTGGCTTTTTAAAAGACATTAACAAAACCGCCAACAGCAAAGCGTGCAGAATTGCAGCAATAATAAAACTTTTTACTTGATCGGATTTTAGCGAAAAAAATTTCATTAAATTCAAAAACTTTTAGAAGCGATTAGATAAAAAGTACGACGCGGACCATATTGCGAAGCAGCCACACCAATCCCAGATCCATCATGAAATTGATAAACTTGATCAAATAAATTTAGCGCTGAAATTCTTAAATTTATTTTCCCTGCGGCTGGCAAAACAAAGTCGCGTGCTGCGCTAGCATTTACTGTCCAATATGCTGGCATTGTATTGGTGTTGTTATCACCAGTACGAAGTCCAGATCCGTAAATCAAATCAGTGCTATATTTTGTTCCCAAAAATAAATAAGCTGCGCCAGTTGAAGCGGTGTAAGTTTGTGAGTGATCCAGATTTACCCAGTTTTTTGAAATATATTTTAACTCATCTTGACCAAGCAAATACTGACCTGAAACTACATTTTTGCCATAGGCTTGTTGCCAAGCAAAATTGAAGTAAGATGAAAAATTATCTTTATGATAATCTGCCGTAAATTCAACGCCATAAGCCTTTCCTTGTTGATAATTAAATGGCGTATAAATCAGCGCGTTACCAAATTGTCCTTCATCAAGAAGATTGCGAATCTGCTTGTAATAACCGTCTAAGCCTAAATTCAAATTGGGTGTTAATTTATGCGATACGCCCAAATCGTAATAGTTAGTACGCTCCGCTCTTACTTTACCATTTTCAGTATTTTCCGGTGCGTTACTAGTATTTTGAAATTGACTTAAAGTTGTCGAAGAAATAATCGCAGTTGGCGGCGGCGTGAAATAGCGCGAATAGCCAGCGTGAATTTTAGTTGCTTTGTTTAAATCATAAACCGCACCAAAGCGCGGGCTGAGTTGCGACTCATTAACATAAGCTCTGGAAGCATCAAAACGCGCACCATAATTAAGAGTTAATTTTTCCAAAGCCTTCCACTCATTTTGTAAGTAAGCCCCAAACAATTGCGAGTTTTTACTCACTGACTCGCTAATAGTGTAAGGATCTGATGAAATTTGATTACCATCAGCATCAGCTTGAAAAACCGCATTGCCCGTAGTGCTTTTTGTTGCATCATTGCTGGCAAAAAATCCTGAGCGCAAAGTATTAGTATCATTTAACTTGTAACTAAAATCACCTTGCACGCCATTGGCAAAACTAGAGCGATTGATGCTGGAGGCCACACCATTAAACATTAAATCTCCAACATAATCAGGACGAAATCTTAAATCGCTAAAACGAGAGAAAGTTGAAAGCTGATAATCAACATCAGAGTCTGTAACTCCCTGTAAGGCTACAATCGCATATCTATTCGATTCTTTTTGATTCTCGTTCAAATTTAATGAATTGAAACCATCAAAGCCATTAAGCGTGTAGTTAGTTGATTGGTTAGGACTATTTGGTACTTGAAATTTATTGTCAGCATTAGCCACAATCACGCTTAAGCGTTGAGAAGCATCAATCAAATAAGAAAAATATCCAAAGATTTTATCTTGCTGAGTATTATCATGAACTGGATTGCGAGCTGCTGTTGGCGATTCAATACCACGATTATTCTGCAAATAAGAAGCGCTTAAATAATAATTTAGATTATCTTTAGAACCGCTGACTTGTTGATTTGCTCCCACGGTATTATTGCCGCCAACCATCACTTCTGATCTACCGCCTTTTGCAAAAGCGCCAGTCTTAGTTTTGATATCAACAACACCAGCAGTACGAAACCCGTATTGTGCTGGCATCGCACCAGTTAAAAAATCGATCTTTTCAGCAAAGTGCGTGTCAAGAGTTTGACCAAAACCGGATATTCCTTCAGGCAATATCACTCCGTTAATGCGATATTGCAAATTAGCGTGATCACCTCGTACATGAAGTTGTCCGTAAGAATCTTGCGCAACACCGGGAGCACGCAGCAGCACCTGATTAAGTGATGTCATTTGACCTTGCGGCAAATTTTCAATATTTTCTTTATTGAAAGAAAAAGAACTACCGCTAGTGCTTGGCGAAAGATTGTTGCGCGAGTTATCAAGTTTTGATGCCTTGACTTCGTAGTCCCAAACATCGGCTGCAAAAGCTATATTAGTGCTAAAAATTAAGTTGGCACAAAGCAGTAGAGAGAATTTTTTCATTGTTGAATTTCTTAAAAGTTGAAGAAGACCTTCGTGGTGAGCTTTTAAGAAATTACTGGCGGGGCGCGAGAAGCTTTTGAGGATAGGAGATAGGAAAGTTTTAGGCGATTGAATTTACGCGCTAAAAAAACCAAACAAAAAGCCAGAATAGCAAAAGCAAAATTTGGCGTTGCTAAAGTTTGATTCTGAAAATTAGCAAAAGAGCACAAAAAGCAATTTTCTGATTTTTTATTTCCAGAATTTTCGTGATTGAAGATTAACTTCTCAAAAAAATTTTGCTGAGACTGTAATTGTAGGCTGTTGGAAGATAAGGCTTTTGCACTTTCTAACTGATGATGCGAAAATTCGTGCAGCACAAAAACGCCGCGACTAAGCACAAATAAAGTTAGCGTTAGCGCAACTAAAAACTTGGTAAAATTGGATTTGATTTTTATCTTGTTCATCTAGTTGATCATCAAACCGAGCTAAAAAAATTCAATCACTAATTTCATGACTACAAAAATTTTAAATCTCTTGGAAAAAGTCGGACATTTTACTTTGCTCAATTTATCCAAACTTGGCGAGATAGCTTTGTTCATGACCAGTGCAGTTCGCCACTGCTTTACCGCACCATTTTATCCGCGTTTAATTTTACGACAATTTTTGCAAATCGGATTTTATTCGCTGCCAGTTGTTGGTCTAACAGCAATTTTTTCTGGCGCAGTTTTAGCTCTGCAAAGCTATTCTGGATTCTCGCGCTTCAACGCTGAAAGCACAATTGCTACGGTTGTAGTTCTATCAATCACTAGAGAACTCGGACCGGTATTAGCAGGATTAATGGTGGCTGGACGCGTTGGTGCCTCAATGGCTGCCGAAATTGGCACCATGAAGGTAACAGAACAAATCGACGCGCTGCGTACACTTTCAACCAATCCTTTAAAATATTTAGTAGCGCCAAGAGTGATAGCCGGCGTTTTGATGATGCCACTTTTGGTTTTAATCGCCGACATTATCGGCGTGATGGGTGGTTATTTAGTAAGTGTTCACGCTCTGGGATTTTCTCCCGGACCTTACTTAGCAAATACTTTTAAATTTCTTGAAAATATCGATGTAGTTTCTGGCCTTACCAAATCTGCCTTCTTTGGTTTTGTAATTTCAATCATGGGCTGCTATTTCGGGTATAATTCTAAAGGCGGCGCTGAAGGAGTTGGTATTGCCACAACCAATGCTGTCGTATCGGCATCGATTGTCATCTTACTTTTAAATTACATTATTACGGGAATATTTTTTGGGTAAGTAACGTCATGAACTATCGCCACATCTATCACGCTGGAAATTTTGCCGATGTTTTTAAGCACATTGTTTTAACACTTTGTTTAGAAAAACTTCACGAAAAACCAGCACCATTTTTTGTTTTAGATACTCACGCAGGAATTGCCAAATACGATCTTTCTGACGAAAAATCTTTGAAAACTTTTGAAGCAGAAAAAGGAATTAAAAAACTTCTTAAAGAAGAAAATTTTTTTGAAATTTTGCCAAGCCGCTATTTAACAATTCTGGCTAAATTAAATCGCTGCGAAATTTCTGAATTGCCCGAAAAATTAAATTTTTACAGCGGCTCACCAATCATTATTAAAGACTATTTGCGCGCAAGAGATCGAGCAATTTTTGCCGAACTAAACCGCGAGGATTTTCAAATCTTAAAAAGAAATTTTGCTGGTAATGCGAAATTTTCTCTTAGCTTTGAAGATGGCTTTCACCTTTTGCGCTCTAAGTTGCCACCACTTGAAAAACGCGGTTTAATAATCATCGATCCCGCTTTCGAAAAAGATCAAAGCAAAGTTTCTGCTGACTACGATAAAATTATTCAAGGACTTGTTGATGCCCATAAACGCTTTGCTCACGGCATTTATTTAGTTTGGTATCCGATTATTAAAACTGATGCAGCAACAGTGGAAAAATTTCAGCGCGAAATGTCGCAACTCAAATTTGAAAAAACTCTACACGTGATTTTTGATGTCGGATCAAAAGAGGAAGAAACAAAAATGACCGCTTGCGGCATGTTTATTTTCAACGCTCCGTGGCAGTTAGATAAAAAGTTAAAAACTATTTTAGCAAAAGTTTTAGAAATTTTGCAGCAAGGCGACAATGCCAAATTAGAAATAATTGGCTAAGAGCCTATCCTAAGTCTTACACATAAAAATAAGAAAACTCGGACTAATCACTCTCCCGCTTTAAGGGAGAGTCGACAAAACCTTTGGTTTAGTCGGTGAGGGGAGAAAATAGCCTAAACGGCTATTTTCAGCTTTTAAGGTACTCGAGAACTTTACAAATAAACCCCTCCTCGAATCGCTGCGCTCTTCGATCCTCCCTCAAGAGGAGGATGATTAGATCGAGGTTTTTTGTTTTTTGAAATTTTTTCTCTGAATTTTTTTTTAAAAAAACACTAAAATCTTGCTTAAATAAAAACTGAGTTTTTGTAATTTTTCAGTGGAATTTGCCTATGGGCTTGGCGCTTTGATTTTAGAGGCTTGAAGACCATTTCTCTGAATTTTGAACACGTGTTCAAAATTCACTTAAAATCGCTTAAAAATCTTCCAAATTTAGATTAGGGCCAAGATCAAAAAAATCTGTATCGTGAGTGGCGATGATTACCAAACCGTTTTCTTTAATTCTGCTTGAAATTAAGCCGTGTAATTTTTCTCTCCCCGCAATGTCTAAATTATTTGAAGGCTCATCTAAAAACCAAACCGTCGCAGGGCAAGCCAGCAGCTTGGCTAGCATCACTCTTTTTTGCCAACCCGCAGAAAGTGTTTTTGTTTTTTTATCTTGAAAATCAATTAAACCAAAAAAACTTAAAGCGGCGGGAAGCGCTTCAACTGTGCCGTGAAGACGCGCGTAAAATTCTAAATTTTCTTTGACAGTGAGCTCAGATTTCAAAAAATTTTTGTGACCAATAAATTGACTGTCGCCGTTAAAATCAGCGCGGAAACTTTCAACATCTTCGCCACCCCAAAGAATTTTTCCCTCACTAGCCTTGGAAATTCCGGATAAAATTTTAAGCAAGCTGGTTTTGCCACAGCCATTACGACCCTTGATAATCAAAGCTGAAGAAGTGCCAACTGAAAAACCAACCGAGCTAAAAATTTTCTTGTGATCTTTACGCAATGAAAGATTATCTACGGTAAGCATATGCTGCTACAACCCCTATTTTACTGATTAATTCAACTATGTGGAACTCAAAATTTTACGAATATTCCATCACGCAAAATCCGAAATATCTAGTTATTTTCCTGCATGGTTACGGATCTAACGGTGAAAACTTAATTGGCCTTTCTGGAGAGTTTCAGCGAACTTTGCCCGACGCTCACTACATTTCACCAAATGCTATTGAACCTTGGGAAGGAGGCTTTCCCGACGCTTATCAGTGGTTCTCACTTTATCATGGAAACGATCGCAAAGCTTTGCATCAAATTTCTGACAATATCAAAAATTCTAACAAAGCTCTAACTAGCTTTATCGAAGCCCAGCTTGAACGCTTTTCTTTAAAACCAGAAAATCTTTTTATTGCCGGCTTTTCACAAGGTGCGATGATGGCGATTTATCAAGGCATGGTTATGAGAGAAAAACCAGCAGGAATTATTTCATTTTCTGGTCGAGTTGTATTGCCAGAAGCAGTCGGAGAAACTATAAGAACTAAACCTGAAATTTGCTTGATTCACGGCCAGAAAGATTCCGTTTTACCTTTTGAATGTTTTATCGAAGCCAAAAAAATATTGACTGAGAAAGATATCAGCCATGAAGCGCATTCTTTTCAAGAACTCGATCATACAATTGATATTCAAGGAATCCGGGTGGCTCTGAACTTTATCAAAAAACAAATTACCTAGGATAATAAGAGCTATAATAAGCGCGATGATTTGCGTAGTTATTATAATACTCATAATTGTTTCTTAACTGAGTTTCTCGATCAACTTTAACCAAATTATATCTACTGCAGTGAGAAGTTCCATCGTCCCAAGAATGATAAATACAATCTTTGGCATAAAAAGATTCGCCGCGAAAGCAAGAAGTCAAAAATAATAAAATCAAAACTACTAAATATTTCATATAAATTTTAAATTAGGCGCAGCAGCAACGGTTTTCTAAAAAAGAGAAAATCTGCGCAATTAATGTAGGAAACTAGAGAGAGAAGAGAGCCAAAGAGGTACAACAACCAAAAATAATCAGACGAAATAGGTTGAAGTCACAAAGAGAAAAGTTCTGCGATAAGACAAGGATTCTGATGTTTTTAATTAAGCGAAATTTTGCCTTTAAACTTTTTGGTTTTGATCTTTTTTTTACCAAGAAGAGTAAAGCTGATTTGCTTCTAAAACTCAGAAAAGAAAGTGATCTTCTATTATTTTTAGAGTTCTCAATTGGACTTTGAAATTTATAAAATTTTGCACCTTGATTTGGTTCAATTTTTTTCCCGTATGTCCCTTTGACATACGGGATGGGTTTCCCCGCAAGGCGGGGCGCGACTCGTGTCGCGTTTCCGTATCCTGAAGGGATAAAGGATATTTTTTTTAACTTAGAAAAAGAATTAAACTGAGAAACACTTACAAGAAACAAAGCAATAGTTTGTTTTAACATTTTTATTAAAGCTTAGAGGAAGGGAGAAGTATAAAAAACCTAGGCTAGAGCTAGGAAGGAAGTGAAGCTAACAACAACAGCAAGAATCAGCGCGCATCAAAAACAGGGCAGCTACTAGAGAAGGATAATTATGTGTAATTACTTCAGTTGAAAACATTGTAAATTTTTAAATAAAGAACATCTTTCTTAAACACTGTCAAACACACTAAAAAAATTTACAAGAAAATAATTTTACGAACATGCGTCTTTCACAATATTTTTTACCAACTCTCAAAGAAAATCCAGTTGATGCCACAGTCGCTTCACATCAGCTGATGATACGTGCTGGCATGATTCGCCAAACCGCTTCAGGTATTTATACTTGGTTGCCTTTGGGTTTAAAAGTACTACGCAAAGTTGAACAAATAATTCGCCAAGAAATGGACAAAACTGGCGCGCTGGAAGTTTTAATGCCAACAATTCAGCCCGCAGAATTGTGGCAAGAATCTGGTCGCTACGATGCTTACGGCAAGGAGATGCTGCGTATTAAAGATCGTCACGATCGCGACATTCTTTACGGGCCAACTCACGAAGAAGTGATCACGGATATTTTTCGCAAAAACGTTACTTCTTACAAAGATTTACCGAAAAATTTTTATCAAATTCATTGGAAATTTCGCGACGAAATTCGCCCGCGTTTTGGGTTGATGCGTGGTCGCGAATTTTTGATGAAAGATTCTTATTCGTTTGACATCGACGAAGTATCGGCCAAAAAAACTTACAATTTGATGTATGAAACTTACTTCAAAATTTTTCGTCGTATGGGTTTAAAACCAATGGCCGTAAGGGCTGATACTGGTGCGATTGGCGGAGATTTATCTCACGAATTTCACTTACTTGCCGACACCGGCGAAAGCGCAATTTATTACGATAAAAAATTTGACGAGTTAACAGAGTCAGAAAATTTCAACATCGAAGAAATGCAAAGTCTTTACGCCATGGCTGATGAAATGCACGAAGAGGCAAAATGTCCAATTCCTGTGAATCAGCTTAAATCAAGACGTGGCATTGAAGTTGGTCATATTTTTAATTTCGGCTTAAAATATTCAAAAGCTCTGGAAGCAAGTGTGATGGGCATTACCAGCGACAAGATCTATCCGAATATGGGTTCATACGGCATTGGCGTTTCGCGCGTTGTGGCAGCGGCAATTGAAGCAAATCACGATGCTAATGGAATTATTTGGCCCAAAGAAATCGCACCTTTTCAAATCGCTTTAATCAATGTTCGCTTTGGTGACGAATTATGCGAAAAAACTTGCGAAGAAATTTACAACAAGTTGCAAGCTCAAGGCCTTGAAGTGATTTACGACGATACCAAAGCCAGCTTGGGACAAAAATTCTCAATCGCTGATCTGATCGGAATTCCCACTCAAATTATTGTTGGCCCTAAATCAGCAGCGCAAGGAAAGGTCGAAATCAAAAACAGAAAAACCGGTGAGAAAAAAGAAATCAGAATCGAAGAAATTCAGAATCTAGCAAAATAAGGAGATTTTTTCTTCGCAGGCTTGTTTAGTTAACTCCATCAATTTCAACACTTGCACTTCGAGAATTTCTAAATCTTCTTTGCAGATGCGATAATGCGGATCATAGCGGCCGCCGATGTAAGCATATTCCAGAAGCTTGAAACGCTCTTCATCTTCTTTGTCAATTTTAGCAAAAATATTTTGCATCAGCCAACAATATTGCTCGGCTCTGGCTCCAAGAAATTCTAAGAAATGTTCTTTTGGCGTGTAGTTGGAAAAAACTAGTAGAACTGCTTTGTAGGCAGACTCAGCAGCTTGATGCAAATCAAAAGCCGCATCAGGCCATTGCTTATCTTCAAACATTAAACGATACATCGCATAAAAATTTTTTGATCTCTGAAACCAATGATCGAAATGATCTTGAGCAATTCTTCTTTTTTCTTGCGGCGTTAAATTTCTTTCTTTGGCCAGCTCAAATTTTCCTGAATCAAAAAGCGTAATTCCGTCTTTTTTTATGTCAGAGAAAAAATATTGCGCCTCTGCAAGCTTGATATTCAGCTCTTGAATGTCGTGAGTTAAAATTTTTATTAAAGCGCTGGCATGTAATTTTTTACATTCATCAGAAATTTTGCGCCACAGGCTAGAATCAAGTGCCACTTCTTTTGTAGCAGTCACTACCAAAATATCGTAATCGGATGGATGGCCAGATTTGGCATGCGGATTAATATCTTTCTCTTCTTTAAAAGTGCCGCGGGCATAAGAGCCAAAGAGGATTATTTTTTCAACATCTTGACAATTTTCACGAATTATTTGCACGATTTTTTGTAACTCGTTTTGTTTGAGTTTTGGCAAATTCTTAAGTGATGACTTCATTTTTTGTGATAAAATTGGTGAATTAATTTGGTGAAAAACCCTGCAGAAGGCTTGATTTAAAGCTTTAAATAACTTCATAAAATTTTTAGAGAATTTTTTGCTTAAAATTATTATAAATTTTTACGCATAAAATTATTCCCGAAAGAAAAAAAACGATGGAGTTAGAGATAATTAAAATCTGACTATGAATCAAAAATCCATAAGCCAACCAAAAACAAACTCCTGTTACAAACATCAAATACATCACTAGAGAAATACCAGAAGTGTCTCTAGTTTTGATGGTTTTAATTGCTTGCGGTAAAAAACTAGTGGTTGTTAAAAAAGCACCAATGTAGCCGATAAGTTCAATCATTTACAATTCGCAATTGGCAAGTTAATTTTTAGGTCTCATCAATTTTCAATAATCATGACTAATAAAAAAACTAACAAGCCAATTTTGCTTTGCGTTCTAGATGGCTGGGGAATTGGTGATGAAAGCGACTCTAACAACGCAATTGCAAGAGCAAAAATACCAAATTATCGCCGCTTCTTAAAAAATTATCCTAACTCGCAACTTGAAACTTCAGGCTTGGCAGTTGGCTTGCCTTCGGGCCAAATGGGCAATTCAGAAGTTGGCCACATGACTATTGGCGCTGGACGTATCATCTTTCAAGATTTGCCAAGAATTAATAACGCGATTGCTGACGGTAGTTTAGAAAAAAACCCACAGTTACAAAAATTAATCAGCAATTTAAAAACATCAAAAAAAGCCTGTCATTTGATGGGCTTGCTGTCTGATGGCGGAGTTCATTCACATATTGATCACATAATTTTTCTGGCAGAAATTTTAGCAAAAAATGGTGTGAAAGTTTTTCTGCATGCTTTTTTAGATGGTCGTGATGTAGCGCAAAAAAGTGCTCTAATCTATCTCGATAAATGCAAAAATATTAAAATTGCCACAATTTCTGGACGCTACTACGCCATGGATCGCGATAAGAATTGGGATCGCACCGAACTTGCAGCTCAAGCAATTGTTTCAAGTGTCGGAGAAAATTTTTCTGATGCAATTTCAGCGGTAAAAAACTCTTACGCAAAAAATATTACTGACGAATTTATTAAACCTTGCGTGATTGGAAATTATCAAGGAATTCAAGATGGTGATGCTTTGATTTTTGCCAATTTCCGCGCTGATCGTGCTCGTCAAATTTCAGAAAAACTTTTTGCTGCAACAAAATTTTCTCACGCTTTAGCAGCAACTGAATATTCAGAAAAATTAAACAAATTTTATGAAATTTTATTTCCATCAATTGCCGTCAAAAATTCACTACCAGAAATTCTAGAAGCTCACCAGCTTACGCAATTAAGGATTGCGGAGACAGAAAAATATGCTCATGTGACTTTCTTTTTTTCTTGTGGCCGAGAAAAAGAATTTTTAGGCGAAGAAAGAATTTTAGTAAAATCGCCAGCAGTTGCCACTTACGATTTAAAACCAGAAATGTCAGCAGTTGAAGTTGGTGAAAAATTACGCGCTAAAATTGCCAGTGAAAAATTCGACTTTATCATCGTAAACTACGCTAATCCTGATATGGTTGGACACAGCGGCATGCTTGATCCTTCGATTAAAGCTTGCGAAACAATTGATGCTCAACTTGGTCTTTTGGAAAAAATTATTTTAGAAAAAGACGGCGTGATTTTGATCACTGCAGATCATGGAAATATTGAATGTATGGTTGACGAAAACCAAAAACCGCATACTTCTCACACCACAAATCCAGTGCCTTTTATTTTAATCAAAAAAAATATAGCTGGGTTAAAGCTTGAAAATGGAGGATTAAACGACATTGCTCCGACAATTCTGAATCTGCTCAAAATAGATCAGCCAATTGAGATGACAGGAAAAAACTTAATTAAATAAAAATGACAGAGAACACAAAAACCAATCCCAAAAAAGAATCGGGATTTTTTAAAACCCTAATCACCGCTTTGATTTTTGCTGGAATTATTCGCTCATTTCTTTTTGAGCCTTTTCATATTCCTTCCAGCTCAATGAAACCCAATCTTTTGATTGGGGATTATATTTTCGTTTCCAAATATTCTTACGGCTACAGCCGATATTCTTTTCCTTTTGGACTGAAAATTTTTTCAGGAAGAATTTTTGAAAGCAAACCCAAGCGCGGCGATGTTGTGGTATTTCGCTTGCCTTCAGATCCAAGTGTAAATTATGTCAAACGCTTGATTGGCTTACCCGGAGATAAAATTCAAATGCGCGATGGCACACTCTATATCAACGAATTGGAAGTAAAAAAAATTGCTGAGGGAAGTTTTTTTGACAGTGATTCGCCAAAAGAAAATAAAAACGTTAATCGTTTTATCGAAACTTTTCCGGAAGGAAAAATGATCGCAACTTTAGACGAAAATCCTGACGCAGCACAAGATAATACAGGAATTTACGAAGTACCTCTTGGTCATTATTTTATGATGGGAGACAATCGTGACAATTCGCAAGATAGCAGATTTTTGACGCAAGTTGGCTTTATTCCAGAAGAAAATTTAGTTGGCAAAGCGCAGATAATTTTCTTTTCTTCGGAAAGTAATATTTTGCAATTTTGGAAGTGGAACAAATCGATTCGTTTCGAAAGACTGCTAAAGAAAGTGCAGTAAGTTTAAAGATTAGCCAATTTCTTTGGCTTTTTATTTTTCCAAATCAATTATTAAAAAAGTCCTTTATCACTTCGGGGTAGGAAAACGCGACGCGAGTCGTGCCTCGCCTCGCAAGACCAAAATTATTAATCAAATAAAACTACCATGAAAATCAGATTAGCCATTTTGTTTGCTGTAATTTTTGCTTTGAACTCATCAGCTTCTTTCGCTAAAGAAAACGATATCAAAACCCCAGCTCTTGAACCAAAAATTTCTACCTCAATCACCAAAAAACATAAATCTTCTTTGGAAGAAGATGTGCCAGCAATTCAAGGCACTGATTTAACAAAAGTTTTCGCCGAGGCAGAAAAATATTTTAAAGCAGCACAGGCTTGGGAAAAACTAAAATGCGAACCAAAAAGCGGTTTTATTTGCACTAAAAGAGAATGTCCGAAAAGAGAGGTTTTCACTTATTTAATCTTGGATAAAAAAGCCAAAACCATCACACGTTGCGAAAAAGATATTTGCGAATCTTTCCCAGCCGAATTCAGACAATCTGGCGTCTTTACCAATGTTCAAACCGAAGGGCCAGTTGGAACTTTAATCAGAATTTTAGGAGATAGCCGTTATAAAGAAATTACCACCGTCGGCTTAGATGCCTACATCGCCAACGGCAATTGTGAAGTTATCGTGGCAAAATAATTCGACTCCTCAACTTTTTTGAAAATAGGTACATGAAGTTCCACGCAAGCGTGGGGAGCTGCTAATGCTGCGTATGCCGAATAAATCCGAAGAATTTCTGTATATCTGAGTCTAGTTGCTTTAAATATTCTTGACGTGCTAACCAATCTTTTCTCTTTTTTTGCGGAACTTCTTCAGAGCTTCTTTTCAGCAGAGATCTAG
>DENL01000043.1 GCA_002359655.1 Rickettsiales bacterium UBA2645 | reverse complement strand
ATGTTTTAAGTGGATCGAGTTGTGTATCACAGACTTGTTCTTTTTCTGGTACTCTGGGGATTACCGATGGGACAACTGTAAATTATACAACAACTGCAACTACAAAATCTTGTGATGCTGCTAATTACTCTGGCTCTATAACCTACACTTGCGCTGGAGGAGGAGCAGCACCAGTAGTGACTGGATCTTGTACTTCGAAAGCCTTTTGTACTGGAGGAACCCTTAAGACATCAGTTACTGGATATAGGATTCACACTTTCACATCTTCAGGAACTCTTACCTGCACCAATGTTGGAAGTGCTGAAGTATTGGTGGTTGGAGGTGGTGGAAGTGGAGGAGTTTCTACTAGTGTTTATGGTGGTGGTGGTGGCGGCGGCGGCGGTGTAGTTTATGCTAGCGCTTACCCAATCACTTCAACTTCTTATAGCATTGTTGTTGGAAGTGGAGGTTCCGCAAATGCTAAAACTGATCAAGGAACAGTTGGTAATAGTGGTGGATATTCTACTTTTGGAACTATCACCGCCAATGGAGGTGGAGGAGGAGGTCTGTTTACTGGAATTACTACAAATCTCTTTGCCGCTTACAGTGGTGGCTCTGGAGGTGGAGGTGCAGGGGGATCAAATATTTACAGAATTCCTGGCTCTTCAACTCAAACTGCCCAAACCAATGCTACTGCCTATTACGGCAATAGTGGTGGTTATGGATATAATGGGGGTAATGGTTATGCACAAGGAGGTGGAGGTGGAGGTGGTGCTGGTACAGTTGGTGGTTCTGCTACCAGTACCGCTGCTGGTAATGGAGGAGATGGCATTGCTAGCTCAATAAGCGGTAGTTCAACCTACTATGGTGGTGGTGGTGGTGGTGGTGGAAATAATTGGGCAGGTACAAATTGGAGTAGTGGATCAGGTGGTCTTGGTGGTGGTGGTGCTGGTGCTTGGCTCGCTGTCTCAACTGCAGGAACTGCAAATACTGGAGGTGGCAGCGGAGGATCTTCGGTAAACGGGTCTGGTGCTGGAGGCTCTGGGATTGTTATTATACGTTATGCTCAATAAATCAGTGCTCCAACTAAAATAAAAACGCGATTACTATAATGGCATTCTTAAAGGTAATGCATACAATCATAATTTTAGTCCTTTATCCCTTTGGGATAAGGAAACGCAACACTAGTCCTGCCCCTCCTCGCTCTTAACCCCATCCCGTATTTCAACGGGACATATGTGTAATTTTAATTTTTATAAACTCTTCTCAATGCCGATTTTATCAGTTAAAAATTTATCGGTTTTTTTTGAAAATCATCAGGTCGTAAAAAACGTTTCTTTTGAGTTATTGCCAAAAAAAATTACGGCTTTAGTTGGTCAAAGTGGATCGGGCAAATCAGTTACAGCTCTGGCTATTGTTAAACTTTTGCACAAGGCAAAAATTTCTGGTGAGGTTGTTTTTGCAGAAAAAAATTTACTCGAATTATCGGAAGAAAAACTTTGTAAAATTCGTGGCCAAGAAATTGGTTTTATTTTTCAAGATCCAAATACTTCGCTGAATCCTTTGCATAAAATTGGTAAACAAATTGCTGAAAGTGTAACAGTTCACAATTCTAAAATTTCAAAAAAAGATTTAGCAAAACGCGTTGCGGATTTACTTAAAATGGTGGAGTTGAACTCTTTCATTTCAAGGCTTGATGACTATCCGCATCAACTTTCTGGTGGCCAAAAACAACGCGTGATGATTGCAATTGCGCTGGCTAATAATCCAAAAATTTTAATTGCTGACGAGCCAACAACAGCTTTGGATGTTACTGTCGCAAACGACATTTTAAATTTAATTTTGCGTTTAAAAAACGAGCTAGAAATTGCGGTTTTATTTATTACTCACAATTTACGTGCTGTCAGAAAAATTGCTGATCAAGTGATTGAGATGAAAGAAGGGAGAATAACCCCCTCCTGCGACGGGATAGCAAGAGTAAAAAATGACACGCTAAATTCACCTTTGTCACCCCGTCTTATGACTGGGTCTGCACCAAAAAAAGAAATCTTAACTGTAAAAAACCTTTCCGTTATTCACCCAATCAAGAAATCTTTTTTTAAAAAAGAAAATTTTTACGCCATTCGCGATTTTAATTTTACGCTTAATGCAGAAGAAAATCTTGGCGTGATTGGCGAAAGCGGATCAGGAAAATCAACTCTTGCCATTGCTTTATTGGGTTTGATTAAAGCACAAGGTGAAGTGAAGTTTTTTAAAGAAAAAACTTGGGCAAAAAATAATTTTGATTTGCGCGCGCAAGTGCAAATTATTTTTCAAGATCCATTTTCTAGCCTTAATCCGCGCATGTTGGTGAAAGATATTATTGCCGAAGGTTTATTGATTCATAAAATTCAAGGCGATGTCGCGGCGACAATGGATAGACTTCATCTTGATCTAAATTTACAAAATCGTTACCCGCACCAACTCTCTGGTGGACAGCGCCAACGAGTAGCAATTGCACGAGCTTTAATTTTAAAGCCGGAGATTCTGATTTTGGATGAGCCGACTTCCGCTCTTGATTCATACACTCAAAACCAGATTTTGAAACTGCTTGCTGAAATACAAAATAATCAAAAAATTTCTTACATTTTAATTTCACACGATTTGGAAGTGGTCTCGCAAATTGCCGATCGCATCATGGTTTTAAAGGCTGGACAAATTGTTGAACTTGGTGAAAAATCACAAATTCTTAGCAGCCCAAAAGAAGCCTACACAAAAACTCTGATCTCCAATTTTTAAAAAATTTTATGAAAAAACCGGAATTACTCTTGCCTGCCGGAACGTTGGATCGTTTGAAAACCGCTATTCTTTACGGTGCTGATGCGGTTTATTGCGGAACTCCCGACATGTCGCTTCGGGTCAAATCTGGCTTTACTCTGGAAGATGTTGTTGCGGGTATAAAATTTGCTCATGCTCACGGCAAAAAAGTTTATCTGACGCTCAATCTTTTTTCGCACAATAAAGACATCGAAAAACTGCCGCAATTTATTGAAACTGTAAAAGCAGTAAATCCCGACGGTTTGATTATTTCTGATCCCGGTGTTTTTCAATTTGTAAAAGAACATGCGCCGCATTTAGAGCTGCATATTTCAACTCAAGCCAATGTTTGCTCTTGGCTGACGGTAGATTTTTGGCAGAAACAAGGTGCAAGTTTGGTGGTGATGGCGCGCGAGGTTTCATTTGAAGAGCTGGCCGTAGTTCGTGAAAAATGTCCCGACATTAAAATCGAAACTTTCGTGCATGGCTCAATGTGTATGACTTATTCAGGCAGATGTTTGCTTTCGAATTTTTTAGCAGAGCGTGGAGCCAATCAGGGCAGCTGCGCCCACTCATGCCGCTGGGGTTATAAATTGAAAATTAAACTCAAAGATAACACCGAACACGAAATTGAAATTAACGAAGATAACAAAGAATTATTCGATTTCTTTTTAGAAGAAGAAGTACGTCCAGGACAGCTATTGCCTTTCGAAGAAGATGTCCACGGTTCTTATATTTTAAATTCAAAAGATCTGTGTTTGTTGCCCAAACTTGATGAATATATTAAGCTTGGTCTTGATTCTTTTAAAGTTGAGGGACGCAACAAAACTGAATTTTACGCTGGGTCAGTTGCCAGAGTTTATCGCGCGGCGATTGACGATTACATGAAAGATCCTGCAAGTTGGAATGCTGATGACTACATGGACGAGATCAACTCTGTAGCTAATCGCGGCTATACTTTGGCTTTTCACGATGGCCGTCTTACTAACTTGGCGCATGATTATGAAAGCACGGGATCAACTTCTTTTTACGAATATGCCGCGCGAATTATTGATTGGGACGGCGACAACATAATTCTTGAAGGAAAAAATCGTTTAGATGCTGGTGATGTTTTAGAAATTCTTTCTCCTTACCAAAGAGAACCGATTTTGCTTCGAATTTACGAATTCAAGAAAGTGAAACAAAACGCGGAAGGAAAATATTTTGACGATGCAATTTCAGATAAGCTGCACGCTGGTCAAAGACCTTTATTTAAAATTCCGGCTGCTGATTTTCATTTGTTTAGCGTTGAGAGATTAAAAGAACTTTTAGTGCCAATGACTCTGGTTCGCAAAGAAAAAATGAATGTCGAATCCGAAAAATTGAAAGTAGAATCGCGTCAACTTTCACACAAGTTAGAAGCTGGCGAAATCAAAGAAGAAAAATACGACAATAAGCGCAAAAAATATTTCACAGCTTTGGAAGTTGGTGACGAGCAAATTTCTCCGCGCACTCCAAGAATTGGAGTTGATGGCTGTTGTGGCAAAGGTTGTAACGGCTGTTTAATTTTTTGGCACGACGATAAATATTCTAAAGCTCGTGAAATTTTGAAGACTAAAAAAATTGGTGAGATGTTGTAGAGTTAAAATTTTTCTAGCGAAAAATTTTAAGAAAATTGAGTGGCGCTATAAATAAAAAGTCCTTTATCCCTTCGGGATACGGAAACGCAACACGAGTTGTGCCCTGCCTTGCGGGGAACCCCATCCCGTATGTCAACGGGACATACGGAATAAAAACTATGAAGTAATGGTTTATGAATGAGAAACAGTTAACGCGAATAAAAATCTCCGGATATAAATCTATCAAAGAATGTGATTTAGAGATTGGAAAAACTAACATTCTTATTGGTGCAAATGGTGCTGGAAAATCGAACTTTATCGGCTTTCTCAAGATGGTCAATGCGATGCTTTACAAGCCAGATAACGTTAAGACTTATTTTCAACTTGCTATTGCATTAAGTGGTGGTCCCGATGCTTTGTTGAGATATGGAAGAAAAGTCACAGAGCAAATAAATGGAGAATTATATTTTGGAAATAATGGCTACAAATTTGAACTATGTCCTACGCAAAACAATAAAATGGTTTTTGCTAAAGAATGTGCTTATTGGAATATAGGAGGAGATTATTCATGCGGGTCTGGTCACGAAGAAAGTAAAATTGAGGAGCATGAGAGTAATAATGGGGTTTATAAATACGCTTTTAACGCGATGCGAGCATGGCAACCTTATCATTTTCATGATACTGGAATAAAAGCAGCAGTAAAACAGCCCTCATATTTACGAGATGATAAGTTTTTAAGACTCGATGCTAGTAATTTGGCTTCATTTTTAATGAGTCTGAATAAAAAACATAAAAAATCTTACGACAAAATAGTTGAGGTTGTAAGGCTAGTCGTACCATTTTTTGGAAATTTTACCTTCTCTTCTTTGGGCGAAAATATTATTCTTAATTGGTTCGAACGCGGCAAAGATTTCCCAATGAGTATTCATGCTTTATCTGACGGAACTTTGCGCTTTATTTGTTTAGCAATCGTCTTTTTGCAGCCAGAAGAATTTCAGCCAGAAACCATCATTATCGACGAACCAGAACTTGGTCTGCATCCCTACGCTTTAAATATTTTAGCTGAGTTAATTAAGGCCTCTAAAAAGCAGGTCATAGCTGCGACTCAAAGCTCAAATCTCATCAGTCAATTTGATCCTGAAGATTTAATAATTGCAGATCGCAAAAATGATGAGACTGCTTTCCGTAGATTGCCTGATAAAAGCGAAGAAGGAGGTTTAAGCAAAGAGGATTTAGACAGGTGGCTTGAAGAATACACGCTTGGTGAATTATGGGAGAAGGATATTTTTGGAGGAATGCCTCAATGACTCGAGTTGTAATTATTTGTGAAGGTCTAACTGAAAGAGATTTTGTAAAAAAAATAGTTACTCCACATTTGATAGGATTTGGAATAAATGCCTCTTCTCCAATACTTGGAAAGCCCGGTAAAAAAGGCGGCGATGTCAGAAGTACGAGAGTGCTTGGTGATATTGTTGCTCTTTTACAATCCGATAGAACCGCTTTTTGCACAACATTTTTAGATTTTTACGGAATGAAGTTTGACGTTCCTGGAAAAGACAAAGTAAGAAGCAGCAATACTTATAAAGAGAAAAAGCAAATTGTTGAAGATGCAATTTTCGAAGCGGTAAAAGAAAAGGTTGGAGATACAGCGATAAGAAGGTTCAAGCCTTATATTCAAATGTATGAGTTTGAAGGTTTATTGTTTTCAAATGTTGAAAAAATGTCCTCTAAGTTAAGCGATGGAAACAATAAAATTGAACAAGAAATTCAAAGTGAGTTTGAGAAAATACTAAAAGCAAAATCACCAGAAGAAATCAATGATAGCAGAGACACAGCTCCCAGTAAAAGAATTGAAAAAATGGTTTCTGGTTATTCAAAAATAACCAACGGAATCCCTTTGGCTGAATATATTGGTTTAGAAGAAATTAGAAAAAAATGTCTGTTGTTTAATGATTGGATAAAATGGCTAGAAAGCCCTTCATAAAAAGAATAATTAATCATGAAAAAATCTTTAGTAATTGCAATTGATGGACCTTCGGCTTCTGGTAAGGGAACTTTAGCCAAGAAAATTGCCCAGCATTTCGACCTGCCTTATCTCAATACTGGTGCGCTTTACCGCCTTGTTGCTTTCAGGGCAATCGAGCAAAAAATCGACACCAATAATTTCGAAAATAAAATTTCTGATTTAGTTAAAAATATTTCAGAAGCCGATCTAGAAAATGAAGAACTCTTCAGCGAAAAAGTTGGCGCAGTGGCTTCAATAATTGCCAAGAATCCAAAATTACGCGCTGCACTTTTTGATTTTCAAAAAAATTTTGTTGCCGAAGGTAAAAAACAAAAAAATGGCGCCGTGCTTGATGGGCGAGATACTACAACCGTTATTTGTCCTGATGCCGACTTTAAATTCTACATTACAGCTGATGTTGAAATCCGCGCCCAGCGCCGCTTTGCGCAGCTACAAACTTCCCTTGCTGAAATCCTTGCCCAGCTTAAAAGGCGCGATGAAAATGATTTAAATCGTTTAGACGCGCCACTTAAAATTGCCGCCCAATCTTATGTGATTGACAATGGAAATTTGTCGATTGAAGAAGGTTTTCAGAAAATGCTTAAAATTATTTCTACTTAAAAGTAAATGTCCGTCCCACAAAATTTACAAAAAACAAATGGATACTATTCACAATTTGATATCGATGGCTCGCCCAGCTATTTGGCAAAATCCCAATCGTTTTGCTGGTCAAAAAATAAACTCTGATATTTCACTAGGGTTAATTGATATGCAAAATGCACGAGATCGCTTCTTGCGTTTTGCTCCACTGCTGGCGCAATTATTTCCTGAATTAACTGAAGTTAACGGACGAATTGAGTCTGAGCTTTTAGCAATCCCTAAAATGCAAAAAGCAATCGGCTTTGAAGAGAGTCTTGGACGTCTTTGGTTAAAAGCGGATCACACGTTAGCAGTTGCTGGCTCAATTAAGGCCAGAGGTGGATTTCACGAGGTTTTGGAGTTTGCAGAAAATCTAGCGCTCGAACATCGATTAATTCAAAAATCAGACAATTACGCAAAATTAAACAGCCCTGAAGTACGAAAGTTTTTTTCTAGTTACCAAGTGTTGGTTGGTTCTACCGGTAATTTAGGTTTAAGCATTGGAGTGATGGCAGCAGCGTTAGGTTTTAAAACGGCGGTTCATATGTCGCTTGATGCAAAAGAGTGGAAGAAAGAACGGCTACGCAAGCGTGGTGTTGAGGTAGTTGAACATTTCGGTGATTATGAAAAAGCAGTTGCTGCTGGTCGTGCAATTGCAGCAAAAAATCCAAAAGCTCATTTTGTTGATGATGAAAGATCAGTGTCATTATTCTTGGGTTATGCCGCATCGGTCTTTTATTTAAAAGAACAATTAACAGATCACGAAGTAGTAGTAGATGCGGATCATCCTCTGATTGTTTACATTCCTTGCGGAGTTGGCGGTGCGCCTAGCGGGATAGCTTGGGGTTTAAATCAGATTTATGGAGAGCATGTTTATTGTTATTTTGCAGAGCCCACACAATCGCCTTGTTTCTTGATTCAAATGCTTTCCAACGCTGGAGAAAATCCTTCCGTGTATGACTATGGTTTGAATAACAGCACAGAAGCTGATGGACTAGCTGTTCCTAGAGCTTCTTTATTAGCTGCACAAGCTGTAAAAAATATTGTCGCTGGCGTATATACGACACAAGATCAGATGATGTTTGATGATTTAGCCCGACTGCATAATTCTGAGGGTTTAGATATTGAGCCATCAGCAGCAGCTGGTTTTTCAGGGCCTCGCTTCTTGAAAGACAGTTCCCTTTGTCATTCTGGCACTAACCACATAATATGGACTACTGGTGGTTCTTTGGTTCCTAAATCTGAATTTGAAGCTTTTCTTAAGCGAGCTTTATTAAATCAATCCCAGTAAACTTAAACCTTCAGAAATTTTTGGTTTCTTAACAATTGATAACTTCAGGATAGTTAAAATGAATGTGGCACAAAATTTACAAAAAATAAAACGTTGTTTAATTTCAGTTTCTGATAAAACTGGAATCGTTGAATTGGCTCAGTACTTGAGCTCGCAAGGTGTTGAAATAATCTCTACAGGTGGAACTTCCAAACTTCTCACACAAAATAAAATCAGCAATAAAGACATTTCTGAATTTACTGGCTTTCCAGAAATGATGGACGGACGCGTAAAAACTTTGCATCCAAAAGTTCACGCTGGATTGCTGGCAGTGCTTGATAATCCCGCACATTTAGCGGCTGCAAAAGATCACAAAATTGAGTCAATCGATCTTCTCATCATCAATCTTTATCCTTTCTTTGAGACTGTTGCCAAAACAAATGACGAAGAAGAAATCATTGAAAATATCGACATCGGTGGCCCCGCAATGGTGCGTTCCGCTTCTAAAAATTTTGTCTACAAAACTGTAATTACCGATGCTGCACAATATCAAAATTTAATCGAAGAGCTGAAAAATAATTCTGGCGCAACATCGTTTGAATTCAGAAAAAAATTGGCGGCACAAGCTTTTAAAAATATTGCTGATTACGACAGCGCTATTTCAAACTGGTTTAACAAAACTGATTTTTTTGTGAGTGGCAGTTTAAAACAAAATTTGCGTTACGGTGAAAACTCGCACCAAAAAGCAGCACTTTACGCCACCTCAAATTCAGGAATTGTTGGTGCAAAACAACTTCAAGGCAAAGAGTTGAGTTACAACAATCTCAACGACGCCGACGCTGCTTACAATCTGGTTTTAGAATTCGAAAAACCCGCTTGCGCCATCATCAAACATGCAAATCCTTGTGGAACGGCAATTGCCTCTAACCTTCTTCAAGCCTACAAGCGCGCACTTTCTGCTGATTCAAAAAGTGCCTTTGGCGGCATTGTAGCGCTTAATGGTAAAATTGACGAAGCCTTGGCAACAGAGCTTTCTAAAATGTTTTTTGAAGTAATCATTGCTCGCGAAATTGACACAAAAGCCGCAGAAATTTTAGCGAGCAAAAAAAATCTACGTTTGCTTTTAGCTGACTTTAAAAAATCAGCAGAGCTTCAGATAAAATCAGTGTCGGGCGGTTTTTTAGTACAAGATTTAGACCAAAAAAATATTAACAAAAACGACTTAAAATTAGTCAGCAAAAAATCAGTAAGCGACAGCGAAATTGAGCAACTAATTTTCGCCATGTCGGTTTGTAAACATGTAAAATCAAACGCAATTGTTGTTGTACAAGATTTTCAAACTGTTGGCATTGGCGCTGGTCAAATGAGTCGCGTTGATTCTTGTGAAATTGCTTGCAAAAAAGCCGCAGAATTTTTTGATGGTGAGCGCAACATCAACAAAGCCAAAGGCGGATTTTTAGCTTCTGACGCTTTCTTTCCATTTGCAGATAATATTGAAATTGCCGCTGCAAGAGGAATTAAAGCAATTATCGCACCAAGCGGATCAATGCGTGACGAAGAGGTTATTGCCAAAGCCGATGAAAAAGGCGTGGCACTTTACTTCATTGCAACTAGGCATTTTAGACATTAAATTTTTGACCTTTATTTCTTTGGGATACGTATCGTGGCACGGGCCACAAACCCCATCCCGCATGTCGATGGGACATACGGGAAATTTTTTCACGAGGTGATCATGAAATTCTTCCTGATATTTACTCTGATTTTATTTTTTTATTTGCCGACAGTTTTTGCTGAAGAAAACAAAGCAGTAGAAGGCTTTTACGTTGGTGTCGATCCAACAAAAACTGACAATAAAATTGGCAACATCAACAAAGCAGTTTCAGTTGACAGTAAAGTTGCTGAAGATCGCTACTACGGTTACAAATTTAGTGAAGCAGGATTTTTCATATCGCCAGAAGTTTTTTTGCAAAATGGCAATTTGAATTCGACAAGTACCACAAACTCTAACAACCAAAAATCAAATCAAATCGGTGCAACTCCGGGAACCACCTACAATGTGAAAGCCAATATTGGCTACGAATTCAACAATTTGGTTTCGGGTTTTGTGACTTACGATTTAGGAAGTTTTAGTTACAATTCTGGACAGAGATCAATTGCAGTTGGAGCTTCAAATAGCACAAGTATTGGCGTTGGTTCGCAGCTTAATTTATCTCGCAGCGTTGGGGTTAAAGTAATTTACAGTCAGCAGCAATTTGAAAATAGTGCAGTAAGTGGTGGTCGTATCAAATCGGATCTAATCAAGATCGGAACTGTTTACAATTTTTAAGAAATTTTTGAAAAACCGTCTTTCTAAGTGGTTTTGCTGTTAGTTACAAAACTGCAAAATATTTCAGAATTAATCAGACAAAAAACTGAATTTTGAACACGTGTTCAAAATTCAGAGAAACTGTCTTCAGACCTTTAAAATCAAAGCTTGAAGCCCATAGGCAAATTACACTGAAAAATTACAAAAAATCAGTTTTTATTTGAGCAAAATTGCAGCATTTTTTTAAAAAAAATTCACAGAAAAAGTCTCAAGAAATAAAATTAGGAAGGTTCCAGAGCAAACGACAACACCCTTTTTAATTAAGTCAAAATTTCTAAAACTTTCTGATGTAATTTATAATTGGCGCAAGCAACTAATCGGACGTTTGAGCGCAATTGCAAATCATTTCCTTGCCAGTCGGTGATAACTCCGCCAGCCATTTCAATAATTGGAATTAAGGCAGCGTAATCGTAAATTTTAAGTCCCGGATCAAGCACGATGTCAACAAATCCAGAAGCCAAAGAGGCGTAAGAATAGCAATCTCCGCCGTAAATCACGCCGCCGATTTTTTGATATTTTGTTAAGGCTGAAAGTTTTCTTAAAATTTTTTCATCTTTATTTTGAAAGTGAAATGAAGAGCTCGAACACATCACAGAATCAGAAATTTCCTGACAGTTTCTGGTTTTAATTTTTGCGCCATTAAGCCAAGCGCCTTGGCCAGAAATGCCAATCCAGCGCTCACGGGTGATTGGTTGATTCATGATGCCCAGAAGCGATTTATTTTTGTAAGTCAGCGCAATCAAAGTGCCAAAAATTGGTCGTCCAACAATAAAAGAAGAAGTGCCGTCAATTGGATCTAAAACCCAAATAAAATCTGCGTCGGTATTTTTATTGCCGTATTCTTCGCCGATAATTCCGTGAGTCGGAAATTTTTCTTCGATTGCAAAGCGAATTGCCTTTTCAATTTCGCGATCAGCTTTGGTGACAGGAGAATCATCGTCTTTGGCTATTTCACCATTTTGACTGCGAAAATATTTTCTGGCGATTTCTTCTGAAATGTCGGCTAAGTGATTGGCAAAATCGATAAATTGCTGAGTGATCATAAATTAATTTTTGATTTAAAATTTTAGGTCTTAAAAACAATAAAGTGAAAATTCTAAATCTAAAATCTTAATTCCATGACAGAGCGCATTGCAATTATTTCTGGCTTCAGATCCCCAATGGGAAAAGCTGGCGGAGTTTTAAAAAATGTTACGGCACACGATCTTGGTGCAAAAATTGCCAAAGAAGTTTTGCTCCGTTCAAAAATCGCGCCAGAAAAAATTGACGAAGTTATTGTCGGCAATTGTGCTCAGCCTTCAGAAGCGGCAAATATTGCCCGCGTTATCGCTTTGAAAGCAGGCATTCCACAAAGCGTGCCAGCTTTTACAGTCCACAGAAATTGCGCTTCAGGAATGGAAGCAATGACCAACGCAGCGCTAAAAATTTTAAATAATGACGCCGAAATTATCTTGGCTGGTGGCGTTGAATCGATGAGCAACATTCCGCTGATGTTTAATAAAAAAATGACCACGCTTTTTACTAACTTGATGAAGGCGAAAACTTTTACACAAAAACTTTCGGCAATTTTTTCTTTCAGACTAAATTTTTTGTCACCAGTTGTAGGAATAACTCAAGGTCTGACCGATCCAATCTCTGCCTTGATCATGGGCTGCACGGCAGAAAATGTGGCAAAAGATTTTGTGGTGACACGTAGCGAGCAAGATCAATTTTCTTTAAGCTCACATCAAAAAGCAGAAGCAGCAATAAATAGCGGAATTTTCAAAGAAGAAATTATCCCCGTTTTCAACAATGACGAAAAAAACTCTTTGATGATTGAAGAAGATGAAGGTGTGAGAAAAGGTCAAACCATTGAAGCTTTAGCAAAATTAAAACCATTTTTTGAAAAAGTGACCGGAACAGTTACAGTTGGAAATTCTTCGCAAGTGACTGACGGCGCCGCTTTTGCAATTTTAATGCGTGAATCAAAAGCCAAAGAACTCGGACTTTCTCCGCTTGGCTACATTCGTGAATTTGCTTACGCTGGTTTAGATCCTTCAAGAATGGGTTTGGGTCCGGTCTTTGCGGCGAAAAAAGTTTTTGACAAAAGTGGTCTTACTTTAAAAGACATGGAGTTGATCGAAATCAACGAAGCTTTTGCCGCACAAATTATTGGCTGTAAAAGAGCTTTTGCCTCGCAAGAATTTTCACAAAAATATTTAAATAGCGACGAAGCAATGGGCGAATTGAACTTAGAAATTGTAAATGTGAATGGTGGTGGAATTGCTCTTGGTCATCCAGTTGGAATGTCTGGAGCACGCATCATGATTCACTTACTGCGTGAAATGAAACGCCGGGGAAAAAATCGCGGACTCGCTGCGCTTTGCGTTGGCGGCGGGCAGGGTGGAGCGGTGATATTAGAGACTAATTAAATTCAAACTGCGTTTGAATTTATACCAAATCTAAAATTTATTGATATTATTTGATTTGGTATATTGGGGATCCCCGCAAGGCGGGGCGCACCTCGTGGTGCGTAAAAAATAATTTATACAAATCTAAAGAATTTAGATTTGGTATAGTCGTAATTGAGTTGCCTTACCCGAAGTGAACTTGGGTGCGGCAACAATTTTTTTCCTGTATGTCCCTTTGACATACGGGATGGGGTTCCCCGCAAGGCGGGGCGCGACTCGTGTCGCGTTTCCGTATCCTGAAGGGATAAAGGATATTTTTTTTAAAAAATTTTAATCATAAAACTATGAACATCGAAAAAATTGCTATTGGAAAAAATGCTCCGCATGAAGTTAACGTTATCATCGAAGTGCCGATGAATGCTGATCCGGTGAAGTACGAAATGGATAAAGAAAGCGGCGCTATTTTTGTTGATCGCTTCATTGCCACTCCGATGTATTATCCCTGCAATTATGGATTTATTCCAAACACTTTGTCTGATGATGGCGACCCTGCTGATGTGTTGGTTGTATCAGATTTTGCTGTGGTTCCCGGAGCTGTAATTGCTGTAAAACCGGTTGGTGTTTTGATCATGGAAGATGAAAAAGGCATGGATGAAAAAATCATTGCTGTGCCTGCAAAGAAGCTTAACTCACAGTTTGAAAACATTGAATCTTACAAAGAATTACCAGAAAGCTTGATCAATAAAATCAAACATTTTTTCGAGCATTATAAAGATTTAGAAAAAGGCAAATGGGTGAAAGTTACTGGTTTTGAAGATGCAGCTAAAGCTAGATCTTTAATTCAAGAAGCCATTGACAGAGTAAAAAAATAAATTAGCTCGCATAAATCCATATTATTAAAACATGGATTTGAGCTAATGTCTAAAACTACTAAGTTAAACTAACAAGCTTCTAATCACCTTCTTCCGTGGCGTATAAAATTAAAAATCGCTAATTTTTTTCCCCGATATTTTCTCGCCCAAAGCCTGATTAACTTTCTGTAAAACTAGATTCTCGGCGGCTTTTCCTAATTGTTGTTGAGCTTCTAAAATCAAATCACGCGAGCTTTTTTCTGAAATTAAATTTTCCAGAATTTTTATTTTTTCGACGATTAGCTTCTTTTCGGCAGCAGGAATTTTATCGGCAAAATTTTCTAAATCCTTTTTCAAAATATCGATATCGTGATTTGCCTCAACAATAGTTTGCACCAACAACCTTTGGGTAATATCAGCTTTTGAATTTTGTAGTGAATCAAACAGCATTTTTCTAACTTCATTTTCATCAATTCCGTAGCTTGGTTTGACTATAATTTCTTGTTTTTCTTTGCTAAATTTTTCTTCAGCGCTGACGGTTAAAAGTCCGTCAGCATCAATTTTAAAAGTAACAGCAACTCTTGCTAAACCAGCTTTCATCGCCGGAATTTTTTTGATTTCAAATTCGGCTAGGCTACGACAATTCGAGGCTAATTCGCGCTCACCTTGGACAATATGCAACTTCATACCAGTTTGATTATCAGCGTAGGTGGTGAACTCTTTAGTGACAGCGGTTGGAATTGTTGAGTTGCGATAAATAATTTTATCAACAATGCCGCCCATCATTTCAACGCCAAGCGAAAGCGGAACAACATCAAGCAATAAATTTTCTGAATTGCCACTTAAGTTATAAGCCTGCCAAGCTGCACCAGCAGCAACGATACGATCAGGATCAAGTTTGTCTAAAATTTTTTCTGCACCAAAAATTTCAGCAAGTTTATTTTTGACCAAAGGAATTCTTGTTGAGCCACCAACCATGATCACACCTTTGATATCAGAGCTTTCAAGATCTAAATCATCGATTAAATTTTTGGTGAGAGAAATAGTTTTGGCGATTTTTTCCGCGATTAGATTTTCAAATTCAATACGAGTTAAGTTTTTTGATGAATCTTTTACAGAAAGCTCTTCCTTGATTTTTCTGGCTTCCGCGTGAGTTACTTTAATTTTTTCAACAATTAAATCGTCAAAGTCATCGCCGCCCAAAGCGTTATTTCCAGCAACTCCTAAAACTTTAAAAATACCTTTTTGCATTTTTAAAATTGACACATCAAAAGTTCCGCCACCTAAATCAAAAACGCAGTAAGTTCCCTCGGCTTCATTATCAAGACCGTAAGCAAGAGCTGCTGCTGTTGGTTCATTGACTAAACGTAAAACTTCTAATCCGGCAAGTTTTGCTGCAAGTTTTGTGGCATTTTTCGCTGCCTCGTCGAAGTAGGCTGGAACTGTGATTACAGCTTTTTTGATTTCAGTTTGCAGAGCTTTTTCTGCGATATTTTTTAATTTCTGCAAAATTTCTGCTGATATCTCTGCCGCACTTATTTTTCTGCCACCAACAATGATTTTTAAACTTTCTTTTTCTGCGGAATCTGGATCAATTGTGAAAGAAAATTTCTGATCTTTTACATCGGCAAAACTTTTTCCCATTAATCTTTTTATTGAAGAAATTTCTATTTTTTCGTCTTCATATTTAACAATTGAAGGATGAATTTCATTGCCATTTTCATCAGCAAAAAATTTCACTTTTTCATTTACAATAATTGCTGCCAAAGAATTTGTTGTGCCAAGATCAATCCCAATAATAACATCCGAAGAGCTTTGATTTTCTTGATTTGCTACTGGTTCTGAAATTTGAATTAATGCCATTATTTGTTTTTTTTCGCTTTTAAAATACTTAAAGTTTTGTCGAAATATTTGACTTTGATTAAAATTTGTGCCGCTGTTTTGAAGTCTTGTTTTGTAAGGTTTGCGGCAACTTCTTCGAGAAGTGATGTTATTTTTTTATTTAGCTCTTGGCGTAAGTTTTGAATTTCTGAAATCTCGATTTCTGTTATTTTTTCTTGCAACTCTAAAATTTCTTGCAGCGTTGCTAAATCTGGCTTTGGCGCTGTGGAATCATTTTCTAAATCAATATCTTGAAGTTGTAAAATATGTGTAGCGCGACTGATTGAATTTTGCAAAACATCGTAAGCTTCATTGACAGCGATCGATTTTGTAATGTCAGCGGTACTTGATTTGTCTGGGTGGAATTGTTTTTGAAATTCAAGATATTTTTTTTCTAAAGCTTCTAAATCAATTTCAAAAGCAACAGGAAGTGAAAATATTTCGAAGTGATTTTTCATTTTATTACTAAGCTTTAAAAGATTCTCCACAGCCGCAACGGCCTTTTTCATTTGGGTTTACGAAGTCAAATCCAGAGTTTAATTCATCAGTTTTGTAAATCATTTGGCTGCCAATTAAAAACATTGAAACTTTCGGATCGATGAAAACCGAGATTCCGTCACGCGTCACCACATCATCAAATTTGGAAATATTTTTTTCTTTAAGAGCGTATTCAATCGTGTAAGAAAGTCCTGAGCAGCCACGAGTTCTAACGCTTACGCGAATGCCTTCGCAAGGTTCTGATCTTGATTTAATTAGTTCTTTAATTTGTAAAAAGGCTTCATCGCTGATTGTTAAATAATCAACAATTGCGTTGCCAGTTTCAGAAAATTTTAGGTTCATACTTCAGTTAGCTATGCTGCAGATTTATGTTTTTTATAATCTTCGATTGCCGCTTTAATCGCCTCTTCCGCCAAAACTGAACAATGAATTTTCACTGGCGGCAAAGAAAGTTCTTGCGCAATTTCTTTGTTGGTAATTTTGCCAGCTTGATCGATGTTTTGTCCTTTAATCCACTCAGTTGCCAAAGAGCTAGAAGCAATTGCCGAACCGCAACCAAAAGTTTTAAATTTTGCGTCAGTGATCGTTCCGTCATCAGAAACTTTGATTTGCAGTTTCATCACATCGCCACAAGCAGGTGCGCCGACAAGTCCAGTGCCGATATTTTTTTCTTCTTTCGAAAATGATCCAACATTTTGTGGATTTTCGTAGTGATCTAAAAGTTTTTTTGAATAAGCCATGTGGAACTCCGTTTTAAAATCCAAACTTCGCTTGGATTTAGTTAAAATTGAATTGCTGCTCGCGAAATAAATTCACGAACTCGCAATGAGTTTATTTATTTTTCTAGTGTGATTTCCAGTTAATACTTTTTATGTCAATGCCCTCCTGCATCATCTCCCAAAGTGGGCTTAAGTCACGCAGTTTTTGGATTTTGTTTTGTAAAAGATTAATGGCGTAATCGATTTCTTCTTCAGTTGTGAAGCGTCCAATACCAAAGCGAATAGAGGTGTGAGCTAACTCATCTTCAACGCCAAGAGAATGTAGAACATAAGATGGCTCAAGTGATGAAGAAGTGCAGGCCGAGCCCGAAGACACCGCTAAATCTTTGATGGCCATAATCATTGATTCACCTTCAATACCCGCAAAAGAGAAATTTAAATTGCCAGCGTAGCGTTGCTCGCGATCGCCGTTTAGATAAACATGGCTTAGTTTTGTAATGGCGTTGTAAAGCTTGTCGCTGAGTTTTTTGATGTGAGCTGCATCTTTGGCCATTTCGTTTTTAGCGATTTCGGCGGCAAGTCCAAGGCCAACAACCAAAGGCGTGGCCAAAGTTCCGGATCTGATGCCGCGCTCTTGACCGCCACCGCTGAATAATGATTTGATTCGAATGCGAGGTTTGCGGCGAATATAAATAGCGCCGACACCTTTTGGACCGTAAATTTTGTGGCCAGAAATACTCATCAAGTCTATTTGCATTTCTTCGACATTGAGCGGAATTTTCCCGAAAGCCTGTGCGGCATCAGTATGAAAGAATACACCTTTTTTGCGACAAATGGCACTAATTTCGCTTATTGGCTGAATTACACCAATTTCATTGTTGACGGTCATGATTGAAACCAAGCAGGTTTTATCAGTGATTGCCGCTTCTAGTTTTGCTAAATCAACTAAACCATTTTGCTGAACTGGTAGAAATGTAACTGTAAAGCCTTCCTGCTCAAGATCACGCGCTGAGTTGATAACGCATTTATGTTCGGTGGTTAAAGTAATGATGTGGTTTTTACCAGTTGCGCTATAAAAATGAGCTACACCTTTGATGGCGATGTTGTTGGATTCTGTAGCGCCAGAAGTGAAGAAAATTTCTTTAGCATCAGCGCCAATTAGATCTGCAACTTGACGGCGGGCGATTTCAACCATTTCTTCTGCCTTCCAACCAAGAGCATGTGTGCGCGAATGCGGGTTGCCGTAATCGTTTTTCATACAATCAACCATTGCCTCAATTACGCGCGGATCCATTGGGGTGGTTGATTGATAATCTAGATAAATTGGCAGTTTAATAGTCATTATTGTTTATAAGTTCGATAATAAAACTCGCTCCAAACTTTGATGAATTTTTTAATTTCATCTTCAGTAGTCTCGGTGCCAAGGCTGACGCGAATAGCACTGTTTGAAAATTCTGGTGTAATGTTCATTGCTTTTAAAACTCTTGATCCAGTTGAAGTGCCAGAAGAGCAAGCTGGTCCTGCGCTGACGCAAATTCCATTTAAATCAAAATTAATCAATTGAGTTTGGGCATCAGCGTTTTTTATGGCAATGTAGCTAGTGTTTGGCAGACGTGCAACTTCGGTTGAAAAAATTTTTATATTTTCAGCGCCAATTTTTTTGATTTCGCTTTCTAAAAAATTACGCAATTCTTCGACATTTTTATATTGAGCAATTTTTGCTTTAGCCAATTTGCAAGCCACGCCAAAACCAATAATTCCAGCAACATTTATCGTGCCAGCACGTTTTGATTTTTCTTGCTTACCGCCAACAAGCAAAGGTGCGATTTCTAAACCTTTACGCAGCAAAAGCGCGCCAACACCTTGTGGTCCATTTATTTTATGAGCTGAAATCGAGGCGAAATCAGCGTTAATTTTTTCTAAATCGACCGGAATTTTTGCCACTGCCTGCACGATATCGCAGTGGAATAATCCACCTTTTTGATGAGTTAATTTGGCAATTTCTTCAACTTCTTGAATTGCTCCTGTCTCGTTATTGGCAAGCATTGCTGAGACTAAAAAACTTGAGTCAGAAATTTTTTCTAAATGGTTTTTTAAATCAGAAATATCAATCAAACCATTTTCCAAAGCTTTGATTTCAATGATTTCTTTGCCATGAGGACGGCAATCATAAACTGCCGCGTGCTCGATTTTGCTAAAAATAATTTTCTTAGCAGCGACACCGCGAATTATTGTGTTAGTTGCTTCGGTAGAGCTGCTGGTAAAAATTACTTCGTAATGATTGGCATTTAGTAAATTTTTTATTTCTTGGCGCGCTTCCTCAACCAGCTTGTGAGCTTGGCGTCCCAATTTATGGGTCGATGAAGCATTGAGTGGTAGCTGATAGGCTTTGACCATTTCGGCTATTGCTTCAGCTGCTAGTTTAGTTGTTGAGTTGTGATCTAAGTAAGCTATTTGCATGCGTCTGCCAAAGAAATTGAGCTTAAATATTCATAAATTTTTTTCTCCAAACCATTCCATAAATGGTGAGTTTTGCACTTGCTGCTGATGGTAACGCAGCCTTTTTTGACATTGCCACAGCGTGTCATTTTTATATTTTCACCAATAGCTTTGATAACTGCGTCAACTGTGATTTTTTTTGCATCTTGTGCTAAAACATAGCCACCACCTGGACCCTTCACCGACTCAACGATACCAGCCTTTTTCAAGCGGGCAAAAATTTGTTCTAAGTAAGAAAGCGAGATTTTTTGCCGCTGCGAAATCATCAACAGAGAAATCGGCTGTTTTGCATCAGAGCTTGCAATGTCAATCACTGCCATCACAGCGTATCTGGCTTTGGTTGTAAGAATCATTTTTTAAGAAAAAAATTATAAAAAATTGAGGCTCTGCATTTTAAAGACCTAGTGAAATAGTCAACCATTAAATCATAGCAAAGAAGCGCTTGCATCTTAGTTGGAGGGAAAATATTTTACGCGCCTCTTTTCTCGAGCTAATAGATTTTTTTTTACAATAAAAAAGATACTCAAAATAAATTCGAAATAAGGTCTAAATCTTTAACCAATAAGGTCTGGAGTTGGCATCGTGCTAACATTTTATTAACCATTAACTTACAATTTTATGACTAACAAAGCCGCTCAAGATGCTCATGAAGCAATAGAGCAAGAAAAATTATTCGCTGCAGAAAACTTTGCTGAATTATTCGAAGAATATGAAAAGGACAGCCAAAAACTAGTTGAAGGCACTGTCGTTAAAGGTGTTATTGTTGGAATTTCCGACAAAGGTGTCGCGATCGACATCGGTGCAAAATCGGTTGGATTTGTTGATATTACTGAATTCAAAAGAGATGGAGAAATCTTTGAGGGTGATGTTGTAGATGTATTTTTAGAAAGGCTGGAAAACAAAAAAGGCGAGCTGATGATCAGCCGCGATAACGCTAGACGCTACAACAATTGGCATTTCTTGAAAAACTGTTTGGAAGATAAAACTGTTATCGAAGGTCACATTCTTGGAAAAGTTAAAGGTGGCTACGCCGTTGATGTTAATGGTATTACGTGCTTTTTACCAAGAAGCCAAGTTGATACTATGCTTTTATCTGACGACACTTTTTTGATTAACAAAATTGAAAAATTGCAGGTTTTAAAAATCGACGAAATTCGTGGTAACGTTGTAGTATCTCGCCGTGCAATTCTTGAAACTCAACGCAATCTCGAAAAAGACAAAGTTCTTTCCAAAATCAAAGTTGGCGATGTGCTTGACGGCGTTATTAAAAATATCACTGATTACGGCGCGTTTATTGATTTCGGATCGTTCGATGGCTTGCTGCACTTAACTGATATTTCTTGGTGCCGCGTTAGACATCCATCAGAAGTTTTAAAAGTTGGACAAGAAGTTAAAGTTCAAGTTATCAAATATGATGAAGACAGCAAACGCGTGTCTTTGGGCATGAAACAACTGCAACAAAATCCATGGGATACAATCGCAGAGAGATACCCTGTTGGCAGCACGGTTAAAGGCCACGTTACCAACATTACAACCTACGGTGCTTTTGTTGAAATCGAAGAAGGCATTGAAGGTTTAGTCCATGTTTCAGAAATGAGCTGGCTTAAAAACAACTCAACTCCTAACAAATTTTTAAATGCTAACCAAGAAGTTGAAGTGATGATTTTGGACATCAATCCACAAAACCACCGCATTTCTCTTGGCATGAAGCAATGCGAGAAAAACCCTTGGCAAGCGTTTTCTGATGCTCACAAAGTTGGTGATGTTGTTGAAGGTGTAGTGAAAAACTTTACTGAATTTGGTCTATTCGTTGGCTTTGATAGTGGCGTTGACGGATTAGTTCATGTTTCTGATATCGCTAATGGCGCTACAGAAGAAGTTTTGAAAAAATTCAAAAAAGATGAAAAAATCAAAGTTATAGTTCTTGGCAGCAACTACGAGAAAGAAAGAATTTCTCTTGGTATCAAGCAACTTGATAGCAAATCTTTCAAAGACGATCTAGACAAAATCGACAATGGCATGGTGGTTTCGTGCGTTGTAATTAATATCAAAAAAGATTTCTTGGAAGTTGAGCTTGATAGCGGTTTAAAAGCTGTAATCAAAAGACTTGATTTGTCTAAAAATAAACAAGATCAAAAAACTGAGAAATACGAAGTTGGTGATCGTATCGAAGCCAAGGTAACTTTGTTTAATAAAGTGACTGGTAAACTTCTGCTTTCAATAAAAGATATGGAAGCTGATGAGCATGAAGCTCATCTTTATTCTGGTAATGAAAGCGTTGGAACTACAATTGGTGATGCTTTAAAAGCAGCAGCAGCTGAAAATGAAAAAAATGATAATTAGATAGTTAATCATCTTTGACTACAGCTACAAAAACCTTGTTAGTTAATCTCTGAGATCTTCGGAGCTGTAGTCAAAGAATGAAAGCTGTTTTGTATTATGATGTTAAACTATTCAAATTTATGAATATCTCCGACAATATCGCAGCCCTGATATATCTTAAAAACAAAGTTCATAAGTGGAAAAATATTGCGATCTTACTTGCAGCTATTTCTCTGCTTTTTGGATCGAGGTTAATATTTGGCAATGGATTATTATCAGATGTTTCTAATGTTGAAGACTATATTGCTACCATCAAAATTGATGGCGTAATCATGCAGGATGATTATCGCAGTGAAGTTCTGCAAAAAATTGCTGAAGAAAAATCAGTCAAAGCTGTGATCATAGATATTGACAGTCCGGGTGGCGGAATTGTTGGAAGCGAAATTTTATTTGAAGAGTTAAGAAATATTGCTGCTCACAAACCAATAGTAGTAACCATGGGTTCAGTCGCAGCCTCTGGTGGTTATATGGCTGCAATAGCTTCTGATCATATTATTGCCAGAAACGGTACTTTGACTGGCTCAGTTGGTGTTTTGATGGAGTCACCAGATGTTACTGATTTAGCAAGTAAAGTTGGAGTGAAATTCCATAATTATAAATCTTCTCCGCTTAAAGGTAGTCCTTCGCCATTTGAGAAATCTAGCTTGGAAGTTGATCGGGTTATTAACGACTCAATTCAAGATAGTTACAAATTCTTCGCTGATTTGGTGCGCGAAAGAAGAGGCAAAAAACTGATTAAAGAAACAAAATCAGTTCTCGACGGTAGAGTTTTTACGGGCAGACAAGCTCTAAAAGTTGGCTTAGTTGATGAAATAGGCGGTAAAGAACAGGCACTTCATTACCTTGAAAAAGATCGTAAAATTGACATAAAAAAATTATCTCTAAAACCAATTGAGATTGAAAAACATGAGACAAAATTTTTTGATAAATTTTTAGGAATTTTACCATTTTTTAACGGCGCAAAATCACTAAATTCTGGTCATGAAATTATGGCAGTAATGCCACTTTAAAACGTTGTGAAATAGCTTCGATATCAGTCATGTAACATTTGGTAATTTCTGTTTGCTATTTAATTTGCTGGTTTTAAGTTGCCGCCCCACTTGTGAGGCTACAAGGCCTTTAATATCTAAGAGATTCCTCAAGTTTTATTAATAATTTAATCCAAGTTTATGAGCAATAACGAAATCTTCGAAAGAGTTAAAAAAATCATTATTAACCACTTAGGTGCTGAAGAAGCAAAAGTTACTGAAAATGCAAGCTTCATTGATGATTTGGGCGCGGATAGCTTGGATCAAGTTGAATTGGTAATGGCTTTTGAAGAAGAGTTTGGAATTGAAATTCCCGATGATGCTGCTGAAAAAATCACTACAGTGGCCAGCGCTGTAAAATATATTTCTGAAAATATGTAATTTGCTTCACAAATTTTCCTAAAAGAAAAAGGCCTTCCAAATAATTTTGGAAGGCCTTTTTTTTGGTTAAAATGCAGAATAAACTTGGCTTCACAAGATTGCTTTCGCAGCGATTTATTTTTTGTTTAGCATTCTTTCTAAATATCGCGCCAGCATATCAACTTCTATATTTACCAAATCTCCTATTTTAGAGATTTTAAAAGCAGTATTTTCTAGCGTATGCCAAATCAGATTGACGCTGAAAGAACTACCATTGACTTGATTAATAGTAAGAGAAGTACCGTTAATTGTGATTGAGCCTTTCTGTGCAATAAATCTAAGCAAATCTTTATTTATCACAAAAGTGAATTTACGAGAATCTTTAATTGCTTTTATTTCTGATATTTTAGCAGTTCCATCAACATGGCCAGAAACAAGGTGACCACCAAGTTCGTCTCCTACTTTCAAAGCAAATTCTAAATTTATTAAATCACCAATTTTCCAGCTTTTTAAAGTGGTTTTATCCAAAGTTTCTTTTGAAGCTTGAAAGTAGAGAATATTTTTTTTGCCCTGTTTTTTCTTTTTAAGCAATGTCAGACAAATACCACTGCAAGCAATTGAGCAGCCTATTTCTAGTTTTCTTTTTAAAATGCCTAAGGTTGAAATCGAAATCAGTAAATCTTTTTTGTTGTTAAGGTTTAAGGATTCAACAATGCCAATATTTGTGATGATTCCTGTAAACATTTTATGCTAAAGATTTGGTAATTTCTTTTCTGATTTTGCTGATAGCATTTTCTTCAATTTGTCGAATTCGCTCGCGCGATACTTTGTAGATTTGGCTCAGCTCTTCCAGAGTCAAAGGATTTTCTGCTAGTTGACGTTTAAATAAAATGTCTTTCTCGCGCTCATTTAGTTTTCCCATGGCGTTTTTTAAAGCCAGAGCTTGGCGCGACTTTTCTTGATTTGAAATAGCGATTTGCTCTTGATTATCATCTGTTGAAGCTAGCTCATTGATTAACTCTGAACCTTCATCTTCATTATTGATCAGGTTATTTAGCGAAGAGTCTGGCTGTTGCAGCCTTGAATCCATATCAGTTACATCTTTTTGAGAAACATTTAAGTCTTTAGCGATTCTGGCGATATGTTGTTCTGGCAAGCGATCAGTGCTTGTGTGACTACCAGCAATTTTTTGTTTGATTTTACGTAGATTGAAAAACAATTTTTTCTGCGCTGCTGTCGTGCCAATTTTGACTAAGGACCAAGAACGTAAAACATATTCTTGAATATAAGCACGAATCCACCACATGGCGTAAGTTGAGAAGCGAAAACCTTTTTGTGGATCAAATTTTTTTACAGCTTGCACCAATCCAACATTGCCTTCGGCAACAATATCAAACATTGGTAGTCCATAGTTCTTGAACTTGCGGGCGATTTTTACGACCAAACGCAAATGGCTTTGAACCAGCATTTTTGCTGCTTCTTTGTCGCCTGTTTTTTGGAATCTATTGCCGTACTCTTGCTCTTCTTCAAGAGTAAGAATTGGAAATTTTTGAATTTCTCTTAGATATTGTAGAAATCCCGCGTCGCTAGACTTGGCGATTGCTTCTGGTTTTACGATTAAATAGTTAGTCATTTGCTTAAACTTAAAAAAGTGAGGGCTTGATTGAAGAAGCTCGATTAATTAGTTAGCGCTGCCTTTTATGTCAAGGCAGTGAGTTTTATAATCCTTTTACACTAATTTTATATTTGATGGACAAATATCGAAAAATATCTTTGCGCTCTTTCTCTTTTAGCGGTCGATTAAAAATTATTACTTCTGAGATTAAGCCTTTAAAAGAATTACTTTTATCTGCGTTACTCCCAATTGTAAGATTTCTAAACGAGTTGCTTCCAGCGTCAATGGTACCATTTCCAGCTGCTACCGCGGCGTTATTAGAATAGGCTTTGGAAGAAGCGCCATTAAAATAAGCACATAAAATATAATTTTGATTACTGACAAAACTTGCAGGGTTGCTTGCTGTAGAAGTGTTAGCACTTGTTCCTGCATTAAGAGTAATATAAGTACTTGTAAAACTGACTCTGTTAGTGGCACCAGAAATAGAGTCGATTAGAGTTGCGCTTAAAGTTGTTTGTGGTTGAAAAACTATAAATACAGTGGCACTCGTTGAATATCCTTGGTAGAAGGAGGATAACTTATAATTTATCGAGCCAGCGAAATATAAAGATGGAATACCATTAATGCCGTTTGTTTTGTAAGTTGCATTTGAAACATTTTTGCCTATGACGTTTTTTTGAGAAAGAATAGAAGATGGGCTGATATCATACCATTTACTGATCGAAGATCCATCGGAAGAAGATTCAGATGAGATAAAACTATCTTGCAAAGAGGTTTCATACCAAACAACAAGGCCATCAATATTTGGAACAACTGATTTGATGGTAAGAGATCTAGCGCTTGCCAGCTGAGCTGATTTGATCAAAGAGCTGCCTTTTACAAGGCCAGCAGCGACTACTCCTATTATTATCAAGACCAGAGAAATCTCGATCATCGAAAAAGCCTTCTTAATCATAGTTATATTCCGGTTACAGAAATTTTATATTTGTAAGATAAATATTTAAAAACGTCTCTTCTTTCTTGAATTTGCAGTACTCTATTGAAAATAATAACTTCGGAAATCAAACCAGTGAAAGCACTGCTACCACTTTTATTTGTGCCAATAGTTAGTCCGCTAAGTTGATTACTGCCAGGGCTAACACTAGCATTGCCAGCAGAAGTTGTGACGTTGTTAGCATAAGCTTTGGAAGAAGAGCCGCTAAAGTAAGCTGCTAGAATATAATCATTGCCAATGGTAAAGCTGGCGGAATTGCTTGCAGTTGACGTGCTAACACTTGATCCAGCATTGAGATCTATGGTAGTGCTTGAAACGCCAATTGAAGAAGTGCTGCCAGTAGAATAAGAATCAAGTAAAGTTACCCCAAGACTGCTGGTTGGGCGGAACACCAAGAATACAGTGCTTTGAGTAAGTGCACCTTGATAAAAACTACTAAGTGTTAGTTTTCCTGAACTACTAAAGCGAAGCGAGGGAATGTCATTAATGCCTTTTTCTTGATAAATTAAAGCATTGGAGGCGGAAGTGGTAAGCGTGTTTCTGGCTGCCACTATTGATCCTGGACTGACATCATACCAGGTGCTGATTTGTTGATCTTGGTAAGATTCAGATCTTTTTAAACTTTCGTTTAAAGATGTTTCATACCAAGCAACAAGGCCTGTAATTGAGGTAATTGAAGATTTAACGGTGAAAGATCTAGCACTATTAATAGTCGAAGATCTTATCAAAGACGAACCACCAATTACACCAATAATTAAAAATCCGATTATTACGACGACTACTGCCAGTTCAATCAATGAGAAAGCAGCTTTGTTTTTTGTCGGCATTTTTTAATTATTGTTAGTAAATTTTACCAAGTTGTTACGGGAGTTTTGGCGGCTTTGACATCGTCCAATCTTCTTCTTGGAGTAGAAAGGGGATAGTTGTGGAATCTATCACCACGACCTTCTTTGATTTCTTCGGCAATAAAAATCATGGTATTGATAAAATCTTCAATTGTCTCTTTGGTCTCAGTTTCAGTTGGTTCTATCAACATAGCGCCTTGAACTACAAGTGGGAAAAATACAGTCATTGGGTGAATACCATATTCAACAAGAGCCTTGGCGATATCAAGAGTGCTCGTACCTTGAGCCTTTTGCAGCTTATCAGTCAATAAACATTCATGCATGCAATTGCCGCCAAACGGCACGTGATAATGGTTTTTCAACTTTGCCAAAACGTAATTGGCGCTTAAAACTGAATCTTCAGCAACTTTTTGCAAACCGTCAGCACCATGAGAAAGCATGTAGGTCAAAGCGCGAACATGCATTCCAAATTGTCCGTTAAAACCTTTTACTTTACCGCAACTATTTTTTGGCGCGATTAATTTGTAGATATCGCCTTCTTTTTCAACATGCGGGGTTGGTAAAAATTGTGCTAATTCAGAACGTACTGCGATTGGTCCAGATCCAGGTCCACCGCCGCCGTGAGGAGTTGAGAAAGTTTTGTGCAGATTAAAATGCATTACATCAACACCGATATCTGCTGGTCGAACCTTGCCGACAATAGCGTTGTAATTAGCGCCATCGCAATAAAAGTAAGCACCAACAGAATGAATTAAATCAGCGATTTCTTTGATATTTTTTTCAAATTTACCGCAAGTATTTGGGTTGGTAATCATGGTTCCAGCGATTGATCTACCATGTTCGGTGATTAACTTTTTAAACAAATCAAGATCAATCAAACCATCTTTGTTTGACGGAATAACTTTGATTTGAAAGCCGCACATCGCTGCTGTTGCTGGGTTTGTGCCGTGTGCTGAGTCTGGGATCAAAACAATTTTACGAGTTGCTGCTTCGCCGTTTTTCTCATGAGCTTTTTTAATAACTAGCATTCCAGCAAATTCACCTTGTGCACCAGCTGCAGGAGCCAGAGAAACTGCGCCAAGTCCAGTTAAAGTTGCTAACCAGTTTTGCAAATTAAACATTAACTCCAAAGCGCCTTGAACTGTTGATTGGTCTTGTAGTGGATGAATGTCAGAAAGGCCGGGTAAGCGTGCCATTTTTTCGTTTAAACGCGGATTATGCTTCATAGTGCAAGATCCAAGGGGATAGAAGCCGGCGTCGATTGAATAATTTTGATTCGACAAACGCACAAAGTGACGAATAACTTGTGGTTCATTAACTTGTGCCAGACCAATTTGCTCACGATTTTTTTGACCAGTGCGTAGAGAAAAATTTGCAACTTCTGGTAAATCAACACCACAAGCACCAGTGCGCGACTGGTGGATTAGGAGTTCAGTTTCATGTCTAAGTCCGCCGATTTCTTTTGGAGTAAAAGTCATTTTTTTTCTAATTTAAAATTTTTTCTAATTCAGTTACAAAAGTTTCGATGTCTTGCTCACTAGTTAATTCACTGACGGCGACGATCATTTTATTTTTTTGAGCCAATCCGCCAATGATATTTTTGGCGAGTAATTTTTTGTTCACCTCTGCTGCGTCTTTTGTGAGTTCAATAGTAAACTCATTGAAAAAACTTTTGTTCAAAATTTTTACTCCTTTTGCCTTTGCCAAACGATCAGCTAAGTCACAGGCTTTTTTATGGTTAATCAAAGCCAGTTTTTTAAAACCGATTTCACCAAGAAGAGAGGCATGAACGGTGAAAGCTGTAGCGCATAAACCTTGATTAGAACAAATATTAGAAGTGGCTTTTTCACGACGAATATGTTGTTCGCGAGCATTTAGTGTTAAAACATAACCAGCTTTGCCATCAACATCTGTAGTTGCGCCGCAGATTCTTCCGGGCATTTGACGCACAAATTCTTTTTTGCAGGCAAAGAAACCTAAAAGTGGGCCGCCAAAATTAAGACCAACTCCAAGAGATGAAGCTTCGCCAACGCAGATATCAGCTTGTTCGGGAGCTTCAAGCAAACCTAAGGAAAGAATTTCGTTCGTAACAACAATCATCAAAGCGCCAGCTGCATCGCATTTTTTTCTGACATCGTCAAGATTTCCAACTTCACCGTGAAAATCAGGATATTGTACAACGACCGCGGCGCAGGATTCATCAATTTGGGAAACGAATTTTGATTCGTTCAAATCAAGCGAGGTTTTTGCAACTTCTAAATAGTCAGGATGAACATCGCCTAAAACTGCGATATTTTTGCGACCTTGTTTAATACGAAGCGCCATCAAGCAGCTTTCAGAAAGAGAAGTAGCACCATCGTACATCGAAGCGTTAGCAACTTCCATTCCAGTTAAAAGAGCAATTATGCTTTGGAATTGAAAAATTACCGCCAAGGTTCCTTGCGAAATCTCTGGCTGATAAGGCGTGTAAGAAGTTAGAAATTCTGAGCGTTGAATAATGTAATCAACAGTTGATGGGATATAATGTTTATAGCAGCCAGCACCTAGAAAAAAAGGGCCTTGTGCAGCAGTATGATTTTTTGCTGCTAGAGATTTTAGAATTTTTTCTACCTCAATCTCACCTTGGTGATTAGGCAGATTTTCGATTGGTTTTTTAAGCAGAAATTCTGACGAAACTGCGTCATAAAGTTCATCAATTGAAGAAACGCCAATGGCGGCGAACATCTCTTTCCGATCTTTCTCGGTCAAGGCTAAATAACGCATTTAAATATTTTGAATTGAATTTGTAGAGTGAGCTTTAAAGCGCGGCGCAATTTAGAAAATAGTCAAGAAAAGTCAAATATTCGTTTTGTTTATTTTTATCAGAGATTTATTAAATCCCTGGTGTCAATTTTTTTGTCATAAATAGCGCGACCAACAATGGCACCAACTACACCGTTTTTTTCTAGTGATTTTATTTTTAAAACATCTTCTAAGTTTGAAATTCCGCCAGAAGCAATTACTGGAATTTTCAGATTTTCTGCTAAGTGCTTTGTGCCTTCAAAATCAGCGCCAGTTAAGGTTCCATCACGAGAAATATCGGTGTAAATAATTGCAACAGCGCCGCAATCTTCAAATTTTTTAGCGAGCTCCAGCGCAGTAATTTTCGAAGTTTCGACCCAGCCTTCAGTTGCAACAAAACCATTTTTGGCATCAATGCCAATAACGATTTTTCTAGGGAATTTTTTGCAGGCTTCTTTGACGAGTTCAGGATTTTTTGCGGCAATAGTTCCAAGAATTACCCGGCTTACGCCAAGCTCTAGCCATTTCTCAATTGCGGCAATTGTACGAATTCCGCCACCAAGTTGCGTTGGAATTTTTACTGATTTTAAAATATCTCTAACAGATTCTTCATTAACTGAAGCGCCAGCAATTGCGCCATCTAAATCGACAATGTGCAAAAATTTAAATCCAGCGTTTTCAAATTCTTGAGCCTGTGCTGCAGGGTTGTTGTTAAATACTGTAGCTTGATTCATGTCGCCTTTAAACAAGCGCACACATTGACCGTTTTTCAGATCGATTGCAGGAAAAATAATCATTTTAAAAGAGATTTTTTAAGGGTTGCGCAATCAAGAATGATCGCCACTTTTTTAAGTTGCAATTTTTTTTACCAGCTCTTAAAAAGCTCGGCTCTTGATTTCATTCAAGTAACTAATCTTCACAACAGTTCAGCAATTTTGGTGTTCACCTAAAAACGCTTACAAAGGTTTTAGTGGATTTTTGCTGCTGTTGCTTAAAAAACCAAAATTTCATCTATCAAAATGTCTAAAACAGAACTTCCTACCTTCACTATTAAACAGCTTCTTGAAGCTGGTGTTCACTTCGGTCACAAGACTATGCGTCGTAATCCGAAAATGACTAAATATATTCACACCAGCCGCAATGGTGTTAGCATCATTGATCTTAACAAAACTGCTAATTTGCTGCATAAGGCAATGGTTACTGTTAAAGATATCGCTAAAAACAATGGCAGAATTCTTTTTATCGCAACTAAAAAACAAGGTGCTGAGCCAATCGCAGAAGCCGCTAAAAGATGTGGCCAATATTATGTTAATTTTAGATGGTTGGGCGGCATGTTGACTAACTGGAAAACAGTTTCTCAATCAATCAAAACTCTGAAAAAAATCGAAGATCGTTTAAATAGCGATGAAGTTGATTATAACAAAAAAGAAAAACTGGTTCTTGAAAGACAAAGACTTAAACTTGAACAAGCTCTCGGCGGTATCAAAAACATGGGCGGATATCCTGATTTGGTTTTTGTTATCGATACTTACAAAGAATCTTTGGCAATTGCTGAAGCTAAAAAACTTGGCGTGCCAATTATGGCAATACTTGATTCGAACTGCAATCCAGACGGAATAACTTTTCCAATCCCCGGAAATGACGACTCAGCTAAAGCAATTAAACTTTACTGTCGTCTACTTTCTGATGCTGCAATTGCTGGCGTAAAAGAAAATATGGCGATTTCTGGTGTTGATATTAGCAAATTTGAAACTGGCGAAGAAATCGCTAATTACAAAAACTCAATTTCTGTTAAAACTGAGAAAAAATCTGACGAGAAAGACTCCAAAGATTTTAAAGGTAAAAAAGATTTCAGAGGCAAAAAAGACGCCAAACCTCACCATAAATCTTCTGCAAAACTGGAAGTTAAGCATGAAACTAATTCAGAAAAAGCTTCTGAGAAAAAACACATCGCTTCACAAGCTGAGAAAAAAGACGACAAAAAACCGGTAGCAAAAAAACCTGCTCATAAGCCAGCAGCAAAAAAACCAGCGGCAAAAAAATAAAATAGGACCTGTCCTGCGACTGTTGACAAATTGCGATTTGGAGGGTGCAAGATTTTTTGACGCCCTCCATACTTGTCACCCCTTAGTAAGACTGGTTCTGGAGAATCATAATTAACTAAAATTAGTAAAAAAAATGGCAGATCTAGCTCTCATTAAAAAACTTCGCGAAGCCACAGGTTGTGGAATTTCAGATTGCAACAAAGCTTTGTCGGAAAATGCTGATGACTTCGAAAAATCAGTTGATTGGCTAAGAAAAAAAGGTCTTTCAGCTGCGGTTAAAAAAAGTGGCAGAATCACTTCTGAAGGCGCTGTTGCTGTTTGCGTTGAAGGAAATAAAGCCTCAATCGTGGAAGTAAATTCTGAAACTGACTTCGTGGCTCGTAACCAAAAATTTCAAGATTTTGTTAGCGCAATTGCTAAATTAGCAATTAACGCTGGTGATGATGTTGAAGCTTTGAAAGCCCTTAACTTCAAAGATACACAACACTCGGTCGATGCCGAACTAAAAAATCAGATCGGTGTGATTGGTGAAAATATCAACATTCGTAGAATTTCTAATTTAGCAGTTACAAGCGGAGTTGTTGTTAGCTACATCCACAATGCCACAGCACCAAATATCGGTAAAATTGCTGTGCTAGTTGCTTTTGAGTCTAAAGCTGAAAAATCAAAATTAGAAGATTTGGGCAAACAAGTTGCGATGCATATTGCAGCTGCAAAACCTGAAGCTCTTTCAATTGAATCGGTTGAACCAGAAAAATTAAAAAGAGAAGTTGAAGTCTTGAAAGATCAAGCTCGCGCTTCTGGCAAACCTGAAAGCATCATTGATAAAATGATCGAAGGCAGAATTAGAAAATATTACGAAGAAGTCGTTCTTTTAGAACAGCTTTTTGTGATGGACGATAAAGTTAAAATCAAAGATTTGATTGTTAATTTCGGCAAAGAAAATGGCCAAACAAAAATTTCTGCTTTCAAACTTTTCATCCTTGGTGAAGGAATTGAGAAAAAAGAAAATGACTTTGCTGCCGAAGTAGCATCAATGACGCGCTAAAATTAAATGCCTCGAAAGAGGTATTTTTTTTGACATTCAACTACAATTTAAATCATGGCAAATACAACTGACTTAAAATTCAAACGCATCCTATTTAAAGTTTCTGGTGAAGCGATGATGGGTGAAAAAGGTTTTGGTCATGATATTGAAGCCATAAAAAAAATCTGTGATCAAATAGTTGCTGCTCATGAACTTGGCTGTGAAATCTGTTTAGTTGTTGGTGGTGGCAATATCTTTCGTGGAGTTTCGGTAGCGGCTACTGGAATGGAACGCGCTAGCGCTGATTATATGGGAATGCTTGCTACTTGTATCAATGGCATTGCTTTGCAAAGCGCTCTTGAAAAACGTGGACTCGCAACTCGCATGCAGTCTGCCATCAAAATGGATAGTATTTGCGAGCCTTACATCAAAAGAAAAGCTGCTCGTCATTTAGAAAAAAAACGTATCGTAATTTTTACTGCCGGAACTGGAAATCCTTTTTTTACAACCGACACTGCTGCCGTTCTTCGCGCTATTGAAGTTAAATGTGATGTAGTTTTAAAAGGCACGCAAGTTGACGGAGTTTATAGTGCTGATCCTAAGCTAGATAAAACTGCCACTCGCTATGATTCTCTGCGCTATATCGATGTTTTGAAACAAGATCTAAAAGTTATGGATCAAACCGCTATCACCTTGGCCAAAGACAATAAATTACCAATCATCGTCTTTTCAATAAAAGGCGAAAATGCTTTATGTGAAGTTGTTCAAGGCAAAGGAAAATTTACAATTATTAATTAGGAAAATTATGATTAACGAATTCGCCGATAAATCCCGTCATAAAATGGAAGAAACCATGGCTTCTTTGAAGCGTGACATGGATTCGATTTCAACTGGCCGTGCCACGCCAAATTTGCTTGATCCAGTTAAAGTAGAAGTTTATGGCCAGATGATGCCAATGTCGCAACTGACCAGCATTTCAGTTCCAGAAGCAACAACCCTTTCAATTCAAGTTTGGGATCGCTCTAATGTTAAAGCCGTAGAAAAAGCTATTATCAATTCTAATCTTGGCTTTAACCCTTTGGTTGATGGAACTACAATTCGCATCATGATTCCAAAGCTCAGCGAAGAGCGTCGTAAAGATTTGGTAAAGTTGGCTAAAAAATATGGTGAAGATAAAAAAATCGCAGTGCGCAATATCAGGCGCGATGTTCTTGACGATTTTAAAAGAAGAGAAAAAGAACTTGGCGCTTCCAAAGATCAAATCCATTCCTGCAACGAAGTAGTGCAAAAAATCACTGATGAATTCGTCAAAAAAATTGACGATGTAATTGCCGCAAAAGAAAAAGAATTGATGAAAGTCTAGAAATGTTTTTTTTTAAAAAATCTCTTAAAAAAAACACTTTAAAAAAAATTCCTGCTCATATTGCTATCATCATGGATGGCAACGCCAGATGGGCCAAAACCAGAGGCCTTCCAATAGCCGTCGGTCACAAACAAGGTTCAGAGAATGTGCGAAAAATTGCTGAAAGCTGCATTGAAATTGGTGTTAAAAATTTAACGATTTATGCCTTTTCTTCTGAAAACTGGAACCGTCCACAAGACGAGGTACAATATTTGATGAATTTGCTGGATAATTATTTAGAAAAGGAAACCAAAGCTTTGGTTGAAAAAGATGTTAAGATGATCATTTCAGGAAATTTAGAAAAACTTTCTCAGGCCACAAAATCTCGTATTAAAGACTTAGAAAATCTAACTAAAAATAATAAGTCATTAACTCTTAATGTTGCTTTCAGTTACGGCTCAAGACAAGAGATTGTTGATGCAACAAAAAAGATAAGTCTTGCAGTTAGCGAGGGCAAAATTAGCTTCGATGAAATCAACGAAAAGTTTTTTTCACAAAATTTGTATCAACCCCAAATGCCAGATCCTGATCTTTTAATCAGAACTGCTGGTGATTTAAGATTAAGTAACTTTTTACTTTGGCAGGCGGCATACAGCGAACTCTACTTTACTGAAGTTTTCTGGCCAGATTTTGGCAAGCAACATTTGCTGCAAGCAATCAATGAATTTAACAAAAGAGAGAGGAGATATGGCAAAAGATAAAGCGGAAAAAATTTTTGAAAGCGCAAAGAATATTTCTCAAAAATCTAATTTCTTAATCAATAAATTAATCGGAAGAATTATTGCAGTGGTTGACGATTTGGACCCGTCAGAAAATACCAAACAAAGAGTGATCAGTGCTATCGTTTTGGTGCCTTTAGCAATTTACGCTATTTGCTTTTCGCAAAATTTATTTTTTTTGATGACCATAGCCATCACAATTTTAATGACTGCAGAATGGATTGATCTTACTAGAACTGCCCAAGACCAAAAAAAATGGCGCTTGATTGGCTTGGCTTACATAGCAATTCCAATGTACTGCGTGCTTAAATTGAGAATGCAGGATAGCAATATTTTGCTGTGGATGTTTGCAGTAATTTGGAGCACCGATATTTTCGCTTTCTTTTCTGGAAAAACTTTCGGCGGCGCAAAACTTGCTCCAAAAATTAGTCCAAACAAAACTTGGAGCGGACTTGCTGGCGGAGTTTTTGCCAGCATGATTATTGGCTTTTTAAGCTCATTCATGTTTCACGGTAGCGTAATATTTTTTATTTTCTTCAGCGCTGTTTTAGCTATAATTGAGCAAGCCAGCGACTTGCTTGAGTCAAAATTTAAAAGAATTTTTGGCGTAAAAGATTCTGGTAACATAATTCCCGGACATGGCGGAATCCTTGACCGTCTTGATGGAATAATGCTCGTTGCACCTTTTGTTTTATTTTTGATTACGGCTTTTTCTAGCCAGTTCTAAATTATCTAATGCAAGACTCCTTCACAATCGCTGGTCGCCAGTTCAACTCTCGTCTTCTAGTTGGCACTGGAAAATATAAAGATTTTCAAGAAACCGCTGCCGCAATCAATGCTTCAGGCGCTGAAATCGTCACTGTTGCGGTGCGTCGCGTCAATATTGAAAAGAAAGGCGAGCCAATGTTGCAAGATTTTTTAGATCCAAAAAAATTCACTTACTTGCCCAACACTGCTGGCTGTTTCACCTCTGAAGAGGCAGTTAGAACTTTGCGCTTAGCGCGCGCTGCTGGAGGTTGGAATTTAGTCAAACTTGAAGTTTTGGCTGATGAAAAAACTCTCTACCCAAAAGTTATCGAAACGGTCAAAGCCGCAGAATTACTGATCAAAGACGGATTTGATGTAATGGTTTACACTTCTGATGATCCAATCGTTGCTAAAGAATTAGAAGATATTGGCTGTTGCGCCATCATGCCTTTAGCGGCTCCAATTGGATCTGGCCTTGGTATTCAAAATCGTTTAAACATCGAATTTATTGTTGAACAATCGAAAGTTCCGGTTTTAGTTGACGCTGGAGTTGGTACTGCATCTGATGCAGCAATTGCTATGGAACTTGGCTGCGATGGAGTTTTAATGAATACCGCAATTGCTAAAGCTAAAAATCCAGTCTTGATGGCGCACGCCATGAAACTGGCAATTGAAGCTGGTCGCGCTGCTTACCTAGCTGGAAGAATGGAAGTCAAAAAATTTGCTTCTGCTTCTTCTCCAATAATCGGAAAAATAAATTAATAGTTTTATGTCTCATAAATTTCATCACTCAATTTTGCGTGCTTACGATATTCGCGGCATTTACGGCCAAACTTTAAACGATATTGATGCGTTTTTTGTCGGAAAATCTTTCGCATCTTTTTTACAAAAAAATGGTAAGAAAAAAATCTCTGTTGCTTGCGACGGACGTTTGAGTTCTCCAGCACTTAAAAAGCAACTAATCAAAGGCTTGGTTGAATCTGGTTTAGAAGTTATCGATATTGGCTTGGGGCCAACTCCAATGCTTTATTTCTCAGTTTATCATCTTGAGCAAGATGCCGGAATTATGGTTACAGGCTCGCACAATCCAAAAGATCACAACGGATTTAAAATCATGTTGAAAGAGCGCCCATTTTTTGGCGACGATATTTTAGGTTTAGCAAAAATTGCCGCAGAAGCTGATTTTATTGAAGCCAAAGGCAAGTTAAAAAAAACTGATATTGCTGAAGAATATGTTGATCGAATTTTATCCGACTGCATTTTAGCTGAAAGTGAAAGCCCGCTGCTTGACGAAATTGATAATTTCAAACCAAAAAAAGAATTACGTATCGCTTGGGATAATGGTAATGGAGCTGCTGGCGACATCATGGTTCGCCTTTCTGAACGCATTGCTTCAGAGCATATTTTGCTTTACAGCGAAATTGACGGAACTTTCCCCAATCATCATCCGGATCCAACGGTTGAAAAAAATCTCGAAGCTTTGAAAAAAACTGTGATCGAACAACAATGCGATATTGGCATCGCTTTCGATGGCGACGGTGACCGTATTGGTGTGATGGATAATAAAGGTGAAATTTTGTGGGGTGATCAGCTGATGGTTTTCTACGCGCGTGAAATTTTACAAAATCGTCGCGGCGCTACAATTATTGCTGATGTCAAAGCCAGCGACATTTTGTTTAAAGAAATTTCTAAAGCTGGTGGCAAGCCTTTGATGTGGAAAACTGGTCATTCTCTAGTCAAAGCTAAAATGAAAGAAACCAAAGCTCCTTTGGCTGGCGAAATGTCGGGTCATATTTTTTTCGCCGATAAATATTACGGTTTTGACGATGCGCTTTATGCAGCAATTCGCATCATTAATATTATTGCAGCTTCAAAAGAAAAACTCTCAGAAATGCGCAAATCAATGCCAAGAGCCTTTTCAACCGCTGAAATCAGAATTGATTGCACTGAGGAAAGAAAATTTCAAATCGTCGAGGAGCTGAAAGAAAACCTTAAAAAATCTGCGATTACTTTTAACGATGTTGACGGAATTCGCGTTGCCGAAAAAAATGGCTGGTGGTTGATTCGCGCTTCTAATACCCAGCCAGTTCTGGTTGCGCGTGCTGAAGCAACTTCAAAAAAAGAATTAGAAATTCTTAAAGCCAATGTCAGAAAACATTTAGAATTTTGTCAGGTGACAATTCCTCAAGAATTAAAATAATTGATGAAAATATTAGGACTTTCTGGCGGAGTCGCTTCAGGAAAAAATTTTGTCGCAGAAATTTTTTTTGAAAAAGGTGCTGCTGTTTTTGATGCCGATAAAGAAGTTCATAAGTTGCTGGAGCTTGACAAATCAACGATTTCTGCAGTTAAAAAAAATTTCCCCCAAAGTTTTGTTGCTGATAAAATTGAGCGAAAAATACTGGCAAAGATTGTTTTCGCTGATGAAAAAAAATTACGAATTTTAGAAAAAATTCTTCACCCAAAAGTCAGAAAAAAATATCAAATATTTTTACAAGAATCGGAAAAGCAGAAAAAGAAAATTGTTGTTTTAAATATTCCGCTTTTGCTTGAAACAGAAGCTTATAAATGCGATAAGATCGTTGCTATTATTGCTTCTCCGTCAATTCAGAAAAAGCGTTTTTTAGCTCGCGCTAGAAAAAATAATCCACAAATTTTCTCAAGTGAGAAAAAAAATTTAGAAAAAAAATTCCACCAAATCAAAACAAAGCAAGTTAGTAATCAGGCAAGAAAAGCAAAAGCAGACTTTATTGTAAACACAAGCAAATCAAAGGCTGATACGATCAATCAGGTGCAGAAAATTATTTCTTCTTTTTAGAAGATTCGTCAAATACTTTGTCAAACTTTGGGCGTTTTTGTCCTTCTGGATATTCAAGTGGGCCCTTACGGCCGCAAGAGCTGAGGGTGATTGTAAAAAGTAGAATTAGGCAAGAGATTTTTTTCATTTTACTGGCCTAAAATCTTTTTTGCTTTTGCGATTTCTTCTCTAACTCTTGCTTGAGAAGTGCCGCCAATTGAAGTGCGGCTAGCAACGGAATTTTCTACACTTAACACATCAAAAATTTTTGCCGTGATTTTTTTCTCAACTTTTTGCATTTCAGAAATTTTTAGCTGATGTAGTTCAACACCTTTATTTTCAGCGATTTTCACGACTGTTCCTGTGATGTGATGCGCCTCACGAAATGGCATTTTTAAATTTTTAACCAACCAATCAGCCAAGTCTGTTGCAGTTGAATAGCCACTTTTGGCCATTTTTAACATCTGTTCTTCATTGACTGTCATGTCAGCAATCATGCCAGACATTGCGCGCAAACAAAGTTTAGTATTTTTTGAAGCGTCAAAAACTGGCTCTTTATCTTCTTGCATATCTTTTGAGTAGGTCAGAGTAAGGCCTTTGATTGTTGTAAGAAGTGCAATCAGCGCGCCAAAAACTCGACCAGATTTGCCACGAATTAATTCTGCAGCATCCGGATTTTTTTTCTGTGGCATGATTGAAGAGCCAGAAGTAAAGGCGTCAGAGAGTTTTATAAATTCAAAACCTTTGCTAATCCAAATAACAATTTCTTCCGCCAAGCGTGATAAATGAGTGCTGATTAGCGATAAGCAAAAAAGATATTCGATGGCGAAATCGCGATCAGAAACTGAGTCCATTGAGTTGGCAGTTGGTCGTGTAAAACCAAGTTCTTTAGCAATGAAATTTCTGTCGATTGCAAATGAAGTTCCAGCCAAAGCGCAAGCACCTAGAGGACATTCATTCATTCGGGTGCGCAAATCAGCAAGTCGTGAAACATCGCGCTGCAACATTTCAAAATAAGCCATTAAGTGATGTGAAAAAAGCACAGGTTGCGCCACCTGCAAATGAGTGAATCCCGGCATTATTACGTTTAAATTTTCTTCAGCTTTTTTGACTAATTTTTTTTGTAAGTCAGAAATTAATTTTTGTACTTCGTCAATTTCATCACGTACAAAAAGACGAAAATCCAAAGCCACTTGATCGTTGCGCGAGCGCGCGGTGTGCAGCTTGCCAGCAACATCGCCGATAATTTCTTGCAAGCGTGATTCGATATTCATGTGAATATCTTCGAGCTCGATTTTAAAAATAAATTTGTCTTCAGTAATTTCTTCTTCGATTTTTTTTAAACCATCAATAATTTTTTTGGTTTCAGCTTCGTTTAAAATTTTGATTTTATTCAACATCTTAGCGTGAGCTATCGAGCCTTTAATATCCTGCCTATAGAGCTTTTTATCAAATGCAATTGATTGATTTATTTCTTGCATCAAATCTGAAGGATTGGCGTCAAATCTTCCGCCCCACATTTTATTGGAGGATTGTTTTGGCATGTCTTGTTTTATTATTTTTAGTTAGAAATGACTTGTTGATATTGTTTTAGACAAAAATCTAAAATCCACAGCAAATCTTATTAAATACTAACCTGTTGCGGATAGGCAAATTTACTTTGCCTGTAGCAACTCAAAATTAGGAATAAATCTAAACGCAGTTTAAATTTAATTAAAATATTATGGATAGCTGGGACATAAAAGCCAATCACCCGTTTGATCGCCGTTATTTAAACGGGTTTAAAAAGTGGTGGATCGATATTGACAAGATCAATTTTCTTTTGGTGTTTGGCATTATTATTTTTGGCCTGATGATGACTGCCAGTTCAAGCCCCGCAATTGCCAAAAGAATTGATGTTGATAAATTTTTCTTCTTAAAAAAGCAGCTGATTTTTGCGGTAATTTCTTTGTTTCTTTTGGTTGCCATTTCATTTCTTGATCAAGAAAAAATAAAAATTTTTTCAATTTTGGGAATGATTAGCGTAATTGGTCTTTTGCTTTTGGTTTTGTTATTTGGCGCCGAAGCAAAAGGTGCGAAAAGATGGATTTCTCTGGCTGGTTTTACCCTACAACCATCTGAATTTGCCAAAGCGTTTTTTGTAATTTCTAACGCTTACATTCTACAAAAATTCGATCACGAAGAATGGTGGAAAAAATACGGAATTTCTGCAGCGTTATTTTTTACAATTATAATTTTTTTACTTCTGCAGCCTGATTTTGGCATGACAATTACCTTCACCGCTTTGTGGTTGGTGCAAACTTTTGTTTACGGATTGCCAATTTTTATTATTGCCGGACTGGCGATTTTTCTAGTAATTTGCGGAGTTGGAGCTTACATCGTTTTTCCGCATGTTGAAGATCGCATCAATAAATTTTTAGATGCTGACGGAAAAAACTATCAAGTTGAGCGCTCTCTCGATGCTTTTGTTAACGGCTCTTTTTTTGGACAAGGTCCCGGAAATGGCGTGGTGAAAAAATTTATTCCCGATGCCCACACTGATTTTATTTTTGCCGTTGTTGGTGAAGAATACGGCATTTTTGCTTGCACTATTATCGTGATAGTCTTTGCTTATTTAACCGCACGTATTGTTAAACGAGCTTTGGAAGAAGAAGATTTTTTTGTTTATCTGGCCTTATGCGGACTGATGACGCAATTTTCAATGCAAGTGATTGTAAATATCGGAGTAAGTCTTAGACTGCTGCCAACCAAAGGAATGACTTTGCCTTTCATCAGCTATGGCGGCTCGTCAATGATGTCTACCGCCATTTGCTTTGGTTTGATTCTTGCTTTCACCAAACGCAAATATCACCGTAATGTTGATTACGGGAATTTAAAATTGATCTAAATTAGGATTGAATTATGGCAGAAAGAATACAGAAGGTTATTAATAATTTAAATTTTCTAAAGACTGGTTTCGATCCTAATAAAAAAGAAGATTTTTTGCAAAAAGCAAAAAATTTTAATCTAGGAAATGACGTTATAGATTGGAATGAAGATGGATTAGGTGATGGTCTATTTTCTCTACTTAGAAATACTGATACTATTGTTTCTGGTGATGATGATCTAACAAATAAAAGTCTTTTTTATGGTCTTATAAGCAGGCTCGAATCAATCAAAAATTGTCAACAAAATGATGAACAATTTTATCTGGAATCCATAGCTACAGTTCTATCAATGACTGTAGCCAATTATGGTTATGACTTAACTAATGCAACTGCTCGAGATAATTTTGTGAACCAGATAAGACTATTAATCACACCAAGGGCGGCAGAAATAGATTTACTTTCAGATCTGAATATTGGAATGGCCACGATGTATTTGACTTATAGAAATGTAGAATCGAACGATAATAAATCTATTTATTTTAATATAGTGAAGCAAGGTAACAGTGAAGCTTTCTTATTCTCAGGTGGTAAAAACGAAGGATTTAAATTTGCAGAAGTTAAAAGTTTTGAAGAGATAAAAGAAATTTTTAGTATAAATCAGGAAGCACATTTTTTTTGCGAAAAACAAACAGCTGCCGAAGCTATAGGTTCCCCACCCATTAAAAAAGAAGTAGAAGTAAAGCTCATAGAACGATTAATTGAAACTCTTCAAAATGGAACTAAATTAGACGAATCAGATAAGGCTATTCTATTTGTGATCGCTAATGCATTTGCAGATGCTGATGTAGGAATTCTAACCAATCCTCAATATGGAGAATATCCCACAAAAGATGGATTAGTTGATGTATTAAATTTTTTACTAACTGGAAAAGTCGATCATGTCAGAGAAGCTAAGTTAAAGGCTTGTTTATCTTTTGTTGACAAGAATGGTCTTAATAGAAGGAAGAATATTTTTGGGAGTGCAAATTCATTCTTTCATGAATTTTTTTATGGAAGTCGGTACACAGATTTAGCTTCTAAAGACCTTTTCAGTCTGGCTAGGCAGGATGATTTTGTCAATAAAACAGAAATAAGGCAAAAAATTCTGTCGGGTAACAAGTATTGTGTTTGCGATGGAATTTCTGGGGGGCATTATTTTGGTTTGGTCTTTGAGCAAGAAAAAAATAAAAAGCGCATAGTCTATATTCAGGATTCAACAGAACAAACAACACCTGAAACTGAAAAGTGTTACGACGAAGCGATTGAAAAAATTTTCCCAACATCAGAAAGAAATGAAGTTGCAATTGAAAAGGTTAAGACGATCTCCCTCAAAACAGGAGATAGCATGTTTGCCTACAATTCTAACAAAATCGAAAGTCAATGTCGCTACTCCGCGATAATTTTTTCTGAAAGGGTTTTGGAAGGATTAAAAAATGGACAAAACTTCACTGAATTCTCAATTAAATACGGACAACAAGATTTCGAAAAAAAATTCGCAGAATGGTACGATAAGTTTGAGGTTGGTAAAGAAAAAGTTTCAGTTGTGATTCCGAGTGAAGATTCTGAAAATCTTTATCATACGATACCAAATAATGTACTGAAAAATAATAGGAATTCGGTTACTAAAAATGATAATGAGTCTAACGGTTCATTACAAGTTCATTCGTGTATGCAGGAAGAAGTGCTGCAAAATATTAAGAATTATAATTCTCCATATGATGTTCAGGCTATAAACTTCTTAATCAGCTTGGAAATACAAAAAACAAATGATGCAACCTTTGTCGAACTTGGTTCGGTAGAACTTGATTTTGATTCAGAACATAATCACGAAACAAGAATTGCTATGGGAATCACACAATTCTCAAGAGAAGATATTAAAAAATTGTTAATTCCTTTGAATCCACTTAATAAAAATGGTTCAATAAGGGGTCATTTTACCGCTCTTTATGTTCAAAAAGAAGAATCAGGTTACAAAGTAGCTTACATAGATCCAGAGGGTAACGGCAAGGTGGAGGATATTCCTGAACATGTGAAATCGGCTCTAACTAATTTTCTTGGAATTAATAGTGATCAAATCGTTTGCACCAAAAATAAAATTCAGCACTCTGAGGATGGAAAACATTGGGAATTGGAGGATGGTCAAAAAGTATTTACCCCACCTTGCACAACCAATCATCATTGCGGTGCCTTTGTTGTACATATTTTATCACAACTTGCATCAGGGTGTATGCGTATTAAGGACGGTATGATTGAACAATTTTTAAATGGTGAATATGAAATAATACCAGATCTGGATAAAGAACAATCTTCTAAATTAGGTGCCAATATCAGAGAACTTCATACTAGGATGATCATGGGCGAAGAATTAAATGACCCAACTTCAACTATTAAAAGTAATAATATCAATGTTTCAAGCCCGACTAAAGATGTGGGAGAAGATCTTGTCAAAAAAGAATTAGATCTAAAGTACCAGATGCTTAAGAAATTAATTAAATATCAGCTGCGTGAGGTTATAAATGAAAAGAGAAAAACAAGCAAAGGTTACAAAATGAAAACATTAGTAAACCTTGTAACTCTCACTAAGGATACTCAAGATTTAAGAGATAAAATTCCAATTGGAATTGGATCTGAAGATCCCAAATATTTTTTGAACTATTTGTTCGAAGTGCTTTACGATGATTTGCCAGTGATCAGAAATCATAGTGATAATTATGAAGATGAATTTGGGTCGGTGGGTCAAAATTATCGTTCCTACTACATTATAAATTCTGATGAATATTTTAAGAAGGGATGTTTTCCTAAAATCGGAAAAGATGTTACTGAAATTATTGTTGAACCTTTAAAATTAGTATCAGGGGAAGAAAAAGTATTAGATAGCATAACTTTTTCTGTTGAAGGCTCTAATGAACAAAAAGTTTTTAAACCTACTGCATATATTTGTAATAACACAGAATTGCGAGATGAACATACTACTTACATTAAAAACAAAGATGGAAAATGGGTTTTCTCCGACTACTATGAAGTATGGGAAGTTGGTAATGAATCTGATTGTGAAAAACTTATTAATAAATCAGCTTACTTAATCAAATATTCTGACAATGAAAATGAAATACTCTCGAATGTTCAAATGCAACAAGCAACTGTTCTAACTGGTCTAAAAAAAGAAATTTCTTGGGCATCTGCTTCAGTGATTTTTGCTGGATCTTTTACTTCTTTTGGTTTGGATACAGTTGAGTTGACTGAGAAAGAAAAAGAGCTATTAGAAGAAGATAATCGAATAAATGGAGTGCTGGATGAGATTAAAACTGGTGTCGCGCATAATGAAGAACGAAAATTTTTTTTTGATAGTAGGTTTGGTAAAATTAAACCTAGTAGTGAAGAGTTAACACTTATTAAGAATCGCTTTAATAGTGATAGTAGTCATAACATTAGTAATCCTGAAGAATTGACTGATAATGAGATTTCTTATTTCTTAGCAATTAGATTAGCTTCTAGGTTAGAAGGAGAACTCTCCAAGCTTCTTACAGAGGAAACAGTTAAATCCCAGACTAGCATCGTTGAAGACAAACAAAACACTACTAGTTTAAATAGCAGCACTATTGCAGATATTAATAATTTGACCAATAATCCTCTGATAACAAATAGTACCACAGTGGTTACTCAAGCTCCAGTGGTTCCTGCAATAATTTCTCCAAAAAATCTACAGAATTTTAAAGTTAAGGAAGAAGATCTAGAGGAAAAATTTTTGACAAAACTTAGCAGTCTAGGAGAGTCTTTCTCAGCGATTGATGCGGCTAAAGAAAAGATGTCTGAATTCACTAAAATAGATTTTGATCGATATGAACATAAAAATTATGTTGCAAAAAGTGTCTTAAGCAAAGCTATCAAAGCAGAGCAAAACAAAGGAGAGAGAGAAAAAAAAGTCCGTAGGGAAATTAATCAAGAATCTTGGAATATTGAATCTTCATCAAAAAATATTGAGGAGGGAGAAGGAATTATAATTGACCCAGGGCAAAAAGCTTGGTATCGAAGATTTGATAAGGAAGATTTTAAGGGAGTGGATTTTTCTAAAACCTTGTTTATGACCAGATTTGTTGACTGCACTTTTGATGAGAACTGTAAGTTTCCTGATCTAAAAGCAATCAAGCCAGAATATTTTTCTAACTGCAAGTTTCATGAAAATATGTTTTTTGATGCTGAAGGGAAACCGAAGAAATCTGCCAAAGCTTTAGCGACAAATCTCGGTATCATTACGGATGATAAAAAAGATCCTAAACCCAATAAGGATGGTTATTTCGAGGTAGGAAAATTAGAATTACGACCAAACAAGGCCATAAAACCAATAGCATCATTTGCATTGAATAAAGATGGTATTGAGAAATTTTTTCCTACCAAATAATTGATCTACCTAGTTGCCGAAGATAAGAAAAATCTCACAACATCGTTTTCTTCTGCGGAGCTTTTAACAATAAAATCGATCTCGACATTTTCATCTTCTCGGACGAATTTTAAATGGTTGGGATCATTTTTAACTAGCTTCCAGCCCATTTGTGGTAAGGTTTTTAAATAAAATTCTGCAATTAGTTCAAAAGAGACTGAGCTTTTGTAATCAATAAAGGCGATACTTCCTGACGCGGAGTCGAAGTTAATATTATTGCTTTCAATTTGTTCAAGGTTTGCGGCCAAAGGTATGTCTTCGCTGCCTTTGACATATTCGCTTGATTTAAGATCTTGAGCAAAAATTTTAGTCTTAGAATCTGATACAAAATATTTTCCAGTGCAGGCAGAAATTATAAAAGCAGTAAAAACTAGCGGTAGAATTTTTTTCATTTTCACCTCTGACATTTTTGACAAAAAAAGCTCGAGCGGCCATTTTGTTTTATCTTCTTGATGAAGTCACTACAAAGCAAACAGTTTAGTTTTTCACGAGCATAAACTTTGAAGTCGTTTTGAAAATATCCAGATTCACCATTCACAGCAATGTAATCAGAAATTGTTGAGCCACCAAGATCAATAGCTTTCTGCAAAGTTTTTTTAACAGCTGTGATAAGTTTTTTAATTTCAGTTTTAGACAAAGAAGATGCGCTGCGCAGTGGTGAAATGCCTGACTCAAAAAGCGATTCGTTAATGTAGATGTTGCCGACACCAACCACCAATTCGTTATCCATCATGGTGGTTTTGATATTCATCTTTTTTGTTGAGAGTTTTTTTTGCAGATATTTCTGGTTAAAATCTGCAGAAAGAGGCTCTGGCCCAAGATTGCTTAGCATTTTATGTTTGTTTAAATTTTTTGTTAAAACCAAATCAACAAAACCAAAGCGGCGCGTATCATTAAAAATCAACCAAGTTTCGTCATCAAAAAGACAGGCGAAATGATCATGTTTAAGTTTTTTAAAATTCTGTGCCAAAGTAACTTGACCGCTCATGCCCAAGTGCACAATCAAACTTGTTTGATTGTTAAAATTGATTATTAAATATCTGGCTCGACGAGAAATATCACTGATTTTGGCGTTGACAATTTTTTCTAAATCAAGGGTTGAGTCAAAACGCAGTTTTTTTTCTGAGCGAAAAACTTGAATAATTTTTTTACCAACTGCATTTTCTAATCCGCGTCGGACCGTTTCTACTTCAGGAAGTTCGGGCATAAATAAATTTTAAAAAATTTTTATGACTACATTAAGAGAAATTTTGAACGACGATGTTTTTAAACAAGTTTTTAAAATATCTGACGAAGAGGCAAAAAAATCGTTTATTGAGTTGCTTACTTTGTATGAGGGATTTGAAGAAGTTCACCCTAACTCTAATGTTGCAGAAAAACTTAATTCTGAATTTGAATCAGTCCAAGATTTTAATCAAAAAGTTCTGCAAAAAATTTACCAAAAAATAAGACCGAAAAAACTAGACAATGCAGGTTTGGTTGAAAGAAAAGACATGCAGAATCCTTCAGATCTTATTAACAAAATTTCTCAGTTTGATTTGGCAGTAATGCTAGAAAAACTCGGTGTTTTTGAAGAAAGAAAACCACCAATTTTGCAAAATAATGTTAGAATCATTTTAAATGGTGCAACTCAACTTGGCTGCCAACAAAGAATCGACAGTGTAAAAAATTTTATTGACCAAGGGCTAATACCGCAAACTGCTGTAATTGATTTGGCAACTGGAAATCGCGATTTGTGGCCTGATGGAATTGGTGGTAATGATTCAAGCAACTATCAGCCAGATCAAATGTTGACGACTTTACTTGCTGAAAAAACTGCCAAATCTGCCACAGAAATAACACAAATTATTTTTGACGAAAGAGCAAAGTTGGTTGGACTGACAATATCGACTTTATCACCAGATCAAAAATCTGATTTAAGATCAAACATTATAGAAAATTTAAAATCCGAATTTGTTAAATCGAATGCAGAATTTGTTTGGCCTCAAGAATCAGAAATGTTTTTTAGACTAACGCGGAAAAATTTTTCGCAAATGAAGGTTGTCACTCACGGTGGCGCTGCAGATCAAAATCAGGGAAGGGCTACAGGAATAACTGGACTTCGAAAAGTAGCATTAGATTTAATTGAAGAAGTAAAAAATGGTGAATTAAACGGTGATGTAAATTTAGCAGTTATTGCTGGTGACGGCCACGCGCTGAGATTCTCAGCAATTTTATCTGATGAAATAGCCCAAGCTGCAAAAGCTGAAAATATTTCAGTAGCCAATAAGTTTTCCTTCTATCCAGCTGGGCCTTCATTTAGCAAAAATTCATTTGTCATTGCCCAAAATAATTCGCTGCAAAATGTAGCTCAAAATCTTTTAAATTTAATCGAATCTAGTTTAGGAGTAATAAATCACGAGATGACTAGAAGAGTAGAAATAAAGCGAGAAGAACCATCAGCTTCGATGCAAACTTCTACAGCGCAACAAGTTCAAAAATCTTCAGACCAAAACCTAAATCGTTAAAAATGTACAAATTAGAACTGCCAAAAGAAGCAACCGACAATCGCGTTTTAATGCACAGCTGCTGCGCACCTTGCGCTGGCGACTTGATGGAGCGCATGAAAGAGTCGGAAATTGACGTCACAATTTTTTTCTACAATCCCAATATTCATCCCAAAAAAGAATACGAAATTCGTAAAGAAGAAAATATCCGCTTCGCTGAAAAGCTTGATATTCCTTTTGTTGACGCTGATTACGACGTGCAAAATTGGTTCTCGCGCGCTAAAGGTTTAGAGCGTGAACCAGAACGCGGAGTTCGCTGTACTAAATGTTTTGACATGCGTTTTGAGCGCACCGCGCTTTACGCTGCTGAAAATAATTTTAAAATCATTACCAGCTCGCTTGGCATTTCGCGTTGGAAAAATATGGACCAAATTAACGACTGCGGAATGCGCGCCGCACAAAATTACCAAGGAATAACTTATTGGACCTACAACTGGCGCAAAGCTGGTGGAGCAGCGCGAATGTACGAAATCGCCAAACGTGAAGAATTTTACAAACAAGAATATTGCGGCTGTATTTTTTCTTTACGTGACTCTAACAATTGGCGAGTAAAAAATGGTCGTGAAGAAATTAAGATTGGAGAAGAATTCTACCACGAAACTGGAATCGAAAAATTACTAACTGAAACAAAATAAATAATGGAAAAAAGTGGAAATACCATACCTGAGATTCCATCTACCCTACCTAAGCATGGATTAAAGTATCAATTATTGTTGAGCTTAGTTGCCAAAAAAAATGTGACGATGGATCCCGATGATTTTAAAGAAAATATTTCCACTCTAGATGATGATAATCAGAGACAAAATGTAATAATGCAGTGGATCCAAAACAGAGGTAATTATTTTAGTTTAAAATCTAATCAAGATCTACAATATCTGAAAGAACTACTGGCGCTTTTAAGCGATGATAAATTAAGGATGAACACCTTAAGACAAATTCTAAGGTTAAAGCCTGATGTCACTGAGAGAAATGAGGCTTTTTCAAAATTTTTAGAAAACGGATTAATCGATCAAGAAACTTTGAATAAATATCTTGCTGACGAAACAAAACCCGAAACAAAAATCACCAATGCTGAGCTAAGAAGAATCGCTGGATGGCAGGCTCCTAAACCCTACGTTTCGCCAAAACAGGGTCGATAAAACTCAATTATTTTTTATGAAAATTTTAAAAATTTTTTCTCTTTTCCTTCTTTTATTTTTTTCAGCAAATGCAAATGCCAAAAACATCGTAATTTTGGCAACTGGCGGAACCATATCTGGTGCTGGTGATTCGGCAGTTGAGTCGCAATATTCCTCGTCAAAAATTGACATCGATCAAATCATCAAGAATTCTCCCGGCATTAATAAATTGGCTAATATTCAAGCTGAGCAAATAATGCAGCTTGCCAGTCAGGACATGAATTCAAATGCTTGGATTAGTATTGCCAAAAAAGCTAACGAAGTTTTGTCGCAACCTTCTGTTGATGGCGTGTTGATCACTCACGGCACTGACACGATGGAAGAAACTGCTTATTTCTTGAATCTCACAATCAAAAGCAAAAAGCCAGTAATTCTGGTTGGATCAATGCGCCCTTCAACTTCTTTGAGTGCTGATGGTGCGCTTAATCTCTACAACGCTGTGGCGCTTGCTTCAAGCTCGCAGGCTATTGATAAAGGCGTTTTGATTTTAATGAATGACGAAATTTTCGCGGCGCGCGATGCTGCCAAAACTCACACCACCAACGTTGCTTCTTTTAAAGCGAATAACTCAGGAGCAATTGGCTTTGTACATTACGGCAAAGTAGAAATTTACTACAATCCTTTGCGCACCCACACTACAAAATCAATTTTCGACATTAAAAAAACTGACAGCTTGCCCAAAGTTGAAATCATTTTTGCCTATGCTGGCGTTGATTCCAGCATTGTAGATTACTTGGTTGAGTCAAACGCAAAAGCAATAATTCTTGCCGGAGTAGGGGATGGCAACATAGGCAAAGCCAGCTTAGATCGCTTAAAAGAAGCACGCAAAAAAGGTGTAGTGATTGTCAGAAGCTCGCATCTTGGCAGTGGTGTTGTTGCCAAAAATGCTGAAATAAATGACGACCAACTAGACTTCATCACCGCAGACAATCTCAGCCCACAAAAAGCCAGAGTCCTGACAATGCTGGCCTTAACCAAGACAAGCGACACCAAAAAAATCCAAGAGATATTTGAAACTTATTAAAAAAGAGGGAAGTAAGGCGGGAAGAAAAACAAAATAATTTGTAAATTTTTCAAGACCGCTCTTAAAAAATTTACGCAATCCAAAACTAAAAAAATTTTACAGAAATTTTTTTAAATCTTGGAGCGGGCGAAGGGATTCGAACCCTCGACATCCACCTTGGCAAGGTGGCACTCTACCACTGAGCTACGCCCGCAAAAACACTTAGTTTTTTCTAAGAAAAACAAAAGCATCAAGTTCGTTTTGAAAATGAGGAGGCGCAAATTAGGAATCGAAAAATAATTTGCAACTTACCAAATGCAAAACTAACTTAAACAGAAATTTAATACGCCTTCCTTCCTTTATTATCAAAGTCCCAAAAGGTTTTTCACAAATGAAAATTTCTCTAAATTTTTCAATTACCGCAGCAATTTTTTTTATTATTTCTCTAACTTCTTGTGTCGAAACCGTTGTTGTAGGATCAGTTGCTACCGCAGTTGTCACAACTCGTGAAAAGAGTTTAAACGACACTAGATACGATGTGCAAATCTACAGCACTCTTGAGTTTGATTTTTTTAAAAACGGTTTGAAAAACTTTGGCAATTCAATTGATGTCACAGTCAATGAAGGTCGCGTTTTGTTAACCGGAATTGCTCGCGATGCTAAAAAAGCTAAAATGGCTTCAAACCTTGCTTGGAAAGTAATTGGCGTCAAAGAGGTAATTGATGAAATTCAATTAAGAGACGGCGACACCACACATTTTAAAGATTATCTCTCAGCTGCTAAAGACTACTCAATCACTGCCAGAGTTGAAGCGCGTTTACTATTTGGCAAAAAAGTCGAAACATTTAATTACAAAATTACCACGGTTAATGGCGTTGTTTACCTGCTTGGAGTTGCCGAAGATGAATCTGAATTAGGCAAGGTAATCGCCTTGGTTACAAAAGTTAAAGGTGTTGAAAAAGTCATCAGCCACATAATTCTCCTCAATGATCGCAGAAGAAATGATCAATCAAGCTAATCAAGTTGTAACTTTTGGCTGTCGTTTAAATTCCTTTGAGTCGGAAGCAATCAAACAAGCTCTGAAAAAAACTGACCAAAAAAACCTGATTGTTTTTAATTCTTGCGCTGTCACTTCTGAAGCGGAAAGAGAGTTGCGAGTGTCTTTGCGCAAAGCACGAAAAAATAATCCTCAGGCAAAAATTGTTGTGACAGGATGTGCCGCCCAAATTGATCCTGAAAAATACGCCAAAATGGCAGAAGTAGATTTAGTCCTAGGCAATCAAGAAAAATCAAGGCCTGAAAGCTACTCAGAAAATTTTTCTAACTCACCAAAGCAAGAAAAAATTACTAATTCTGACTCAAACATTGCTCACAAAGATCGCATTTTTTTTGCAACAAAAAAATCGCCAGCAAATTTTTTAACAGTTGACGAGACCAGCAAAATCAAAGTCAACGACATCATGTCGGTGAAAGACACTGCACCGCAATTAGTCTCTTATTTTGAAAATCAAACCCGCGCTTTTTTAGAAATTCAAAATGGCTGCAATCACCGCTGCACTTTTTGTATTATTCCTTTTGGCCGCGGTAATAGCCGCTCGGTGGCCTTTGGTGAAATTGTCGCTCAGGCAAAAAAAATGGTTGCTGCCGGTCACCAAGAAGTTGTTTTAACTGGTGTTGACATTTCTGGTTACGGCGAAGATTTAGCCGTGCCAATCACGCTTTCAAAAATGATTAAGCGTTTGCTTAAGCTGGTTCCCGAGCTTCCACGTTTGCGACTTTCTTCAATTGATGTTGCCGAAATTGACGAAGAATTTTTTGACATTTTACAAAACGAACCACGCTTCACGCCTTATTTGCACTTGAGCATTCAATCAGGCGACGACGTAATTTTAAAAAGAATGAAACGCCGTCACAGCTCAGCGCAAGTTTTAGAATTCTGCGCCAAAGCGCGCCAAATAAGGCCAAGTATCACTTTTGGCTGCGACATCATTGCTGGCTTTCCAACTGAAAGTGAAGAAATGTTTTTAAATTCGCTAAAATTAATTGCTCAGGCGGGAATTATTTTTACTCACATCTTCCCTTACTCAAAACGCGACGGAACCCCAGCTGCCAAGATGCCACAACTCAACGGCAAAATAATCAAAGAACGTGCCCGCATTTTACGTGAAGCTGGTCACGCCCAATTACAAAAATTTTTACCAACACAAGTTGGCCAAGAATTAGCGGTGCTGGTTGAAAAAAACGGCCGCGGCAAAACAGAAAATTTTCTGGATGTAAAAATTTTGGGTGGCGAAAAATTAAAAGCGGGACAAATTTTGCCATTAAAAATTACTGGTTTTGAGACTAATATTTTAACTGCAAAAATTTAAAATCTGTTGAGACAATTTGTCTGCCAAAAAAGTGAATTTTGAACACGTGTTCAAAATTCAGAAGAAACGTCATCGACCCTTTAAAATCAAAGCTCCAAGCCAATATGCAAATTGCACTGAAAAATTACAAAAAACTACTGCAATCAGTTCAAAAAATAGTCAGAGAAACTCAGAAAAATATTGTTGAAAATGTTAACCGCGAAAAGGTGGTGATGAGTTGGCAAATTGGCAAAATAATTGAAGAGCATTTGCTTGAAAATAATCGCGCTGAATACGGGGTAAAATTTTTTGCTGAGCTAGAAAAAGACACCGCAATTTCCACCAGAGTGCTGTACCAGATGCGCAGCTTCTACCGCGCTTATCCAACTCTGCCAGCACAAGAAAGTGATTTAAGTTGGAGCCACTACCGTAGCCTGTCTTCGCTTGGCAGTGAAGAAAGCCGCAAGCGTTTGGAGCAATTAACAGTCGCTGAAAACCTTGGCGCTACAGTGCTGCAGAGCAAAATTTCAAAAATAAAAAAACAGGCAAAAGAGCGCCAAGAACAAAATGCTGTCAAAAAAATTACCAAACTTTCGTTGCAGCGTGGTCGGCTTTTTACTTACAAAATTGTGGTTTCACCTCACTCTGGGAAAACTTTAATTGATTGCGGTTTTAACATTTTTAGCCAAATAAAAACCAGCCTAAAAACTGACGGTGCGGTGGTAGAGTCTGTGAAAAAAAATGAGGGCTTTGCTTTAAAAAAAGCTCCGGCAAAAAAGCGACAGCTTCACACTTACAAAGCTTTTTTAGATAAGGTGGTCGACGGCGACACGCTGCATGTGACGCTGGATTTGGGATTTAAAATTGAGCACAAAGTGATTCTGCGTTTAGCTAAAATCAACGCTGCTGAAATTGACAGCGATGCAGGTAAAAAAAGCGCTGCTGCTGTTACAAAAATTTTGCAAAATGTAAAATTTTTAATCGTTAAAACCAACAAAACTGACGTTTACGGACGCTACGTTGCCGATGTTTTTTTTGACGAGAGCGCTAAAGAATCTGATCCGCAAAAAGTGGCTGACAAAGGAAATTATTTAAATCAGATGCTGCTTGATCTTGGATTGGCCAATAATTTCTAGCACAGGATCTTAACACCAAATATCAAAATTATGAAAAAATCACCACTACAAAATTACCTTTCTGTTTTAGAAAATATCAAAAAACAAATTAAAGAATCTCGCCTTAAAGCTGCTCTGTCAGTGAATTCAGAGTTAATAAGGCTTTATTGGAAAATTGGTGCAGCAATTTTAGAAAAACAAAAAACCGCAAAATGGGGTGACAAAATTTTAGAGAACTTGTCGCGGGATTTGTCAGAAGCTTTTCCGGATATGAAGGGATTTAGTAAACGTAATATTCTTTACATGCGCAGATTTGCTGAGATTTATTCAGATTTTGAATTTGTGCAGCAGGCTGCTGCACAAATTCCTTGGTTTCACAATGTAGTGATAATGCAAGCTGCTTCAGATCAAATAGAGCGCCAATTCTACATCAAAGAAACCATTGAAAATGGCTGGTCGCGTAATGTTTTGGAAGTGCAAATTAAAACCAAACTTTTTCACCGTCAGGGAAAAGCGCTGAACAATTTCAAACAAACTTTACCAGCGGAAATTTCTGATCTCGTAAATCAAACCCTTAAAGATCCTTACATTTTTGATTTTTTAACAATCACCACAGAAGCGAACGAGCGTGACATCGAAAAATCTCTCATCGAGCATGTTGAAAAATTTCTTTTAACCCTTGGCAAAGGTTTTGCTTTTGTGGGTCGACAATATCAGTTACAAGTTGACGAAGAGGATTTTTATCTCGATCTACTTTTTTATCACATCCACTTGAAATGTTACGTTGTTGTTGAGCTTAAGACTAGTAAATTCAAGCCAGAACACGCTGGTAAATTAAATTTTTATCTTGCGGTAATTGACGACAAGCTGAAACGCGCCGACGATAAACCAACAATTGGTATTTTGCTTTGTAATGACAAAGGAGGTTTAACCGCAGAATATTCTTTAAGCGGAATTAATAAGCCAATAGGGGTTGCGAGTTACGAAATTACTGAGAAATTGCCACAAAATTTAAAATCACAATTACCAACCATTCAAGAATTTGAAGCGGAGCTGGGCAAAAAATTTAAAATCAAAAAATGACAATTTCACAAAAATCTTACTTCGAATCAAAATCTTGGGTCTTTGAAGAAGCGCGCCGCATCTTAGAAAAAATTGGCGGTAAAACTCCCAAAAAAGGTTACGTGCTTTTTGAAACTGGCTACGGCCCATCAGGTTTGCCGCACATCGGCACTTTTGGTGAAGTGGTGCGTACTTCTTTTGTGCGTTACGCTTTTTCTTTGATTGCGCCAGAAATTCCAACCAGAATGTTTTGCGTTTCTGACGACATTGACGGTCTGCGCAAAGTGCCAGATAACGTGCCGCAGCAAGAAATGGTGCGGGCTAATTTAGGCCGTCCTTTGACTTCAGTGCCTGATCCTTTTCAAACGCACGAATCTTACGGACATCACATGAATGCCCGTCTGCGTGGCTTTCTCGACAGTTTTGGTTTTAACTACGAATTCGTCAGCGCTACTGAAAAATATCAATCAGGTGCTTTTGACGCAACAATGCTGCGCGTTTTAGAAAAATACGAAGAGCTGATGGAGCTAATGTTGCCAAGCCTTGGCGCCGAGCGTCAAGAAACTTACTCACCTTTCATGCCAATTGATCGCGAGTCGGGAATGGTGATTGATAAAGGTGTGAAGGGCGTAAATAAAAAAAATGGCACGGTGATTTATCTTGCTGCAAATGGTCAAGAAAAAGAAATTTCGGTGACTAAAGGCAATTGTAAATTGCAGTGGAAAATTGATTTTGGCGCGCGCTGGTACAGTCTTGGCGTTGATTACGAAATTTACGGCAAAGACCATCAGCCTAACGAAAAAATTTACCGCCGTGTCTGCGAGATCTTGGGCGGCGTGCCTCCAGTTAATTTCACTTACGAAATGTTTTTGTCTGACACTGGCGAAAAAATTTCGAAATCAAAAGGCAACGGCATCTCGGTTGAAGACTGGTTGAAATACGCGCCAGCTGAATCGATGAGCCTGTTCATGTATCAAAAACCTAAAACTGCCAAACGGCTTTATTTTGATGTCATCCCTAAAGCAATGGATGAATATTTAACTTTTGCGCAATCTTACGAAAAACAAGAAGAGGCGGCAAAGCTTGATAATCCTGCGTTTCACATCCATCAGGGAAAAATTCCGGCAATTAATTTTAATTTGAGTTACTCGCTGTTGTTGAATTTGGCCAGTGCCTGCAACCCTGAAAATGACTCGGTGCTTTGGGGTTTTATTTCGAAATATCAGCCGGGTTTGACCGAAGAAAACTCACCACTTTTAGCAAAAATGGTGGCAAATGCGCTGAACTACTACAACGACTTTATCAAGAAAAATAAAAAATTCCGCCAAGCTACCGAGGCAGAAAAATCAGCTCTTCAAGAGCTTATTGAGACTTTGAAAAATGCCAGCGTTGAAGAAAAAAATGACGGTGCTTTGCTGCAAAATTTAGTTTTTCAAGTTGGTAAAAATCACGGCTACGAACAAAAAATGCGCGACTGGTTTTTAGCGCTTTATCAAATTTTGTTGGGCCAAAACCAAGGCCCGAGGATGGGTTCTTTCATCGTGCTTTTTGGAATTGAAAATTTCACCAAACTTGCTTTAGAAAGAAGCAAATAAACCGAAGTGATAATTTCTCTTCTAGAATAAAGATTTATTGGATCAGCCTAAGAGAAAACAAAATTTAATTGGCATAACGCACAATCACAATTCCCGAACCCCCTGATGCAGGGCTACTACCACCACCACCGCCACCACCACCTGTATTTGCAGTTCCACCAGTTCCACCAGATTTATAACCATAAACAGATCCATAACCATCATAACTGGCATTGGTGCCACCAGCTCCACCTCCACCAAGTCCGCCAGAAGCTGCATTACTATTTCCTAGATTTAAACCACCACCACCACCAGCATAATAAACTGAAGAGCCAGTGATACTAAATGATATACCAACACCTCCGGCACCTGCTCTCTCGTTGATAGCTGTGCCGTCGCCATATCCTCTTGAACCAGCACCTCCGGCGCCACCACC
>DENL01000028.1 GCA_002359655.1 Rickettsiales bacterium UBA2645 | reverse complement strand
CTAGGGCTCGCGGTACTGGCGGAGGAGGAACCCCTACTTGCGAACTATTCTACTGATTTTGCGGATACTGTAATCATATGGCTTCATAAGGTGTTTTCACGTTCACCAAAAAGTTCGCTGTAATTCAAGCGGTAAGCGGGTGATACTACTTACAAACTTTTTATGATTTGATTTTGACGTGAGTTCGAATCTCACAAAAAACATCTTTCTCTCTTGAACTGGGAAGCAAGTAACACTATATTTAGTAGCTTATGGGCAAGGATAATGCTATATCTTGTTTTTTTATGTTTTTATTGAGATTAGAAATTTATGAAGGTTCACGGAGTTTTTGTTGGGATAGATCGTTATGCCTCGCCGGCAATAAATTGGCTTTCTTGTGCTAAGAGAGATGCTACAGCGTTGCATGCCATTTTTGCAGATAATTTACCAGGCGATTTAATTTTATTGAGTGACAAAGAAGCTACTCTTTCAAACATTGAAAAAGAGCTTGAGCGCCTTGCAAAATGTAATCCCGATGATGCGGTATTTTTTGCATTCTCAGGACATGGTACGGAAACCCATGAGCTAGTTACTTACGATACCGACACAACAAAACTTTCGGCCACCACTATTTCTTTGGCTAAATTAGCTGAATCTTTTGCTAAAATACCGGCACAAAAACTCGTTTGTATTCTTGATTGCTGCTTTTCTGGAGGAATGGGAGCGAAGGCTTTGCAAGTTGATAATGTCTCACGAAGCATGATATCTGCTGAAGAGTTGTTGAAGCAATTATCTGGTGACGGAAGAATAATTTTTACTGCTTCATCAGCTACTGAAAAAGCTTGGGAACACCAAAAACTCGGACATGGTCTTCTAACCAATTATCTTTTAGAAGCACTACAAGGAGCAGAAGAAGTAAGAAAGGATGGCAAAATTGGTCTTTACAAACTCCTAGATTATGTGACTACCAAAGTGATGGATTCAGCTAAAATTTTTGGAGAAGAGCAGCACCCGATGCTTCTTGGTCAGATAAAAGAAGAAATTATGCTGCCAATTTTTAAGCTCGGAGAAATTTACAAAACAGCATTTCCAGAAAGAAATATTCAAAAAGCTCTGCCAGACATCAATTCATTGTCCGCCTTCGGTTTTCCTGGCGATCTTCTTAAAGCGTGGATCAATTTTTCAATTACCACACTAAATCAACTCCAGCTTGATGCGATAAATGAATTCAAAATTCTTGATGGTGAACACTTAGTAGTATCAGCGCCAACTTCATCTGGTAAAACAATGATTGGGGAGTTAGCGGCTTTGCATGGCGTTACCAAAAGAAAGCGCGCCTTGTTTTTGTTACCACTCAAAGCTTTGGTTAATGACAAGCTGCGGCATTTTGAAGAAACATACGGCTCATTTGGAATAAGAACTATCAAGGCTACTGGGGAAAGTAGTAGTGATGATATAGTTCCTTTGATGAGAGGTCAGTATGATATCTGCTTGATGACCTATGAAAAATTTTCAGCAATAGTCTTTGGAAGTCCTCATGTCTTGGATCAAATAGGAACGATAGTTGTTGATGAAGTGCAAATGATCGCCGATAAAAATCGCGGCGTTAATTTAGAGTTTATTATGACCCTGCTGCGGATGAGACGTAAGCAAGGAATAGAGCCACAACTGATAGCTCTTTCTGCTGTTATTGGTGATACTAATGGTTTTGAGCGCTGGCTTGGCGCAAGATTACTGCGACGTACTGAACGTCCAGTCCCGCTTGATGAAGGTATAATTCGCTTGGATGGAAGCTGTCGCTATATTGAATCTGATACTAAAGAAGAAAAAAATATACAGCTTGTTAGAACCGTTCATATGAAAGGCACTGGTCAAGATGTAATTATTCCTTTGACTAAAAAGTTAGTCCAAGATGGAAAGAGTGTTATTGTATTTAGGCAAACAAGATCAGAAGCACAGTCTTGCGCTCTTTATTTAGCTCGTGATTTAGGATTGCCGGCGGCACAAACTGCGATTGATAATTTACCTAATGCCGATCCCTCAATTTCATCTCAAAAATTACGCGCTGCTTTAAGTGGAGGCGTAGCCTTTCATATATCGGATTTAGATGCGGAAGAGAGAATGGTAATAGAGGAGCAGTTTCGTTCTTCTAGTTCCGGATTAAAAGTAATTGCTGCAACAACCACTCTAGCAATGGGAGTTAACACACCCACCGAAACAGTGATTATCTCAGGATTAATGCATCCTGGAGATCAGCCATATTCCGTTGCTGAGTATAAAAATATTACCGGAAGAGCTGGAAGACTTGGCTATGCAACAAGAGGTGCCTCGTTTGTTGTGGCACTAACTCCTCACGAAGAACACATGCTGTGGTCAAATTATGTCATGGCCAATCCAGAAGATCTCCAATCAAAATTCTTTGCAGACAATACTGATCCTCGCTCACTAGTGATTAGAGTTCTAGTTGCTGCTCGCTTAAAGCGCGGGCTTTCAGCTAGAGAAATTGTTGAATTTTTAGAAGAAAGTTTTGGTTCTTTTCAGGAAAAAATAAAAAATCCAACATGGAACTGGAGCGAAGATCATATCGTCGGAGTTATTGAGCAATTACTACAGCATGGATTGATAGAGCAGGATGGAGAGGCTTTTTATCACTTAACAAAATTGGGAAGATTGGCGGGTGAATCTAGTTTGGAAGTAGAGTCAGTATTGCGAGTGGTTAATGCACTTCAAGGAGTGCCCCAATCTGAAATTACCGATACAACACTTATTGCGTTGAGCCAAATTACTGTAGAGCTTGATCAAGTTTTATTTCCTATGAATAAAAGAAGTACGCAAAAAGAACCGCAGGTTTGGATGGCAGAAGTTAGAAACAGAAATCAGGGAATATCGCAAAGTATTATCAACGCTTTTAGTCGCTTCATAAAAGATCAATCGGACGTAACTTTGCGAGCCAAAAAAACGGTCGCCTGCTTATTGTGGGTTAGTGAGATGCAGCTTGCAGAAATTGAAAGAATATTAATGCAATTTGATCGTGGTGATTCTGCTGCTGGGGCTATAAGAAGCGTGAGTGCAAGAGTTTGTGATGTTTTATCTACCGCAGCCAAGATTGCCGCATTCCTTAATCCTGGGCTTGATTTATCCAACAGAGTAGAACGATTATTGATAAGGCTTGAATTGGGAATTCCTGCTACGGGAGTTAATTTAGGAAAAATTTTTGGAAGGATTTTTAATCGTGGCGATTATCTCCGCTTAGTCAAAAATAATATTACAACCAGAGAGGAGTTTGAAGCTGCTAACGAAAGTATTATTTTGGAATGTCTCGAAGGTAGTACAGAAAAATTATTGGCAGCAAAATCTCGCTTAATGGAGTATGCAGTCGAAGAAAAATTTATTTATCACTCTCCAATTGTGCCAATTTATCAGGCATAGCTACAGATTCTGAAAAATACGCACAATTTTTGATGTGTAGGTTGTTTTTTTATGTCCATTTGTGTAATCTTAAAAAATTACCAACTAATAAAAAAACAATTGATGGAGAGTTTAATAAATCACTTACCGCAATCCAAAAGAGATGAGCTGAAAAACGTGGTTGCTGTTGTTCGTCAAAATTGTAGTGATGTAGAAAAAATTATCCTATTTGGCTCTTACGCGCGCGGCGATTACAAAGAAGCAAAAGACCTCAAAGAAAATAGAAGATCTGGGCATGTTTCTGATTATGATATCCTTGTGGTAACTTCCAAGAAAGATACCGCTGTTGATTCGATGTTATGGAAAAGAATCTCTGAAGCCTGCAAAAATTTAAACCTAAGTGCTTATCCAAAAATCATTACCCATGACATTGAAGCTTTGAATATAAAGCTTGCTGAAGCCCAATATTTTTATTCCGACATCAAAAAAGAAGGAATTTTGCTTTACGATACAGGTAAGTATAAACTTGCAGATAAGCGAGAGTTAACCGGATCGGAAAAACAAAGAATTGCACAAGATCACTTTGCTTCTTGGTTTAAAAGCGCGCGGACATTTTTTAGTCAGTATGAAAATGCAATTAGGATGGATGATTACAAAAATGCCGCATTCCAACTTCATCAGTCAGTTGAATCAGCTTACAAATCTATTCTTCTCGTCTTTACGAACTACAATCCAAACGAGCATTTTTTAGAAATCTTGGGCAGGATGTCAGAAGATTTTCATCCAGGATTAAGAAATATTTTTCCTCAAAACTCTGAAGAAGAGGAAGATCGTTTTCAACTTTTTGAATATGCTTACATCGGTGGTCGCTATGATCCCGACTACTACATTTCAAAAGAGGATTTAGAAATTTTAGCAAAATATGTACAAAAACTTCTAACTTTAACTGAAGAGATTTGCAAAGAGGAAATTCAGAGCTTTGTCTCTTAAAAAAATAAATTTGATAAAATGTTAAATTTGGAAAAAGCTGATTTATTGAGGACAGAATCTAGTAGTTTATGCGACAGAGAAGACCGTGCTTTTATTGGTCAATTTTTAACACCAGCTCCGATCGCTGCCTTTATGGCATCACTGTTTGATGATTACTCCAAAGATGTTAGGCTGCTTGATCCTGGCTGTGGCGTAGGATCGCTATTTTCTGCATCAGTAGATGAACTAATTTACAGAAAAAAACGTATAAAATCTTTAAGCCTTACAACATACGAAGTAGATAACTCTCTGTTTAAGTACCTGAACCAAACAGTAGAAAGCTGTAAAGAAACTTTAGGTGAAAAAAGCATTTCGTTTGTTCATCAAAATTTACACCAAGATTTTATTTTATCTGACCGTTCTGAACTCGTGAGTAACAAAAAATATACTCACATTATAATGAATCCGCCTTATAAAAAAATTAATACCGACAGTGATCATCGTAGAGCTTTGAAAGATTCCATAAATCTAGAAACTACTAATCTTTATACGGGGTTTTTAGGTCTAGCTATTGAAATGTTGGAAGAAGATGGGGAGTTGGTAGCTATCGTTCCTCGTTCATTTTGCAATGGAACCTACTATCTACCCTTTAGAAAGTTTTTGTTAGAAAGAGTGGCTATCAAAAAAATACATTTATTCGAATCTAGAAAAGTATTTAAAGACGACGATGTGCTGCAGGAGAACATAATAATTCACTGCAAAAAAGAAAAGTTACGAAACGATATAATCATAACTGCTTCGCCTAGCGCAGATTTTTACAGAGATAAAAAAAGCAAAAAATATACAGCATCCAATCTAACACAGCATATAGTAAAATACTCTGACGTTGTTAAAGATAGCGATGGTCAAAAATTTATTCATATCCCCACAAAAAATACCGGAAAGTCTGTTATTGATAGCATTTCACATTTTCCATCAACCTTAGATGACCTTGAGGTGCAAGTTAGCACCGGTCCTATTGTTGATTTTAGATTGAGAGATTGTCTAAGTCAGTCTTACGAGAAAGATTTTACAGTTCCCCTCCTTTACTGCTGCAACTTAAAGGGTCTGGTAGAGTGGCCAAAAAATACAAACAAGCCTAATGCAATAAGAATATCCGAAGATTCCCAGAGATGGTTATGGCCTAATAACGGATATTATTTATTGGTTAAACGCTTCAGCAGCAAGGAAGAAAAAAAGAGAATAGTTGCTACTTTTTATAATTCTTTTTTACCGGAAAAATTTATAGGTTTTGAAAACAAGTTGAATGTTTTTCACTTCAAAAAGAGTGGGATAGAAAATGAAAATCTTGTAAAGGGTTTATACATCTATCTTAACAGCTCACTACTAGATAGGTATTACCGTAATTTTAGCGGACATACTCAAGTTAATGCCACCGATTTACGATCGCTAAAATATCCTCCAAAAGAGTCACTAGTAAACATTGGAAAAAGAGTAAAAGATTTTTCTATAAATCAGGAAGAGATTGATGGAATTCTGGATGAAGAAATTGGATCTACGGCAACAGCTTTTTCATAAAATTTTAATAGTGTAAGTATGCAAAAAAAGCTCGATGAGGCATTGGAAATTATTAAGAAACTTGGCTTGCCAAAAGCCCAACACAATGAACGTTCTGCATTGACCCTTCTTGCTTTGCTAAACCTTTCTCCAGAAAAAAAATGGAAAGATTGCGAGCGTCCGATAATTGGGGTTACTCCGATAATGGAATGGTGCAAAAATTCTTATAAAAAGCACTACGCTCCAAACAGTCGTGAAACTTTTAGAAGACAAACATTGCATCAATTTGTGGATGCTGGGTTAGTGCTCTATAATCCTGATAATAATTTGAGAGCGGTAAACTCTCCCCACGCATGTTATCAGATTTCTAGCGAGCTGTATGATATTTTGATTTTGTTTGAAGAATCATCTTGGGATAAAAAAATAGAGTCATACTTAAAGCAAAAACCAACCCTAGTCAAAAAATACGCAAAAGAGCGTGAAATGACTATGATACCTCTCGTAGTGTCTGGAGAGAAAATTAAATTAACTCCTGGTGCACATAGCCAGCTTATCAAAGATATAATTGAAGAATTTGGTCCACGCTTTGTTCCTCAAGCTGAAATAATTTATGTTGGGGATACTGGCGATAAGGCTAGTTATTTCTTGAAGAATCGGCTTTCCGAACTTGGTGTCACAATCAATGATCACGGTAAGATGCCAGATGTGGTCATATATTGCCCGAAACGAAATTGGTTAATTCTCGTAGAATCCGTGACTTCGCATGGTCCGGTAGATGGAAAAAGACACGATGAACTTTCAAAACTTTTTGCAAAATCCAAGCCTGGACTTGTTTTTCTTACGGCATTTCCGAATAGAAAAATCATGTCTAAATATTTGCCAGAAATTTCTTGGGAAACAGAAGTTTGGAATGCAGATGCACCGACTCATCTGATTCACTTTAACGGTGATAAATTTTTAGGACCCTACGAAAAAACAAAATGAGATTAATTTTTTTGTGAAAAAATTATGAACGATAAACTAGAAAAGACGTTAGGAAAATTAGAAAAAGTAGAACTCCGCGAGATATGGCAAAGTGAGGGACAAGGTTTCACGCCCTGGCTTGCAGAAGAGAAGAATTTAGAAATGCTGGGAGAAGCGATTGGAATTGAGCTGGAATTGGAAGCTCAGGAGAAGGATGTGGGTCCGTTTAGAGCGGATATTTTGTGCAAAAATACTGAAGATGACAGCCTGGTATTAATCGAAAATCAGATCGAAAGAACAGATCATAAACATCTTGGCCAGCTTTTAACTTACGCCGCCGGCTTGCAGTCAGTCACGATTGTCTGGGTGGCATCAAAATTTACTGAAGAGCATCGTGCTGCTCTTGATTGGCTTAATGAAATTACCGATGAAAGATTCCGCTTCTTCGGTTTGGAAGTTGAATTGTGGCGCATTGGAAATTCAGCAGCCGCACCGAAATTCAATATCGTTTCCAAACCAAACAACTGGAGTAAAACGGTTTCTCAAGCTGCAAAAGATATTCTCGAGCAAACAACCAGCGAAACTAAAATTTTGCAATATCACTATTGGCAAAAATTGACCGAATATCTTGAAGAAAATAATTCAAAACTTCGTCCACAGGATTCGCGTCCAAAGCACTGGCAAATTTTCACCATTGGCCGCAGTGGTTTTCATTTAGCTGCGCTTTTAAATACCCGTGAGAATAAAATTGGTGTTGAGTTGTGCATTACTGATAAAAACGAGGAAAAGGCTTTTTATCACCTTCTTGAGAAAGATAAGACATCAATTGAAACAGAGATGGGAAGTGTTTTGGAATGGAAAGAAAATCCGGAGAAGACGCAGTCAAAAATTGCTTTATTTAAAAATTCTAATCCGACCGATGAATCAAATTGGCAGTCTCAACATGAATGGCTGAAAAATACGATTGAGAAATTTGATACTGTCTTCCGGAAGAGAATCAAAAATTTAGCTGTCTGATTTTAACATCACGACTCTAAATTCGCCGCGCGTTGCCACTACTTTCAAATTTTTGTGGCCAGACTCAAAATAGCCGGTGTATTGCTCTACATTTTTTACTTTTTTGCGCTCAAGCGTTAGAATAAAATTGCTTACTCCCGCACGATCAGTTCCTTCAAATTTTTCTAAATCATAGCACGATTTTATCGCAGGAGTTTCTGCCATTGATTTGACCGCTTCTTCAAAAACATCGAGCAGTTTTTCAATTTCTAAATCGCTGCATTTTTCGTTTCGAACGTCTTCAATAAATCCTTTGTAAATTAACCTGTTTTTCATATATTTCGGAAAGTTGGTAAATGTCGTGGGACCAATAACTGCTTCGTTTTAAAGACTTATCAAGTGGAATGATCGACAATCTTTCACTTAGCGCATCTTTCTTCAAATTCCTGATTAAAATTATCGATTTGGCGAAAGGTTTCCTCGCTCATTTCATCAAATTCTTTTTGAGTGATTGTAATGGGATTTGCCCAGAGGCAGAAACTATTTGCGGATGTATTTACGCATCCGCTTCCTGACATCACCAATATCATCATTGCGGCGATTTGCCTGCCTGTTTTTTGATTCAACTGCATCATTAAAATTTTCTTCGAGCTGTTTGGTTTGTTGCGATTTTTTACCAAAGAAATTTCCCAAGGTAAAAATGGCGATTATTGCACCAGCAATTGCCGCCATTCTGGCCAGTATGTTTTGAATCATTTTTTGCCTCGTCTTAAAAGTTCAAGTAAACCTGAGCCAATTAAAGCCGCGCCAATATAGATCATGCTGTCCGCAGAGCTATCTAGCTTGTCAAAAGGTGTTGCCGTGATATGGCGTAATCCGTAGAGAAACAAAATCAGTTTCATCAAAGAACCGGTTACTAAACAAAAAGCTCCGGCTAATCTTTTTGATGATTTATTACCGTTAAAATCTTCTAAAAATTTGCAGGGATTTTTATTCATCGCTGAGTTCAAAATGTGGTAAGTCAAAAAATGTCTGATCCTTTAAATCGTTGTTATCATTCCAGTCGCCGCCCCATCTGATTTTAATATTCATCATCTGAGCAATACCAGCAACGCGTCCGGCGAAATGGTAAAATCTGTTTTTGTCATTCCAGTCAACTGGCCATGGAGCGACATCAACAGCAAGCGATGGTGAATGATTATGTTTTCCGCCGGATTTTATTTTTGATTTTCCGGTGTTAAAGGCTTTGAGCTGATCTTCATCTGACCTATGTCCCTCAAGGATTGTGCAATCATAATGTTTGATCACTTCCTTGAAAAGTTTCTGCAAATCGGGATGGCAAGTTGATAATTTTTCCAGAGATGTTCTTCCGAATTGTGGCATAAATTTTGTTTATTTGAGGCTAATATGATCGCCTAAAAGAGAGATAAATCCGGCTGTAATCAGAGTCATAATTCCGACTACAATCCATTTGACGGAAATCCTGAAAGCATCCTTCTTTGCGATGCGGAAGGCCTTTAACAATTCGCGCAAATCCCTGATATCCATTCCGGCTTTTTCATCGTTCAGGCCCAGTTCAGTCAGAGCCATTTTCGCGCCGTTTTTTGAAGCTTGCTCCAAGAGCTGCTCAAGCTCGCATTTGGTTAGGATAAAATCTCCTTCGTCTGATTTTTTAATTTTACTCCACATCGGACAGTTTAATTATTGCAGTGACGGACGTAACAAAGCCTTGGTCACTCAGGGAGTGATTAACGCTTGTGATGATCCAATTTTTGTTCTTTAGATATTTGATGTCGGTGATGATGATCTTGTTTTCAGCGCTGAGTTTTGGATTTCCGGAAGTAGAAAAATTTAGGTTTTCTGCGCCACGCTTAAACTCAGCGAGCTTGGCTTTTGCAGCTTCTAAAGCTCTGTCAGCGCTGACGAATTTATATCGCATGGTGTAAGGCGGATCGCCTTGGCCAGCAAAAATATCTTCTTCTTTTCCGGTGACGAAATTGTGCCATTTGGCAATTACCTTGCCGAATTTTTCCATGTCGGAAACGCGCAATTTCCAGTCAGAAATTTCTTTGGAAGAAAGTTTGACCGTTGGTAATTCTTTACCGCTTTCTGAAATGCTCGTTCCTCTCCGGAAGAATAATAATCTGCCAAGAGAGAGTTTCGTAAAAGCGCCATAACTTTGAGCCAGGCTGTTAAGAAACGAGATATCACTCTCATCGGTTTGATCTAAATGAGAGATGTAAATCTGCTTAAAATATTCATCTATTGCGGCTTTGAAGCCGTTGTTATTGGCGATTGCAGTGATGATGCCAACCAGAGTGTAGCCGTGCCATGATTTACTTTTCGGCGCTTTAATTTTTTTGCTGAGATTTTTGTCGAGCGTATTGCTTGCTTTGCCGGTGATTCGCATTTGTGAAGGCGGAGAAGAAACTTCCACATCATCCACAATGTAACTTCCCATCTTGGTTAGTGGTTTGTCTTCATAACCAAGCGAGATTTCAATCACTGCACCGCGCGGTGGAATCTCCAATTTTTCGTCACGATTATCGAGCAGGATTTCACAGGTGTCGGAAACAAGTCCTGTTTCGTCAGTGATGTTTATCGAGATCAGTCTTTCAGCAATTAACGCAGTGATATCTTTTTTATCAGCAGTGATTTTAAAAGCCGGTTTCATGACCAAAGTTTTACACTTTCAGAATCTTCTTCAGGAGTTAAATCGGGTAAAATAATTTTTACTCCGGCAGCAAAAATGGCCGGCAAATTTGCAAGGTGACGGTTGGCTTCTAAAACTTTTTCTACAGTGCCGCTTGTGCTTCCGTAATATTTCCAGCAGATCGAATCCAGCACATCACCATCTTTTGTGGTGTATGTGATCATAAGGCTTGAGTAATGTTTTGAATTATCCCCTTAACACCTGGTTTGGCATCTTCGCCATAGCGCTTAAGGCTGATCGAAAATTCAATTTTTAGTGGTGCGCCGTCTTTCATAAACACGCTTTGATTTTCAGAAATTTTAACAATGCACCATCTACCGAAAGCGTTGCCATTTCCGGAAATTAGCATCAAAGGTTTTCCAACTCCTGCCTCGGCGCGCATCAAAGTAACTTGCCTTAAACCACCCTTGAAATGCGGATAAATCACCCCTTCAAGATCAATTGTTTCCACGCCGAATCCGGTGAATTGCAAAGCAGGATTTGCACCCATGCGATTAATTTCCTGCCAGCGATATTCGCTTTGTCTCTTTAGAGTTTGAAAAGCGGCGGAGCTAATCGCAAAACGATAAACGCCAAGAATCATCATCATATTGATTCCGAGCACGCTGTTTAAGTTCAGCTTGCCGCCGATATTTTTGAAAGAGTCAAACATATAGATGATAAATATTATCAAATATCTTGATTATTAATCTATGATAGTGATTATCATTATTAGAGGATCATAAATTAATTAATTTTCATCCAATCAATGAAATACAAACAGCGCTTTTTTGCGATTGCGATGGTCTTATGTGCTGCATCACATTCCGCAAGAGCAGATGAACCAGTTTTTGGTTACATCTACACCACCGATCTTAACCCAAAAGGGACAACTCAGTTTGAGCAAAAGATTGATGATCGTTACGGTCAAGCTCATGGCAGTTATAATAATGTAAAAATGCAGTCAGAGATAGAGCACGGCGTGACCGATTCTTTCCAAGCTGCCTTATATATTAACTACAGCTTCATCAATGCTAAAAAGAATAGCGTTGCCGGCACAACTGAAGGCATAGATATTCCAGCTAATCATAATCCGGATAATTCTTTTCATGCTTCACGCTACGACTCGTTTTCAATTGAGTTAATCAAAAGAGTGTTAAGTCCATACACAGATCCTATTGGTTTGGCCTTTTATTTTGAGCCAACACTTGGTCCGCGTGAACGTGAACTTGAGGGTAAAGTTATTTTACACAAAAACTTTCTCGATGATCAGTTGATCACAGCGGCGAATATCACCATTTCTTACGAACAAGAAAAAACGAGTTCTATGTTTGGTACTCAACCTGGAGATGATGATTATCAAGATCCACATTGGGAAAAGGCGGCAATGCTTGATTTCAGTGCAGGTGTTTCATATCGCTTTATTCCTAATTGGTTCTTTGGTGTTGAATATCGTAACCACAATGAATTTGGCGGCACTTGGAGAATGAGTCGCGCAACTCAGGAACATACTGCTCATTTTTTAGGTCCGGTATTGCATTATGGCGGAAGAAAATTTTTCGCTACATTAGGATTTAGATACCAAATCGGTGCTAATGCTTTTGGCGAACAAAAAGCCGAGACTTATCATGGTAAAGTTTATGGTGATGAACATACTAGAGTTGATGGTATTCGCTTAATCCTTGGTTATCCTTTTTAAAATTTAATTTTTTTCAAAATATGTCTTCACAAATTAAATGGACTTTAGTTCCAATTTTAGCAGTAGCGCCAACGGTAATAATGTCGCAAAGTGCTTATGCTATTGTTTATTTAAATGAACAACAAGCCCAGCAAGCAATTTTTGGCAAGGCGAAAATGACCAAAAATTTTGTTACGCTCACCGATGATCAAACCAAAGAAATCAAGGCTAAATCCGGAATGGATGTCCGCCACAAAGAGTTACAAATTTGGGATGTTGAAGGTGGTGCAAAATTTATTATCGATGAAGTTTTGGGCAAACACGAGTACATTACTTACGCAATCGGCATCAATAAAGACGGCTCGGTAAAACAAATCGAAGTTATGAATTACAACGAATCTTATGGCTATGAAGTTCGTGATGAATCTTGGCGCAAGCAATTTGTTGGCAAAACAATTAGCTCCGATTTGCGACTTGAGCATGATATTAAAAACATCTCTGGTGCTACGCTTTCATGTAAGCACATCACGGATGGCGTAAGAAGAGTTCTTGTAACATACAATCTCTTAAGAAAATGATTCAGCGTTGCCAGCCTTTACTTGGAACATTTGTCGAGATAAAAATCTTTTCCGAAAATTCTTTTGCTTATCAGGTGATTGAAGAGGCTTTTGATGAAGTAAAAGAAATTCACGATTTGATGAGTTTCTTTGACGAAAAAAGTCAGCTATCACTATTAAATCGAGAAGCGCATCACGCCTTTATTCCTGTTGATCCACGACTCTTAGAAGTTCTTTCTTTGGCTAAAAATCTTTTTGAAGTCAGTAACGGATTATTTGATGTTTCGCTGCATCGCAGCAATGGCAATTCCACTTTCGCTGATGTTGAGTTGTCAGGAAATTCAAGCGTAAAATTTAAGAAAGAATTACAACTTGATCTTGGTGGAATTGCCAAAGGTTACGCAGTTGATTGTGCAGCACAAGTTTTAGAAAATAACAACATCACCGATTACATTGTAAATGCTGGTGGTGATTTAAGAGTTGGCAAATCAACTCAAAAAATCGGCATCAGAAATCCAAGAAAACTTGGTGAAATAATTTGTGAAACCAAAATTTCCAATTCAGCTCTTGCCACTAGTGCTGGCTATTTTTCATGTCAGAAAGTTGGTGATAAAAGAATTTATCCAATTTTTCAGCCGCGCCTTGGAGCTTTAGAATACAAAGACGAAAGCATTTCTGTCGCCGCCAAAAAATGTGCCATTGCTGATGCTTTGACCAAAATTGTTGCCATTAAAAAAGATCAATCATCTGAAATTTTATCACAGTTCGACGCCACAGCTATGCTAGTCTCAGAGCAAAATCATATTACATTTATTAACCAATGAGACTAACTTCTATTCAGAGAATATTCCTTTATCTGACAACCTTAATTTTGTTTCTTAGCGGTGTTGTTTGGCTGATCTTAAATTTTTTTATCGATTACGATTCAGAGCTACGTTTCTTAAACGTATGGTCTTTGCGACTACACGGCGCCGCTGCCTACGGTTTATTGATTGTCTTTGGCATGCTAATCTCAACCCACATTTCTTTTAATTGGCGGGTTAAAAAGAACAGGCGCAAATCAGGAATTATTCTAACGGTATTTTTAGCGATATTGGTAGTAACTGGATGTCTGCTTTATTATTTGGGAGATGAGGCAATTCGCAACTATGTCAGTTATATTCACTGGATCGGTGGAATATTTTTCAGTACAATTTTATTGTTGCATAGCATAGTCCATAAAAAATTTTCTGGTCATAGTTCAAAAAAATAAAAAGAAGAAGTAATGATAATATGGAAGTTATCTTGCTTAATTTTATACCTTTAGCTGAATTAATAATCGCTTCTCTTGCCAAGAAACGTCCACACCTACATAAAACCATACTTCTTTTTATTGCTGCCGAGGGAATTTTAATGGCAATTTATGTTTCAAACTTGGTGGGGTTTCTAAAGATTTACATTTGAAGTCTGTAAATTTTTTAGTCGTAGTTCAAAGCGAGTTTTCGTGCGGATAATTTTCTGAAAGTTTCATCGAGAGCGATTTTTACCTGATCGGCAATTTTCTTTTCATCCATGTTGCCGCCTGTGTTTATTGTGATCGGTGCAGAAATAGAAATTTGTGATCGCAAATTATTTCCACCAACTTGTGAAATATTGTTGGTTTCAATCGGCGAAATTTTTCCAAAATCTTTTTCAAAATCGCTGGCAACATTTCCGACAACACTTGCGGTTGGTTTAGGATTTTTTGATTCATCACCGCTGAATAAATTCCATGCTTTTCCTGCTAGATTTGTAGCGGTATCGGCAACTGTTTTTAATGGAGCGAGAAGTTTAGTAACCCAAGCAAAAGCGGTTTGCACCCAACCAATAATTCCGCTAAAAATATTCTTAAAAAATTCACCAACCGGAGTCCAATTTTTGATCAGCAAAGTTGCAGCAAGAGCGATTCCTGCAATTATGAGTCCGATGGGATTCGAGATCATTGCAAGACCCATAACTCTGATTGCGGTTGTTACCGCTGGCATTGCAATTGCTGCAAAAGTTAATGCAGTTCTAAAAGCCAGGAGAGTACCTTGTGCTGCCAAAAATCCACCGCGCAAAAAAGTGAAAGCATAGCCAAGCGCAATCGACGCAACTTTGAATCCGATCAATGCAGAAATTGTTAAGCCGATATATTTTGTAACTACCGGAAATCTTTCTGCCAGAGCACTCACTTTGCTTGCAAAAGTAGCCGCGCCGTTTGCAACAGTTGTAAGGGTTGGAAGAAGCGTGTTGCCGATGGAAATGCCAACTGATTCAATTGATGATTCAAATTCTCTGAATGAACCGATTGTGGTATTTTGCAAACGATCTGCCATCGCTTTGGCAGTTCCGTCAGCATGATTAATTTTGTCGAGAACCTGATCTACACTTCCGGTTTCAAATCCTTTGAAAATCGCCAGCGCACCCGATGTTGAATAAGTGCCAAAAATATCTTTGATCACTGATATTTTTTTATCGTCAGAAAGGTTCTTTGTTGCTTTGTGTAGATCGCGCAAGATCTCAACCATCGAACGCATCTTACCTTTATCAAAAACCTTCACTCCAAGACCTTTCAATCTTGTCTGAGCAAGCAAAGCTTCCTTGGCAACGTCAGGCATTTCTTCTGCGGAGATTTTCATTTCATCACGCATTTTGCCGAGTGCCTTTGCGCCGGCTCTTGCCGGTGCGGCAAGACGAAGATAAGCAGAGCGCATCATCGTTCCAGCCATAGTTGATTGAATGCCGGCATTACTCAAAACACCTGCGAGCGCTGTTGTTTCTTGCAAAGTTCCGCCAACCGCAGCGGCGGCAGGCGCAACGAATTTCATGGTTTCACCAAGCATTTTAACATTAGTGTTGGTGGCAATTGCTGCTTGTGCCAAAACATCCGCAGCTTCACCTGCGCGATCTGCTTTCATCGCAAATCCGTTTAGAATGCTTGAGACAATTTCTGCAGATTCACCAAGCTCCATATTGTCAGCAATTGCGAGATTTAAAATCGCTGGAGTTGCTGCAAGAATTTGGTTAGTGTTAAAGCCGGCCATGCCAAGAAACTGCATTGCTTTAGCTGCTTGAGCCGAAGTGTATTGTGTGGTTCGGCCAAGCTCTCTGGCTTTTTCTGTCAGCTTTCTGAAGCCTTCTGAATTTGCTGCTTCTTCAGTTACTGCTCCGACTTGCGCCATCGCAAATTCAAAATCCACCGCAGGTTTTATTGCGGCGTAAAGCGATCCGCCAAGTGCAACAGCATCCGCCATCTGGCCACGATAATTGGCGCGATTGGAAAGATTTTGTGATTTGGCATCGGCATTGGCTTGAAGCGCTGCCTGCCTCTTTTTTAAAGTGGCCAGAGTTTTGCCGAGCGCTTCCTGTTGCTGATTAAAGTTTTTAAAATCAGTTCCGGAAGCAGCGAGTGCCTTTCCCATTTCGCGGGTTGACTGAGCCGATTCCATGAAAGCTTTTTTTGCTTTCTGCGCCGCCGCTTCCGCTTTTCTAAAATTATTTTGTAACTCTTTTGAAGGGTTGGCAGATGAAGCCATTTCTGCATTTAGCAGATTTAACTTTTGCTTTGCTTCGAGGTAAGCGAGTGATGCTTCTTTTGTGGCGCGAGAAGATTTTCTGAATGATTCAATTTCTGAGGCTTTTTCATTCACTTTTTTAATCGCATCGCCAAGTGCAGAAAGCTGCTTACTAGCGCCACTAAAAGAATCCCTGAAAGACTTTCCCAGATCAGCACCAATGAGAATTGATACGGCAGCGTGAGTTGAAGTAGTCATGAGAATTCTTTTTGAACATCAATTGCGGTTTCGAAGAAGAGGCAAAAATCTTCTTCGGTCATTTCTAAAATTTCAGAGAGTTGCCAATTGGTTATTTTTGAGAGGATGACAATTGCCCTGGTAACATCCCCTCGGAATTGAAAAAATTTAAATAGGTCTTTTGCAGGTTGGCGTAGTCGCTTTCATCAAGCTCTTCGATGACCTTCGGTTCTACTTCACAGAGATTAGCAAAAAGGCGGATTTCCTTTTCTTCATCTGAGGAGTTTTTCATTTTAGCGACCAGAAGACGATCTTTAACTTTAGAGCGTCTCATGGTCAGCTTATCAAGATTTTCACCGGATGATTCGACCGGATATTTTAGTTCGATTTGCATATTTAGATTAAATTTAAGTTGGAGCTGCGCGGCTCTTCATGTGGCAAAATTGCCACATCGATTGGGGATTTTCCCCAATGAGGGAATAGTAAGGCTTGAGAGGTTATATTAAATTCCAAGAGCTTTGCGGACATCTATCAGTTTATCCTGTCCACCGATAACTCTGGTCATGTTGTCGATATCAATTTCGATCAGTTTCTCACCATCAATTTCCAGCGAGTAATAACGACAAGCTAAAGTGCATTGCAGTGTTCCTTTTTCGCCGGCAGAAATTTTCCCCATATCCATTTCCGTATACATGCCGCGAAGTTTTACGATCACAGATGAAACTGTGGTGTCGTCTTGTATCGCGCCGCGAAGCGTTACCTGCGCAGCATTACCGCTAACCAGGCCGAACTGCTTTAAAACATCTTTGTCGTATTCGAGAAGCGTGAAAGAGCTTTCCAATTTCTCGATTCCCATATCAACAAACACCGGCGAGTCCATGCCGCCAGCACGGAACTCTTCGGTTTTGATGTTGAGCTTCGGAAGATTTACTTCTTCAACCTTTCCGGCATAGCCGCGTCCATCAATGAATAGGTTGAAGTTCTTTAAAATTTTAGGAATCATGTGCTTTTACCTTTGTTGGTTATTGGAAAATTTCTTCGAGATAATCATCGACCATTCTTGAGCGGAAGGTGATGTGCTCTGCCGGATAAGGTGGCGTGAAATCAAAATCGAATGACACTTTACCGAGAGCAATCTGATCAGGAGTGTTTAACGCTGGATCAGCAAACGCTACTCCGCCAATGATTGCACCTATGCTTTTCAGGTAGCGCAGATAATTATTAATGCCTTCCAAAACATCTTCGATGTAGGTCTTAGTGATGTTGCGATCTACCGCCCACATATGAGCTTTCAAAAGAGAATCATTGATCATATCAGCAGTTCTACGGGTTTGCAGGAATAACCATTTTGCATCAGCAGAAGTTGTTCTGTTGCCCCAAAGCCTGAATCCATCTTGTTGAATGATGGTCGCAATGTCGTTTTCATTTAAGAAATTGGCTTTGCTGTTCGCATCACCCAAGGCGAAATCAATCGGTTTAGAAATTCCGACAATGCCGTTGATCACCATGTTTGAAGGCGACCACCAGAAACCGCGGTCATTATCTGATTTTGCAATCAACCCCGCAATCCTTGCAGATGGTGGTTCCTGAACGATGCTACTATCGACAGGATTTAAAACTTTTACCCAAGGATAGACCGGATAAATTCTTGCTGATCCCCAATCTTCGCGATAATTAACAGCGTCAGTATCGTTGGTATTTGGGCAGTCGGCGATGATTACTGCTCTTAAACTTTCGGCGATTCCAAGTAATTCTGAAACAACAGGATTTGCCACCGGTTCATCATCTTCATCAAGCGGAGTTTGATGAGTGAATCCTGGTGCGATTAAAATTCTTGGCTGAACTCCAACTTCTGACTGTGCTGCGAGCAAGGCAGAAACACCTTTGTATTTTCCGGTTTCACTATCAACGCCGCCGACAATATCACCCAAAGTGATTTTTGTCGGATCAAGAACGCCGGCAGTTTTATGAGCTGAATTATCCGGATCGGCAACGTTGATAACCACAACCATTGCACCGGTTTGATCAAAAATTCCATCCAGTGCTTTCGGGATGCTGTAACTCTGATTATCGCCGAAAATTTTAACCGCTTCTGATCTTGAGCCTAAGATCAAAGTCGGAATGTTCACAGGTCCCTTCGGCGCAGTGCCGACAAGTCCGATTACGGAAGATTTAACTGTTTGTATAGGGCGCGCACCATCATCTATTTCGATGATTTCTACGCCATGTAGAAATTGATCGGTCATAAGTTTTTATTTTTTTGTTATTAAGGAAAAATTATTCAGAAGATCGTTAATCATAATTCAGCATCAGCTACCCAGTGGAATCTGGCATACACTCCCGCCGTCATACCGGTTGTGGCATAGATACGTCCTATTCCTTTAGTGCCTCCTACCACTGTAGAAACATTCTTGGATGTGGAGCCTGCGATGAATGATCCCGCAGCACCGGTTGATGTGTTGTAAGCTGTGACACTTGGTGTCGTTCGTTTGATGGATTTAAAATCAACATTTACACAAAGCAGAGTGGTGTCAGCAGAATTAACATTTCCCCAAGCTGCCTGATTTTCTTCTATAGTTCCGGTTGGAGTTTCTATATTGTAGCTTCTTTCAAAATATCTCTGGCAGAGTTCTAGCTCATGTTGAATTGATATTTGCTCAAAAGGTGTGGCAATAGAGCCAGCTTCAAGTTGAATGCCACAAAGCCTGAAGTTATTTACGATGTTATCGCACGCATTAACCTGATTTGCTGTAGCAAAATATCCTCCTGCTTGCCAAACATCTTTTGTTGTTTGAAGGCTTGATCCAGCAGCTAAAGTAAAGCCTAATCTTAATCCAACACCATTGGTAAAATTCCAACTTCCAGCACTTGGTGGTGCTGATATTGTAATGGTTTTATATTCCCAAGTGTCAGAGGTATTGACCGTGTACTCAGCAACATAGCTTCGATCGTTGATTGAGTTAGCAAGATAAACACAGTATGTTCCGATCTTTGTTGCTTTAACCCAAAATGACAGAGTGGTAGTTCTCTGAGCGATTGGCAGATAATTATAGCCTTCAATCACATGCTCAAAAACACAAAGTTTTGAAGCAGTAATAGAAGTATCTGCCGTTTGGCAATCTATTAAAACCGAATAATTAAAGAGCCTTCCTGCCTGAGCAAAACTCGGAACATCTGCTGATCTACTAACATCATGCACCATTAATCCCGTTCTGCTGTAATAAAAACGATCACAACAAAAGGTAACTCCAGTTAATCCAACAAAAGATGTTCCGCGTTGCCAAATATTAAAATCACCATTGGTTATGACATTACGGTTAGAGAAAGGATCAACAAGCCCCATCTGTCCTGCATTGGTGAAAATCGGTAATTTATTTGCCGCTCCTGTTAATCCAGCAAGTGCTGCTAAGTTTGCAGCAAATGCTTGAACATTTACGCCAATTTCTAGTCCAAGATTATTTCGTGCCTTAGCAACATCAGTTACATCAGAAAGATTTGCTGACTTGGCTAATTTTAGCGCAATTGCCTCAAAAACATTGGTCGAGAAATTCGGATCATAATTCAGATTTTCAGACTGAACAAGATTGACTTGCGGGCTACTGGCAAATGCCAAGATCATCCTGACATATAATTTTTTCCCTGATCCACTTGGTAAATTTGGTTTGAAAGTTTCAGGAAATTTTCCAATCGCAAATAAAGCACCACTTGAATCAAAAATCCCAACTTCACGCACATAAAACGGACCAACTGTTTCATCGATAACCGCTTCAACGATTAACTGATTTGGATTGCTTCCATCAATTTGGGCGTAAGTTAAAGTTGTTCTGTAGCGTTCATTTTGCAGAGCTGTTGCGGTTGCGGTCGGATTATATGAAGTGCCGTTTGAATCTCCGACTGCAAGGTGAGTGAGATTTATTGGCGCGCCACCAAGACTTGCCACAGCGTGTTTTGCCAAACCGCTATTGGTTATAATGCTGTAAAATTCTTGGGTCACTTATGACAGATATGTCTTTGATCTTCTGTAAAACTTTTTTTGTTTTTGAATTTCGCCTAAAGCGTAATTGCTTCTATTTCTTCGATTGTGGTGGCGTTATTTATCTCAACTTCAATTGAGCTGCTCAGTTTGTAATTATCGTTATTTCTTTGAGCTATATGTTGACGCAGTGATGCAGCTATTTTGGAAGTAAGTTCAATATTAATTTTATTACCAATCAGATCTTTGGTAAAATATGGCACTGAACCCAGATCTAAAGCTCTGGAAATTATAGAATCAGGATCAGATGCCGGATTGGTTTGATGACGGTTGGTGTAAAAAATAAAATAAGATTGTTGTTTGGTTTTATTGCCTTCTTCATCAAGCAAAAAGGCTTCAAAATCAGTGATTGGTTCAATATTTTTTTGATCACGAATTGATTTTATTTCGGCGATTTTTTTCAACTTTGCTTTTGCCAGTAAATCCTCTTTTTCAGGAGCACCACCTTTTGCAATCCATTTTTGAATATTTTGGTAATCAGAATTTTCCTGAACCTTTGGTACAAAAATTGCGCCATTTACCAGATAGCCGTTTTCTTGCTCTTTTAGCGTAACTATTTCCATTTTAAAATTTTAAAAAATTAAAGTTCTGCCGATGCAGTCCAATGAAATGTAATTCTTTGCGCGTTTGATAGGCTAGAAGCCAACCTGATAGAGAAAGAATTCTGACCATTAATTTCTGGTATTACTGATATGTCACTACCAGCTGATTCATTTCTAACCGATCCAACAGCACCCGTAACATTGTTATAAATAGCCAGACTTGGAGCGACTCTTTTAGATACTTTAAATGGAACCATTTGATCAATAGTGGTTGCAATAGCTCTTCCCGAAACCAAACCCGCTGCTGAATTTGAGCCCGCAAAAACATCATGCTCATAAGATTTTTCGTAATGCCTCTGACACATTATCAGCTCTTGCGTATAGCTTCTATTTTCAAAATCAGTGGCGACTGATCCAACTTCTAACCCAACACCACAAAGTTTTAAATTATTCGAAGTACTGTCGCAGGCGTTAACCTGATTAGAAGTGGCCTCATATTCACCAGTTTGCCAAATATTTGCAGTGCCTTGTCTTGTCGATCCAGACATCAAGGTAAAGTTGACATATAAACCAACACCATTGGTGTAATTCCAAGTTCCAGCTGAAGGCGAAGCGCTGATTGTTATTTCTTTTTTTTCCCAAGTATTAGCAGCATTAATCGTATATTCCCCGACATAAGATCTATCAACAGCTGAATTCATAAAGCCGAGACAGTATATTCCAGCTTTAGTTGCTTTAACCCAAAATGATAAAGTGAAAGTTTTTTGCGCTAAGGGCAAAAAATTATAGCCTTCAATTAACTGAGTTATTGCGGCGTAATCATTAGCTGCGACAGAAGCATCAGCGGTTGTGCAATCAATAGATATTGAATAATTAAAAGCTCTACCAGCCTGAGCAAAGGTTGGCACATCAGTTGAGCGGCTAATAGTATGAATTGCGGTGGTATTAACTTTTGTATATCTCCACCTGTCTGCTGTGTAAGTTCCATCAGATACTGAAGCAAAAGAAGTTCCTCTCTGCCAAATATTAAAATCGCCATTGATAATGGTATTTTTATTGGAGAACAAATCTGCAATACCCATCTGTCCCGCGCCAGTGAAGTAAGGAAGTTTTTTTGCGGCACCGGTTAGTCCAGCAAGTGCAGCCAAATTTGCAGCAAAGGCCTGAACATTTACGCCAATTTGTAATCCGAGATTTATTCTTGCTTTTGCTGCATCTGCTACATCAGAGAGATTTTGTGCTTTTGCTAACTTTTGAGTTAAGGAACTGTTAAGAGCAGAAATTCCGGAATTAAGAGAAGAAATTCCAGAATTGATATCATCAATTGTGCTTAAAACATTGGCGTTAAAATTTGGATCATTGTTTAGATCTTCTGATTGAATCAGGTTGACTTGTGGCGAATTGGTAAAGCCCAAAATCATCCGCACATAAAGCCGTTTTCCTGAGCCTGTGGCGGTTGTTGATTTGAAAGTTTCGGGATATTTTCCGATTGCAAAAAGTTGTCCGTCAGAGTCAAAAATTCCAACTTCGCGAATGTAAAATGGTCCTACAGTTTCATTGATTACTCCTTCAACAATCAGTTGATTTGGATTGGCTTCATCGACTGCAACATGAGTTAAAGTTGTTCTGTAAACTTCATGCACTAAAGCAGTTTGTGCTCCATTTGGATTGTAAGTCGTGCCATTTGAGTCACCAACTGCTAGGTGAGTTAAATTTACTTGCGATGCTCCTGAAATTCTTGCTGCCGCTTCCTTCAACAGACCATTATTGGTAATAATGCTGTAGTAGCTTTGCGTCATGTCAGAGGATAAATCGTCGTAATTTCTTTAGTGATAAAAAATGCGCCCAAAGTTGGTGCGTCTGATTGATTTTCTAATTCGTCATCGTGATCAAAAATCACGGGATTGAGCGAAGTAACTTCTTTTGAAATAATGATGCTGCCAATACTCACCAAACCCATTTCGGCTGAGAGATAAGCTCTCAGGCTTTCAAGATGCGATCTGGCGTTTTTGGTGCTCTCAATAACTTTTTGAACCTGTGGCAAAACATTCACATCAAAGCCAGGCTCTCTGACATCAAAAAACACTCTGAAAAAATATGGGTCAGCGCCATATTCAAACCATTCTTCAACTTTTATGTTTGTGTAATTGAAGGCTTGCAGCGCTTTTTTTAGAGAGCCAATCGTTCCTTTTTTTCGGTGAACCTCGACACTGGCCTTGATAACATTGCGGCGAATTTGTTCTGACCAGCTATCACTCCAATCATCAACTGATAATGCCCAAGCAAGCCAAGGCAGAATATGAGCCGGTGCAAGGTCAGGATTTGCCACATAACGATTTAGCGTTGGCAGATCAAAAGAATCGCCAAATACACTTTCCAAATCTCTCAGTAATTGGCTCGCGTTTGGCGGCAATAAAGATTGATTATTTTCGTCACTCATCCACGTTGATCGAAATTGTTATGCTGTTGCAATAAGCGGCCTGTTCATCGGTTGTAACAACATCAGATGTTGGATGAACCAGTTGAACTTTTTTCACGCCATCGACATGAAGCGCGTCATAAATTCCTGATAGTGCTACAAGTTTTTCAATTGCATGTCTTTCATCTAAAAATTTATCCAGAGCAGCTCGTGCCTCAGTTTCAACCACTGCGGAAGATGGTCCTGAATAAACTGTAATTACCGCTTCAACTGCATAATTAACTATTGCAGCGCTTTGCACGGAAACCTGATCAGTTAGTGGTCTAACATCTTCTTCACTTAATTTTTCTAAAACGACATCGATCAATTCTTCTGATGCAGTTCCATTTCCAGTTTTGGAAAGAATTGTTACCAGAACTGCACCAGGATTCGGGCTTTTAACCGAAACCGATTTTATATAGCTCGACGCAGAAAGTGCGTGGAATGTATAAGCACCAATTGATCCTGCATTCGTGAATGCTTCAGGTGCGAGTTGAACTCTTTGGCGTAGCTGATCATCAGTTTCACCATCAAGTTTTTGCACACCAAGAGAAGCTGCAAGATGTTCAAGATCACTTCCGGTTGCGTAAGCAAGCATCGTGGCTTTAGCTGCTTCATTGATACGATTACGAAGAAGCAATTCACGATAAGCGCAAACTTCCAACAAAATCATTGCTGGATCGCTTTCAAGCAAAGTTGAGTAGCTCGGATTTTTTCCTAAAAAATCACTTAAAATATCCTGAAAAATTGCCTCATAACTTAAGCTCTCAATTACCTTTGGTGCTGGTAGTTTTGATAAATCAATTGCCGTGAAATTTCCCATTAGCTGCTTGTGATCGAGATATTTTCTAAAACTATTTTTTGTCCGTCTTTTACAAAAGTTCCTTCAAGATCGATGATGATTTTTCCTTTATCGATGCTTTGCAGAATTACTTGCTCAACTTCAAAGCGTGGCTCCCAAGTTGAAATTGCTTCAACAATGTCTGAGTAAATTTCTGCAATTAATTCGCCGTTAATTGGTTGATCAATTCTTTCAAAAAGTCGCGAACCATAATCGCGGCGCATAACTCTTGAGCCAATTGGTGTGCTCAAAATATTTGCAATCGACTGTTTGATATGGGCAATTTCTGAAATTTTTTTGCCGGTATTTATATTCATGTTGCTTTTACTTTGCTTGATCCACCAATGATCGGCCACTCACCAGCAGAAGAGCCAGAATCAATTTTTACTTTGTCACCAACTCGCGCGACCGCATTTCCGCCGCTGCCACCAAGATTAACATTTCCTTTTAGAGTAATATTTGCGGCTTCAATTTGTGCATTGCCTGCAACTTTGATGTTGGCGCTGCCTTTGATGTCTAGAGTCAAATTTCCACCAGCACGATCAAAAGAAATTTTTGAACCATCGGCAAAAGTAATGCTTTGAATATTGCCAGAATTTTCGGGAGCTGCTCCGCGATAAAGTGATGGAAAAATTATGCCCTGATTTAACTCGCCACAAGGAGATAAAATCATCACCTGTTCGTCAATTTCAGGCGGATTCCAATTTTTGTTATTACCGCTATTTGAAGTAACCCAAGGCAACCAATCTGTTTCTAAATCACCGATTTTTACTCGTGCTTTTGCTGTTTCATAATTGATAGCAAATATCTGACCAAGGCGAATTATGTTTGCGAGTCTTCGTGCAAGATCGTTTAAATTAAATCCGTCTTTTTCATCGAAGTTCATTGATCATTTTTCTTGGATTTTTTGCTTCCTTTGTCGCTGTTTTTTTCTTCAGAACTTTCTTCGGTTTTTTCTGCTGCGACATCATCTTTTTTGCGGTGAATTTTTAACGCTTTTCCGTTGGTTAAAAAGTTGATTGCCTGCTTTTCTTCAAGCTCAACAATCTGTCCTTTTTTGTAGTCGAGATGGTCAGTGACCATTTGAATTTTTATTGTTTTGCTCATTAGAAATTTGCCTCAATTTCAGTTGGTATTGTGCCTGAATTATCAGGTTCTTTGCTTGTTGTGTAATAAGTAATCGTGTAGGTAATCCTTACGGCCCCATAGATTTTGCTGCCATCAATTGCGATGTCGATTTCGGTAGATTTCAATTTTAAAACATCAGCTTTTCTTGTGGGCATTTCCCATCCATCAAAAGCATTTTCAATTTGCTCGGCGATTTTATCGAGCGCAGTATCAACTTCTTCACTTCCTAAAACCACGGCTTCGAAAGCGACATCTAACTCTCTTTTTGTCGCTCCAAAACCATCACTAGCAAATCTTTCTTCAATGACATTTTCGTTTCGCGCATAAACTAAAATCGCCGGCAGAAACTGATCAAATAAAGGTTTCGATCTGCTGCCGTAAATTTTGTCTCCTGCATCAGTTAGAAAAACATCATCAATTTTTGTCTTCAATCTATCGACCAAAGCATCTCTAATCGCTGTTCGCGGGTGACTCATGTAAAATTAACTTTTTGCTTCCTGGTATGTGCTGCTGAATATCGATGATTTGATAACGGATGTTTTCAACTTCGACAAAATCGCCTTGATTTGCTTTGGAATAATCTGGTGGCATCGAAACATCACGGACGAATAAAGCGATTTCGTTAGAGCTGATTTCCACCTCAGAAGAATCAACTTTTACGCCTTTGTAATCTTTGTGGAAATCGCCTTTGATTGAGAAAGAATCGAAATCGTTATTCGCTGGAATGTAAGTGACAACACGTCCGAAAATTTCAACGCATGGCTTATTGATGAAGTTGTCGAAATCTAACATAAATCTTCTTTAAGAAGCGTTATCCGAGCCATTCGCGCCATTGTCAGATTGTTTCTTCTCTGAGCTTTCTTCATCTTCGTTGGCGTTATCATCACTTTCATTTTTCTTGATAAGTTCCGCCAATATTTTTTCAGCTTCATCTTTTTTAATTGGTTTTTCAGTTAATAAATTTTTGTTCTTGTCGTAGACATTGTATTTGCCAAAGCCTGTGTGCTGGATGCAGGGATACTGCGTTGGTAATTCTGGTTTGTTGCCGTCAGATGATTTTTTGTCAGAAATTTCTTTGAGATTTTCTAAAAGAGATTTTGTCAAAGACTCAGGCGAGATGGTTATTTTCTCGCCTTGTTTGAATTGCACGGAATGAACAACTTCAAAAATGTCTTTTCTTTTGATCTTCAAAGAATCCATGCGACTCTCAGCTTGGCTTTCTGAGAGCTTTAACTCAGTGCCAATGCCAAAAGTGATATGTCTTCCGATTACTTCATAAGTTTGCATGATTTACCTCCGTTTAAGATTTGATTAGCTTAACTTGGCAAGCATGTTGCCAGAATCCGTAACCAACGTTACGCCATGTATCAACGCCGTACTCATGCTTATCATGTCTGAATTCGAGCTCTGATCCTTCAGCAATTGCTTTCATCTTAACACCTTCTTCTTCCTGACGAATGAAAGGTTTGATCGCGCTGTCAGTTCTAAAAATCGCAAACTTATCGCTCCAAGGTAGTCGAGGATTTTGGGCAATAGTGATATTAAGCTCATTCATAACTTTTAGCGAGTTAGTACTACCTCCAACAGTTAAAGGAACAGCAACTGCGGCCTGAGCAATAAACCACATTGGAGTCGGAACTACGATCAAAAAATTTGTGGCATTCTCGTTCATCGGCTCACCTTGATCATCTTTAAATGACAAGATTTGTTGAATGCCTTTCAATGCTGCTAAACGAAATGCTGCTTCACTTGGAGATGTTACAACACCAACTTTTCCGCCATCAATCTGGTCAGCAAATTCAGTTAGATCGACTTGGATTTTATTGCTTTGAGCACCACTTTTTCCCTCAGCGTGATCAGTATCAAAGAAGTATTGGCCATCGTAGCAAACAGTACTTTCGGCATTGTTAATTAGCTTAGATAAAAGTTGCGCCCAATGAGTATTTGTGCGATCTGCAAATTCGTTAATTCTTACTTTGATTTGACCAGTTTTGTCGCGGCGCAAATCTTTAACGTTGAATTCCAGAGTGCCTTCAAAGTGTTTGTTTTCGATGGTTAAGCCGTTGGTTAAGAAACCTTTAGATTGTCTACCACCAACCCATTCACGCATCACAGGAGATTGACCTAACCATTTGTAGGTTTCAGATTCCTGATCTGAGGTGAAGTAATTGGAAATTGCCTCGATCCAGTCCATACCGGTTTTTTGTTCGAGACGCTTGTAGTAAAGGCCAATAATGGCCCTTGATGATAATTCGTTAAGAGACATAAAATTTTTAATTTGGATTGTTAAAAGCTATTAGCTAACTACTGGAGGAAGTGCTGCTGCATCAAACTCAACAAGAACAACGCCACTTGAATCGATGCGTGAGATTTGCCCGATATAAACGGCGTTTGTTGCTGAGAGCGTGAAAGTGTTGTCATCAGTTGCATAAACCGACTTGTTAATGTCGGCCAAAGTGATACCTGAAATATCGAGAAGAATTGATCCTTTTTTTCGGATGCGCACAGTTTTTGCACCATCGCCGCCATCAGAATTATCAATTTTTTCATCAGCAAAACCGCAGAATTTATCTCCATTGGCAATTGGTTTAGCATATCCTGAAGAGTTGCTGCCAACAGCAGCACCTTCGTAAATTACCAATCCACCTTTGATTGGAAGTTGGTTGATATCACCAAGTTCGTAAACGCGATTTGCGTCATTTGTTAGTCCTGTCATGATAGTTTTTATTTAATGTTAATTGAATCATGCAAATTACTCGGCCGCTTCACGGCCTGCGTCATTTGTCATGTTTACCTCTTTGAATTTTGTGTTGATAAAATTTTCACCTGATTGGTTTCAGATGCTTTTTTGAAAGCAAAATAAGCATCGTAATCATCAGCAAATTCGGATCTGAGCTTGGCATCGTTTTGCCATTCAGCTTTTGCTCGATCTTCAAGAGGTGCATCCTTATCAACTTTTGCTTTTTCAGGAGATACACTTTCAAAGTTTGGTGCAACTTTCGGTATTTCTTTTTCTGCTGCCGTTGCTTGCTCAACATACTTCGTGCCGCGTTGTTTTTCTCGTGCAACAATTTGCAGAGCTAATTTATCTGCTGTCATTTCAACATCTTGTTTTGCCTTTGCTACCAAGTCTTCATGACCAGGAAGAGAGGCTTCTTCGATTGCTAAGATTCTTTTTCGCTCGAATTCAGCACCTTCCAAAATACCAGCTTTTCTGCCTTCAGCAAAAGCTGTTTCTTTTGTCTCGGTACGAATTTTTTCAGAATTTTCCTTTGCCAATTTTTCAGCGATGTCAGGAAATTCTGATTTAATAAAATCTGCGTTAATCGCAGACCTTTCGATTGTTTCTTTAGACATAAAATTGATTTGTTTATTTGTTGAAATTTTTTGATTTAACTCGGCGATGACCTCTTCGTAATTTCCAAGAGAGTCAGCCATACCACTTGCAACTGCGTTTTTTCCAATCAGCACTCCACCTTGACCAAAGTCGTTTTTGACCGCGTTAACACTGACATTTCGGTATTTGGCAATCGCTTCAATAAACTGCGCTTCAAGATCGTTGAGTTCGCGTTTTATCTCGGCAATTCCTTCTTCCGTTCGTGGATCAGGTCGTTTTTGTTTGGCGTTACTGGAAACAATTTCGATGTTTTTGTAGCCTTCAGAATCAGGCTGCTCTTGCACTGGAATTGTTGTAACAACACCAATACTTCCCAAAAGTGCGGAAGGGTTGGCGATAATTTTTTCTGTTGCTGATGCGATCCAATAAGCTGCTGATGAACAGTTTCTACCGACATAACTCCAGATTGGTTTCTTGCCTCGTGCCTTGAAAATAGCGTCGGCCATTTCTGATGGTCCGAGTGCAACTCCACCTGGAGAATCGACATCAAATAAAATTGCTTTCACCTGATCGTCATCGAGAGCTGTCTGAAAATCTTTTGCCAAATCTGACAAAGAAGTTCCGCCTAAAAAGAAGCTGAAGAGATCACTTCTTGCAGTGATTGGTCCGTGCAATGGAATTACTGCAGTGCCATCCCGAATCATGACTGATCTAGTATTGCTTAATCGTCTTTCTGACTGAAATGAGAGTGATTTAATTTCGTCCAGGCGACAAAGACTCTTCAAAATATCGGGCTCGATCGCCCAATATTTTGCGATTTTTAGAATTTCATGCATTGCTGTTTTTAGTTGGTTGTGATGCTTGAATAACTTCTTTTGGAATCAATCCTGCTTCTTGTTTGAGTCGGTATTCCTTAAGGATTTGCGGATATTTTTTCTCAAAATCACCACCAGTTAAAATTGCTGTTTCTTCAGCGAGTGTGCTGACACCAATTTCAATTCTGGTTTGTGCGGCTCTTACTTCTTTTAACTGATCAATTTGTCCTCTAGGTGGTCCAATCCACTCAGCTCCCAAGTAAGCATTTTTGATTGTTGGATTGGCGAAAAAATTCGGTGCATTTAATTCGCCTTTTGCTACCGCTTCGGTGATAACCATTTCGTAAATCGGCTGACAGAGCTGGATTGATAGCCACTTGCGTCTACTTGAGAAAAATTTCCATGCTTCAACTAAAGCTGCCTGAGCTGCTGAATAACTTGCTGTGAAATGTTTGATTAAAATTTCAAACGGCAATTCCAACGCTACACCAACTTGACGAAGCACAGCTTGCACAAACGGATCAAAGGCTTGGTTTGGTCTTTTTGGATCGGCGATTTCAATATTTTCATTTGGCTGCAAATCAAGAATTGCGCCTGGTCCTAGCTTGTAATCTCCATCATCTCTTGCGCCACCTTCAGGGGGAGTCATTGATGCGAGTCCTTCTTCATCTTCTGATTTTACAAAAACTGTAAACATTGCTGAAACCACAGCAGCCATAATTTCTGCCTCAGTGTAGCGATCGAGTTGCTTAAGGCTTTCAATTACTGGCGCTAAATACGGAATGCCTCGTGTAAGGCCTGGTCTGGTTCTGCTAAAAATATGAAATACTTGGCGGTTGCCGTATTTATCAAAAGCTGGAACTTTAACAAATTTTTTCTCTTTCTGGTTTTGATAATCAGTGGGATGTTGATTACAAATTGAATAAGAAATTGGTGCGCCGTCAGAGTCCATTTCAACGCCACCAGCAAGAGTTGCGCAGTCAGCTTTAAAATCAGTATTAGCAACGCGATCAGCTTCAACAATTTGCAGAGCAAGATTGATGTTTCTATTTGGTCGCGGGGCATAGCGTTTAAGAATAAAAACATCGCCACTTTCAAGAACTGAACGCAAAACCAAATTTTGAATTTCGCTAAAAGTTTGGCAGCGAGTAATGTCGCAATCCTGATTTTCCGCCCAGTTGCGAAATATCCGTTCAGCATTTCTTTCAAAAACATCAAACTCATCTTCGCTTTTGAAATAATCCTTAAGCACATCGCGATCCAAGTGCGACTGAACTTTAAGACCAGTTCCAACAACATTCGTGACAACTGTATTCACCGCACCACAAGCAAGCGGAGCATTGCGAAGTAAATCGCGTGATCTTTGGCGTAAGTCCGGAAGATCAGGAAGCGTGACATTATCAGCGGAGCCATCAGTTGCATTCCAACTTGAAGTTTGCCTACGATCACGCCTTGCGCCTGTGTAGCCACCGGCAATTGCTAATCTCGTTCTGGCTTCAAATCTTTTTAATCCTGCTTGAGGATTGATGTAAGAAATGGTTTTATCCAACCAGCTTTCAGAAATTTTAGGAAATTTTCTCATACTGGAGTAACCCCTCTAACTCTAATGCCACCGCGATTTTTTCTTTTGATTTGCACCAGCAATCTTTTTTCGCGTTGCTCAAGCGTAGCAAGATCAGCTTTTCTAACTTTCTGCCCGTTATACCACGCTTCTTGGGCGTTTAACA
>DENL01000032.1 GCA_002359655.1 Rickettsiales bacterium UBA2645 | reverse complement strand
GCCCAAGAAGCGTGGTATAACGGACAGAAAGTTAGAAAAGCTGATCTGGCTACACTTGAGCAACGTGAAAAAAGATTGTTGGTGCAAATCAAAAGAAAAAATCGCGGTGGAATCAGAGTTAGAGGCGCAACTCCAGTATGAGAAAATTTCCTAAAATTTCTGAAAGCTGGCTCGACAAAACTATTTCTTATCTTAGCCCACAAACTGGATTAAAAAGATTTGAAGCAAGAACAAGAATGGCAATCGCTGGTGGTTATACCGGCGCAAGGCGTGATCGCAGACAAACTTCAAGTTGGAATGTTTCTGATGGTTCTGCCGACAATATCACGCTTCCTGATTTACCAGAACTTCGCCAAAGATCGCGTGATTTACTGCGTAATGCTCCACTTGCTTGCGGTGCAGTAAATACTGTTGTAACGAATGTTGTTGGAACTGGTTTGAAAGTTCAGTCGCACTTGGATCGCGATGTTTTGAAGCCTTACTTCAAAAACGAAGATGAGTTTGATGCCTTTGAAAGAAATGCTGAACGGATATTTCGCAACTGGGCAGAAAATCAGGATTGCGATATTACTCGCTGCCAAACTTTTTCAGAAATTCAAAATCTGATTTTGCGTTCGGTTCTTGAAAGTGGCGACATTTTTATTCTGAAGCGTTATGTCGAACGACCAAACAGAAACATCAATTTAGTACTGCAAATTGTTGAAGCTGATCGTGTTGCCAATCCCGATTTTAAATCTGACACAGCAACTCTTGCTGGTGGCGTTGAAATGGATTCTGATGGCGCACCAATTTCTTATTCAATCTGCAATCAGCACCCGACTGATTACCAAAACGAGAAAGAGAAAAATTTTGTTAAGGTTCCGGCTTTTGACAAATATGGAAATCGTCAGGTCTTTCATATTTTCAGCAGAACAAGACCAGGACTTACACGAGGCGTTCCTTATCTAGCGCCAGTAATTGAAAGTTTAAAACAGCTCGATCGTTACACCGAAGCGGAAGTTATGGCTGCTGTCGTTTCAGCGATGTTTACAGTTTTTGTAAAATCAGAAGATGAAGAAGGTTTAGCGCCAATGACTCCTTTAGAGGGATCAAGGCGTGATGAGGGTGATTACAAATTAGGCCCTGGTGCAATTCTTGATTTACAGCCTGGTGAAAATATTGAAATCGCCGATCCAAAAAGACCGAACCAAGCCTTTGATCCTTTTGTGCAAGCAGTGCTGCGGCAAGTTGGTGTAGCACTTGAATTGCCTTTCGAGATTTTAATAAAGCACTTCACTGCCAGCTACTCCGCTGCTCAAGCGGCTTTAGTTGAAGCATGGAAGTTTTTCTCTAGTCGCAGAAAGTGGCTCGCAATTCAGCTTTGCCAGCCGATTTATGAAATGGTAATCACCGAAGCAATCGCCAAAGGTGAATTAAACGCACCGAATTTCTTCGCTAATTCTACGCTTAGAAATGCTTATTTAGGCGCAGAATGGATCGGACCACCACGCGGACAGATTGATCAGCTCAAAGAAGTAAAGGCAGCAGAAACAAGAATCACTCTGGGCATCACAACTCTAGCTGAAGAAACCGCAGTTTTAACAGGTGGTGATTTTGAGAGAAAATATCCGCAAATCCTCAAGGAGTATAAGTTAAAGCAAGAAGCAGGACTGATTCCAAAAGAAGTTATTCAAACGCAGCAACCAACTAAAAACAACGATGCATGAGCTACTAAAAATCGCAAAATATTGGGCGATCGAGCCTGATATTTTAGCGAAAATTACTCAGAATAGCTTTGCTATTCCTGCGTCATTTTTGAAGAGAAATGATGATTTAGACGAAATTAAATCGCTCTCCTTTCAATCAGAAAGACGATTAAGCAACACCAGATCAGTTATGATTCGGGACGGGACGGCAGTAATTCCACTGCACGGACCAATCACTGCAAGAAGCGATCTTTTTACCTTCTTTTTGGGCGGAACTTCTTTATCAGATTTGGCAAAAGATTTTCAGACAGCTCTCGATGATGATCAGGTAAAAGCGATTTTATTTGATGTCGATTCTCCAGGTGGAGTTGCTTTGGGCCCCTCTGAAATGGCGGACGCTATTTTCAAGGCGCGAGGCAAAAAACCAATCTGGAGTTATGTTGGTAGAAACTGTTCATCGGCAGCTTATTGGATCGCCTCCGCAACGGAAAAAATTATCGCTAATCCTTCTGCACTTTTGGGAAGTATTGGTGTTGTTACAACAATTCCGGTACAAGAGCAGCCTGATTCTGAAGGCTACAAAAACATCGAAATTGTTTCCAGTAACGCCAAACAAAAACGACCTGATCCACGAACGGAAGAAGGAATTGCCGAGATAAAACGAGAACTCAACGATCTTGAAGCGCAGTTTATTGAAGCGATTGCCAAATACCGAAATGTCAGTGTTAACGCAGTCAAAAACGACTTTGGTCAAGGTGGAGTGCTGATTGGAAAAAACGCAGTTGCGAACGGCATGGCTGACTCTCTTGGAAGTTACGAAGAAGTCATCGCCGAGTTAAATCAAAAAATTTCAACAAATAAACAAATCAATTTTATGTCTAAAGAAACAATCGAAAGGTCTGCGATTAACGCAGATTTTATTAAATCAGAATTTCCTGACATCGCTGAAAAATTGGCGAAAGAAAATTCTGAAAAAATTCGTACTGAGACAAAAGAAACAGCTTTTGCTGAAGGCAGAAAAGCTGGTATTTTGGAAGGTGCTGAATTCGAGCGAAAAAGAATTTTAGCAATCGAAGAAGCCTCACTTCCTGGTCATGAAGATCTTGTAGCAAAAGCAAAACAGGATGCCGACATGACGGCAGACAAACTCGCTTTGCAAATTGTCGCAAGAGAAAAGCAGCGAGGCACAAAATATGTTGAGCAAGCAGCGGTAGCAGAAAAAGAAATGCCAAAAGTCACGCCAAACTTTGAAAGCGCATCTCCTGAAAAAGCAAAAGTAGATAAGGATGCACCTCTTGAAGATCGAGCAAAATCTGAGTGGCAAAACGATGTAAAACTCCGCTCTGAATTTGCCGATGATTACGATGCTTATTTCGCATACAAAAAAGCTTCTGACGCAAATCAGGTAAAAATTTTATCAACCAACAAAAATTAAGAGGTGAACATGACCGGACTAACAAATGACGCAAATCGCGTTTACGAACTTGGTGATATCAACCAGCTTCCAATCAAAGGTGGATCGGTAATTTACGAAGGTGCTGCGGTTGGCAGCAACTCTTCTGGATACGCTAAACCAATTGCCAATGGAGATAAATTCTGCGGTTTTGCTGACGAGAAAATTGATAATTCTGGCGGTGGCGATGGTGCAAAAACTGTCCGCATCCGAAAAAAAGGATCAATTCTTCTCGATATTTCCGGCATCACTTTGGCCGACATTAACAAATCAGTTTACGCAACTGACGACAATACTTTCACGCTTTCAGCAACAAACGCAGTTTATATCGGGCAAATTTCACGCATCGATTCAAGTGGTGTTGTAGTCGTTGAATTTGATTCAGCGGCACTTCCTACAGTAGTCAGCTAATAGCTTTTAACAATCCAAATTAAAAAAATTTATGTCTCTCAACGAATTATCATCAAGGGCTATTATTGGCCTTTACTACAAGCGTCTCGAACAAAAAACCGGTATGGACTGGATCGAGGCAATTTCCAATTACTTCACCTCAGATCAGGAAAGTGAAACCTACAAATGGTTAGGTCAATCTCCTGTGATGCGTGAATGGGTTGGCGGTAGACAATCTAAAGGTTTCTTAACCAACGGATTAACCATCGAAAACAAACACTTTGAAGGTACTTTAGAGTTTAACGTCAAAGATTTACGCCGCGATAAAACTGGTCAAATCAAGGTAAGAATTAACGAATTTGCAGATCGCACAAATACTCATTGGGCGCAACTTTTATCTAAACTGATTAACAATGCCGAAAGCACTGTTTGCTACGATGGCCAATACTTCTTTGATACTGATCACGCTGAAGGAAAAAGCGGTGCGCAAAGCAACAAAATTCAGGTCGATTTAACTTCCTTTGTTGATCAGATTGATGGTGGAAAAGTTGGTTCTATCTCTGCACCAAGTGAAGCAGCATTTCGTTTAGCTACGCTTCGAGGCATTCAGCAAATCTTGTCATTTAAAGATGATCAAGGTGAACCGATGAACGAGAATGCCACGAATTTTTTGATCGTGGTTCCGACTCCAATGTGGTTTATTGCACAATCTGCGGTGGCTGTTCCTTTAACTGTTGGAGGTAGTACTAACTCACTAAAAGTTATGAATGAGCTTAACATCACTATTGCACAAAATCCTCGACTACCTTGGAGCGATAAGTTTGCAATTTTTAGAACTGACAGCTCGATCAAACCTTTCATTCGTCAGGAAGAAGAAGGCGTTAAGATGAAAGCAATTGCTGAAGGTTCAGAGCTCGAATTCAGACATGATAAGCACGAATATGGTGTCGATACATGGCGTAACGTTGGTTACGGATTCTGGCAACACGCCTGTCAAGTGAAGCTAATTAAATCTTAATTGAGAGGAACTTATGCAAACTTACGAAGTAACTGGCAGACATATCACTTTTGGCATTGGCACTGAGTTAAAACTCTCAGAAAGCCAAGCCGAGAGTCGTGCTGATTCTTTGAAGATCAAAAGAAAAGAAATCTTTGAAGTTGTTCACCCAGTGCAATTCAAACAAGGCGAGAAAATTTCCATCTCGCCTGAGTCTTTAACAAAATCTCTTTTGGAAAACCTCAAAGAAATTTCTGACAAAAAACCTGACGGCAACAAACCGGAATTGCCAACTGAATATCCCTGCATACAGCACACAGGATTTGGCAAATACAATGTCTATGACAAGAACAAAAATTTATTAACTGAAAAACCAATTAAAAAAGATGAAGCTGAAAAAATATTGGCGGAACTTATCAAGAAAAATGAAACTGATGATAACGCCAACGAAGATGAAGAAAACCAAGAGAAGAAACAATCTGACAAAGGCACGAATGGCTCGGATAACGCTTCTTAAAGAAGACCTATGTTAGACTTTGACAACTTCATCAATAAGCCCTGCGTTGAAATTTTTGGTCGCGTTGTGACTTACATTCCGGCGAATAACGATTTTGATTCTTTCACCATCAAAGGCGATTTCCATAAAGATTATTCAAGCGTTAACACCAAATCTTCTGAAGTAGAAATCAGCTCTAACGAAATAGTTTTATTCGTCCGTGATGTTTCGATGCCGTCATATTATCCCAAAGCAAATCAAGGAGATTTTGTGGAAGTTGAAAACATCCGATATCAAATCATCGACATTCAGCAGCACATACCAGGCAGCAAAAAATTAATTTTACATGAGTCACCCACGAACAGCAATTAGAGATGCTTTGGTCGATAGACTGAAAACCAAAGTTGATGATGTTTTTCCAACTGATGCAGGAGACAAAATTTACGGCAGCAGATCGAAGCCATTATTTGATCAGCTTTTGCCGGCGATTTTAGTTTATGCGCGAAATGAAAATATCGTTGAAGAAAGATTTAAGAGCGATGGTTTTGGAGCGACAAAACGAGAGTTGGATATCGCGTTCGAAGCTGTAGTTTTAGGAGGTGAAGAAGTTGATACCGCCCTAGATAAAATCGCCGAGCAAATTGAAAATGCTTTTGATGGATGGGAAATGCCGACAAGGAAAGCTGATGTTTTGAAATTGAAATCTACCGAAATCGACATCTCGATTGATGGAAGCAAAACTTACGGAGCTATAAGACTAACTTATAATATCACCTATTACACTGAATAAAACTTATGAAAAACAACATTAGTATGGTAAAAATCCAAATGGTTATCGACCACCAAGATTACAAAAAAGGACAGATTGTTGAGCTTGACGAGAAGACGGCAATAAGCCTTCTAACCAACGGCAAAGCCTTAAAAATTCACCGCAAAAAAGATGATGTTGCAATAGAAAAAACCGAAGAAAATTCAGAAGAAAAAACCAGCGATAAAGGAAATAAAAAATCCAAAAAAAGCGAATGAACTTCGATGAAAAAGACGGATTTAATTTAAACGATCTTGCACGAAGACTCGCAAATATCATTCGCCTCGGCCAGATATTTGCCATCAATTATGAAACAGCAAAAGCACGAGTAAAAATCGGCGATCTTGAAACCGATTGGCTGCCTTGGATTACTTCAAACAGCGGTAACAATAAAGACTGGAATCCTCCCGAAATTGATGAGCAAGTGATGATTTTATCTCCCTGCGGAGAGTTAAATCAGGGAGTAATTTTTCCATCACTTTATCGCGGATCAGCACCAGAAAATTCCGGCAATATTCAAAGCATAATTTTTGGGGATGGTTCGAAAATTTCTTTCGATCGTGCTGGCGGAAATTTAACTCTCGATATCAAAGGCAGTGCCAACATCAAAGTTGCAGGAAACGCAGAAATTGAAGCTGCAAATATCACTCTGAAAGGAAATGTTGATCTTGGCGGTAGCGGTGGAAATGCCGTGGCTAGAGTTGGCGATAAAGTAAAAATTGATTCAGGCTCTTCTGCTGGCGAGTGGCCAATCATTGGTGGATCAAGCAAAGTGAAAGCAACATGAATTTAAATACCGGCAAAACAATTTCAGAAATTGCTCATATCAAACAGTCGATTGCAAATATTTTGAGCACACCAATTGGTTCAAGAGTGATGCGCCGAGATTATGGTTCACGACTTTTTGAAAGAATTGATCAACCAATTAACGGCGAACTGATTGCAGAAATTTATTCAGATATTGTTGAAGCAATTTCAATCTGGGAGCCACGCTTTGAAGTAGAACAAGTAACTCTACAGAGCATCGATAAAGGAAAAATTATCATCGACCTTGAAGGAACTTTTGTAAAAGACGGACAAAAAATAGTTTTAGAAAATATCTCGATCACAAGCAGCTAGAATGGGTAACTTCACGGCAATTGATTTATCAAAATTACCAGCACCGAAGGTAATTGAAGAGCTTAGTTATGAGGCAATTTTTCAGGACATCTTAAGTGATTTTTTAGGAAAAAATCCAAGTTACTCAACCTTGCTTGAAAGTGATCCAGCAATGATAATGCTGGAGGTTTGTGCTTATCGTGAATTGCTTCTTCGCAATCGCATCAATGAAGCAGCAAAGGCAACAATGCTGGCTTACGCAACTGGAAGTGATTTAGACAATATTGCTTCTATCCCAAGACTCGAAGGTGAAAGTGATGACAGATTTAGGTATAGAGCTCAATTGGCTCCAGAAGGATATTCTACTGCAGGACCAATAGGAGCTTATATTTTTTATGCTCTTTCTGCATCAAATAATGTGAAATCTGTTTATCCTAAAAGTCCAAACCCAGGACAAGTTTTAGTGACCATTCTTTCTTCTGAAGTTGATGGAACTGCATCAGAAGAATTGATAAATACAGTTTTAGAAAAACTAAGTGAAGAAGACATAAGACCGCTGAACGATCAGGTATTAGTGCAAAGTGCTGAAATTGTTAATTACTCAGTTGAAGCGGTAATCACAGTTTACAGCGGACCATCTTCAGCAGTTGTTGAAACTGAAGCCAGAGCGGCTTTGCAGAAGTTTATTAATGATAGACACGCAATCAAAAATGTTGTGGCACTGTCAGGAATTTATGACGCGCTTCATGTCGATGGCGTGAAAAAAGTTCAATTGGTTCATCCAACATCTGATGTTGTGACAACCGATGAACAAGCTGCTTATTGCAACATTATAATAATCTCAATCGTAATTGATGAGTGACGAAATTAATCAATCGTTATTGCCGCCAAATGCGAGCCAATTGCTGAGAGATTTGGAAAGTGTATTTGGCGATTCTTTTGATTTGCCCACGCTGAATCGCTATGTAGTAAATCCTGACTTAGCACCAGCTCATATTTTACCTTGGCTTGCGTGGGCATTATCAGTTGATGATTGGAGTGATAGCTGGTCAGAACAAATTCACCGCAATGTTATCAAGGCAAGTGTCGAAGTTCACAGAAAAAAAGGAACGATCGGCGCTTTAAAGAAGGCACTACAAGCCTTCAACTACGAAAATGTTAAGGTTGAAGAATGGTTTGAATATGGCGCTGATCCATATTTTTTCAGAGTGTTTTTCGATGTCAGAGAACCCGGCTTCGATGTGAATGTTTTACCACAAGTTCAAAAAGTTATTGAGAGCACCAAAAATGCCAGATCACACCTTGAAAGTTTGAGAGCTTATCTCTCAGCAGAAATGGGTTTGGTAAGCATTGGAACCATCATTATTTCAAAAGAAGTCACTTCGCTCAATCCCGTGATTTTTGATCACGATGATGAGTTAGAAAATCAATCAGATGCACCAACTCTGGGCGCATTTTTTATCACAAAAGAAATTACTACGATCTATCCGCTCACATGACGCAGCAATATTACAGCATTATTACCAATAATGGTCTGTTGAAGGAAGCGGCGGCAAGTAGCGGATCACCAGTAAGTCTAACTCATATTGCAGTTGGTGACGCAAATGGCACCAGCTATGATCCAGCTGGTTCACAAACAGCTCTTATTCATGAAGTTTATCGCACAACTTTAACCCATGTTGCGGTTGACGAAGCCAATCCAAATCAACTGATTGTTGAAGGAGTCATCAACGAAACAGTAGGACCATTTTACATCCGCGAAGTCGGAATTTTTGATGCAAGTGGACAGCTTTTTGCAATTGGTAAATATCCAGAAACATTCAAACCAAATCTTCCATCTGGTTCGGGAAAGAGATTGTATATCAGGATGATTTTGGGCTTTACCAATTCGCCACAAGTTAACCTGATTCAATCAGAAGATCTAAATAATGATCCGAATTTTAACGCCAATGTTTTAAGCGCAATTGATGACATCAATTCTGGAATTTCTTCTCTTAATTCCGGAATTTCTGCTCTTAACAGTTCCTTAACTCAAAAGTTAGCAAAGGCACAAAACTTTGCAGATATAGCAGATGTAGCACAAGCAAGAATAAATCTTGGATTGCAAATTGGAGTTAATGTTCAGGCTTTTGCAGCAAATTTGTCTGCACTAGCTGGTTTAACAGGAGCTTCAAAACTTTTGCCTTATTTCACTGCTGCAGGTGCGATGGCGACAATCCCTTTGTTCTCTAATAAAAATGCCATCATCAACGGCGAGCCCAATATTTGGCAAAGAGGAACTTCTTTTGTAAGTGTTGCTGATGGAACTTATACTGCAGATAGATGGCAATATCTTAAATCAGGTTCTATGGTTCATGACATCAGCAGATCAACCGATGTTCCAACTGTAGCTCAAGCAGGAAGAGCTTTTAATTATTCTGTTTTAGTAGATTGCCAAACTTTAGATAGTTCTATCACCACTTCCAAATACTGCTTTTTAGGCCAAATTATAGAAGGTTTTAATTGGCTTCCTTTAGCTCAAAAAACAATTACTTTATCATTTTGGGTTAAAGCCACAAAAACTGGAATCTACTGCATCTCGCTTTCAAACACTGCTACCGATAGATCCTATATAGCTGAATATACTGTTAACTCTTCAGATACTTGGGAAAAAAAAGAAATAACAATTACCGCTTCACCTTCTGCTGGAACTTGGGATTATACCAATGGAGTTGGCATTCGTTTAAATTGGATATTGGCCTGTGGCTCTGCACGCCAAGGAACTAATGCTACATGGAATTCTGCAAATGTTAACGCAACATCAAATCAGGTTAATGCTTGTGATTCCACTTCAAATAATTTCAGGCTCTGTGGCATTCGATTAGAAGCTGGCTCAGTTGCTACTGATTTTGAAAATATATCATATCAGCAACAGTTAATTGATTGCGAAAGATACTTCCAACAAACTGGCTCTGGCTGGATTGGCGCAGAAGAAACCACAACTCTTTTTTCTGTGGCCGTTAAATTCAATAGGGTAATGCGGACTACTCCTTCACTATCCTTAATCAGCACTTCAATTGCAGCAAGATATGTTGGCTCTGGAGATAGAACTAAGTCTGGTTGTTCGATTAATGTTGCCACAACAATAAGTGACTATGCTTGCTGGCTTTATCTAAACAATTCTGCCAGCGGAGCTGCAGGAACAGTTATTTATACCAGAGATGGTGCAAACATACTTTATGCAAACGCAGAACTTCAATAAATTAAAATTTTTATGGATATAGAATCGGTAAAAAAATCAAAAAATGGTTATTTGGTTAATGAATTAATTTTCATACCATTGGATGAAAAAAACTCTGATTATAAAGCAGTTCAAAAATGGATTGTTGAAGGTGGAATTGTTGAGCCAGAATTCTCTTTAAATGAAATCAAAAATAAAAAAATCGCCGAAATAAAATCAATTCGTGATCAAAAAAACATCGCACCTCTTACTGATTACAAAGCATTCTTGATTGATGATGAAGGTAACAAAATTGCTCAGGAATCGTATTTTTTGTTTTACACAAACAGACATCAATTGAATCCAGCTTCTGATCCCGAGTCAATAATTTCAAGAACAATAGAGCTTGGATCAATGCCTTATTTTACCAAAAATTTAGAAGGCAAAAAAATAACAATCGAGCTCACTGCTGAAATTGCATCACTCTTAAAGCAAAGAATTTTTGAACGAAACAACAACAACCACAAAGTCAGTGGCGTAGTAGAAGAAGCGATTAATAACGCAAAAAGCATCGAAGAACTAGAAGCAATCCAATTGGAAGAATAAGTGATTAATGACCCAGCAATATTACAGCATCATAACAAACGCAGGCTTGCTAAAAAACGCTGCGGCAAGTGTTCCTGGCGGATCGCTTGTAAATCTTACTCACTTGGCAGTTGGTGATGCTTCATACAATCCAACAGGTGCTGCGACAGCTCTACAAAATGAAAAATATCGCACGACACTTACTCATGTTGTAGTTGATGAAAATAATCCAAATCAGCTGATTGTTGAAGCGGTAATCAATGAAACTGTAGGGCCATTTTATATTCGCGAAGTTGGGATTTTTGATTCCGCAGGAACTTTATTTGCCATCGGAAAATACCCCGAAACTTTCAAGCCAGATTTGCCAGCAGGATCAGGTAAACGCCTTTATATCAGAATGATTCTTGGCTTTGCCAGCTCGCCAAATGTTGAGCTGATAATTTCTGATGACATCAATAACGATCCGAATTTTTCAACTGATGTAAATAATGCACTTAACACTATCAATGCATCTATTGCGACAATCAATACCGCGCTGGCTCAAAAGTTAGTTAAATCACAAAACCTTTCTGATGTTTCTGATGTAGCTCTGGCAAGAGCTAATCTTGGATTAGCAATTGGCACTAATGTTCAAGCCTATGCAGCAAATCTTGCCGCACTGGCTGGATTAGTTGGTGCTGCAAACAAGATTCCTTATTTCACCGGAGCTGGAATTATGTCCCTTCTTGAAAAGGGGTATCAGCTCAAAAGTGTTCAAGTTTTTACAGCATCTGGTACATGGACGAAACCAAGTGGTGTCAATGCAATAATTGTTGAAGTTCAAGGTGGCGGTGGCAGTGGTCGTAATGGTCTTACAAATTCATATGCTGGTGGCGGTGGTGGAGCTGGAGGTTATGCACTTTCTTTAATAACCAATCCATCATCTTCAGAAGTAGTAACAATTGGAGGATCAGGTGTTGGAGGAGCTGGCGGAACAAGTTCTTTTGGTTCTTTATTGACTGCAACAGGCGGTAATTACGGAAATATTTGGTATGGCGCAGCTGGTGGTCAAGGATCTGGTGGAAATATTTTAAACCTAAAAGGAGCAGCTGGAGCAAATTCAATGCCAATGGGTGTAACTGGTGATAGTGGTGGAATTGGTGGCGCTTCAAGGTTTGGGGGTAATGGAGTTGGTAATGCTGCAGGTGGACTTGCATCAACTGATTTTTCTGCAAAAGCAAATACTGGCTCTGGAGGTGGTGGTGGATCTTGGACATCAGCTGCAGTTGCTTCTGGTAGTGGTGGAAGCGGTATCGTTATTGTTTATGAACTAATCTAAAAAAATGTTCGCATTAATTTCTGAAAATAGCGTAGTTGAAATTGCAGACAAAAAATTTCCTGTCGCAAAACCTTTGAAGTGGGTTAAATGTAATGAGTCTGTGCAAGTTGGCTGGTTTTATGTCTCAAAAAAGTTCAGACAAAGCCTCAAATCAAATGAAGAATTGCTCAATGAAGCAAAGAAGAAAAAGACTGCAGAAATCAAATCAATTCGTGATCAGAAAAATATTGAACCAGTTATCGGTAACAAAGCTTTTCTGATTAATGATTTAGGCAAAAAAACCAAAAAAACTTCTGACTTTCTTTTTTACACTAACAGACATCAAACAAACCCTTCTTCTGATCCGGATTCAATTATTTTAAGAGTCTTAAATATTGGCGCGATGCCATATTTTACAAAGAATAAAAATGGCAATCAGATCACAGTGGAACTGACTCCAGAAATTGCTAAATCTTTGCATCAACTCATGACCAAAAGAAATGATGATAATTACAGCAAGAGCAAGGCAACCGAAGCAAAGATAAACTTAGCGAAAACAATCGAAGAAGTAGAAGCGATCTCTTGGTAGAAAAACCGGCAATAAATGACTCAAGACTATCACAGAATTATAACCAGCAGCGTTTTGGTAAAAGCACCACCCATATCAAAGCAAATTTAAATCAAACTTTAAACCAATAACAAAAAATAGTAAAACTTATGACCGAGCAATTTCTACATGGCGTAGAAATCATCGAAATAGATGATGGTGCGCGCCCTATACAAACAGTTAAATCAAGTGTAATTGGACTTGTTGGCACAGCTTCCAAAGGACCAGTAAATACACCAACTTTGATTTTAGGCTCACCAGCAGAAGCGGTGAGTATTTTTGGTTCTGATGCCAATTTCAGTATTCCATCGGCTTTGGATGCAATCTTCAAACAGACTGGCGCAATGGTTGTGGTGATCAATATTGCCGATCCGACAAATTCAGCGCACTTAACAGCAGGAGTTCTTGATCCAACCAAAATCACTCTAAGCGATATTATTGGCGGCGTTGATGGAACTACTGGTAAATACAAAGGCGTTTCAGCGCTTCTTGCTTCACAATCAGAAGTCGCCGTAACACCAAGAATTTTAATCGCTCCAGGATTTACTCATCAAACACCTCTTGATGAAGATGACGAGCCCGTTGCAAATCCAGTTGTTGCAGAACTTTTAACTGTTGCCGAAAGACTCCGAGCAATAATTGTCGCTGACTGCCCAAACACTAACAAAACCGATGCCGTCAATTATGCCAATGACTGGGGCAGCCCAAGAATTTATCCGGTGTTTCCATGGGTGAAAGTTTTAAACACCACAAATAACACAATTGTTCAGCAACCTTCTTCAGCGAGAGTTGCTGGCCTTATCGCCAAATCAGATAATGAGCGCGGCTTTTGGTGGTCGCCTTCAAACATGGTGATTAATGGCATTGTTGGAATTTCCAAGCCAATTGATTTTGCTTTAGGCGATACCAACTGCACAGCCAACTACTTAAACGAAAATAAGATCGCTACCATCATTCAGCAAGATGGCTTCAGGTTGTGGGGAAATAGAACTACTTCAGCTGATCCAAAATGGATGTTCTTACAAAGCAGAAGAACAGCAGATATGATCAACGATTCACTTTTAAAAGCTCACTTGTGGGCGGTAGATCGCAATATCACGAAAACTTACATCGAAGATGTTTTGGAAGGTGTTAACAACTACTTACGCTACTTAAAAAGCATCGGTGCAATCATTGATGGTAAAGCCTTCGTCAATCCTGAGCTAAACACTCCAGATCAGATTGCTCAGGGCAAAATCACTTTCGATTTTGACTTCACTCCACCTTATCCGGCAGAGCACATCACATTCCGTTCAAGAATGACTGATGAGTATCTCGAAGAACTTTTTTCTAACTAAAACAGTAAACAAACATGATTCCTAAAATTTTAAAGAACTTCAATTTGTTCATTGATGGCCGTGGCTATGTGGGCAAAGTTGAAGAAGTAAATCCACCAAAATTAAACATCAAAACTGAAGAGTTCCGTGCCGGCGGCATGGACTCTCCGGTTATGGTTGATATGGGTATCGAAAAGCTCGAAGGCTCATTTACCCTTCTTGAATATGACAAAGATGTTTTGAAACAGTTTGGTCTTGTTGCTGGAAATGCCGTGCAGGTAACGCTTCGCGGAGCTATCCAAGACGACACCACAGTTTCTGCAATCATCATTAAACTGCGTGGCATGTATACCGAAATGGACATGGGAAAAATGTCAGCAGGTGAAAAAGGAACGCTGCAATGCACTATCGCTTGCCGCTATTACTCACTTGAAATTGATGGTCAGCAATTAATCGAAATCGACATCGACAACATGACTAGAAAAATCGGTGGTCAGGACAAGCTGGTTGATGTTCGCAAAGCACTTGGAATTTAATCCAAATCAATTTCCACAATTTTATTTCGCGAAGTTTCACCAGAAATTATTGAAACTGCGCTCTTTTTCACCTTCAGATATTTGGCTAACAGCTCAATTGCTGCTTTGTTGGCCTTTCCGTCTTCTGGTGGCTGGTTGACTCTTATCTTCAAAATCCTTGCACCCGCGTCATCAAACCCATCTTCAGCAATTTCGTTTTGTTTGGCGCCTGGAACCACTTTTATAGAAATCTTCATTTAACAAAAAATATGCACACAGTTGAACTTAAATATCCGGTTGAAGCAACCGGTGAAACTTTCACCAATTTAACCATGAGACGATCAAAAATAAAAGATCGTCTTTTGGTCGCTAAAATGAAAACCGCCTCTGACGAAGAAAAAGAAATCAGACTTTTTGCCAATCTTTGTGAAGTAGAACCAAAAGTGATTGAAGAGCTTGACGAAGCTGATTACTCAAATCTGCAAAAGGTGTATTTGGGTTTTTTCAATTCCGAGGAGATGTCGTCAGCGCAATCATCATCCTCTCAAAAATAACCAACTGGCAACTTTCTGAAATTTCAGAAATGACCGAGGAAGATTTTTCTCTCTTCTTTGATGCCGCAATAAAAGTTCAAAAAGAATCCGTAGAATAAAAAATGGCTAACTCAACTCACGCTGCTGTATCGATTTTAATCGGTGCTGACTTGGGAAAGTCTTTCCGAGATTCTTTCAGTGGCGCAAACAAACAGCTTTCAGCACTTGGTGATGCGATCAAAAAAGTAAATGACAAAGCCGCAGACATTGAGGCTTTTAGAAAATCATCGCGCGCTACAAAAGAAGCCTCACTCGCATATCTTGATGCTAAACAAAAGCTGAATCTTCTAAGCGCCGAAATCAGCAAAATCGACAAACCATCTAAAGAGCTTCAGAACAATTTTCGCAAAGCAGAAGTAGCGGCTGGGAAAGCTAAAATTGCTTTCATGGAATCAGCGCAAGCTACTCGTGAAATGGGTAAAGCCTTAAGTGCTGCCGGTGTTGATTTTAAAAATCTCAATCAGCAGCAACAGGTTTTAGGAAAAACTCTTGAAACTTTAAAAAAGAGACAGGCATCCCTTCAAGCCAATGCCGATGCTAAATCACAAAATCTTTCTAAGCGCGCTAATTACCGCGCGCAGATGGGAGATGCTATTGCGCTTGGAGCAGTTCTTTATTCCGTAGTTAAACCAGCAGTAGATTTTGAATATGCCATGGCTCAGGCAGGGGCTGTAACTGAAGAAGCGGCAAACTCTGAAGGATTTAAAAAACTCACTGCAAAAGCACGAGAATTAGGAAACACAACTCAATTCACTTCTGCCCAAGCTGCTCAAGGCATGAAATTTCTTGGCATGGCTGGCTTTAACACCAATCAGATTTTGGCAGCGACTCCAGCAATTTTGAACTTAGCGATTGCTGACAATATGGAGTTAGGACAATCAGCAGAGATTGTTTCAAATATCCTGAATGGTTTTGCCATGAAAGCTGAGCAAGCAGGCGAAGCGGCGGATGTTTTGGCGCAAGCTGCAATTGCAACCAACACCGATGTTAAGATGCTCGGTGAAACGATGAAATTCGTTGCACCTGCGGCAGCGGCAGTTGGTGGAAGTTTGAAAGAAACCACAGCACTTGCCGGTGTTTTAAGTAATGCAGGGATTCAGGCAACAATGGCAGGAACCATGCTAAGATCGGCATATTTGCGCCTTGCTGCCCCTGCAAAAGCCGGCGCAAAAGCTCTTGGTGAAATGCGCGATCAAATGAAGATTAGCGCTGAAGAAATGCCTGATGTCGCTAAAGAAGCACTGCTTGCTCAAAACCGACTTAAAGGTCTTGGAGTTAAAATTTTTGACAAAGGCAAGATGCGCTCAATGGTCGATATTTTGCGCGACCTACACAAAGCAACAAAAGACCTTTCTGATGATCAAAAGCTAGGTGTTATCAAAGATATTTTTGGAACTTATTCAACATCAGGAGCACTCGCAATTTTCAAAGGTTTTGACACTGGTTCAGTTGATGAAGTTTTGAACAAAGTTAACAACGCTGACGGCACAGCTAAAAGAATGGCGGATCGGTTAAGCAATACCGCTCGTGGTTCTTTTCTTGAACTTGATTCTGCAGTTGAATCAATCGGCATTTCACTTGGAAACACCTTGCTTCCAACTATATCGACAACTGCCAGAGAAATTGCAGGTATGGCTTTGAAGGTCAGTAATTTTTCAGAAAAATTTCCGGTATTAACCAAATATATCGGACTGACTGTTGTTAGCATCATTGGCTTAAAAATTGCCACTATCGCTCTTGGTTATGCTTTTACTTTTGTAAGAGGTGCTTTCTTAACAGCGCAAGGTGTGATCTTGGCATTTAGAACTACGATAACTTTGGTTGGCTTGGCAATGCCAGTTATTACCACGGCAATTCGTGCTATGGGTTTGGCTTTGATCAGCAATCCAATCGGACTCATAATTGCAGGAATCGCACTTGCTGCAACTTTGCTAATTGCGAATTGGAAGCCGGTTGGAGAATTTTTTAAGAAAATTTTTAGCGGAATTGTTGGCTGGGTGAAAAGCGCTTTTGATTGGGTGATGAAACTGGTTGAACCTTTAAAATCAGTTGTTGGCTCAATTTCAAATGTCGCAGGAAAAGCGTGGAATTTTGTCACAGGAAATTCTGATGCAAAAAATCCAAACTCTTCAGGAGCAGTTGGAAATGTTGTTAACAATCTTGAATCAGGCAAAAGAGATTTTAGCAAAATTCCATCTTTTGAAATGCCAAATATTGCAGCTTCGTCAAGCAGCAATGGAGCGCAGCAAATTTCAATCTCCGCACCAATCACTATCAATGCTGGCGGCAATATGGATGAGAAAAAAATAGCTGATCAGGTGCGAATTGCCATTGATGAAACTTTCAGAAAATTATCCGCAAGAAAACTCGCTTTGAATTACGATCAATGATTTTCGATTCCTTTAAAAACCTTGGTGGCAAGCTGAATCTAAACAGCGCGCTTGGAATCAACATGATGATGATTCTTGGCGCTTATCGTTTCGCAATCAGCTCTGCCGCTTTTCAAAGTCTTAAAAGACAAAGCGAATATCGTTGGCAGGAAATCAACAGAATTGGTGCTGATCCGGCTTTGCAGTTCACAGGATTTGGCGTGGAAACAATTGACCTTGATGGAGTGATTTATCCGCATTTCAAGGGAGGTTTGCGTCAGGTTACATTAATGCGCGCTGAAGCAGGACTTGGTAAACCGCTGTATTTGATTTCAGGAAACGGCAACGCTTTTGGAAAATGGTGCATCGTGAAAATTTCAGAAAATCAAAGTGTTTTTATGAAAGACGGCGCACCGCTGAAGATCGAATTTTCAATCAGCCTTAAGCGTTACGGCGAGGATGCCAAGCCAGGTGTTAAAGGAATTATCCAAAACATCGTAAAAGCAATATGATCACCTACATCACAAAAGACGGCGATGTTTTGGATTCGATTTGTTTTAAGTATTACGGAAGCACGAGTGGTGTAGTTGAAAAAGTTTTAGAAACAAATCGCCATCTTGCAGAACTAGGAGCAGTTTTTGCCGCCGGCGTAAAAATTATTTTGCCGGATTTAACTCAGGAAGAAGAAACAGAAAGTGTTAAACTTTGGTCATAAAGAAAGTTTGTGAATCCAGCATTTAAAATTACTGCCGATAAGAAAGATGTCACAGCGTTAATCGCGCAAAGATTGGTCTCAATTAACATCACTGATGAAACTGGTTTGGTTTCTGATACTTGTGAAATTCTTCTCGATAATCGTGACGAGAAATTGGAAATCCCTCCGCGCGGCGCTGTTCTTGAAGTTTCTCTTGGTTATGAAGACAAACCTCTGACCAAGATGGGAAGCTACATTGTTGATGATGTTGAAGTCTCATCGCCACCTTTGCAAATGCGAATTACTGGTAAGGCAAGCAACACTCTCGACAAAAATTTAAGCAAAAAAATCAAAGCACCAAAAAGCAAATCTTGGCATGGCTACACGCTGGTTGGAATCATCACCACGATTGCCAACAACCATGGTTTCAAGGCGGCGATAGATGAATATTTCAAACAAATTTACATCTCGCACTTAGATCAAACTGACGAAAGCGACATCTCTTTTCTTAACACTTTAGCGCAAAGCTACGGCGCTTTTGCTAAACTGTCTTTGGGAAGATTATTATTTTTCAGAAGAGGCATCAGCGTTTCAGAAAATGGCAAAGAGCTGCCAACAACAAAGTTTTCTGCTACGCAAATTTCTGATTGGAAACTGCGCGTTTCTGACATGGAAAAATTCGGCAAGGTAATTGCCAAATGGCATAATTTTTCTACCGGAAAAGAAGAAGATGTTTTTGCCGGAACTGGCGATCCGGCTTATACGATGCGCTATAAGTTTGTTAGCGCCGACAGAGCTTTAGAAGCTGCAAAAGCCAAGCTCGCTGAATTTAAACGCGGCGCAGAAAACTTAAATTTTTCTACCACAGGAAATCCAAAACTCAGCGCCGAAAACAAGATCTTGTTCATCGACATAAAATATCTCAAAAACAAAAACTGGATCATCACGAGTGTCAACCATTCGCTGAGTGACCAAGGCTTTGCGACGCAAGTAACCGCAATCATCAAATTAACCGATGTGGAGTAAAATTAAAAAATCCGATGAAGGAGAATTCATCATCACCAAATGCGAATTGGAATTGCTGCTTGAGCAGGCTTCCAAAGAAGGTGCCAAAAAAGCCTTAACCGAACTTGGTCTGCACGATGAAAACGCACCAACTGATATTCGTGATTTGCGCGAATTGCTCAGGGCTTTTCGCATGGCTTCGAGGGACAGCTTCAGAATTTTGGTTAAGTGCATCGTAATCGGCTTCGTAACCATTTTAACCGCCGGATTTATTTCTCTTCTTGGCGATCATATCAAACTCAAATAACAAAAACTCTTATGCCGCAATTTGGAAAAACGTCATTGGAAAAACTCGCCACCTGCCATCCTGATTTACAAAAATTATTTGATGAGGTGATCAAGCATTATGACTGCACAATATTAGAAGGTCATCGCTCTGATGCTGAACAGCTCAAAGCATTCAACACTGGTAAGTCAAAAATAAAATCTGGTGGCAAGCACAACCAAATACCATCACTCGCAGTTGACGTGGCTCCATGGCCTTTGAGCTGGGAAGATAAAAATAGATTTTACCATTTTGCCGGACGCGTTCAGGGCATTGCACAAATGCTCAACATCAAAATTCGCTGGGGCGGCGATTGGGATTCTGATAATGATCTCAAAGATCAAAACTTTTACGACTTACCACATTTTGAATTAGTAACCGATTAACCATGGCTTGCAAATTTTTAGAAGATTTCAACGGCAACAAATCGTCAAAAAGACTTGCTGGAGCTTTTTGCTTAGTCATCGGCTCACTGATGAAATTTATCCTGTTTCTTTATGGATTACGCCATGTCACAGCAACACCTTTTGATCGACTTGATGGATGTGCAGATAGCTTGATTTATGTTGGTGCAGCTTTGATTGGCTCAGGATTACTCGAACTTTTAAGGCAAAGCAAAAAATGATCCCAAACTTACTGGCAAGATTAGCAGCAATCGCTGGCGCAATAATCACCATTTTTACATTAGGCAATTTTTACGGCAAAAAATCCCAAAAAACCAAACAGCTCGAAGAAGATTTTACTGATGCAACTGAATCAAAAAAACGCCAAGAAAATCGCCGTAATGACGATATTTCTTCTGTTAAGCGCCGGATGCAAAAATACATCCGCAAATAGCTTCTGTTTATGGGCAAATCCCATCACTTTGAGTCAAGAAGAATACGACACGATGTCCAAAGAAACCCTCCGCCAAATCGACAATTTTAACCAAGAATTTGAAGAGCACTGCACTAAGTGAAGATAGTTGATTATTCTACTTGATAAGTGTTTTAAACGAAGCGTTCATTGGGTTCGTGAAGTCATATAAATACTGACTTTACAAGATATTAATAACTTAAAAAAACAAACCAATGGAAGTGATTTTTAAAGCATTTATTGAAGATGTAAAAAATGAAAAATGCAGCGATCTTGAGATTGTTGTGTTATCACAATGCTTTGCATCAGCATTGATACCTTTTGCAAAGCACTGGAAAGGCAAGAACATTTGCGAAAAAGCCTATTACGACAATCTAGTTGGATTTGAAGGAACTGAGAAAGGCAGAATTGAAGAGTTTGATTTAACAATAGAGAAAACTGACTCAAATACAGATTTTGATCACTTCAAAGGAACTTTTATTCTCGACAACAAACGCTTAATAATTTTAGCAAAAGTTAAAAACAGTTAATTACCTTACTCAACTCTTAGAAATTTCACTCTTTGCCTAAAAACAGCGTCAAATTTTTCTAAAGTATTTTTTAGCCAATCATTTTGAGAAGCCCACTTTTGTTCTTCAGATGGATCGGCGCTAAAAAATAAAAGAATGCTCGATCTGTTCTTCTCTGGATTTTCTCTCCACTCCAAAGCACTTCCTATCTCCCTTTCAATTGCCTCCTTATCCTTTGCAAGAAGATGATAGAACGACTTTTCTCCATCTTTATCAGCAATTACTAATTCAACACCGATTCTATTTGTAACAGTGTTTAAAAGCGCATTTACATGAAAACCACTGCGCCCAATAGAAAAAGTTAGCCAATGTTTCGGAGTTGGTGCTTGAGGACGAAGTTTTGATGAAGAACTTTCAAGATAAGAAATAAAGTTTTGCCAGTAGCGATATTGCAAACCTTTAGTTTCGCTGGTTTCTTGATCATCAATATTTTTTGCCGCTTGAGCAACAATTTTACTCCAGTTATTAGGCTGAGAAACGATGTTGAATTTTGGCGCTGCTGGCGAATTACCAATTTTCCACAACTCAACTTCCAAACCAAAAAAGCTGAATCTCTTATCGGTTATTTCGTTCAACCAATCAAGTGCTTTACGATGTTCTTCAGTAAATTTTGAAGACACCCACACAATTACAACTGACTGTAAACCAGCGGCATAAGTTAAAAGCTGGCCAAGATGTTTATGATCAGTTCTTTCAAGTTGATTCTCAATTAAAACCAAGCTGTCATCACTCGTGTTTTTACACAAAATATCCGCTCTAAAAGGACCCACATTTTTTTCCTGAGCTTCTAATTCTAGCTCAATTCCAATTGCATCTCCCAGCAACTCTAGATTTTCTTTTTGAGCAAGCCATGGCGTGAAGTTATAGGCCTCATTTTCCCAGATGGTTTTAAGATCAACTTTTTCTAATTTTCCCAACATATATTTTGGCATTGTTAATAAATTTAATCTTGAACAAATTCATTGTTTGAGAATTTGTTCTATAAGTTTACTTCTATCAATGTGGATATTTCTTTTCTGATAAGCTCTGGCATATCAGCAGTTATCCAATCACTATTTTTTAACCAATTTAAGCATTCCTCTTCACTCAAATTATCTTTTGAAATAAATTCTGAAAGTGCTACAGCACTAGAACGACTAAGTCCTAATCCCATTAATGAAAGTTGTGTAGTTTGAGATACTCCAAATTCTAATAAGAGAGTTAAATCCATTACCCTTTCTAATAAGTCTCCTCGATCAGAATTTGTTATATGAAGTTTTAATACGTCAATGTAGCAGGACAAAAATTTAGGGGCTTTGAAGCGCGCGATTTCTTCCACATCTGCCATCGTGTTCCTTATTAAAGCTGGCAATAAGATCTTATCTCCTCTGTCCTTATAAAATCTTTCTTGACTAGATATAAGTCTTGCCAAAGAAAATCCTCTCATCCAGTTCGTAATCAGAAGCGCAAGATGAAAAACTCTACCACCCTTACCAAAAGCAGAATTTGAAAGATATTCATTAATTCGGCTCAAAATTTTAGTATATTCTTCTGCAGCATTATCACTTTCTGGCGCCACGGGAATAAAACCTTCTATGGGATTTTTCTTCTCATTTGTTTCTGATTCAAAATAAGCTAGTAGCTCATTCATTGCAATTGGACTTATACCAGGATTTTTTAAAATAATTTCATTTGGAATTCTCAAGTCGTTAAACATCGCAGATATTTTTTGATCAAGAACCTCAATAAACTCTTTACTATAACGCCTTGCCCAAGCTGACTGAGCTATACTTTTATTTTGTATGTAAGTGGTAACTAGGTAAGAAAAAACATATTCTAGGTTCGGCCTATTTGAAGCGATATCGCGAGGTGATCCACTACTGATAAAATTTACAAGATCAGTTTGTTGTTTTAGTACCGAATCAGAAGTTCTGGTGATAATATATTTTGATCTAATTTTTGGCGTTCCATTTTTCCAGATGTTTTGTTTATTAGCGTCAACACACACTACATTTCCCTGAAACTCTTTACCCCATCTTCCAGCTCTACCGGCCAAATTCCAAAAATCGTTGTGCGTCATTGGATTGCCTTTGCCTTTTCTTGGTCCACGAACAAATATGCTCTGACACGGCATATTAATCCCCTCGATTAGGGTTGATGTGCATATCAGAAATTTAATTTTATTAACGCTAAATAGCCTCTCAATTTCTGTTCTAATAAGGAGTGGCATGTTACCGTAATGAAATGCTATGCCTCTGTGCAAAACGTTTAGTAAGAAGTACTCTGGATGAACAGTTTTTTTAATTAGATCAATAAGATCACTAATTTCTTTATCATCGCATAATTCTGGAATATCATTCAATAAGCCATAAAGTTGTTTAGCTATTTTCTCTGCTTCTCCTGCTCCGTTAACATAAATTATATTTCCTCCTTTTGGGTTTCCTAAGGCATACGCAACAAAAGGTAAGCGCTTACTTTCGTGAGAAGGTCTGGAAGGTAACTTTATCATTCCAATGGAAATAGGCTCTGATTCTGCCAAAAGTTCAATATTCCAATTTTTAGGTTGTCCACGTATTTGAGAAGCCCAGATCAGATTCTGATTTACCATAACATCTTCCCGAGACAAATGATTGGTTGAAGCACCTAACGGAGCATCTTCTAAGAATAATCCGGGATTTTCAGACATGGGTGATGCGAACAGAACTTTGCATTTATTATTTTTTAATGTGACCGCCTCAATTGCCTGCTGTAAAAGTACCCCCCTATAATTATCACCTATTTTTTGAGCCTCATCTATAACTAACAGATCAAATAACATCTCTGTACCTTTCTCTCCCAGAAGCATGTGAAAACGCTCCTGTGTAAAAACAAATACGTTAGCTTTACCTTTCGAAATTGAAGTGTGCGTAGGAATAGTGACTATAGCGGTGGTAGTAATTTTTTCATCCCTCAGAAGCTTCTCCAAGTCACGCTGAACCTGTTGTATCAATGCTCGCGTTGGAACAATGTAAACAACACTAGCAGAAGAATTATCGCGTAAAAATTCAGCAAACCACCTTCCCACAATAAATGATTTTCCTGCGGATGTTGGTGCTGAAACACTAACCCAGTCTTTAGTAGTCGCTTCTTCCCAAAAGGCATGCTGAAATTTATTTACTTCTAGGCGAGGTGAGTTTGGTAGCAAGATTGAATGTTTAAAATGCCTTCTGGTCCAATCTTGCAACAAAGGAAACGGAAGACGATCTATATATCCATCTTTTAACAAGCTTCGACGTTCTGCCAACTTTATTGTTGGTCGATTTGCTAGGGTATCTAATATAATTGCTGCAGCATCTTTCTGAATATCAGATGTTGATGATTCTAAGCAATGTTGAGCAATTCTAAGAGAGGCAATTTGACATACACTTTTATCTGATTGTGCCAATAAACTAGCACATGTAAGTAAATATGACCAGTTGTGTGCTTCTGAAGATATTGAGAAATTTTTTTCAAGATTTGCAAATTGCTGAGCGACGGAGTCCAGTAAAAGAATTCGATACTGTTTTTGAAATCCAGAATTTTGCAGTAACCATTCTTGAATAGCTTCTTTACTCATTACTTAACCCCAATTCTTCTCTAAATGCTTGACGGAAAGCATCTACACTTGGAAATGGTAAACAAAAAATTTCTATGACAAAGCTGTGAATTTTTTCTTCCTTGATCCGTTTTTCTAAGTGACCTTTTCTGTCATTAAAAACTTTCTCGATTTCAGTTTTTAGCTGTTCAACTTCTTTGGAATTTGGTTCGGTAGGATAATGTTCAGTATCAAATCCAATAAGACATAAACCTCTATATTCTACTTTAAGAAACATGGCATCGTCTGGGTTTAAATATTTTTTAAAAGCCGCCTCTAATTCAGGATCACTTAAATCTATTCCATCTCGCATTAGTCTAAGGTCACAATTTTGACTAGCGCTACTTCCACCAGATCCAAGTAAAAATGGCGCCAAATCTGAAAAACACTTTGAAGTTGCAGTCGTTACATCTTTGTAAAGCTTTGATTCTCCCCAATATAATGCAAGATTACCTGTTATCTTATCTACTCCCGCATGGATACCATCCGAACCATGAACATGCATTTCGGTATTAGTTTTTAATACCATTTTAGTAAAAATCTGAGGCAGTTCCAAAACCGCTTCTGCCAAAACAGAAAGTATTAGTTCTCCCCCTTCGCCACTTGTTGGCAGACGTGTAAATAATTTTCTAGCCTTAGAATTAAGATCATCCATCGGAGCAGCAGAGCGGGATTTTACACCTTCTTCTAAGGCTTTAATAACTTCACTTCTTGGTATTGCAAAATCGGTAATTTTTTTTCCTAAAAATCTAGCAAAATCCTTATCTCTGGGTCTCTTGTTGCCATCAAGAGTAATAAAATGACAGTGAGCACGTGCTTTCGTTTCATCAATTGCATCACCGAAAACAACTGTTTGTAAATGAGCTTTCAGATCGCTATGCTTAGTTCTAAGTAAAGGTATAAGTGATTGATAGATATCTGGGTGCTGCTCTTCTATTTTTCTTTCATTTAATTGGATGGAAAGCCTTTCAGAAGATCGATCAGATATATCTTCATGTTGAATTGGATGTAGCGGATTCATCTACTTACCTCATCAATAATTTGTTGATCAACATTTCGACTCGAATCATCTTTTTTCCAAGCCATCAAAAACAAATTCCCCGACTTCTCAGCCCAAACTTTTCCAATCAATTCTTTCTCTTTGGAATCATCGCTCCCGGCAAATTGTCCCCCCTTGTATTCAACAACTAAAAGTCTTCCATCATTTAGCTGAACAGCAAAATCTGGATAAAATTTATCGGTTGAGGTTGGTAACCAGAATGAATTTGGCTGACGCTCAAGGTTTCTAACCCAGAATTTAACATTTGGATTTTGATCAATTGCAAAAGCACATTCGGCTTCTTCTTTATTCATCATGCCGATGCACGAGTAATAGTGTTTTTTGAACACTAGGTGACCATCATAATTTAGATTTGATGGATAATTGTCATTTAAAGCGTATGCAAAACTAAAATTTTCAGGACTTATCGTTGCAATTGCATTGTTGCCAAACATACAGGCTTGATAGCCTTTGCTGTAAGCAGCTTTTCTGTAAAGAGCGATTTTGTTTTGTAAAATCTTTTCAAGAACAAATCTACCGCGCACCAGCTTTGGCATATCAATATCATCACGAGCCAAAAGATTTTTAACGATTCGGCGTAAAAATTCTAAAAGGATTTCCTGCTTAATATCTGGAGCTCTTAGTTTTTTATCCAGCCAACGACAAAGACCAATTTCGTCAAGTTCGGTTTTGATTCCTTCAAGGCTTAACTGTTCTGATTTATTTAAAAAATCGATTTTGATTTTCTGACCAACGATGTCAGCAATATACTGTTTCGCTTCTTCATCAACAGTAAATTCTTCTTTTGTTAAAACTGTCGAATAATCGAGCAGACTCCAGCCATTTGCATCAAGACAGATCTCAGCTTCGGCAAGTTCAATATCTCCATCAAAATTTAGGCAAAGTTGTGGAACAACAAAAATTTCGCCTCGCTGTGAAGGAGATAAATTTTCTGGCAAATGTTTGATGTGAATTTTTGCCCGAAGAGCAATTTCTGCGCGATCTTTTTTATCTTTGATAGAAGTGGTAAGTTTTTCTGCTAAAGCCGAGTTAAAACCTTGCTCAACTTTTAACTCGAAAACTCCTTCAGAAATTTTATTTACCGAAACCAATGATTTTTCTGCTAAATCAAGATTTGATAAATCTGGCTCACTAGCCAAAATCATTTCAAATGGCGGCGCTTTTTCTTGTGGCAAAAATGATGGTTGAGCGTAAATAACTTCCTCAGCTTCTTGCTTCTCAAATCCCATACTAACCAAACGATCATGAAGCTCGGTTACCGCGTGTGGCCAGCTTTTTGATGAGACATGGGCGTAGGCTTTGTTTAAATCGGCTTGAGTTCTTTCTTTGGCGTAAGGCATACGTAGAACACGACCAAGTAGCTGCTCAACGGCTGTTGCAGATTTTGTGTTGGCAACAGAACACAAAACATAAGCAAAAGAGCAATCCCATCCTTCTTTTAAAGCCTGAACTGTAATGACATAGCGAATCTCGCAATTTGGATTAAATAAATCGATTGAATCCAACTCTTTTTGATCTCCGGTAACAATCGCAATTTGCTTGCGATCAATTCCTTCATTATCAGTGAGATATTTTTCCAAAACCTCGACTGTAATTTCTCGATCTTTATTTTCTGCTTGGAAGAGGATAATTGGGCGAATGTAGTCTGCATCTTTTGCCGCTAATTCTTCTAATCTTTGGCGCGTTTGAATTGAATGAGTAATCGCCTGTTCCCACGAAATATGCTCTGAAAGAATGATCGGCAATTTGATCATTTGTTCTGCCTTTAATTCGGCGGCAGTTACTGAATGAATCACATTACTATTCGGCGCCGGAGTAGCGGTATATTCAACAACACAAACAGCATTAATGCGCCTTAAAACTTCTACACTCAAATCGGTTTTAGCATTGTGTGCTTCATCAACAATTACTAAAGGGCGATGCCAATTTAAAAGATTCGCAAACGAGAATTTGATTTTACCATCTTCGCTTTTCTCCATTCCTTCAGCATTACTTGGAATTTTGCTGAAATGCGGTTCTAAATTTTCATCGTGATCATATGCTTTGCGTCCTTCCGTGTTATCAACGCGAAGTGAAGCAAAAGTTGAAATTACAATGCAAACACTGTCCGCAATATCTTGTGGGCGAATGTTGCGAAAATCAGCAATGTCAAAAACTCTAAATTTTCCATCAAAGGCTTTTTCTAAAACCTGGTAATTTGCGTGGTCAGGATTTTTAAGGGTTTCCAGAGTTTGTGTTTTAATTGTGTTGGTTGGAACTAACCAAAGAGTGAGTGGATATTCGTTTTCAATGTAGGCTTTGTCGGCAAGTGCAATTGTATGAGCAGAAAGCAAAGTTTTTCCGCCGCCAGTTGGCAAGCGCAAACAGGCATACGGGGTATTTTCTAAACCATTTAATGGCTGAAATGGTTTAAAATTTTGATTTCCATAGCGCTGATACTGCAATTTGTCATAAGCAGCTTTAACACCCTCGAAGCGAGCTGATTCAAGGAAGTTACGCAAAATTTCGAGAGATTTATCCTGATACTTTTTTAGTTTAATCATAATTACCTCGCTTTGATATCGTATGGAGTTTGCTTGAAGGTAATTTGATTATCTTCGAGTTTGGATAAACCTAATCGACTTGTTTCGCCATAAATTACCTTTGGACCATTAAAATTTAGCAGAGCTGAAAGAGTTTTTGATGTTAGAACATTTCCGCCGGAAATACTTTTATCACCTAAAATGCCGTTAAATAACAGGTAGTAAGCAATGCCATTGTGAATGCCTAGAAGTGGAGACTTTTCTTTTTGACTAAATGGAGTTTTGGTTTCAGAAAACCAAATATGCGCTGCTAGATGCTCGAACCTGATGTTTTTATTAATCTGTCCATCTTCATCAAAAATCGCTTCACCAAGATTGTAAAAACGGAATCCACCACCACCTTGCCAATTAGAATCTTTTGAAATTCCACCTTGTTCACCATCAATTACTTTTTGTAAACGAGCAGCGCAGTGAGTCTTCGCATGCTCACCCATTTCAATTCCAATCCATTGGCGATTCATTTTGTGGGCAACGGCGGCAGTTGTTCCTGAGCCGAGGAATGAATCTAAAACTAAATCCCCTTCATCTGTAGATAGTGTCAAAATTCTATAAACTAATTTTTCTGATTTTGGTGTACCAAAAACTTCTCCAAGATTAAGATCTTTAATCTCTTTTTTTGCATCCTGATTGTGGCCAACTTCTTGATAAGGCCACCAAGTCATTGCTGTGACACCATCTTTTACCTCGTGTAAAAACCTTTTGATTGAAGGAACGCTTGATCCATTGGGTCCAAACCATATTCGGTTACCTTCTAAAAATTCTTGAAATCTTTCTTTTCCAAGAACCCAGCTTCTTCCATTTGGTGGAAAAACTTTTTTCCCACTTGGCGTTTCGATTTCATAAATATTTTTTTCAACTGCTGGACCAACTGAAAGATCACTAGACTTCCAAACACCTCTAGGATCATTATCTGGATTCTTGTAACGACTATTAGCTTCATCGCTTCTTGGTAATTTGTTTAACTCAAAACCATTAGAGTTTTTGGCATAAACTAAAATTGTGTCATGGCTTCGGGAAAGGGTTTTTTTTAGGTTTATTGGCGAGTAAGACCTCTGCCAAACAATCTCATCTATAAAGTTTTTTCTTCCAAAAATTTCATCACAAACAACCTTGAGATAGTGAGACTCGTCAGCATCAATTGAAATCCAAATACTTCCATCTTCACTTAAAAACTCTCTCAATAACTCTAGTCTTGGATATATCATCTCAAGCCATTTAGTGTGCTCTAGATTATCATCATAATGCTGAAAAGCGCTTCCTGTATTGTATGGAGGATCAATGTAAACGCACTTAACTTTTCCAGCATAGTAAGGAAGAAGAGCCTTCAGAGCTTCTAAGTTATCACCTTGGATCAAAAGATTTTGTGAATTTTGGTCTCCGTAAGAAAGATTTTGATCAGCTTCAAGCAAGCGATAAGGTACTCTACTTGTTTGCTTTATCGTCTTGTCCCTGTCTAACCATTGCAAAATCGGCATTTATTGTTCTTTTGTTTGTTTTACTATCCACTCATCAATTTCTTTCTTGCGAAACCTCCAAGCAGCCCCAACTTTAAAGCCAGGAACTTTCTTCTCTAAAGCAAAGCGATAAGCTGTTTTTTCCGCTATCTTTAAATAGTCAGCCAGCTCTTTAATTGTCATTATGTCGTCTTTTGTCATTTTTAAAATCAAGTCTTTACTCTAAAAAATCGATGAGAATTTAGTTGAAATAAGTTGAAGATACAAGACTCGTTGATTAGTTAGTTCGATTAAAATTTTTAGCATCTATTTACAACTTTATGAAAATTTCTCAAATCATACAAGAAGGGCAAGCTACTGATCAAAATCATGAAGAAGATTTAAATATTACGAAGGTTGAAGAACAAAAAGCAGATCACACTAGATTTAAGATCGATCCAGATCTTGTTCGCGATGCAAAAGAGATTGAGGCTTTAAGAGAAATTATAACTTCACGCAGTTTAATTTATTGTTATAAGATGGGGTTGAAAATTTTGAGAGATAATTTTTTTACTGCTCAGGGAATAGATTCTAAATTTAAAACTAAGGATAGCACTTTAACCACAACTCTAAAATATTCTGCAAAAACTACTTCTGTAGTGGGGGGTGCTTTAGATATGGCGCCAACTGGTTTCGATATGGTTGCTAAACCAATTAAGTTCGCCTCTAAAACAACCGCTTTGGCAGCTTTCGTATCTTCTCAAAGAGATAAGGGGAAAATAAAGTCCAAATATTCGCTACTTAACATACTCGAAGTTCATGATAACAAAACCGCTAAAGAGTTAGCGGCGAGATTAATTATGGATAACAAAGAGTTATTTGATGTTAAGTCTATTTTAAAAAATTCTAGCGAGAAAAGCTTAAATTCTTCTGAGTTGGACAAAAGAGTAGAAGAATTATTTGAGTATGCTTTGAAATGCATCTTTGAAGGAAAACTCGAAGAAAAAGTTACTGCTGTTCGTGCTGGTGAAGATGTTTCGCAAGAGATAATTCAAGAGATATTATTATATGCAAAATCTAGATCAGGATTAGATCACGCTATAAAATTAAGTATCACAGATAATGATTTTTACTCTGAGCTGGAAGAGATTCTTCAGAATAAGAATTTAACAAAGCACTATGCTGATGCTAAAAGGATTCTAAAAGAAGATTTTGAAGAAGAACTATCAGAAATATTAGCAAGAAAAATTACCATTGGCCTTAAAGATTCGATAACATCAGAGGCAGTAGCTGATCTTTCACTTTCTTTGATAAACAAAAATAATCCTTCTTTTAAAACAATTAAACAAAAACTCGATGAGGATTTGCGGGGAAATAGAGAAGAAGAACTACAAAAGATAGAAAGAAATGGGTCAAAAAGTTTCGCGGGTGCTATTGCTGCTTTGTTGATCAAACATATAGAATCAGAAACTTTCAAATCTGTCTTAACAAATTTCTCTAAAGATCAATTTGGAAAGATAAATAGTGCAGCAAAAGGAATTATTAGTAGTTCCAAACCAAAGGAAGAAATTATTTTTGATCTAGATTCCGATGATCAAATAGAATATCCAAACATTCAAAACCAAACTAAGAAATCATCACCGACGATTCTTCATATAACAAAACAAAATATTAACTTCACCGGAAGAACTAAGGATTTACAAAAACTTAGAGATACGTTAAATCAAAACTCATCTTGTGTTATAACTCAGGCTATCAGTGGACCAGGAGGAATTGGAAAGACTCAGTTAGCTAAGAAATATGCTGGAGATAATGAAGATGATTATGCGATTATTTGGTCGTTTGATGTCGGTGATAACAGAGATTTAGATGATCAATTTGCTCAATTAGCCAGTGATCTTAATGCTAAATCTGAATTACTAAGAATTGAAAATATCAATGCTGATTTTATTGAAGATAAAGAACTTAAAAGAAAAGAAATCACCAGACAAGTTTTAGATTGTTTAAGAACTATAAAAAAAGATTACTTACTCATCTTTGATAATGCTAAAGATCTAGCTTCTATAGATGATTATATACCTCAAAAAGACAAAGGTGATAATAGTCAGAAGCACATTCTAATCACTTCTAGAAATCGTAAATCTTGGGATGAACAATCTTTGCAACTTGATGTTTTTGAAAGAGATGAATCGATATTTTTCTTACTAAAATCGACTGGTGTAATCAGAAAAGATCAAGAGTTAGACGAAGAGTTTACTAGAAAAATAACAGAATTTGAGACCAAGTATAAAGAATCACAAAGCAGAGCATCATCGAATAGTGATTATGAAAAGATTCTAACTTCAGAAGAAAGAGATGCATTCGAGTTAGCTAATACTTTACATGATTATCCATTAGCTTTAGCCCAAGCTGCTGCTTACATCAAATATCATGCAGAATCTGGAATGAATTTCAAAGAATATATCAAACTCTTTGAACATACTAAACTCTCAAATGAAGCAGAAGAAAAAACTAAGCTGAGTAAGGAAGAAGAAGCTATAATGAAGGAACAAAGAGAGTTCAAAATTACTGACAAATATGATAAAACCATAGCGATTACTTTAGACATATCTCTCAAATCAATTAAAGCTAGAAGTCAGTTATCTTATGATGTATTGATGATGTGTGGATTTTTAGATCACAAGGAGATTACAGATGACATTATAAAGGGAGCCATATCAGAGTTAAAATCAAAAACAGAATCATCAATAAACTCAGAAACAGACATTGATGTTGATTTCCGTGAAGTGATTAGCACCTTAGCTGAACACTCAATAATCCGGTTGGATAAAATAGTTGATGGAACAGTAGAAACCAATAAAAGTTACTCGATGCATGAAATGGTGCAGGAAGTGATGATCGAGAAATTGAAAGAAGATAAAGAACGATACAAAAATCTTTGGGTTAAAACTTTGAGGGTTCTAAATAAACAATTTGAGAAATACCAAGATAATGAAGATAAAAAATATGCTCTGCATCCTCATTTGATAAAGGCTAAATCAGATTCTGATTATAATGAGAAGACATTAATTTTAGAAGATAGTGATTGGGTTCTACTTGCTACTTCCTATCACAATATCGGGGGAGTTTATGATTCCCAAGGCAAGTTAGACGAAGCACTCGCAGAATTTAAAAAAGCCTCAGCAATACAAGAAAAAAAAGCACCAGACAGCCTTGATCTTGCTGATTCCTATAGCAAGATCGGAATGATTTATAATTACCAAGGCAAGTTAGACGAAGCACTCGCAGAATTTAAAAAAGCCTCAGCAATACAAGAAAGAAAAACACCAGACAGTCTTGATCTTGCTACTTCCTATAACAATATCGGGATGGTTTGTCAATCCCAAGGCAACTTAACCGAAGCGCTTCTAGCACTTAAAAAAGCCTTAGAAATACAAGAAAGAGAAGCGCCAGACAGTTTTACTCTTGCTGGTTCCTGTCACCATATCGGATTGGTTTGTGAATCCCAAGGTAAGTTAAACGAAGCATCAGATTTATTAAAAAAAGCTGAGAAAATTATTAGCAAGATAAACAAAGACCATGCTTATTTAAAAGTTGTTCGTGCTAAGTTAAATATAATTGCCAAAGAACAAAAACCATCAGAAGCGACTGTTTCTGAATCTTCAACTAGCACATCATCGTCACCAAATTCTTCAGCAAGTGCATCTTCTGCTTCTCAACTTTCTGAAGAAAATCAAAGAACCCGACTATAATTTTTTGAACACAAAATTTCTCTCAAAAAGTTTCAGAAGTTCTTAATAAGATTGATAAAGAATCGGAGCACAAATAGAGATTCGAACTCACAGCACGAATTTTTGGTTAGCAAAAGGTATCATTTGCTCGATCTTTCAAACGAATACTAAATTTTCGGTGTATATGGTGACACCTCTAAAATAAAGGTTCCACGGCACATTAGAGAAAAACTAGCAAGTAGAGGGGTGTCCACCGCCACGACCCTCAACTAAAAGGGTTCTCTGACTAGATTAATTATTTTTTTTCTACCCCTCTCTAAGCCCTGTATTTACGGCATTCATCAGCCTTTTTATTTTCATTTCACGTTCACCTTCCTCTTTCCAAATCTCAGAATTTTCCTTTAATTTTTGCTATTTCTCTCTCCGTTTCACGTTCACCTTCAAAAATTCGATGAACATCGGTAAATACTGATTTTAAGACATTTGAGTTCGAAGTTTCGTGAACGCTAATGCAAATTAGTTTTTTTGATTTTTTTCGAACTAAATTCTTTTCTTTGCACACAGCAAAATATTTTTCTTGCCAAAAATTCTTTTCTGAAAAAAGATGATAGCCCGATCGGGAGTGCATCAGAATAAAAGACCTTTACGGGGAATATGAATGCACACGCCGGGTTTGCGTGGTGGTGGCTCCTGATTCTCATATTTTTACAAAAAAACTCCTTCAGATCTTATTCCGAAGGAGTTTTTTTATATTTGAAATTCTTAAGTGCTGTAATTTCTAATTTTTCATCGCTTCCCACATTTTTTTATCAATGAAATAAAACTGCGCTCCGCTTTCCTCATCGTCTTTTATAGTCATACCATGCTTACACATGAAGTTGGTTATTTCTAAATCTTCTTTTGCTGATCTACTCCAGATTTCATCAATATCAGACTCTTCAAAAGCTATTTTAAAAAACCTTTTAAGAGCAAGATCTCCAATACCACGATTTTGATCAATGATGTGTAAAATGAGGTCAACTTTCTTTGTTGTTTTATTTATTACTTTGCTTGTTGTTTGTTCATCTTTTTTGGCAATGTGAATCAAAGCGCCACCGCCCAACAGATTTTTTGAAGTATCCTCAAACTTAAAATAACCCAGTTTCGAATTATTAGAATTTTCAGTAATCATCTTAAATAGCTCTCTGAGCTTTTTATCGTTTTCTTCTAAATCAAAAAATCTATTCAAAGCAAGTTGCGTAGAGGAATATTTACTAATCACTTTTATTATTTCTGCAGGCAGTTTTACATCAGGATCTTCAGCTAAAGTGAGCTGAATTTTTAACTGAAAATTATTGCAGTAATTTTTAAGCAATGGAATTTCAAAGCTATTGGCGATAAGCCATGAGTTAAAAATAACTTTCTCGTTGGTGATAATTTTTTTAAACACCAAAAAATCATCCTCGTTGTTACGATCAAGAAGAGTCATAACAATATCATGATCTTTAATCGGAATTTCTGATTCTGAATCTGATTCTAATAGCTCCAGAATTTCATCTGAATTGATTGGAGTTTTGTAATAAGAATTACTCAGGTTTTTGGTGGTTTTTTTGTTCATAGTTTTTTTAGTTAGTTGCATCAACTTCTGGGCGATGGTTTTCTCGCCCAGAAGTAGGCCACACGCCTAAGCGGTTTACTGATGGTGGTGGATCGGTTACATCTGGTAGGGAAATTTTAAAGTTACTTCGGTTCCTCTTTTTATTTCTGATTTGACTTCGATAGTTCCGTTTTGCAGTTCAACAAGTTGTTTCACGATTGGTAATCCAAGTCCAAACGAATCAACCTTTCCTGAGTTTGGATTCTCAATAGTTTTATATTTTGTAAAAGCAGTTTGGACTTGAATTGGCGTCATACCAAAACCTTGATCAGAAATTGTGATCTCCAAAAATTCTCGATTGTAGTTAGAGACACTTTGTGCAGTTATTTTGATTTTGGTATTTTCAGGACTGTATTTTAAAGAATTGGAAATCAGGTTGGTTAAAATTTGTTTTAATCTTTTGGCATCGAGTTTGATTGGCTTGATATTATCAGAGATTTCTGTTTTGATCTCTATGCTTCTTTTTAGCGAATAATCATAATTGAGTTTAATTGATCTTTTAATAATATTTTTGAGGTCAATTTCTTTGCTTAAATCAACCGAGAAATTTCCTGAAAATGCAGCAGATTCAACATCTAAAATATCATGAACTAGCTCGTCCATTTCAGTTGCGACTAAGTTAATGTCTTCAATGTATTCATTGCATTCAGAGTTGTTGGCTTTGATGGTTTTTAGCTCTTCTTTTAGAAGGTAAGCAAGGCTAAGAATAGCACTTATTGGATTTTTTAGTTCGTGGACAATTGCTGAAAGAAATTCGTTTGGCACAATTTTTTTTCTTTCTAGTGAGTAAGATTGTTGCATAAAAGATGCATGGTTTTTGTTAATGGAATCAAAAGAAGGTGGCGTTATCGCTTTTCTTTGAGTTAAATTTCGAATAACTGAATTTTCTTAATTGTTTTAAAAAACAGAATTTATTTTTTCTATAAACAGAACAAAGAGAGGCTAGTCTGCTAAGAATATTGTCTCATTTTGGGACTGACAATTACTCAAAACATCTAGTATTAAGGCTTCTTGGGCGAGATCATATTTCTTATTCTTTGAAAAAATGCGCTCTAGGATAAAGAAAATTTGTCGACTTTGAATTAAAAAATTTTCACACCATCAATTAAAATTTATGAAAAATTAAAAATTTAAAAAAGATGCGTAGTACAATTAAAGGACTTTTAAGAACTGCAAAAGGAAGTCAAAATACAATTGATCGTTTGCGTGGAAAATATGACTTACCAAGTGTTGGTGAGTTCTTGACTGCTCATGTCAATGACTTTGAAAGAGGAAGAGATATTAAGGGTAAGTTCACTTCTGATCCAAAAACTACAGAAGTAGCACAGAGTGTCTTTGCCTCTAAAAGTACAAAAAAACATCTAACTTTCTTTGAAGATAAAATTTTTTCTCAACCGCCACACTCAACTCAAGAAACTGGATCAATTAAGGTAAAAATTTCAGACATTAGAGATTTCCCAAAATATACCAGAGATTTTGAGGCAGAAAAAAATAAAGAAGCGATGATATGTGTTGGTGGACCAGCAGCAGAAGATCAAGTGGTTATGTCAAAAATAGTTTCTGGAGTAAGAGAAAGGCTTACCGATGTTATTTATCTGACTCGAGATTATAAAGAATCAAATGTTAACCACTCAGCAAAACAATCTCATGCTAGACATGGCAATGCTTTAAATGCTGATGAAACTTTGACTGGTCATGCTTTGCTGCCGATCTTGGTTACAAGACAGCTTTTAGGTACAGATTTGGAAGAGGTTCTGGATTCTGATTATAAAAAAATTGATGTAAAATTTACTATCGATCCAAAGAAGCTTAGAATTTATTTCGGCAATGAATTAAACTGGTTGAAGCAAGAATATAAAAAGCTTAATGGACAATTAACTGAGCACGACATTAACCGCATGGAATCTGTTCTGTCGCAAGAAATAATGCGAGTTGTTGAAAAAGAAGCTGGTTTGGAAATTAGTGGTGGTGTTGAAAGATCGATTGAAGATTCAGCATCAATTCATGTCACATTTACAGAAAAAAATAGTGAAGAAGTTGAGCATGAAAACGAATCTTTTAAGCGTGTTGGAATTAATCCTGAAAAACTAACCAGAGAAGAAATAAATTTTTTCTTTGAAAGTGAAGAAATACAAAGTGCTTGGAAATATCCAGGTGATACTCATGTTAAATTTGATGACCATGAGACCAATCGTAAGTTTGCTGAGAGTCAAGGTGCAACTTGGTTAGAAGGTAAAGAAGTTGACAGAATAATGCTTGCCAAAAACAAAGATGGAAAAGCACGGATAGCTGGCGTGATGACCAAAGATGGTAAATATTTTTATGCTGACAAACTACATTTTACTGGTGGCTATAAAGTTGATTACGAATTTGACAGAGATGCACCAACTAGGTTTTTGAGTGGCTCAAGATTAAGAAATTTAGTTAATAAAGTTGAAGATGCTTTTGGCTTACAAAAGCCACTTAATAACAATATTACAACAGCAACTGGCGTTTCAATAAACGCCGTTTTTAAGAAAACCGATAGAATAAAAAGAATCATCGAAAAATATGGTTCAACTGGTGAAATTGCCATTACCAACAGCCACTGGACAATGATTGCGCAAAATGATGATCATGTTGTGATGCGCATCACTGGCGGCGGAAATACTGGTTCGGAAGAATATAATCCGACTTATTTTTTGAACACTATCGCCAATACTAGAAGAATTTTTGGTGATGATCTGATCGGAATCCTTTCAACTTATGGCTGCCCGCGAGCTGTTAATGCAAGAAACTCAACTGAGTTTGCCAAAATTGCTGAAGGTGGAATTATCAGCTATGGTAAAGGCGGAACTGGAAATACCAAAAGACATGCTGAAGCTGCAATGGGTTTGATGATGTTAGGATTTGAAGAAGAAGTAGTAGATTACTTTAATAAATTCCAAGGTCGTAAAGGTCAGCCTTTGGGAGATGAGCTCAAAGAAATTTATCAACATATTAAAGATGTAAAATTCTTACATGACAATGTACAAAAAACTAATCGCCGTATGGGTTATGATAAATCACTCTCGGCCGAAGAAATGATGGCAGTGGGATTGGTTCTTGCAGCAGCTTCTTACGCGCTTTATAAAAGTTTGCAAAAAGGCAAAGATAAAGATCAGAATGGAGATCTGCCAAAATCCTCTGGAATTAAAGCAATTGGTTCATCTAATTTAACTTATAGTTTGATCAATATCGAACAACAAAAACAACGCTAAATTGCGATTATAAAAAACTAAGAAATTAACTAAACTCAATGAAATACGATATTAAAGATATTATAACTTTTACCTCTATAGCAAAACTAAAAAGTTTTACTAAAGCATCTGAGGCACTCAATATTTCAAAAAGTGTTGTCACGACTCGTATAAATGACTTAGAAGAAAATTTAGGGGTGCTGCTTTTAGTGCGTACAACAAGGGAAGTGAATTTAACCACTGATGGTCAAATTTTTTTAAATCACTGTAACGCAATTTTACAGAAAGTTGAAACTCTAGATGATTTTCTTGATAGCTATAAAGGAATTAATGGAACTCTGAAAATCGTTCTGCCACCTTACTTCAGCCGTTATCATATAGTACCTTATCTGGCAGAATTTTTACAGCAATATCAAAGCCTCGAGCTAGATATTAAGTTAACAGAAAATCCAGTTAACATCATTGAAGAGGGTTTTGATTTGCAGGTACGCATTCAAATTCCTGAGGAAGAAAATCTGGAAGTGGCAAAGTTGATGGCGAACCGAAAAGTTGTCTGCGCTTCTTCGGATTATCTTAAAAAGCATTCAGCACCCAAAACTCCACAAGATTTACTTGGTCATAACTGTATTATTTTTGGCGAAAATTCGGTTTGGAAATTTAAGCAAAAAAATAAACGCAGAATTATTGAAATAGAAGACATGAAAGGAAATCTGAAATGCGATAATGGTGAAATTATAAAAGAATTGGTTCTGGCCGGAGTTGGTATCACAATAAAATCAGTCTGCGATGTTGAAAACGAAATCAGAGAAAAAAAGTTAGTTGTACTTTTAAAAGATTATGAAGTGGTGAATGAAACTCAGTTTTATGCAGTTTATCCAGTTGGCAGAAATACTTCCCCGAAAATAAAAGCTTTTGTTGAGTTTTTCCAAAAAAAGTTACTTTCTAAAAAAATATAGCAATTTTTATCTTTAAAAATTCTCATTTTTAACTTGATAGACGTCTTCTTTAGGGTAAAATAAAACCTTGTAAAGCCTTGTATTTAATGGCTTTATAATGTTTTTTAATTAACTTTTTAAGAGGTTTCTATGTCAGATAAAAATAAGCTGGAAAACAAAAAACAGCTAAACCAAAAAAATCTTAAAAACATCTCAATATCTTACACAGAAAGCCTTTAAGGAGCATATCAATGATGCAAAGATGGTGGTAGAGAGGAAAGTTCTGTTAACGGAATTGGATATTTCTGTGGAAACGATTGAGGAATTCGCAGCCCTTCACTAAATAGAAGGAAGTCGCGCAGAATGTTTTACGCTCAAAATTCTTACTTCATCTTTCTTAACTGTGAAAATGATGCGAAAAGTTTTTTTGTAGATGAAGTGTCGAATAGCAGTTTTTGAATCCTTTTTAATAAACGAATCTTCTGGAGCAACTGCACATCTGTCTGGAAACTCTGCAAGTGATTGAACTGCTTTAATCAAGCCATCAAGCCATTCTAGAGCAATAGCTGGAGCATTTTGCTCATTTGTTATATAGTCAACTTGATGCTGTAAAGAGGTTTTAACTGATTGTGGAATCAGAACTTTGTAGAGCTTTGTCATTATAGGAGTTTCTTTGCTTTAACATTTTTGGACTTGTCAATCCTGTGTTTTAAATCGCTAAACACTTCCGTTGCTGATGAGAATTTCCCAGAATCAAAATCTCTTAAACTTTGGTTAATCTCTAAAAGAGTTTCTTCATATCCAAGATGCTCTTGAATTTTTTGATAAGAAGCTGCGTCCATAACTACCAGCTCCGCTTTGCCATTCACAGTTAAAATACTTGGCCTTTTGGTTCTTTTAAGATCGGTGATAAAGTCGTTAGTATTTTTTTTAAACTCTGTTAGTGAGTGAATATCTTCGGTAATGTTAATCATGATAATTTTTTAAATAAGTTTTTTGGGAAAAAATTAAGATTTAATTAGAACTTAATAAAACTTTTTAAGAAGGCAAATAAAGTTATGTTGTGATGCTTATAAAAGTATCACAGTTAAAAATTTGTTTGCGCGGAAATCCTTTTGCAAAAACAAGCTTCTGCTTTCTTAAAGAAATAGTAAAATTTTTGCCGCCGCAAATTCTTGAAGAATTACAAAAACCAAATTTCTTGATGAAAAGTGGTGACAAGAAAATTTTTAAAGAAGCTAAAGAATTTAGATGTCCAATCATCACAACTGATAAAAATGGCACTCAAAATATTAGGCTGAATACCGCATCAGGAAGATGTGAAGGTTTAAATGAAGAGGCAAAAATTGCCCTTAATTACTTAAATGAATGTCTTGCAAGAGATGTTCCAATTCACGGAATTGCGTTACAAGACGGCGAGATGTTAATTATTGAGAATGGAAAAACTCTGCATGGAAGAACTGAGTTTGAAGGTGATAGGTGGGTGCAAAGGATGAATTTGAGACAATCAACCTCTGACGATAAAACCAAAGAAAGGTGATTCCATTTAGTTCTTTCGTTTTGAAAAAATTTTTTAGGTGCAATTAATGTGCTTTCCAATCAAGCTAATATTATCCGCAGATACACCATGTTCCTTAGCCAAAATCTCCCAATTTGACAGCGCTGTTTGTGTTTGATCGATAATTTCAGTAATGCGGTTTTTAGCTATTTTAGCTTTTTGCCCTAATTTAACTAAGTGATCAATACTAGGATTTCGTCCTTCACCCATAACCATAGTGCTTTGCTCACCGCATGGACCAGATGAGAAAGTTAAGTCATAAGCTGGCGATAATTTCCATTCACCTTTTTGATTCATTAAAAAGCTGAAATTTTTGGAATGATCATCGCGATTATGGGCAAGCAAATTAAAGACAGCCAGTTGATATAATTTTTCAATCTCGCGGGCATCTTTTGTAAGTGCGCTGGTCAGTGCAATTAAATCTTCGTAATCAAGTGATGGTACTCTGAAATCAGAATGCAATAAGCCGCAAGCTGTGTGCATATGAAAACGCTCTTTACCATTTCGATCAAAGCGCTTAACCGCAAAATAACCAGCACCTTTCTTGGCCTCAAACAAATGAACATCCGGCATTGTAATGCCAGCTTTTCTAGCCATTAAAGCGTAAACGTATTCAATTGCGCCAGCGTCTACATTGTCTTGTGTGTTACTAAATTTAACGATCCAAGGTGTATATCTCTCAGGCAAATCATGTATGCCATGAATAATATTTTTCCGATCATTATTCAAACCTACAAGAGCTTTTGGACGCGCACCAGCCGAAGAACCATTTAAAGCCAGAAGGTCTTGTAAAACTTCATCAGATGTTCCATCTAGAACTTCTCGTGCTTGCTCTGCCAACTTATCCAAGTTAATACTATCGCTGCTTTCATGAGTGCTATGATCTGGTTCATAAACAAGAGCACCAAGACCATTTAACCCAACATGTGCCAATCGATCTAGTGGCGTAATCTCGGAAGGTAGAATACCAATCGAGCGAGCAAAACGATCAAAAAGCAACCTGCCCCATCCGTCAGGAAGGCTGTCATTAAAAACTCCTGGCATGCCTTCAAATAAATTATACTCAAAGCTGAATACCCCTGATTTCAGTGGTAGGTAAAATGGTGAAATATTAAGATTTTGCTCAATAAATGAGTCGTGATACTGAAAATAAATCTGACGATTATTTATCGCCAAGCGTCCAACTGGAATAATTCCATCACCGAAATTCAGCCCAACTTTTACTTCTTTTATTGAATTCTTCATCTGCGGTTTCCTCTTTTGAGTGTTGGCTTATTATTGGCTTCAAGAACTTCATCAATTGAAGAAAATTCAGACTCATTTGGCTGAATTGATTTGATGACATTTTCAAGCCCGCCCAAAACCATTTGCAGCTTCAAAAAAGCCTCTAAAGAAATAAGCCCTTTTTGCTCAAATTTGCGCAAGGTTGGCAAAGCAACACCGGAGCGCTCGGCTAAACCTTGTTGAGTTAGCCCAATTGCAAGCCGTTGTAAACGGGCATTCTCGGCAATTTTTTCTTGAGCTTTTGCAACTGTAATAAGTAATAACATTATATTAGATATTAATTTGAAACAGAGATAAATAACATCATAATATTAACATTTGCTAAAACTTAAGTCAACAAAGTCAATAAATCATAAACTTCATTTTTCACCAATTCCAACCACTGCAACTTTTGAACTTAATTTTTTAACTGATATTGGCCTTAACCCTTCTTGAATAGTTGATGCTGCTTTTTCAAGTAAAGGTCGCAAAGCTCTTGCATAAGTAGTTTTAAATCTTTGTTCTTCCACATCACCACTAGTAAACAAAGTATGCTCATTTAACGACTTTACTAAAGACAGGTCACCAGATCTATAAGGAGTCATATGATCTCTTTGGTAAGCAGGCCTTTCTTGATCTGATCTAATATCTTTTTGCGAAATTTTTGTGCTTTCAATCGTAACTTCTTCTTTGTGTTCAGACAAATTTTTTTTCTTAACTTCAAAATCTGCAGAAGCGCTAGCACGAATGTGAATTTGCGCTGATGGGTCAATAACCAAATCTTTGGATTCGCTTTGTAATATTTTTAACATCAGATTTTTGAACGACAAAGGATCGGTGCTATTATCTTGAAATCCCAAAGCAGATACCAAACAGCAATTACACATATATCTTGAGGTATGAAGATCAAGTGCAATGCCAGTGACTTTAACTTGAGATGGATCATCAAAATTACTTACCAAATCTTTCGCCAATCTTCTCCTGAGATTGCTATCTTCAAGTAGTGCGGAAAATAAGGTTTGTTCACTATGAGAAAAATGTTGGCTGTCATAAAAAGATAAATTCATTTCTTTCGAATCTTTGGTAATCTCACGACCCATCATTTTTAAACCTTTAACATATCTATCTCTGGTTCTGCTTCTTAAATAATCATTTGATGAATCATAACTGCGCCCTAAAGAAAGCGACATATGTTCAGCCGGTTTAAAACGAGATAAATTAACTACACCTTCATTTTGAATTTTTATTGGCAGCGAAATTTCTGATTTTTGACCATCTCTTTCGACAATAAAAGACAGATTAGCAAAAACAAAATTTTCACTGAATTTTTTTGCTTTATCCTCTTTGCGTGTGACACTACTTGCAGTATAATCAATTTTAATTTCTTCTTTTCTGGGAGTTCTGAATATGGTTTCATAGGAAGGTCTCGACTCTTCTTCAATTGCCTTAGAAGTATTTTCTTGAATGGTTCTTACGTCATTTTTAAGATCAATGGTTTCTTTTTCCAATAATTGCCATTGCTGAATTAAATTATTTCGCTCTTTTGCTAGAGATTTAAATGCTTCTTCTAGCTCTTTTTTAGAATCACTTAGATCAAGTATGTAAGAAAAAATTTTATTGTAGTCTGCCAACTCGTTTTCATCAATTTCATCTCTTCCATCAAATAATTTAACCGATTCTTCGTAAAGAACCTCTACTTCTGCTTTTTGATCTTCATAATCCGTTTCTTCTTCGTCTTTAACATTAATTTGCTGAATAAGACCTGATATTTGCTCAACAATATCAAGCTTACTTTTAGCAAGTCGCAATTCGCCATTATTTATCTCTCTTAACCTTGAAATAACATCGTATAATTCAAGAGAGGCAATTTTTAATCTTTCTAGCTTTTTACCATAATCATCGGCAATTTTTGCATCTGTAAATGGTAGTTGTTCAACAATTAATTTTTCCAATCTTGAAAGTTCATCATGAATTTCATCTGAATTTCCAATCACACCTTTAATTCTAAACTCGCTAACCCAATTAACTGAATTTCTAACTTCTGTTCTGCTCATTCTTTTTCATTTTATATTTTATAATTAAGAAACTTCTTTCTTCCTTGCATTACCAAGTAACATCATCACCAGACCAACCATTTTGTCTTTATCTTTTGGATCACTTTCAGCAATTAAAAGCGTTAAGGCAGTTAGAGTTTGAGGATCAATTTTTTTGACATCAATCAGGCTGAATTTTTGTAAAAACCATACGAAAGAAAAAGCTCCTGACCTTTTGTTGCCGTCAGTAAATGGGTGATTTTTTACAATAAAATAAAACAGATGAGCGGCTTTTTCTTCTAAACTTTCGTAAAGATCGGTTCCGCCGAAAGATTGCATAACATTTCCAATAATTCCCTCTAGCACATCTTTTGATCTTTCTTTGGCAAATATCTCTGTCGCTTCACGCTTTTTGATTAATTCAGATTTCAAATTGGCAATTCCTTCTGATAAATCTTTGGCAGATAAAGTGATTTGCTCTTTGGTAACATTATCAATCTTCAAATTATCTTTGTCATAAGCATCTAAAGATAACCAAGTTTCGGCAAAACCTTTGACTAAATCGATTGCAGAAGATGGATCCAGATCGCTGTCTTTCAAATTCTTTTTACCTGACAAGACTTTTATTTCATCCAAAGCTTCGAGGAATTTTTCGTAATTTTTGGCAATATGTTTTTTGTTAACGACGTAACCATCAAGCAAATAGCTTTTTAAAATCTTAGTTGCCCAAATTCTGAAGTTGGTGGCCTGCTTTGAATTGACGCGATAGCCAACAGCAATAATTACATCTAGGTTGTAGAATTTCACTTTTTGAACTTGCTTCTTAGCAGCAACAGCACCATGCGGAGTGGTTAGTTCCAAAATGGAACCAACCACTTTTTCATTTAGTTCTTTATCAGCAAAAATATTTCTTAAATGCTTTGTAATCGCTGGTCGTTGAACCCCAAACAAATCAGCAATTTGATTAACATTAGCGATTATTGTTTCGTTCTTTCTATCCAATCTAAGCTCAATTGCACCATCTTTGGCTTGATAGATTAGTGGTTTTGAGGTTATTGCTTTTGGTTTTTGTTCAACAGTCATGCGTCATTTATTTTTTTAGATTTTTTTACAGCTATATGTGCATAGTTTATCTTTTTCATCAACAACTAAAAATCGCTGGAATCGGTCAAATTTTAAACGCTTCTTTTTCTATGTACAAACCTATGTACAAATCCGATTACAAAAAAGATTAACCCCCTAAAATCAAAGCTTCACGGCACTTCTTCAAATCCAGCCCCCGTCTTTGTTATCAAAGAGCCACCAATATTTTTAGGCATTGGTGACTGGGAGTTGATAACCCGCACAAAGACGGTGCAGTGCTTTTAGGCAAGCCCTGGACATGGCACTGCCTCCCAGCCATAGGATGACTGAGAGACGAGTGTTTTTGTTTTCGATCTGCCTCATCTAGCACAGACCGCTTTGTGTTGGGGTTATCGAGCCCATGCCCACTTCAAACAAAAAAGTGAGTACCAACAATTAAATCAGAATTTCTTTAAAAAACAATGCGCTTTCCGCTCCGTACGCGTGAGAAAAAATTTAGATGCCAAATAGGTAAGTACGGAGGGCCGAAATCAAATTTTGGGATGGAGGGTTTCAAGGCAGAATCTCGAAACAAAAATTTCTATTAAAAGTATTTATTTTTTCTAAGTTTTGGAGTGGACTAATTTTTCTTGATTTATAAGAACTAGTCCATTATCATTAATTATATCAATTATATTAACTATTTAGCAACGGACTACATGAGCGATTTAGACAAAGATTTCCTACATTTAGCTAGATTAAGTTTTGAGGGCAAAAAAGCGGATACCATTGCATTAACACAAAAAGTAGTGCGTGAAATAACAAAGCGTCGCCCCGATTTATCTTCTCAAGTTGAAGGTGTTTTGAACATTGCTAGATCATTAAAAGATGTTTCTGCAATGAGACATGCCACTCCTGTCCCTGTTGATTTGGATTCCAGATTGGAATTGGTAAGGCACGATACAGACGAAATAACAATTGAACCTTTTTGGGTTGAGAACATTAAGAGTGACTTGGACTCCATCATTGAAGAAAGAAAGCGTGAAAATGATTTAATTAAAGCTGGTCTGTTTCCTACCAAAACAATCTTGCTAGTTGGTCCTCCTGGAGTCGGAAAAACATTATCTGCAAAATGGATTGCTACGAAACTTAACAGGCCTTTATTGGTATTAGATCTAGCTGCGGTTATGAGTAGTTATCTTGGAAAAACTGGAAACAATATTAGAGCAGTTCTGGAATATGCGAAAAAACGACAATCTGTTTTACTATTAGATGAGTTTGATGCGATAGCAAAAAAGAGAGATGATTCAAATGAAGTTGGTGAACTCAAAAGATTAGTAACTGTACTTTTACAGGCGGTTGATAGCTGGCCATCTGATGGTATTTTGTTGGCAGCAACTAATCACCCAGAACTTTTAGACTCAGCAATTTGGAGAAGGTTTGATAAAATAATTAACTTTCCAAAACCAAATGCGTCGCAACAGGAAAGTTATATTAGTAACCTGATAGATTTACCAACCTCTGAGAAGCAGAACTACTTATCTCTTTTATCATCAATCTATCAAGATCTTAGCTACGCAGAAGTAGAAAAAAATCTGAACTCAATTCAAAGAGAAGTCGTTATTGAAAACATCACTTTGCAAGAAGGTCTTGATAGACACATTGCCAGAAGAATTAAAGATTTGGATTCAGCAGGTCGTTTATCATTTGCTCGTCTTCTTAATGAAAAAGGATTCTCACAAAGAAAAATTCGAGAACTGACTGGATGCTCACGAGATACTCTGCGGACTCGTAAAATCGGAATTAAATCCAAATCTAAAATATCATCTAAAAAAAGAGGTAAAAAGAAATGAGCAAAGAAAAGAATTTTTTACTAGGGCAAGGAGAAAGATTAACAGCAGAAGTTAAAGTTCCTACAGGTGGAGGTGATAAAAATCCACCTTATGATTTCTCCTTTGCAAAGCAAAGAATTGCAAAAAATCTTACCGATGTAGTAAGAAATTTAGATTTAGTGCCAACTAGCGCCTGTCCAAATGATGAAGTTGTATCGCTGTTGACAATGCACCCACGATACATCTCAAAATCTGACTTTCCGGAAGATTTATTAAGATCGGTTGGATTGAGATCTATTGGTAGTCGTTCAACTTCTATAAAACCAGAACAATGGGGAGTAAAAAAACACCCCGACAATGAAGTTATTACAGAACAAGTTTTTGTTGCTGGAACAAAAGCTGCTTACCATGAATGGTCAGATAAAATTAACAGCTGGAGCGCAGATCAAAAATCAACTCTTCAGCTTACTAAGGTTGAAAAAGTTTCCGCCTACCTTGCGCAAGATAAAATTAAATCGATTCCCACTGATAGAGATAAAGCAGTGTTTGAAGTTGTAATTCACAACTCAAACAATCAATCAATAATAGATGATTTTGAAGCTTATGCACTTACATGCGGTGCTAAAGCAATCATGGACAAAAAAAGAGATGTTGGCGGATTAACATTTATTCCGGTAAAAGCACCTGTCGCTAAAGCAGTAGATATTGCACAATTTTCATTTTTAAGAGTTTTAAGAGTAATGCCAAGCCTACGGCCCATTAATCTTGTTAGCGTCACCAGAAACTTGAATTTACAAGTTATAGTCTTGCCCGATGGATCATCACTCAATCCCAGTATAAACGCAGTTATATTCGATGGCGGTATTTCTGACTTATCTAGCCTAAAAAAATGGGTGACTGCAATTGATCCTCAAGGTATTGGACCAGCCCATCCCAAGGGAATTGAACATGGCATTGCTGTTACTTCAGCTTTCCTTTTTGGTCATATTACTAACCATAATTTGGCAAGACCATTTTGCAATGTAGATCATGTAAGAGTGCTTGATTGCAATACAGGAAAAAATAATGACCTAGAAATGGTTGATGTCCTTGATCGTATTATGAATCACCTAAAAGCGAATAAAGGTAAATATCATCTAATGAATTTGAGTCTTGGTCCTGTTTTACCAATTACAGATGACGAAGTTTCACTATGGTCGGCATCATTGGATGAGTTCTTATCTGGCGAAGATATTTTAACCACTGTAGCCGTGGGAAATGATGGTCAGTTGGATGCAGCAAGTGAGTTGAATCGTATAAAAGCCCCGTCTGATGCCGTAAATGTTTTAGCTGTTGGAGCTTGCGATACTACTGGTGAAAATTGGAACAGAGCAGACTATAGTTGCATTGGGCCTGGAAGACGCCCAGGTATTGTAAAACCTGATGGATTGGCCTTTGGTGGTTCTGACAATGAAATGTTTGCGGTACTTTCTGCTTCATCTAAGCCTTTAGTTACTACGACTAGCGGCACAAGCTTCGCTTCTCCTGCAACTCTAAGATCTGGAGCTGGGGTTAAATCTCATATCGGTGACGATATATCACAAATGGCAATTCAAGCGTTGATGATACACAAGGCAAAATGTAATGGATTGCCTAGAGTGAATGTAGGATGGGGCCGCTTTGAAACTGAGGTTAACAAACTTGTCACGTGTGACGATAATGAAGCAGTTGTACTTTACCAAGGCGATCTCCCAACTGGACAGCACTTAAGGGCTCAAATACCAATACCTGACGATATTATATTAACCGGAAAGGTTGATATAACCGCTACACTAGTAATTAAGCCGGAAACCGACCCTGAACATCCTGGAGCTTATACAAAAGCTGGTCTTGAGGTTTCTTTTAGACCTCATTCAGAAAGATATACCATTTATAAAAGTGGAAAGACTTCAAAGCATCCTAAAACCACAACCTTCTTTTCTCCCAAAAATATGTATGGAAAAGCAGAATATGATTTTAGAAGCGATGGCAGTAAATGGGAGCCTTGTTTAAAAAACACAAAAACATTTGATGCCAAGAATTTAAAGGCGCCATGTTTTGACATTAACTATCACCATCGAGACAGTGCCGCCGCTGCAAAAGATCCGAAGCCAATTAAATATGCATTAATTGTGAGTGTTAAAACGCATGAAATTCCTGATTTTTATAACCGAATTGTTAGGTCTTATGCCAATGTTTTAGTGCCACTAAGATCGAAAATTGAAGTACAAGTTCAGAGCTAATTAGAATCAAAAATTCACTAATGAGTAGAAGCGCGCTAATCTTGAAAGCTTTAGAGCCTGTATTCAAATCCC
>DENL01000050.1 GCA_002359655.1 Rickettsiales bacterium UBA2645 | reverse complement strand
TTGGGATTGGCCTAAGTCGGGATTAGTCTGAATTTGCTAAGAATTCTAAAGCGATTTTTGCTACTTCTTTTTGGGCTTCTTTTTTTGATTTTCCTGCGGCGCTGAATTCAAGATTTAACTGCTCAATTTTGATTTTAGAAACAAAGTTTGGTGCGTGATCAAATCCGCCAGTTTTTTCGGTAAAATATTGTGGTAACTGCTTGGTTTTTATTTGCACCAATTCTTGCAATTGTGATACTGGGTCTTTTGGTGGAGTTAGATTTTTTTCAAGATATTCGCGCCAAAATTTTATAATAAATTTTTTTGCCGAATTAAAATCAGAATCAAGATAAATGGCTCCAATCAATGCTTCGAGTGAGTTTTCTAAATTTCTTTTATTAGTAGCGCCACCCAGATTTTTTTCACCTTTGCTAATTTTAATCACTTCATCAACACCAATTTCGATGGCGATTTTTGCCAGAGTTTCACCAGAAACCAAGACAGCTTGACGCTTAGATAAGTCTCCTTCTGTCTCGTTAGAATATTTTTTCATCAAAAAATCTCCAATAACTAAAGATAAAACTTTGTCACCTAAAAATTCTAATCTTTGATAATTGGGTTTAGATTTATCTTCTTTGGAAAGGCTTGGATGAGTAAGTGCCTCTTCTAATAAATTTTCGTTAGCAAAACTGTAATTTATTTTTTGGCAAAAACTTTTAAGGCTCATTTTTAAACGAAAAGAGATTTTAATTTTTCTAACTTTTGCTTAGCGTTTTTTAAATTAGCGAATAGTTGCATCTTTAAATTATCGTCAATTTTTTGATTGGTTTTAGAAATAATGAAGTCTTCCAAAGCAAAATTTTCCTGATTTTTTTCTGCTAAAAGTTGTGCCTTTTCTTGCTCAGAAAATTCAACCTCTAAAATTGTATCAAGATCTTCATCTTTATAATTATTGAGTTTGCGTTTTTTCAGTAATTTCTGCAAACCTGCTATCGTGTAGCCTTCTTCGTATAAAAATTGTTTGATTTTTTTTAAAACTTTAAACTGCTTGTTGTAGTAATAACGTCTTTTTCCAGCGCCAATTTCTGGTTTGATTTGCGGAAATTTTTCTTCCCAAAATCTTATTACGTGGGCTTCAACTTTCAGTTCTTTTGCCACTTCGCCAATTGATCTTTTGCGATCGATTCCAAGTTCATCGGCGAGTTTTTCTACTTCTCTGGCAATGTCATTTGGCATTATTAAACAAATCGTTTTTTATATTCAGCAGCAAGGTTTTTGATTAAAACACCAGCAATTGCAGTTAGTGGAACTGCAAACAAAACTCCGATAAACCCGAAAGAAACTCCAAAAAAGAATAAACCAAAAATCAACCACAAAGGATGTAATCCAATTTTTGAGCCAACCAATTTTGGCGTTAAGAAATTTGATTCAATCACTTGACCAACAAAAAACACCAAGGAAACCAAACCAATATTCCCAAAATTAAAACCCCATTGAAACAGCGCCACTACTATTGCCGTACTTATACCAATCAACATACCTACATAAGGAATAAAAACCAGCATGCCAGTTAAAAAGCCAATTAAAAATCCGAAGTTCAAACCAGTACAACTCAGCAAAGCGGCATAAATTATTCCAAGTAGTAAACAAACATTAAACTGTCCGCGGATATAGCTGGACATGGTTTGGTCAATTTCAGAAAAAACTTTTCTGATTTGTGTGCCGCCATTTTTTGGTAAATAATCATTAATTTTATTAACCATCACATCCCAATCTTTAAGAAAATAAAACAGCAAAATTGGCATGATAAATAAAATCGAAAGAACATCAATCATCGCTGAGGAAGAGCTAATCGCGTTACTTAAAACATCTTTTGAAAAACTAAAAACTTTATCAGCAACCTCTTGCTTTGCGCTGAAATTAGAAAATTTAGTATCCAAAGAAAATCCCAATCCGTTTAGTAGCAGAGAAATTTTTGGATAAAAATCGTCGGTAAAAATTTTAAAATAACTTGGCAAGGCGTTCACTAGCTCAATAGTTTGCGAATAAATAATCGGAAATAATAACAAACCAGAGCTACTCAAAGTTGAGAGAAACAACCCCAAAATCATTGAAGTAGAACGCAAACGACTTAAGCGATATTTTCTGTGAAAACGATTAACTAAAGGATTTAAAAAATAAGCTAAAACTATTGAACAAATAAACGGTGCTAGAATCGATTTAATCAAATAAATCAAGAAGAAGAAAATCAACAAAGCAAAAGCGACGCAAATTATTTTTTCTTTGAGTTTCATTGATTTAGAAAATTTAAAATTAATCTTTTTTTACGGGATTGAAACGATATAAGAGTTATCAGTTTTTTTGCTTAAATTTAAACCAAATTTAGCAAAAGCTGATACGATGTCGGGATCAGAACCAACATATTCAACAGAAATTATAACATAATCTTTCGACAAAGATTCTATGTTCATCAGATTTATCAAATTGCTGTTTTCAATTTTACTTTTCATTTTCAACCAATCACCAAAGCTGCTGATTTGCACTTCTAATTTGACCATGCTGGAATTCTTCACGTTAGATACGTTTTGATTGCTGATCAAATACTGAGTTGTCTTATCAGCAACCTTTGTTAGCAATGATTCATAGCTCAAGCGATCAATATTTATAAAGCTCAATTTAATCTGCTTCTTTTGCAATTTTTTGATATTTTTAACTCTGATGGAAACTTTGTTTTCAATATCGTCAAAATATAAAAATACTAAATAAGCACCCGAAACTTTATATCTCGAAAACAAGGGTTCGATGTCTGAATATTCAAGCTTATCGACATTTTCTTGATTAAGAATTGTCACATTGCTCATATCATTTTCTGGAATAATAAATTGCTTCAAAGATTTGGTTTCTAAAATTTTTTCTACCGCCAATTTCCACTCGTTTTTTTCATCCCACAAAACAAATTTCTGATTATTTTCCGCGCTAGCTTTTTGTTTAACAACTTTTATTGGAACCAATAAATAAGACTCTTGCGGTGCTATATCTTTTTTATTCAACGCATCTTTTAAAACACGATCAACTGCACTTTTAGCAAACAAAATATTGAAAGTTGCTGAGTAATTCGCGCCAGCAATTTTTTCTTCTGTAATTTGTTCTGAATGCACCATGTCAAAAATTTTATCATCATTAACTTGATTAATGATCGCCGAAGGCAGTGAAAGTCTTGTAAGCAAAGTTACAAAAGCGTCGCGGCGCGCATTGTTGGTAGCAATCACTTTTGCATCACCAGCGGATTTTGCTAAGGCAGTGACTGCAACATTTTCAATCAAATAAATATCGTTTTGTTGTGCTTTAGCGTTGTTTGGAATTGCGATAAAAAGCGTAAAAAATAAAAGAAGTACTTTTGACAGCTTTGACATAATCTAAATTGACATTGGATTTACGGCTAATAATATGCTCTCATTGCTTAAGGCCTCGTGCGCCCAAGTCTGACAACGGTTTACACAAGTTAACCAGCGTAACAAAAAAATCCATTTAAATCTCTCAAATATGTCTCTCACTTACAAACAAGCTGGTGTTGATATCGACGCTGGTAATGAATTAGTTAATCGAATCAAACCTTTTGCTAAAGCAACTTCACGCCTTGGCGCTGATTCTGACTTGGGAGGATTTGGTGCAATTTTCGATCTGAAAAAATGCAATTTCCGCGATCCAGTTTTAGTATCTTCAACTGATGGAGTTGGCACCAAACTCAAAGTTGCAATCGAGTTTGGTGATCACTCAACCATTGGAATTGATTTGGTCGCAATGTCAGTTAACGATCTTGTTGTACAAGGTGCTGAACCTTTATTTTTTTTAGATTATTTCGCTTGCTCAAAACTTGATGTCAAAGTTGCCGAAGAAGTCATCAGAGGCATTGCTGACGGTTGCAAAATTTCTGGCTGCGCTTTGATTGGTGGCGAAACCGCTGAAATGCCCGGCATTTATAAAGATGGCGATTACGACCTAGCTGGCTTTGCTGTTGGTGCTGTTGAGCGTGATGAAATTTTGCCAAAAGAAACTCACGCTGGCGATGTCTTAATTGGCTTGAAATCAAGCGGATTGCATTCAAACGGATATTCTTTGGCGCGCTACATTCTAGAACAAAATCAAGTAGTGTTCAATGACAGCTATTCACCAACAGTAAAGGTTGGCGAGCTTTTATTAACTCCAACAAAAATTTATGTAAAAGCTTGCTTGGCTGCAATTAAAACTAAAAAAGTTAAAGCTTTAGCGCACATCACTGGCGGCGGTTTAACAGAAAATTTACCACGCATTTTGTCAAAAAATGTTGCACCAAAAATCGATCACAATGCTTGGCAACGACCAGAAGTTTTTGATTATCTACAAATTCTTGGCGAGATGCAGGAAGAAGAAATGATACGCACTTTTAATTGCGGCATCGGCATGGTTTTAGTTGTTGGCAAAGATGATGTAGAAGAAGTTATCGCAGCACTTAAAAAAGCTGAAGAAGATCCCGTTATAATCGGAGAATTAGTCGCAAATTAATTATGATCCATCGCAAAATTTCTGTTCACTTACAAGACTTTCCCGATGTTTCTTTTTTGCCCGACGAAAAGCAATTAGTTGCCGACATGGATTTGGTTAGAAGCCTTTGCTCTGTAGCTTTATCGATTCGTGATAATAAAAATCTTCGTGTGCGCTTGCCGCTCAGTAAATTAATTGTCATTGGTAAAAATGCGGCGCGTATTTTGCCTTTTAAAGAAATTATTGCTGAAGAGGTGAATGTAAAATCAGTCGAAATTAAAGAAGAAATTTCTGATTTAGCTGAGCTGAAATTACAAATTAATTTCAAAAAAATCGGTGCCAAATTTGGTGCAAAAATCAAAGAAATTACTGAAGCAGCAAAAAATGGTGAATGGCAAAAAATTTCAGAAAAAGAAATCGAAATTGCTGGTGTAAAATTATCTGAAGATGATTTTGAAATTAAATTAACTAGCAAAAATAATAACGAAAAAAAATTCGCTACTCTAGCACTTCCAAGCAATGATTATTTGGTTCAACTTGATATTGAAGTAACAAAAGATTTAGAAGATGAAGGCATTGCCCGCGATATTATTCGCGCTGTACAGCAAAATCGTAAAGATGCCGATTTAAATATTTCCGATCACATAAATTTAAAAATATTTTCGACTAATTCGCGCATTTTAGAAGCAGCAAGAACATTTGAAAAATATATTTCAAATCAAGTTTTGGCGGATTCTTTAACTCAGGAAAAAAATGTAGAGGCAATAAAAACCTGTGCAAAATTTTCTTTCGAAAATAAATTAGATGATGGCAATTTGACAGTTGGTTTTAACCTCTCCTAGAGAAGGATTGAAAGTCAAAATAAATCTCTTCTTCACTTCCAATTCAATTACTTTCCATCAAGTTCAAAAGCGCTGTGAAGCACACGTACAGCTAACTCGCCATATTCTTTGGCAATCAAAACTGAAATTTTAATTTCTGAAGTTGAGATCAAAAGAATGTTGATTCCTTTCTCAGCCAAAGTTTTAAACATTGTGTGAGCAACTCCAGAATGGCTGATCATACCAACACCAATGACAGAAATTTTCGCAATACCTTCGTCGATTTTCATCTCTTCATATTTAGCAATCGACTTCACTGACTCAATTGCCATTTTGGCTCTTTCCAATTCTTCTTTGCTAGTCGTGAAAGTGATATCAACCGATTTGCTGTCCGCACTGATATTTTGTACGATCATGTCGATGTTGACTTCTTTTTCAGCTAAGGCGCCAAAAATTGCTGATGATAATCCCGGATGATCAGGCATTTTGGTAAGAGTAAGTCTAATGTCATTTTTGCTGTAGCTAATTCCTGTGATTAAACGCTTTTCCATGATTTCCTCGTTATTGTTAACCAAGACCGTTCCTGAATTTTCAGTCGTCTCAGCAAAAGTTGATAAAACTCTGACACGCACATTATGCGCCATAGCCATTGCAACTGAGCGGGTTTGCAAGACTTTTGATCCGCTGTAAGCCATTTCCAACATTTCTTCGTAAGTTACTTTATCAAGCTTACGAGCTTTTTCAGTAATCCTTGGATCTGTTGAATAAACTCCATCAACATCGGTATAAATATCGCAACGATCAGCTTTGATAGCTGCGGCAACTGCAACAGCAGAAGTATCCGAGCCACCTCTTCCCAAAGTTGTAACGCGATTTGATTTTTTGTGAATACCCTGAAATCCAGCAACCACCACCACATCATATTTCTTGATCGCGTCTAAAATATAAGAACCGTCAATTTCATCAATGCGCGCTTTGCTGTGAATATCGTCCGTTGTAACCGGAATTTGCCAACCAAGAAATGATCTGGCTTTATAACCAATTGATTGAAGTTCTAAAGCTAACAATCCGCAAGTAACTTGCTCGCCAGTGGCGGTGATTGAGTCATATTCTGAAAGCGCATCATTATCAGTTAAAGAAGAAACTTGGTTACAATAATCAACCAACTGATTTGTGACTCCAGACATTGCCGAAACCACAACCACAACTTTATTTCCCAGCTCAATTTCTTGCTTAACTTTTTGAGCAACATTTTTAATGCGTGCAATATCTCCAACTGAGGTACCGCCAAATTTTTGGACAACAAGCATGTGTAGAATTATTTTTTATAAGAAAGGCGAACCGCGAGATGTTTTTGAGAGTCATTTACAATTCGATGTAACCGATAAGATTTTTACCAACCCAGATTTTTTTTCAAGAAAAGAAATCTTCTCAATTGATTTATGAGTTGCTTAAATATTTATTAACGACTCTCGAAATTTTTCTTCAAAATTAAACTACTTCCAAGAAATGCAACTATTTAGAAAGCTTGCCGGCAATATTTTTTTCAAAATTATTTTAGCATTCATCGCTTTAAGCTTTGTGCTTTTTGGTGTTAGCGGCTTTATTTTAGATGGACCAAGCGCTTGGGTTGCAAAAATCGGCAGCAAAACCATTAGCTACAGCGAGTTTAACAAAGAAATGCAAAAAACTCGTGAGATGGTTTTGCAATCAAATAAGAGCGAAGAGGCCACAAGATATTTAGATTCTGATCAATTCAAATCTGATGTTCTGGGTCGCATGGTTAACAATATCCTGATCACCAAATTAAAAGAAGATATTGGAGTTGAAGCCAGCAAAAAACTGATTCTGGAAGTTGTCGCTAAGGATCAAAATTTCAAAAATAAAGAAGGCAAGTTTGATCGAAAACTATTCCAAAACTTTTTAGCTAAAAATGGTCTTGATGAAGAAAAATATGTGAATCTTATTCAAAATGATGTAGTCGCAACTATGATCATTCAAACCATGTCTTTAAGCTCTCCTGTCAATGAGAATGAAGCCATTGCTCGTGAAGAATTCAAGCAAGAAAAACGCTTAGCTGACGTCATTAAAATTTCTGAAAAAAATATCAAAAAAGTTGCCGCTCCTAACGCAGAAGCTTTAAATAAATTTTTTGAAGCTAACAAAAAATCTTACTTTGCTCCCGAGCTGCGCAAAGTTTCTTATTTGCGTTTTTCTAAAAATGATTTTGCTAAAGATTTGCAAGTTAGCGAACAAGAAGTCAGTGCTGAATATGAAAAGAACAAAGACAAATTTCAAAGACCTGAAAGCCGTAATTTATACCATGTTTTGTTTGATAAAGAAGAGTCAGCAAAAGATTTTATTGCTAAACTTGATGCCGCTTCAAACCAAGACAAATCAAAGTCTGGTGCTGCTTTCGTTAAATTAGCAAAAGAACTACAAAACAAAGATTTGAAAAATATCACTCTAAAAAATGTTACTCAAAAAGATTTGATTCCAGACCTAGCTGATCCTGTTTTTAAAATGGCGATCAATCAACATTCAGAAGCTCTGAAAAGCCCGCTTGGTTTTCACGTATTTTTCTTAAATGAAATCAAAAAATCTGAGCCAATTCCTTTTGCTGTGGTTCAAAATCAAATCAAAGCCAAATTGCTCGAAGGCAGAGAAGAAAAGGTTTTGCAAGCTAAAGCTTCTGAAATTGACGACATAATCTTAGCTTCAAATTCTTTAAGTGATGCTGCTAAAAAATTCGACTTAAGTGCCAATTTAAACTCGGTTGAAATCGATCAAGCTGGACAAAATGCCAAAGGCGAAGAAATCTCTGCTATCAGAGGATTAGAAGATTTTTCTAGTCGTGCTTTTGCGCTTAAAAAAGGCGAATCTTCCAAGGTTTTCTATTCCAAAACCAATAAGCATTATTATGCCGTTAAAGTTGACGAAATCGAGCTGGCTCACGAAAAATCTTTTGATGAAATTAAATCGCAAGTAAGCGCGGATTTTGCAAAAGTAAATCAAGCTGAAGCTTTGAAAAAACTTGCCAAATCAATTGCTGATGAACTCAAAGCAAATCCACAAAATGCGGCTAGCATAATTGCGAAACACAAGTTGAAGCTCGAAAAAAATAAATCATTCACGCGCTTTGCTTACATCAATTATCAAGGTCGTCAAATTCCTTATGTTGATAAATTTGGCAGTGCTTTATTTGACTTAAAAGTTGGTCAACCAACTGACGCAATCCAAACCGGTAATCAAGAATTTGCTGTTGGAATTTTGCGCTCAATTCAAAAAACCAATCTTGAAGCCACTCAAATTCAGCGCGCAAAAGCTCAAGCTGCGGAAGAGTTCAGAAACGAGGTTTTACAAGGTTACAACGCTTTCGTGATGAGCAAATACCCAGTAAAAGTTAACGAAAAAATCTTGGGCAAAAAAGAGCAGCAATAATGTATAATTTTAGCAAAGATGAGTTTGATCGTGCCTTGAAAAAATCAGGCACGACGCTGCTGTATAAGAAAATTCCTGCCGATACAATCACACCAGTTTTAGCCTCTTTAAAACTTGCTTACTACTTACCAGAAGAAACCAGCCACAGCTTTCTTTTTGAATCAGCTGAAAAAGGTAACAATAAAGGTCGTTTTTCTGTCATCGGCTTGATGCCTGATTTAGTTTGGAAATGCAGCGCAGAAAAATCTTTCATCAATTCTGATTTTTCTAAAAATCCTGAAAATTTTTTTGAGCAAAAAAATAGTCCAATTGAAAATTTACGCACTCTAATCAACAGCTGCAAATTCAATTGGGATGAACTCAGCTACATCTCGGGACAACTTCCAGCAATCTGCTCCGGAATTTTTGGCTATATGGGTTACGACATGGTGCGTTTGATGGAAAAACTGCCAAGCAAAAATTTGCCCGACGATTTAAAAATTCCGGAAAGCATTTTTATTCGCCCACAAATTTTGCTGATTTTTGACAATCTGTTCGACTGCGTTTTGATTTGCGCACCAAATTTTACTCAAGAAAATTTTGAGCAATTATCTGAGAAAATTTCTACAATTGAAAATGTTTTACAAAAACCTTTTCAGCCTAAGTCAATTCAAGCAAAAACTGATTTTAATTTTTCTTCAAATTATATAGAAAAAGAATATTGCGCCGCAGTTGAGCAAGCAAAAAAATACATTACTGACGGTGATATTTTTCAGGTTTTGCCTTCACAAAGATTCACTGCTGATTTCGATTCTAAAATTTCTGAGTTCACTTTTTATCGTGCTTTGCGCTCTGTTAATCCTTCGCCATTTTTATTTTATTTGAAATTTCCGAATTTCTGTTTGATTGGCTCTAGCCCTGAAATTATGGTTTCTGCCCAGAATCGTAAAATAACAGTTCGCCCTTTGGCTGGAACCAGAAAAAGAGGAAAAAACTTTGCCGAAGATAAAAAAATTGCCGAAGAATTGTTGAGCAATGAAAAGGAAATTGCCGAACATTTAATGCTAATTGATCTTGGTCGACATGATGTTGGCAGAGTTTCTAAAGCCGGTTCAGTTACAGTTACTGAAAAAATGGTGATCGAAAATTATTCACATGTCATGCATATTTCTTCAAATGTTGAAGGAATTTTGCGCGACGATGTTGATGCTTTGGACGCTTTAATTTCAGGCTTTCCCGCTGGCACGGTGAGCGGCGCTCCGAAAATTCGTGCCATGGAAATCATCGAAGAAATTGAAAAAGTAAAACGCAGTTTTTACGCTGGCTGTGTTGGTTATTTTTCAAGTAATGGCGATATGGAAACCTGCATCACGCTGCGATCAGCTTTGATCAAAGACAATAAGATTTATCTACAAGCTGGTGCTGGCGTGGTTTTTGACTCTGATCCAAAATCAGAATATCAAGAATGTGTAAACAAAGTCGCTGGATTGGTAAAGGCTTGCGAAAAAATTAGTGAATTTATCTAGGGTATTTATGCTTGGCTTTAATTTGCGCTGTTTCCTGCAAAAATTACTTATTATCTCAAGATGACCAGATTTTTTATTGCCCTGATTATCAGCCTAACCTTCTGCTTTCAAGCGCTTGCTAAAGAATACAAACTTGAAGAATTATTGGAAATAGCCGAGCAAAATAGCTCGATTAAGGCGGCAGAATTTTTAGCTCTTTCACAAAAACGCTTTGCTAATCAGCAAAAATATTGGGAAAATCCCACCCTATCTTTCGACAGAGCTTACAACCAGAATACTTACAGCATAAATCAAGCTATTCCTTTTGCGGGCAAGCTGCAAAGCAAATATAATATTGAAGATTCAGAATATAAAATTCTTGAAACTCGTAAAAATAATTTAGCTCTTTTTATCAAAGCTGAAACTTTTGTACTGCTTTACCAATATTACGCTTTGCAGAAAAAAATTGAATTGGCGCAAAAGCGCTTAAACAGGCTTTCTTTGGTTGATCAATATCTGTCGCACATTGTGCTTAGCTCTCCAACTCAACTTGCACAAAGTCAAATCACTAAAGATAAAATAAAATTAATTGATCGCGATTTAACCAGATATCGCAACGATCTTTATCAAACTTGGAACAGAGCTAATATTTATTTAAACCTTGAAAGCGAACCAAAAATCAACCTCACTTGGATTGAAGAAAAAAATTATCCCAGCAAAAGCTTATTCATAAATGCTGCAATCGAAAACAATTTAAGCCTTAAAGAACAAAAATTTCTGATCAACAAATCGAAATCAGAATTATCTTTCGCCAAAATCGAAAAAATGCCTGATGTAAATATTTCTGCCGATAGGTCAACCGTCTCTTCGGCATCTGTTGGAAGAGATTCGAGCGGAGTTGGATTGTCGTTGTCAGTTCCACTGATCAACCGCAATCAAGAAAAAATATTGGGCGCTGAATCAAAAATAAAATCGCAAGAATTTGAGTTTGAATTTCAAAAAAACCAACTCATCAACAATATCAGCAATGACATTAACGAATTAGAAACTGCGCTGAAAATTGCTAAAAATTTTCCTGTAGCCGATATCGATAAAACCTTGCTACGCCTCTCAAAAGCCAATTCTGAATTTAAAAAAGGCATTCTTGATTTTATTACTTACATCGAACTTGATTCGCAGGAATATCAAACCATCGATACCATAATCGACACTCAAGTTGATGTCGCCATCTCTTACGCCAGCTTGATGACCAAGATCGGAACTTTTATTTTGCCAAAAAATGCTCAGCAATAAATTAGAATCTTTCTTTAAAAAGATAATTGATCTGCGCTTCTATATACTTGTTTTGTTTGGCTTTATAGCACTTTTTGGATTTTATTCTTTGAACAAAATTAAAATTGATGCCATTCCCGACATCACCAATAAGCAAGTGGTTGTAAACACCAAGACTTTTGGTATGGATCCAACCAAAGTCGAAAAGTCAGTTACTTATCCAATTGAAAGCGAGCTCTACGGCTGTTCTGGTTTGGTTGAAATGCGCTCACTTTCAAAATTTGGTCTTTCACAAATTACACTAATTTTCAAAGACGAAATTGATATCAACTTCGCGCGCAATCAAGTTCTGCAAAGACTTTCTGCCATTGGTGATCAGCTACCAATAAGTATCAAACCCACAATCGCACCACTAACAACTGGCATTGGCGAGATAATTATTTACCGCGTTTATAATCCGCAAGGTTCCGACAATTTGATGGAATTGCGCACCGTTCAAGAATATCAAATTGCTCGCGAATTAAAAAAAATCAGCGGCGTTGCTGAAGTTGATACTATCGGCGGCTTTGAACGCCAACTACATCTAAATATCGATCCAGAAAAAATACTTGGCTACGGCATGACCGAAAAAAAATTGATCGATCAAATTCAAACTATCGGCGAAAATTCTGGTGGTGGCTACATCGAAAAAGACAATCAACAAAAAATAGTTCGCACTTTTTCTGGCATCAAAAACTTTGAAGACGTGATGAATATTCCAGTTAAAATTGATTATAGCGGCAGTGTTTTACCACTTAGAAAAGTTGTCGAAATCAAACAGGAATATTCTCAAAGACTTGGTTCTGCAACCTACAGCAGTGAAGAAGCAGTTTTAGGAACTGTGATGCTACAATCAGGAGAAAATGCCCAAGAAGTTTTAACCAAAGTAAAAAGTGAAATCGCAAAATTTAATCAGCATAGTGCGAGTGCTAAAATTGAAATTCTCTACGATCGTCAATTTCTAATAAACTCAACAATCAAAACCGTTATGCGCAATTTGGCAGAGGGAATTCTGCTGGTTGTTGGCGTGTTGTGTTTGGTGCTGGGAAATATTCGAGTTGGATTAATCGTCGCCTCATCTTTGTTATTTTGTATTTTTATTTTGAGTGCCTGCATGAATATTTTTGGTATCTCAGCCAATTTGATGAGCTTGGGCGCCCTTGATTTTGGACTGTTGGTCGATTCTTCGGTAGTGATGGTAGAATATTTTGTCAGCCGATTAATTTTTACAAAAGACGACAAAACGAAAACAGATTCTATCGCTCAACTTTCAGCTCAAGTTGCACGACCAATATTTATCGGCATCACGATTATAATTCTGGTTTACGTGCCGATTTTAATGTTTTCTGGCATCGAGGGAAAAACTTTTAAACCGATGGCAATCAATGTTATTATTGCCATGGTGGCAAGTTTGTTCACCGCCTTTTTCTTGATGCCTGTTTTATCTTTTTTCTTGATCAAAGATGTAGCGCACAAAGAAGGCAGCTTTTTTGCTAAAGCTGCCAAATTTTATTCTTCACTACTTGAAAAAGCTTTGTCTGAAAATCGTAAAGTGATTTTAGGTTGTTTAGCTTTTTTTATTTTATCTTTTTGTTTACTGCCTTTTATCGCTTCAGATTTTCTGCCAAGTTTGAATGAGGGAGATATTGTCTATACCCTTGTTGCACCAGAAGGAACAAGCCTTTCTAAAACTACTGATCTTGCTAAAAAACTTGAAGAAAGCATCAAGAACGAGGCAGAAATCGACAAAATTTTTTCGCGCATCGGAACTTCTCAATCTGGCTTAGATCCAATGCCACAAAACGCTGGTGACTTGTTTGTAATTCTTAAACAAGATCAAAAAAGCAATGCTAAAAAAATTTCTGAAAAGCTTTTATTAACTTTAAAAAGCAATGGTTGTGAGGGCTGTGAAATTACTCAAACTCAACCAATTGAAATGCGTTTTAACGAGATGTTGGAAGGCAGCAGAGCCGATCTATCTTTAAGAATTTTTGGTGATGATTTAAACGTTTTAATGGAAATCACCAAAAAAATAAAAACGCTTTTGCAGCAAAAACCACAGGTCAAAGAAGCTGGAGAAGATTTTATAAATTCAATTCATAAAGGTTTGTTTGTTGATGTAATTCCAGACTACAACAAGATTGTTAAGAACCGCATCAATCTGTCTGATGTTAATAATAGTTTGAGCGAAGCCATGGTTGGCGTTGAGGTTGGCAAGTTTTATGCGACTGAATTTCCAATCGCGATTATTCTGCATTTAAGCGAAGAAAATCGAGACCGCATCAATTCAATAAAAAATATCCCAGTTGGTCTTGCTGATGGTGGCAGCTTTCCTTTGTCAAATGTTGTTAACATCGATGAGAGCCAAGATATCAATTCTATTCCGCGCCTTTTTGGCAAAAGATATTCTGGAATTTCAATTTATTTGAAAGACACCGATTACTCTTCTTTTATCGCTGCCGCAGAAAAGGAAATTGCTCAAAATAATATTGTACCAAATGGCTATACTCTTGAATGGGGCGGTAGATTTGAAAATCTAAGCAATGCTAAAAAACAAATTTTCACCATCATTCCACTGATGATTTTTGCCATATTTTTTATTCTCTACAAAATGTTTAAAAGCGCTGCTAAGACTTTGGTGGTATTTTCTTGCGTACCTTTTGCTTTAAGTGGAGCAATTGTGTTTTTGTTTGTTTTCCAGATTCCGATAACAATTTCGGTCTATGTTGGATTTATTGCTTTAATTGGTATCAGCCTTTTGAACTCAATTATTTTAATCAATAGTTTGAACGATCAGAATGATTTAAAATCAGTTTGTCTTTCGCGCTTCAGACCAATTTTAATGACTGCAGCAGTGGCAAGCTTAGGTTTTTTACCAATGGCTTTTGGACAGGGAATTGGCGCAGAAGTACAACAACCAATTGCAATTACAGTGATTGGCGGAATAATCAGCTCAACCATTTCAACTTTAATTTTAAGCCCAGTTCTAATCAGAAAGTTTTTAAAAATTTAACCTAAAAGAAAAATCTTATGAAAATAAAATCACTTTTACTAACAGCGTTTTTTGTTTCTTGCTCAGTCGGTCACGCTCAAAGCGCTCTGCTTAAAATTAGTAGCAGCGATATCGCTCCAAATTCTACAATCACTAGCAAACATGTTTTTAATGGCTTTGGTTGCACTGGCGAAAATGCTTTCCCACAAATTAGCTGGAGTAATCCTCCGCTTGGAACCAAAGGTTATGCTTTAACAGTTTACGATCCAGATGCTCCTACAGGAAGCGGCTGGTGGCACTACGCAGCAATCAACATTCCATCAACTTACAATTCTTTACCAGCATCTATTGCGGCAGAAAATAAATTTAGCGTAAAAGACGGCATCAAACAAATCCGTAACGACTTCGGAAACTACAGCTTCGGTGGCCCTTGCCCTCCAGTTGGTGACAAAGCACATCGTTATATTTTCACGATTTACGCTTTAAAAACTGATAAACTAGATGTGCCTGAAACAGCTACAACAGCTCTTGCCGGTTACATGATCAACCAAAATTCAATTGCTAAAGCCAGCTTCACTGGTTTCTACAAAAGATAGAAAAAATAAAACCACTCCTAAAATTAGGAGTGGTTAAATTCTAAATTAATCACAAAAAAACTGAATTTTGAACACGTGTTCAAAATTCAGAGAAACCGTCCCCATCCCTTTAAAATCAAGGCGCCAAGCCCAATAGAGCTCTGAATAAAAAACTTAAGGAAAAGATACAGTAATTTTTTTAGCAAATATTTAATAGCATTTTATTCGCAGTTTGTTGGTATTAAATCTACCAACAAATTTAAGAACGAATCA
>DENL01000017.1 GCA_002359655.1 Rickettsiales bacterium UBA2645 | reverse complement strand
AGAATTAATGGGGAGCAGTATAACTAATCGCAATTTATTTCTTACTCACAAAGGAGCCTTTTACTCCAGAAAACTTTGAACCATCAAGCCAAATTTATATAAGAGCCAAGGGGAAGGTTAAAACCAATCTATCAAGATCTGGTGATATTGAGGGTGTGTTCTTTTTAACAAAATTGTTAGATTACTCTGCTGATGAAGACGTAATAAAAAAATGTAAGCAAGCAAAATAATGAGGTATGGTTGTGGCACAGAATAATTGGAATAGCTACACAGGCGATGCAATTAAAGGAGCCAAGTCACGGGATACACACTGTCTATATCTGACATGAGTATTTAACACCTACACTTCTAAAAGTAAGTACAATGAAAATCTAAAAGACACAACTCTGAGATCTTCGCTTCCATTCACTAAATTAAAAAATGTCCAAAAAATATAACTAATTAAAATTTTTATTAGTTTTTTAAAAAACTATTTTAAAAGCTAAGAAGTTGGTTCAATGTTTTTCTGGAGCGATCGCACTCGAAGACTAACCAGCTTTATTTTTAAACTTTAACAAACACCTTATTTACAATGAAAAAGTTATCCCTACTGCTAGCTGTTGCTGGCGTTCTTATTTCTTACCAAGCAAGTGCTAAAGACGGAGTTTATGCAGGCGCTGGTTTATTACTTTCTAAAACAAAGTACCACTACAATGATCCAAGCGGTATAAGCGTTGATGATGGTGGTTTTGTGACAAAAGAAAACGGACATGGTGTTGGAGGTGGAGCCTTTGTCGGATATAAAAAATCTTTCGATCAAGTTTTCCTAGCTCCAGAGGCTTTTTATGATTATTTAAATACATCTACAAACGATTATTACCACCATATACCACCATATCAACAAGATACACTTAATTTGCGTTCGCGCTATGGTTTGAAAGCTAATGTTGGATATGATATTAACCAAAGCTTTTCTCTATATGCAAACTACGGTTATGCAAATGTAGGTTATGCCAATCGTTGGCCCTCTGATGGTAAAAGTGAAAGCGGAAACAGATTTGCTGCAATTTACGGTATAGGTGGAATTTTCAACATTAATGAAAACTGGTCTGTTAAAGCTGAAATTAACCAACAACGCTTTAAAATTCCTGCAACTGGTGATGCTGCTTATAGCAAAGTTAGACTTAATGTATTGCAAACTAGCTTGGCTTATAATTTCTAATTTTACTGATTTTAAGTACATGCCAGCGGAATCAATTTACTACATTGATTCTGTTGGCTCTTTACCACTTTACCACAAAAAACCAGATGATTCTAAGTTTTAAAAAACTGACATTTTTATCATTTCTTCTATTTCCCCAAATAGCATTTGCTGATTCCACTCAAGATATAATCAACCAACAAGATTGGTTAACGCGCCAACAGCAAAACATTCTCGAAGACAAAAAGCGTAATCTAGAATTTGATGCCATCAAAAAAGAATACGAGCGCAAAAAGAAAGAAGAAGAGCAGAACAAATCTCAGCCTTTAGTTTCTGGCAAGATGAAAGGTGGTTGTATCGAGATTGAAGAAATCCATTTGCTTGATGCTAAATCACTTTCAAAATTTCGTCAAAAAAGAATTACCGCGCCATTTATTGGTAAATGCATGGAAGCAGAAACCTTAACGGCTATTATCAAAGCAGTTACTGATTATTATCACTCTCAAGGTTACATCACAACTCAAGTAAAAGTTCCGAAACAAAATCTCCAAAGCGGAATTTTTGAGTTACAAATTATCGAAGGCAAAATTGAAAAAATCTCTCTTGGCAAAGATCGTCTGATTGAAAAAATGCAAGAATTCACTGCCTTTGGCAATGCTGAAGGCAAGACGCTGAATGTTGATGATATTAACCAAGGAATTTATCAGATGAATCGCCTGCAATCAAATCAAGCAGTGATGAAGGTTGAACCAGGAAGTGTGAGTGGAAACAGTAAAATAATCATCGACAATAACAAAAAATTTCCTGCCAAATTCACCGTTGGCAAAGATAATTTAGGCAACAAATTCACTGGCGAGCAGCGTACTAATTTTTCTTCCAGCTTTGATAACTTATTATTTCTAAACGATAATCTTAATCTAAGCTACACCGCCAATTATCATGATGATAGCAGCGTTAAAGATTTGAAATCATTTAGCAGCAGTTTCTCAATTCCGTTTAAACACAATACTTTTTCTTACGACTTTTCTCATAGTGAATATAAAGGCAAAAACCCCGGAACCAATGGCCCTTCAACCTTAACTGGCTATTCGCAATCTTCGAAGTTTACCATCGATCGTGTTTTGTTAAATCACAGCAGACTCAGACTTTCAAGCAATGCTGCAATAACTGAAAAGCAAGCGGCAAGCTATATTAAAGGGTTTAAAAGTGAATCAACAGAAAGAAGATTATCGGTTCTAAATCTTGGCTTTGCAGCTTCTTCTTACTTAAACGATACCACTAGTATTTATCTTAAACCAAGTTACTCGAAAGGTTTAAAAGTTCTAAATGCCAAGCAAGATCAACCAAATGAAGATGGCACAACAACAAAAGCGCAGTTCGAATATTTCAAACTCTACGCTAATTTTTCTAAAAGATTAACCATTCCTAAAACTGAAATTCCTTTCACCTTTTCAACTGAGATGGACAGCCAATATGCTAAACAAACTCTTTATGGTTCTGAGCAATTTTCAGTTGGTGGTTATTATTCGGTAAGAGGATTTAGGGAAGGTTATATCACTGGCGATTCTGGTTATTATTTCCGCAATAAAATTAATGTGAATCTTAGCTCTCTCATGTTGCCATTTATAAAAAAAACTCCAGATCAAAATAGCCAAAGTTTCTTAAGTAAAAATTTGGTTTATCTAAAAAAAATCTCTTTTGAACCTTTTTATGATTACGGCTACACCAAGTATAAATATGCTGATAATGGAGCAGATGGCCGTCTTTCTGGCACCGGACTTAAAACAATTTTCTCGAGCAAATATTTTACTTCATCACTGACTTATTCTTGGGCTACAAGTAAATCTCGACTTATCACTGCGACAACGAAAGAAAATAAACTGCTATATTTTGAGATCAGTGCCAATTGTTGTTAAAAGTTGTTTTTTTAATCGCCTCCAATAACTCTTCTTTAACTGCTTATCAGTAAAATTAGTACCATGAAAAACTCTCTAAAACATTTACCTCAACTCAAACAAGATGAACTACAAAAAATCATCTCAACAATTTGCGATAACTGCAAAGATGTTGAAAAGATTATCCTGTTTGGTTCTTACGCCAGAGGCGATTACAAAGAGAAAAAAGATTTAGCTGAAGATAGAAAATCTGGTCATGTTTCTGATTACGATATTTTGGTTGTGACTCGCGAGGCTACTACTGCGCTTGATACAAATCTGTGGCACGAAATTGGTGAGAAATGCCGTAACTTGCACTTAAGCGCTGATCCAAGAATTTTAACTCACGATATTGAAGAGCTAAACAACAAGCTTTCTGTCGGACAATATTTTTATTCTGATATTAAAGAAGAAGGAATCATAATTTTCGATGCCAAGAATTTTGATTTTGCTGATCGCAGAAGATTGAGCGACGAAGAAATTAAGAAGTTTAGACAAGAATATTTTGAGTATTGGTTTAAAATGTCTGAAGAATTTTTTGCTGATTATCAAAATGCTTTTTCTAGGGGCAGCTACAATAAAGCAGCTTTTGAACTTCATCAATCTGCAGAACACGCCTATAAAACAATTCTTCTCGTCTTCACACTTTATAATCCAAACGAACATTTCTTATCAATTCTTGGCAAAGAATGTGAAGAATATTTCCTTGAATTACGCAGCTTATTTATCAGAGAAACTGAAGAAGAAAAAGAACGCTTCAAACTTTTAGAATACGCCTATATTGGCGGCCGATATGATCCAAAATATAAAATCTCAAAAGAAGATTTGGAAGCGTTGGCAAAAGATGTTAAGCGACTTTTAGAAATCACAAAAAGGCTTTGTGAAGCAAAAATTTTTTAGCGTTTAGTACTTCTGATGCAGACGAAGAAATAACAAGATTTCAAAATTTCTTGATCTCAGTTTCATTGATTGATTGCTAGATTTGACAACTTCTTTCAATGTGCTCAGCTGCTTTCAGTGCTGTCATTTCGCTTCTTAATAATTTCGTAATTATTATGTTAGATTTCGTCGCTAAGTTTTTTTTAAGTTTTAGTCAGGAAATAATCATCATACCAGCGGCAGTGCTTGGATATATTTGGTTTGATCGAAAGATATTTTTCAGTGCGATTTGTCTTACATTGCTTAGCATGTTGCTCAACTTTGATTTAAAAGCTACATTTCAAATTCCGCTTGCAACAGGCAAGGGCTTTGCTTTTCCTAGTGGTCATATGCAGTCTTCTACTGTTTTTTATGGCTGGCTGATAACGAAAATTCAACAACCAATATTTCAAACTCTAAGTGTATTAGTACTTATTGGAATAGGGCTGAGCTTAGTATATTTCGGTTATCATAATTTTTTTGATTTAGCCGGAGGGATATTTTGCGCCGTCTTGTTAATACTTCTTTATAATTTAATCTCGACTCAAAAAGAGCGCTTTCGTCAAATAATAATATTTTCTTTTAGTACAATTTTGCTGTTTTACGCCGCTATAATTTACCAAGTTGCTGATCACTTGTGGTTAGCTTATTACTGTTTTATTGGCATAACTTTATCAGAAAATTTTTTTGCAGAAGAGGTGAAAGTGATAAGTCTTTTTAACAAAGCGTTATCAACATTTTTTTGTCTGATAATTATTTTTGTGATTAAAAAACTTTTCGCGATTAACGAAATTTCTTCATTGCCAGCATTTCTTAACCAGATCCAGTGGTTTATAATTGGCTTTATTTTGCCTTACTCTGTTTTTGCTGCCGACTATTTTATTAAAAAAACTCACAATCGATTATAGGTTTGTCTTCAAGCCAACAAGAGAGGATTGATTGCACAGATCCTCTCTTGCTTTGAGCAATTATTTTTTCAAATCAAAGCGATCTGAGTTCATAACCTTTGTCCAAGCTTTAACAAAATCTTTGACAAACTTTTCTTTGCTGTCATCAGCTGCATAAACTTCTGCAACTGCGCGAAGCTCTGAGCTTGATCCGAAAACAAGATCAGCTGAAGTAGCCTGCCATTTCAGCTTACCAGTTTCTCTGTCCAGACCTTCGTAAACTCCTTCCAGCTTGTCAGATTTTTGCCACTTAGTTGACATATCAAGTAAGTTAACAAAAAAGTCGTTGGTTAGAACTCCAGGTTTTTTAGTTAAGATGCCAAGTTCAGATTGATCTGAATTTGCATTTAAAGCTCTCATACCGCCAACCAAAACAGTCATTTCAGGTACTGTCAGATTTAGCATATAAGCGCGATCAATCAGCGCATTTACTGGCGAGACAGAAGCTTCTTTGCTGTAGTAGTTTCTAAATCCATCGGCTTTAGGTTCTAAAACGGCGAAAGAATCAACGTTAGTTTGTTCTTGTGATGCATCAGTGCGTCCAATTTGGAAAGGCACTTTCACCTTAACGCCAGCATCGTAAGCTGCCTTTTCAACCGCAGCTGATCCAGCAAGAACAATAACATCAGCAAGAGAAACTTTTTTGCCGTTTGTTAATGAGTCGTTAAAGTTTTTTTGAACTTTTTCTAAAGTGTCTAAAACTTTAGCCAATTCTTTTGGATTATTAACCTGCCAATTTTTTTGTGGCTCGAGACGAATACGCGCTCCGTTAGCTCCACCGCGCATGTCAGTATTGCGATAGCTGGCGGCTGAAGCCCACGCAGTTCTAACAAGCTCAGAAACACTTAATCCTGATTTTAATATTTCTACTTTAAGCTTTTCTATTTCCGCAGAGTTGATTGGCTTATAGTTTGCTTTAGGAATTGGGTCTTGCCAAGACAGAACTTCTTTTGGCGAATCTTTGCCAACATATCTTGCATTTGGTCCCATATCGCGATGAGTTAATTTGAACCAAGCGCTAGCAAATGCTTTTTCAAATTCTTTCGGATTTTCTTGGAAGCGTTTGGCAATTTTGCGATATTTGGGATCTTCTTTAAGTGACAAGTCTGTGGTCAACATCACGGGAGCATGTTTTTTCTCAGAATCAAAGGCATCTGGAACTAAGTTAGATGCATTTTTATTTTCCGGAATCCATTGAATTGCACCGCCAGAACTTTTTGTTTTAACCCAGTTAAAAGCAAAAAGACCGTTGAGATAATCCATTGTCCAAGCAGTTGGATTAGAAGTCCAAGCGCCTTCCAAGCCGCTAGTAATTGCATCAGCTCCTTTGCCAGTTTTGCATTTATTTTTCCAGCCCAAGCCTTGTTGTTCGATGGCAGCGCCAGCTGGTTCAGCACCTACACAATCAGATGGTTTATGCGCTCCGTGAGTTTTACCGAAAGTGTGACCGCCAGCAATTAAAGCCACGGTTTCTTCGTCATTCATCGCCATACGGCCGAAAGTTTCACGAATTTGTTGCGCCGCTGCAACAGGGTCTCCGCTTCCATTTGGACCTTCAGGATTTACATAAATCAAACCCATTGTTGTTGCGCCAAGTGGCTTTTCAAGTTTGCCATTTTTATCAAAACGATGGCTTCCCATAAATTTATTTTCAGGGCCCCAATATACTAAATCTGGTTCGAAGTCGTCAGCTCTGCCACCTGCAAAGCCAATGGTTTTAAAGCCCATTGATTCAAGCGCGACATTTCCTGAAAGAACCATTAAATCCGCCCAAGAAACTTGACGGCCATATTTCTTTTTAACTGGCCAAAGCAAGCGTCTGGCTTTGTCTAAGTTAGCATTATCTGGCCAGCTGTTGAGTGGTTCAAATCTTTGTTGACCGCCACCAGCACCACCACGACCATCTTCAGAGCGATAAGTTCCAGCGCTGTGCCACGCCATGCGAATAAAAAATGGACCATAATTGCCGTAATCTGCTGGCCACCAATCTTGCGATGTGGTCATAACTTGTTTGATGTCTTTTTTCAAAGATTCGATATCAACTTTTTCAAACTCTTTAGCGTAATTATAGTTGTCACCATAAGGATTTGACTCAGCAGCATTTTGACGAAGTGGCGAAAGATTAACTTTATTTGGCCACCAAAATTCATTTGGTTTTGCTTCACCTTTATTGAAATTTATGTGATGATTTTGAGGAGCAGAACATCCTGCAAGCGCAAGCGATGTGATAAAAAGAAGTTTATTTAATTTCATTTTTTGATTGCTGTTTGTTGAAGAATTTTTAAAGCAGAGTTTTACTACGAATAATACTATTCAACGGTTTTTTTCAGTAAGTAAAATATAAATTAATTATGGCTTTGATAGATTTTACTTATGACAAATTTTAACCCACATACCTATTCCATATTCCATAATGCGATCTGTCTGAATAGATTGCTCTATTCAACCATTTTCCGAAAAGTTAAATTGATTCTTGGTTCTTTTACTTTCTTGCTTTTGGGTAAGCTGTGGAGCCAGTTTTGTTGGGTTTGGTTTTTCATCAAGAGTAGGCTGGCGTTTTCTAGATTTAGGGAGATTGATTCTTGCTCAAGCTTGTGTTTGAAGGAAAATTTTCGCTCTGCGCCAAGACTCAAAGATGCAATAGTCGAGTTTTTGATGATTGAGTTTTCATTGTCGCAGTGCCAGCACATGCCTTCTTCGCCGCTGTGATAAAGATTGAGTAAGCAAGAGTTAAAATTTTCACCCACAATTTCTTCGACTAGCTTTTTAATAATTTTTAAAGTTGGAGTCCAAGATAGAGCAAATCTATCAATTTTAGAATATTGATAGACAAATTCTTTATCGCCATACCAAGCTGTTTTGCGTGAGGTGATAATTTTTTTACCAAAAATAATTATTTCGTCATTGCGCCAAGCAATTTCTTTAAACAGCTTTTGATAAAACTCTGCTGCTTGTGATTGCTCTACAACATTGCTTTGATAGGTTACTAATCCATCTTTTGGCAAAAGATTTTTGCTCATTGTTTTTAAATTTTATCTAAAAAGATCGCCTTGTTTATTATCATTTAGCCTTCTGACAGACTTTTTTTGTCTAACAGTTTTCTCACTCACGGTTTGCTTCAAGCCAGATTTTCTGCTGCCATGTTTACCAACGATTTTTTTGGCAATAATTTTATGATTCAGATTTTTTCTGATTGAGTAAATTTTCTCTGCAGCCACTTTTCTTGCTGTTGCTTCGTCAACTATAGTTTTTGGATAGCCATGTATCAGCTCTGGTTTTTGCCAAGGTGTGTGAATAAATTCATCTGGCATTTTTGCCAATTCTGGCAGCCATTTGCGAATAAAAATTCCTTCTGGATCTTGGTCGATAGATTGTTTTATGGGATTGTAAATTCTCACCGCGTTAATTCCTGTTGTGCCCGATTGCATTTGCACTTGGCTGTAGTGAATTCCGGGTTCATAATCTGTGAAAAGTCGCGCTAAATGCAAAGCGGTTTTTTGCCAAGGCAACCACAAATGATAGCTGGCAAAACTCATCAACATGGCGCGCATACGAAAATTAATCCAACCAGTTTTTATCAAACAGCGCATTACCGCATCAACAATTGGAAAGCCAGTTTGGCCAGCTTGCCAAGCTTTGAAATATTCTAAATTAAACTCTTGTCGTAAGTTATTGTAGGCGGGATGAAAATTATTGAATTCAATTTGCGGCTCGTCTTCCAACTTTTGTATAAAATGACAATGCCAACGCAGCCTGCCAGAAAAAGAATTTAGCGCTGAAGGCCATTTGCCTTTTAAACTTCTTGGCATTTTTGCTAATTCAGATCGCCGCTTTTCTGTAGCTTGAAAAACTTCGCGTAGTGAAATTGTACCAAAAGCCAGATGTGACGAAATCAAAGAGCAGCTGTGAAAAGCAGTTACTGGCGAAGACATTTCACGGCTGTAGTTTTCACCGCGTTGATATAAAAAACTCTCAAGTAATTTCAGTGCGTTTTTACGACCACCTTGTTGTCTTTCAAAGCAAAAATCTTCTTGCAAACCAAGTTCAAAAAATTCAGGCAGATTTTCTGATTTTATATTTATGCTAATTAATTTTTGTGGCGCTGGCAGAATTTCTTGTCGCATTAATTTTTGCCATTTCAGCGACCAACCATCACGCTCTTTTAATTTACGAATAACGCCATTTTGGACTGGCTGATGCCAAGTAATGTTTTGATTTTTTGTCCAAGATAAAACTTTTTTATCGCGATCGTAAGTCCAACTGTTCCAAGTTTCTTGATGTGACCATAAATTATTTATCTGAAAATTTTTTTGAATTTCTGCTAAAACTTCCACTGCATCGCCAACTCGAATTATCAGCTTTTGTCCCAGTTTTTCTAAGTCGCAATCAAGCTCAAGCAAAGACTCGCATAAAAAATCATAATGCCTTTTGCTCATGTCTGGTTGACGCCATAATTCTGGCTCGATGATGTAGAGAGGAATTATCGGATTTTTTGTTGCTGCAGCAAAATGTAGTGCGGAGTTATCAACTATTCTTAAATCGCGTTTAAACCAGACTATTTCGTATTTCACGTATTAATAAAAAATCTGATTAACAAAATAGATAAGCAAACAATTGCGCTGATATTGATTCTGGTTTTGAAATAATTTTGCTCAATAATTTCAAATTGTAGTAGGTGATGATCGATCAGAATTAGAGAAATAAAAAGCACTACAGCGTTTAAAAAAAATGCCACGCTGCCAAGCAAAAAAAATGAAAACCAACACAGCAAAGTTATGACATTGCTAGTGATAAATAAATTTAGCGGCGGTTTTTTTTCAGCACTTAAATATTGTCCCCAATTAACGCCAGCCATAAAAGAAACAATTGCCAAAATATAAGATTTGATAATATTTTCGACTGTGATTGGTGAAATAAAATCTGAATCAAAAGCAAAAAAAATTGCCGCGGCGATGAAAGGAATAGTTCCTAAATAAGCCAAAATATGATGCAGATTTTTAGACATTACTGATTTTATTTTTATTGTTACGACAACGATCCGAGCAATATTTGACTTGATCCCAAACCTTTTGCCATTTTTTTCTCCACATAAAAGGACGTTGACATTTCAGACAAATTTTTTGCTCCAGATTTTCTTTCTTAATGCTGCGCGGCAATTTCGCCTCCATCTTTTGTCATTGCTGACTCTTTAGCTTTGTTCCAATAGTTAAAAAATCGTTTTAAATTCACTTCGCTTTTCAGCAAAACGAAAGGCTTTTCAGCAATTATTTTTATTTCTATTTTATCTTTTAAGTTAGTGGCAATGCTCTGCAGTAAAGGATTTGGCGTTGCGGCAATGAAAATTTCGCTCGAGTTATTTTCTTGTGCAAGTTGCCTGATCACTTCAATTGATCTGCCTTGATAAATTTCGCAGTCCATTTCGTTTAAAGTTTCAAAAATAAAAACCAGCTTTTTAAAAGAATAATCCATTTCTTTAAAATATTCTTCGTCCCACACAAAAAAAGTCAGACAATTTTTTGGTGCTTGTTTGAAAAGAAGATGGTTTTTGCTCAAGGCGTCTTCGTGAAGCCAGATCAGATTTTTCATAATTTTTTGAAAAGTTTTTGCTCAAGCTCTTCGTAACTAAAATTTAGTTCAGGATTATTTTCTTTCGAAAAATCAATTGCTGAATTGGCGCAATATTTTGCCACATTTTCTAAATTAAAAATATAAGGTTTGCTTGAAAAAGTGCTAGCAATCCACTGCCAAGAAAGGTTGTTAGAAGCTGGATCGCCATCAAGTAAATGATGCAAAAACCATTTAGCACCGGCTTGCCATTTTGTTTTTCGCCAATGTACAGAGTAAGAAGCCAAATACATTCTGGCATGATTGTGTAAATAGCCAGTTTTGGTTAATTGATTTATAAATTGATTGATGCAGGCATTTACAGTTTTTGCTTCCAAAATATCTTGCGGCAGATTGTCGGCGTAATCTTCTTTTTGATAGCCTGTTTTATATTCCTCAATATCGTGCCAGATTTTATCTGGATCAGAAAAATAAATGCGTTGCCAAAAATCACGCCAAGCCAATTCCTGAATAAATTTTTCAATTTGCTTTGGATCAGACTTTTCTAGAGCAAAATTGCGCACTTCATTTAAAGATAAAATTCCGTGACGAATATAAGGCGAAAGTTTTGTGACGCTGCCATCTAAATAATTGCGATTTTTGCAATAGCTGATTGGATCAATTTTATTTAGTTTTTCTTCAGCCTGAATTTTTCCACCAAGAATTTCACTGGCTGTAAAGTCATTAAGCCAAGGACTGATTGAGGCAACGTAATCTAGCAAATCTTTACGATTAGAAAAATTAGATCTGAGTTTCTGCATATAAAATTTTAGGATAACGAAATAATAAAACCCGTATGTTCCATCTACATATGAGATGGTTTTAAGAGCAAGGCGTGGCAAGACTCGTGTCGCGTTTCCTTATCAAAGGACTAATTTTTATAAGAAAAATTTATGAAGCTGGGGTTATTAATTTGAAGTTCTTTTTTGGTTTGACTGTTTTTTGATTTATTGGCTCTGATTTTATTTCTTGATCTATTTTTACGCTGCTTGGTTTTGATAAATCTGGCTTAGAAGTTTGAGAAGTATTTTTTTCTGTTGGTTTTATTTCTGACTTATTTTCAATTTTCTCCGCGATTTTTTCTTCTGATTTTGTCTTAGAATTTTCTAAATCTTTTTTAGAATCTTCTGGCGCATCTGTTTTTATATCTTCCTCGAATTTTATTTTCTCATCAAAACTACTCAAAGTATTATCAGCGTTAAGTGAAGCATAAGTAAGACTGCCAATCAGGCTTTTTAAGCTAAAAATTGCCGTGATTTTGTCGTAATGCAAATTGGTTCTATTAACTTTAACAGTGTATAAATCTTGTCTAGCGCGCAGCAAATCGATGATTGATTTAGTGCCAAGCCTTTCTTCTTCTTTCAAAGCTGATACATAAATTTCGTTAGCAAATTCTTGTTCTTTAGAAGATTCCCACTGCGCATATAAATTTTTCACCTTGCTGACATATTCAACAATTTGTTGTTTAACGCGATTTTGCGCCGCTTCCAAATTATATTTCTCGCGCTGCAAAATGTTATTGGCTTCAGATAAATTGGCATATTCCACACCTGAATTAAAAATCGGAATATGCAAATTCAAATAAGCTGAATTGTTGTGATATTGTTGGTTACTGTAATAAAGCGGATTTTTTTCTTCTGCTGAACTCAAAGTTAATTTTACCGTTGGAGAAAAAGAAGATTTGGTAATCGATGATTGATGTTTTGCTGAGTCTCGAGAATGTTTTGCTGATTTGATTTCGGGATTATTTTGCAGTGCAATTTCAAATAGCTGACTGCTATTTAATTCAGAAATTTTCTTGTAGAAGTTTTCATCATTAATTTTTTTCAACTTGCCAGTTTCGTTTGGAAAAATTCCGGTTAATTTAGCAAAAGAATTTTTAGCCGAGGTAAGATTATTTTCGGCAGCAATTTTTGTTGATATGGCGCTGGCATAATCAGCTTTGGCTTTGGCTAGCTCTGATTTTGTAGCATCGCGCGCTGCGAGTTTGGTTTTGGTGTGTTCTAACATTTGTTCTTGCGATTGCAGATTTTCTTGTTCGATTTTAACCAAATCTTCAAAGCGTAAAATGTCGAGATAAGATTGAATAACGCTTAGAATAATTTGCTGCTCTTTATTGTCTTTGTCGGCTTGCTCTTTATTTAAAACGCTGGTTGCTCTTTTAATGTCGAAATAAGTTGAGCCGCCGTTAAATAAATCTTGTGATAAGTTGACACTTCTTTTATTGGCATTGCCTTTAAGAGTTGCGCCTGAGTCGATTTTGGTTTTTTGGTTACCGCTATTAACATCAGCGGAAACATTGGGCAGAAAGCCAGAGTAAGATTTTTGCTTTTGTGATTTTGCGGCTTCAACTGAGTAGTTTTGTGCTTTTAAATCGGAGTTATTTTCGTAAGCTGATCTGATTGATTCTTGCAGATTTAAATCGGCTTTTGCTTGATTAGCAAAAAGTAAAATTACGCTAAAAAAAGTAACACTTAGTTTTCTTATTTTCATTCTTCTCTAAAAGCTTTTTTGGTACTGATGGTTATTGGGTCAAACAAATATCTCATAAAAGTTCTTGATCCCGTAACAATATGAGCCTCAACCGGCATGCCGGGATAGAGTTTTACATTTTCTAGTTTTTTCATTTCTTTTTCGCCAATTTTAATTCGCCCTAAAAAATATGAAGCGCCAGTATTTTGTTCTAAAAAACTATCCGCCGAAATATTAATAACTTTGCCATCAAGCATTGGAACTGCTTTACTTTTATAAGCTGCAAGTCTGACTTTAGATTTCAATCCAACGCTAACCACATCAATATCTTGTGGGTTGATTTTTACTTCGACAATCAACTCATCATCTTGCGGTACAATTTCCATAATTTCTCCGCCTTGCGCAATAACTCCGCCTTTAGTGTGAAATTTTAAACCATTTACAATTCCGTTTTGTGGTGCGCGAATAATGGTGCGCTGTAAAATATCTGAAGAAGCGAAAACGCGCTCTTCTAAATCAGCGATTTTAGTTTGAGTTTCTTGCAGCTCTTTAACAATCTCGTTCATTTTTTCGGTTTTGACATTGGCGATTTCAAGTTCTGATTCGTTGATTGCTTGGCGAACTTTGGCAATGTTGGCCACATATTCTCCTTGATTTCCCTGCAATTCCGCCATTTGTTTTTTTAATTCCAAATAACGACTTCTTGAGATGATGCCTTGTTCGTATAATTCATCTAAGGCATTGGCTTCTTCGTGAGCAAAAGCGATTCTTTGTCTCACAGATTTTTCCTGCGATTTGATGGCGATAATTTCGTTATTTAGTTGATTTATTTTTTGCTGTAAAATGCTGACTTTTTCATCAATCGCTCTTTTTCTAGTTAGAAATAAACTTTTTTCGCCGTCGATAATTTTTATAAAATCGACATCATCTTTATATTGAAAATGTATTGTAGAAAAGTCGGGTAAATCTTTGTTGTCTCTTTCGCTTTCAAGTCGGATTTTTGCGGCTTTTAGTGCAAATAGTTGTTTTTTAACCAACTCTTGATTGGCTCTGGCTGCGGTTTCGTTTAGTTTTATTAAAGGCTGACCAGCGCGAACTTTCTGCCCATCTTCAACAAAAATTTCTTCAATAATTCCACCTTCAAAATGTTGAATGGTTTTTTTATCAGAATCTAAAACCACTTTTCCCATAGCAATTGCGCTTGAATCAATTCTAGCAGTGATTGACCACAGCAAAAAAACTCCAACCAAACCAACACTAAACCAAATGCCAAGAGTGATTGGTTTATGAGCAATGTTGCGACCTTCTTCTTCAAAAGTTTGATCCAAAATTGTTTTAGCGCTGTGGTGAATTTTCTGCTTAGTTTTGGAGTAAAGATTTTTTCTAAAACTGTGATCAAAAATAATTTTTCTAGAAAAAACAGACGAGCGACTGACGGCATTGCCGATCATTTTTTTAGTCAATCTTTTGGATTTCTTAATATCTTTCTTGATCATTTGCTTTCAATATTGCGTGGAGATTGCAGCTTTTGCAAAACTTCTTCTTTAGCACCAAAAAGCCTAGCTTCGCCATCATGCAAAACCAAAATTTTATCCACAGCAGCAAGAATTTGTTGGCGATGTGAAATTATAATTACGGTGATTTTTTCCCTCTTGGCTGCTTGTAAACAATTAAGCAAAGCAAGTTCGCCATCTTGATCTAAGTTCGAATTTGGCTCGTCCAAAACTACTAATTTTGGTTCGCCAAAAAAAGCTCGTGCCAAACCAATTCTTTGTCTTTGACCAGCAGAAATATTTGAACCCCAAATGCCGATGTCAGTTTCATACCCTTTTGGTAACTTCAGAATTAAATCGTGAACATTGGCTAATTTTGCCGCAGCGATGATTTTTTCATCATCAGCTTTTTTATCCATGCGAGCGATATTGCTTTTAACACTGCCATTGAAGAGCTCAACATCTTGGGGCAAATAGCCGATGTACTTTGTTAGATCTTCTTCTTTCCAATTTAAAATATCAGCGGCGTCAAGCCTTACTATTCCTGTGGTTGGCTTTGTTATGCCAACAATTAGTTTGGCTAGCGTGCTTTTTCCAGCGGCAGTTGGGCCAATTATTGCCACAATTTCACTAGGTTCGATTGTGATATTCACGCCTTTAATGATTGGCCTAGAAGTTTTTGGTGCGACAAATCCAATTCGATCAATTTCAATTTTGCCTTGTGGTGCTGGCAAGCTGATATTGCTGCCTTCAACATAATTTTCTGCGATCAGTTTTTTTAAGCGCTCGTAAGATTTTCTGGTATTTAAAACACTATTCCACAGAGAAATTGCTGCATCGAAAGGCGCTAAAGCTTTGCCAGACAAAATAGAGCAGGCCATAATTCCGCCAGAACTCATTCTATTGGTGATCACCAAAGCCGCGCCAAAAGCAACGGTAAGAACATAAATCATGCCGCGACAGAATTTTGTTAGGTTAGAAATTATGCTAGCTTTGCGATGAAGCTCGTCAGAAACGCTAAGATTTTTATCGTAAATTTCGTGCCAGTTGGCAATTAGATTTTTCTTCATGCGCAGAGCTTCAATGGCTTCAACATTTTTTGCCATCATGTCTAATTCCTTGTAAGCAAAAGCTGAAATCTCGCCAGATTTGATGGTTAGTTTTTTGGTCAAAAAATCATTAACCCAAGCCAAAAATAAAAGCAGCAAAGCGCCGATCAAAACAATCAAGCCAAGAAGTGGGTGAATAATAAAAATCACGATGATGAAAATTATCGACCAAGGTGCATCAATGGCGTGAATTAAATTTGGACTGGCGATAAAGTTTTTTATGGCATGCAAATCTTTGATATTTTGGCTGATAGCATTTTTGCCAGCATCTTTTTTTAGTGCAGTAAAAGATAAGTCGATGGTAAGAGAGGCGAGTTTTTTATCTAAATATTCACCGATTTTGTAAGAAATTTCTGAGCGAATTCCTTGTACAAAATTCAACACCGCTGAGAAAACCACCATGATTATAGTCAGCATTATCAAGGTTTCATAGCTTCCACCAGAAAGTACCCGATCAAAAACTTGCAGAGAATAAAGCGAAGTAGCTAGAGTCAAAAAGCTGACGATGAATCCAAAAAAAACTAGATAAAGAAAAGCACGCTTGCAGATTTTAAGAGCTGCATCTAGTTGGTTGGCGTGAGAGTTTTGCATCAAAAAATTGGTGACTTGATATTATACCAAACAAACTATTTTTTGATAGCCTTTGGCTTCGTCTTTTTGGTAAAAATTTGCTCGAAAAATAACGCTGTATCACTTGATACAGCTTATACTCTTTGTCGCAATTTTTCCTGAAAAATCCTTTGCCATAAACCATCAAGAAATATTTTGTTTGGTATATGTACGGCAAAAATAAATGCCTTCAATCCTTTGTGAGTGAAGGCATTTAGATAAAATAATTATCCTGATTAGATAATGTCAAATTATGAGATCATTCATTCTTAATTCTAACCAAAATCAAAATCACTATCACTATCATCCAAAGCAATTTTGATCACATCATTAGACCTATTAAGACCAATTTTGAGTAAGCATTGAAAAAGTATAACTTGCTTTAGAACAGAAAAATGTATTTAGCCCAGAATGTATTTCCAACAAGCTTATCAGCTAATCTGAGGTCGAATTGTAATTGCAAGGAGTCGTCTCCGCCTTGGTCGATGCTTATTGCTGAGCCTAGGTTAAGAATATTTCTCTGAGTTGCGATTGAGTCGTTGTTGATTGCGCTGCCGCCACCAACAAAACTGATTGTCGATTTTTGACTGTAATCTTTCAAGGCGCGTCGCCAATTGGCGCTGAATTTTGGAGTTAAAAAATACTGATCAAGTTCGAATTTTTTACTAACTTTTACTCCTACATCAGAAAAATATCCGCTCACGCCTTGGGTTTTTACTTTCAAGCTGGCGTTTTCTGCTCCGGTTTCTTGGTAGCTATTTTGGCCAATTCTAAAATATTCTACCCCAAAATTTGGATCGATAAAATAATCATATTGGTTTTTTGCATTATAACCAAATCCAATTCTTATAGCTTGGCTAGTGCTATTGAAGCTAGCATTTGAGTTGCTTGTAAAAGTTCCGACCTGAATTTCTCTGTTTGTGGTGTAGCGATTAAGAGTTAGGTTAGCGGCGTTATCGTTGTAGAATCCTAAATTGCTTTTAGCGGAATTAGAGTTGTAGAGCACTAGCTGATAGCTATCGATGCCGATTTTATTTTGATATGTTGTGTCTCCGCTGATGTTGGCTCTGTTGTAGCCGGCGGCAACTCCGACAACGCTATTGTCTGATACGCTGTGGTCGCTGCCAAAAATAATTCCTCCAGAGTTCTCTTTATAACCGACAGTATTTTGCCTTTCTTGTTGATTTACCGAAGATCCAAAAACTCTGCCCCAGACTGAACTTGAGAGTTTTTGCTCTTTGGCTCTGTCTTCTCGGCTGTGAGAACTTACGATTTTAATTATGTTGCTATTAGAAGAAATAACTGAGGTTAGTTGCGCCGAGTTATTCATTGGCTTCAAGCTTTGAATGGCATTGGATAATTGACTAGAGTTTGAAATGCTTATCAATCCAGAACTTAAACCAGCATAATTCAAGGCATTAGATACTATCTGATAATTTGATGATCCAAGATTTGCAGAGCTAAAAGTTGAAGTATCGCTTACAAGTTTTGTCACAATATTACTGCCGCTAACTGACAATGAGCTGTTAAACAAATAAGAATTATCTGTAACTGTAACATCTGAGATTGTTCCAGCTATTCCTGATCCAGATTCGGCAATAATATACTGTGTTGAATCGTCATAATTCAGCGCAGCTGTATTTGTTGAATAGTCGATGTTGATAGCAGTTGAGCTATCAAGAGTTATGCCAGCTGCTGATTTAATTTTAGCAAACGGATTAGAAGAACTTCCAACCTGAAAAGTTATATTTTTCGAGCTTAGATCAATAGCGTTAGTAACATCAGTCGTGGTATCTCCAGCAATTGTTAAATTACCGCTAGTCAGAGTCAGAGTTGTTAAGTAGTTGTCATTATTAAGAGTTACGCCAGAAGAGTTGTTAATTTCTAATTCTCCTAATCTGTTGCTTGTACCAGAACCCAAACTGGCATCAACGGTTTGCGCTGAAGTTCCGCTCAAAGATAAGGTACCAGATCCAGTAATGATGGAAGTTGCAGAGTTTGAGCTGGTAGAAATATTTCCAGAAACATCTAAAGTTTTGCCAGAAGCCACAGTCAAAGTAGAAGAGCTAGAAGACTGATTAAAATTCAGACTAGTTGCATAAGCATCATTGTTAAAGGTGACTCCACTTGTGTTACTAACATAAATTGTTCCAAGTCTATTTGAAGAATCACCAATTTGATAAGTTGAGCTGACACTTTGCGCTGAAGTTCCGCTAAAAGATAAATTACCAACTCCTGAAGTTGCGCCTTCTAAAATACCGCTTCCAGTAATGTTGCCAGTGAGAGTCAAAGTCTTGCCTGAAGCGATAGAGATAGTGCTAGAAGAATCTCCCGAAGACAAGCTGCTGAAAGTGGAATCGAGATTAAGAGTAATAGTTTTAGCACTTGCTAAAGTGACCGCGCCAAGATTTACAGTACCTGAACCTGAAATAGTCGTGTTTTGATTAATTGCTGAGCTGCTGGCATTTAGAACTCCATTGGCAGCGATAGTAGTAGCTGCGCTGGTTGTCAAAGTGGTAATGTAGGCATCTTCGTTTAGAGTGACTCCAGCAGTATTACTAATTGTAAGTCCTCCCAACCTATCGCTTGTACCAGAACCCAAACTGGCATCAACAGTTTGCGCTGAAGTTCCAGTCAAAGACAAGCCACCAGATCCAGTAATGGTAGAAGTAGCAGAAGTTGAATTGTTAGAAATATTTTCAGAAATATCTAAAGTTTTGCCCGAAGCAATACTCAAGCTAGAAGCTCCAGATGATTGATTGAAATTCAGACTGGTTGCATAAGCATCATTTCTAAAAGTAACCCCGCTTAAATTACTTACGTAAATAGTGTCCAGCCTGTTTGAAGAATCACCAATCTGATAAGTTGAGCTAACAGTTTGCGCCGTAGTTCCAGTAAAAGATAAATTACCAACACCCGAAGATGCACCTTTCAAAATACCGCTTCCTGTAATGTTACCATTAATAGTTAAAGTCTTGCCTGAAGCGACAGAGATAGTGCTAGAAGAATCTCCCGAAGACAAACTACTAAGAGTTGAATCGAGATTAAGAGTGAGAGTTTTAGCGCTTGCTAAAGTGACTGCACCAAGATTTAGAGTGCTGGAGCCAGAAATATTTGTGCCAACATTAAAACTTGAGTTCGAGAAATAGAGACTGTCATTAGCAGTAATAAAGAGAGTTCCGCTGTTACTGGTGGTTGACAAGTTATTGGCATAAACTGCTTTAGAAAAAACTACTCCGCTACTTTGGTTAATTAGCAAAGTATTAATACTCAAACTTGATGAGCCAATTGCGCCAGAAATCGTTTGAGAGGTTGATCCCGATAAAGTCAAATTACCTTGATTAGTTGTTGCAGTGGTAATGCCAGAGCTTAAATATAGATCGCTACCAACTGTGAGAGTACCGTCAGCAGTGAATGCAGCGCCAGACAATGAATTTGAAGACGAGCCAATACCGTTGGAAATAGTTAAAGTATTTGCTGTGGTAAAATTAATGATGCCATTGCCTGAAGTTGTTGTTGTTATCGAATCGAGAGTTTTGTCCGCATCAACATTAATTGTTCCATTTCCTGTGAAATTGGCGACATCACCTGAACTGAATTCACTAGCAAGCTTGATGGTAGATGCTGGAATGCTAACTGTAGAAGAACTTGCAACAGTTGGCGAGAAAGTCACTAAAGCACCAACTAAGTAACAGTTTAGAAGTTTTTTCTTAAACAATTTTCTAATTTTAATAATTTTTGGAAGTCGAAGTAGAACCAATTTTTTGTTTCAGTGGTGATACAGCGAGGAAGTTTTGATTTAACGAAAAGCTAATTTACCAATTTTTGTTGGCAAATAAATTTTCTGAAATGGTTTTATTTTTGCTTCGTTAATCAGAATTAGAAATAAAATTTCTGCCAAAAAAGATGGCGTTGGCGTGATTTTTTTTAAGCGCTTCTTTAGCATTTTTTTGTAATTTTCTGGTGTAATTTGCCTATGGGCTTAGCGCCTTGATTTTAAAGGAACGGAGATGTTTTCTCTGAATTTTGAACACGTGTTCAAAATTCAGTTTTTTTGCAAAGAATTTTTATGAATTATTGATTTTAATGAATCAAATTTTCATGCCTAGCTGGATTAATAAGAAGTGAAAAAATAGGTTTGAAACTTCACAATGTTAGCAGATGCAAAGAGCTGAAAGAAAAATTCAAAACCATTAATCAAAAGCGTGATTAATGCTTACAAAACTCAAGAAAATAAAAAACGCCGATGAGCAGCGAAATACTTTTTGAAATATTCATTTTTTTAATTGCCTCTTGCTTGGTAGTTCCGCTGGTTAGTCGTTTTAAACTCAGCTCAGTAATTGGTTATTTATTTGCTGGTTTGCTAATTGGTCCTGCTTGTTTGGGATTAATTACTGACCCTGAAAAAGTTGTGCACCTAGCCGAGTTTGGCATCATCATGATGCTTTTTGTAATTGGCTTAGAGCTTGAGCCAGCTTCGCTTTGGCGCTTACGTAAATCAATTGTCGGACTTGGTGGATTACAAGTTATTTTAACAACTATTGTCTTCACAATAATTGGTTTGCTGCTGCATTTAAATTTGCAAACCAGCTTGGCAATTGCCATGGCCTTGGCTTTGTCTTCAACAGCTTTGGTTTTAAATTTATTGCAGGAAAAAAATCTCTTAAACAGCCAAGTTGGTGAAGCTTCTTTTTCTACTCTTTTATTTCAGGATATTGCGGTCATTCCGATTTTAATTCTGATGCCGCTTTTGTCGCAAGTTAGTGTTAAAAAAGATTCTGCTTCTAACAATCTAATCACAAATTTTTCTGGCCTTGATCAAGCCTTAATTATCGGCGCTGTGATACTGATGGTGATTATAATTGGTCGCTATTTTTTGCGTCATTTATTTCGCTTAGTTGCAAAATCAAACATGCGTGAATTATTCACCGCTTTATCACTGGCTTTGGTTGTTGGTGTTACTTTGCTCATGAACTTAATTGGCATTTCGCCAGCTCTTGGTGCTTTTGTTGCGGGAGTTGTTTTGGCAAATTCAGAATATCGCCGTAGCTTAGAAACTGACATTCAGCCTTTCAAAGGTCTGCTGCTTGGTTTGTTTTTTATCTCAATTGGCATGGGCATGGATTTTAATTTTATGCTAACTCAGCCTTTGCAAATTTTTGCTGCAGTAATTTGTTTAATCGTAATCAAAGCATTGATTTTATTCACGCTTGGCAAGGCTTTTAAAATTTCTACTTTCGACAGTATTTTTTATGCCGTGATTCTTGCTCAAGGTGGCGAGTTTGCTTTTGTACTTTTTCAATTTGCGCAAAGCTTGATGATTCTGGACGCACAAAAAGTAAAATTTTTGACTTTAGTGGTAGCCATTTCAATTGCTGCAACACCTGTAATTCTGCATTGGGTCAGCCTTTTGCTTGATCGCTATTACAAAGCAACTTTCAAAGAAATACCGTTTGATGCTATTGATCAAAAAAATGCGATTATCTTGTCAGGCTTTGGTCGATTTGGTCAAGTGATCGGAAGATTTTTAACAGGTCAGGGTGTTGCTGTAACGGTTTTGGAAAACAATCCTGATCAAATTGAGTTGCTCAGAAAATTCGGATTTAAAGCTTATTTTGGTGATTCTACTCGTCTCGATTTTTTGAAAAGCGCTCACGCTGACAAAGCCAAATTATTAATTATCACGGTTGATGATGTTGAAGCCAGCCTTAAAATTGCCAGCCTTGCTAAAGAAGAATTTCCGAACTTAACAATTTTTGCTAGAGCTAGAAACCGCCAACATGCTTACGATTTGCACAAGCTTGGTGTATTCTATTTTAAGCGCGAACTTTTCGATTCTTCACTCGACATGGCCAAAGAAATTATGCTGTGGCTTGGCAAAGACAAATCTGAAATAGAACTAAAAGCGCAGCAATTTAGAGATCACGATGAAAAAACTTTGCAACAATCATTCAAATTTTTTGAAGATAAGCCAGCCTTAGTGAATTTTTCTAAAACCCGCAGCGCTGAGTTAGAAAAAATTCTGCAGAGCGACAACAGTTAAAACAAATTTTCTTTTGTTTTTATCTCGAGATAAATATTGGCCAGATTTATTGCCTTTGCTGCAACTTGAGAATTTTCGCGAAAAAGATTCCCCACAGCTTTTTTGATAAATTCTTCTGGATTTTCCTTTCTTAAAAATGCTTGGTACAAAGCTTTATTGATCTCGTCGATAATGATTTCGGCTTGATTAAAACTACTACCATTTCTGAAGTCATCGGGTTGTAGATTGTCCAGAAAATCTGTTTTTTGCTGCTGATAAATTTCGGCTAAATTTTTAGCGCTATTGTTTTTGTTCATTTGTTAGATTTGTTTAGTTTGTTAAAATCGAAAATATAAACTCACTAAAATTCTTTAATCACTAATTTAAAAAAATTATGGCAAATTATTTAGTTATCGCAGCTAGCAGCAGCATAGGTCAAGCTTTGGTCGAAAAATTAAAAAATGATGGACATCAAGTATTTCAAACAGCCAGAACTGATGCAAAAATCACCCCCGATTTTTATTTGGACGCAACCGATTTTTTAGCGGTTGAAGAGGTTTTTAGACAAGTCGGAGAAATTGATGGAGTAGTTAATTGTAGCGGTTCTCTGCTACTGAAAAGCGCACATCTAACTTCGCAGGACGAATATAAATCAGTCATCGCAAATTCTTTAGACACTGCATTTGCAACAGTGCGCGCTGCTGGAAAATACATGAGGAAAGGCGGTTCAGTTGTTTTAATTTCCTCAGCTGCTGCAATGACTGGTCTTGCCAATCACGAAGCAATTGCCGCTGCTAAAGCTGGAATTATTGGTCTTACAATGTCTGCAGCTGCAAGTTACGCCAGCCAAAATTTACGCTTCAACGCAGTTGCTCCGGGATTGACTGCAACCAACTTGACAAAAATAATTACTGAAAACGAAAAATCTTTAAGTGTCTCGCAAGCAATGCACGCTCTTGGCAGAATTGGCAGCGCAGCAGAAGTTGCAAACGCTGTTGCCTTTTTTCTCGATCCACAAAATAGCTGGATCACTGGTCAAGTTCTAGGAGTTGACGGTGGCCTTGGCAGCGTTAGGCCAAAAGTTAAAGCTTAATTCTAAGAACAGATAAAAAATGACCAAGCCAAACCAAATAGCAAAAGCGCAAATTTTTTATTTCAGCTTTCTAGCATTGCCTTTGTCTTTTGTTGGCATTCCGATTTATCTCAATATCAGCGATTTTTACGCCAGAAGTTTTGATCTCAACTTAACCATTATCGGAATTTTACTTATTTTTGTGCGCGGCCTTGATGCCTTTCAAGATCCTTTGGTTGGCTATTTTTCTGATAAGTTGGCTAAGAAAAAAATCAGTCGCAAAAAAATTATCAGTATTGCGTCGGCACTTTTGATTTTGAGTTTTTATCTGGTTTTTAATCCGCCAGAAACTCTGCAAAAATCAGCGGCAATTATTTGGTTTGTGATTGCTCTTAGCCTTACTTACACCTGCTTTAATTTTGCCATCATCAATTTTGAATCTTTAGCAGCAATTTTAGCCAGCGACAATAAGCAACGAATATCAATCAACTCCACAAAAGAACTTCTTGGCCTGTTTGGCATGATTTTAGCTTTTATCTTGCCAACAATTTTTGTGCAGATTTTCAGCCTTGATGTTAGCCAAAGCTATTTGTGCTTAAGTCTTGTTTTTGCTGCTTTGATAGCCATTGCAATTTTTATTTTTTTGCCGCGAGTAAAAATTGATTTAGAAAATTCTTCTTCCCTAAAAAATCAAAGGCTGAATTTTTTTCAAATTCTAGAAGATAAAAAATTTCTGCTTTTTCTGACAATTTTTATTACCAACTCAATTGCAGTAAGTCTTCCCGCCGCTAATTTAAATTTTTATGTACGCGATATTTTAGCTGCTGAAAAAAACTCTGGCTGGTTTTTGTCAATTTATTTTCTTTCAGCTTGTTTGGTAATTCCTTTGTGGAAAATCTTCTTTAATCGTTTTGGCATCGTAAAAACTTGGATAGTTTCAATTCTTGGATCGGTTCTGACTTTCTTTCTAGCTTATTTTTTAACTGCCCAAAATTGGTATTATTTTTATCTAGTTTGCTTTTTCTCTGGCGCTTTTTTAGGAGCCGATTTAATCGCACCACCAACAATTTTAGCACAAATCACTTCTGATAAAAAAGAACTTACATCTTCTTATTTTTCGTTGTGGAATTTTACAGCCAAGTTGGGTTTAATGATTGCTGCTTCTGGCAGTTTAATTATTCTAGGATTTTTCGGTTATCAGCCGGGCAATATTGAATCACAAAACTTAAATCTGGTTTCGTTTTTCTACGCATTATTACCATGTTTTTTGAAAATTTTAGTAATCGCTCTACTTTTAAAATGGAAAAAATATGAAATTTAACAAAATCTTAATTCTTATGTCTCTAGGCTTCTTATTTGGTTGTTCAGCAATTGACCCAAAAGTTTACTCCGCAAATTCTCCCAAAATCGATATCCGCAATTATCTAAACGGACCGCTAGAGGCGCAGGGAATTTTACAAGATCGTAGCGGTAAAATGATCAAAAGTTTCAGCGTCAAAATGGTCGGAAGTTGGCAAGGCAATTCCGGTAAGTTAGAAGAAAATTTTATTTTTTCTGACGGCAAAAAAGATCGAAGAGTTTGGGAAATTAACTTCACCGACGACAATAACTTCACCGCCAAAGCCCACGACACAGTTGGCATTGCCAAAGGTCAACAATATGGCAATGCTGTGAAAATGAATTATGTTTTAAGCATTGATGTTGATGGTAAAAAATATGACATCACTTTGACTGATTGGATTTATCTGCTTGATGAAAAGCACGCCGTTAACGTTACAAAAATGACTAAATTTGGTTTTGTTGTTGGCAATCTAACAATTTCTTTTACGAAACTCTAAATGAGCAAAAGCTGCTGGATTATTGGCGCCAGCCACGGAATAGGCGAGGCGCTTGCTAAAAATTATCACGTTCAAGGTTACAATTTAATTTTGTCGGCGCGCAATTTAGAAAAGCTGGAGCAAATTAAATCCAAGCTTAATTCACAAAATTCAACTCCAGTTTTAGTAAGCAAAGTTGACGTTTGTGATCGCGATTCTTTGGCAAAAGCTTGCGACGAAATCTCTAAAAATTATCAAAAAATCGATCTAATAATTTTTTGTTCTGCCCTTTATCAGCCAGCCTCTGTCATTGGTTTTGATTTAGTCAAAGCACGCGAAATAATCGAAGTTAATTTGGTTGGAGTTTTAAACTTATTTGACGTGATAATTCCAAAAATGGTGGCACAAAAATCTGGCCAAATCGGAATTGTAGCAAGTGTTGCTGGTTATCGTGGCTTGCCAAATTCTTTTACTTACGGTGCTTCCAAAGCTGCTTTGATCAATATGTGCGAAGGAATTTATCCTGAATTAAAAAGACAAAACATTGATATTTCAGTGATCAATCCCGGATTTGTAAAAACTCGTCTTACTGATCAAAATACTTTTTCAATGCCGTTTATTATCACGCCAGAAAAAGCCGCGGAGGAAATCTCGAAAGGCTTGGCGGCAAAAAAATTTGAAATTCACTTTCCAAAAAAATTCACCTTCTTTTTGAAGCTACTAAGAATTTTGCCTTATCCTCTTTTCTTTTTTATAACCAAAAAAATTGCTTGAAATAATGAATCGCCCCAAGATTGCAATTATTGGTTCAGGCATATCTGGCCTGTCTGCTGCTTATTTTCTTTGTGAAAAATACCAAATTAAAATTTTCGAAAAAAACAATTATCTCGGCGGACATTCAAACACTGTTACAGTCGATTATGCTGATAAAAAAATCGCTGTTGATACAGGTTTCATCGTTTTCAATCACCAAACCTATCCAAATTTAAAAGCGTTTTTCGAGTTGATGGAAGTTGCTTACGAAAAAAGCAACATGTCCTTTGCAGTCAAGATTGATGAAGGTCGCATCGAATATGCTGGCACAAATCTTAAATCAGTTTTTGCCCAGTTTAAAAATGCTTTCGATCCACAATTTTTGCGCATGCTCTATGATATTGTAAATTTTAATAAAAAGGCTGAGGCAATTTTAGAAAAACCTTTTGCTGCCAATTACAGTTTGAAAAATCTGTTAGATGATCTTGGTGTTAAAAAATATTTTCGTGAATTTTATTTACTGCCAATGTCTGGTGCTATTTGGAGCTGTCCGCTGCAAACAATGCTTTCTTATCCGGCGCAAAGTTTTGTACGCTTTTTTAAAAATCACGGATTACTTACAGTTGCCAATCAGCCGCAATGGTATACTGTGACTGGTGGCTCGCAAGAGTATGTTAAAAAAATCGCCGCCAAAATAGGTGCAGATTCAATTTCGTTAGATGATGAAGTCACATCAGTTGAAAGACTTGCTGATAAGGTTTTAGTTAAATCAAAAAATGGTGAAGAATTTTTTGATTACATTTTATTTGCTTGTCACGGCGATCAGGTTTTGTCACTTTTAAAAAATCCTACAATCGCAGAAAATAAAATTTTAGCTGCTTTCAAATATCAGCCAAATTTAGCAATTTTGCATCGCGATTCTTCTTTGATGCCAAAATCTAAAAAAGCTTGGGCCAGTTGGGTTTATGCTAAAAATACTAAAAGCTCAGATCAGCAAATCGCGGTAACTTATTACATGAATAATCTACAAAATATTGACGAAAAATATCCGCTTTTTGTGACCCTAAATCCATCAGAAAAAATCGCTGAAGATAAAATATTTGCCAAATTTAATTACCAACATCCAGTTTTTGATTCTATGGCTGTTGCAGCGCAGGCAGAAATTTCTAAGATTCAAGGCACTGACCGAATTTATTTTTGCGGCGCTTACCAAAAATATGGCTTTCACGAAGACGGAATTTCTTCTGCACTTGCCGTGATCAACCAACTAAATGTTTTTGCACCATGGCAACAGTAAAATCAGCCTTTCTCTGCCAAGCACGCGTGATGCATAAAAGATTAAAACCTTCAGTAAACCAATTTGTTTACCAAGTTTTTTATTTGTGTTTTGACATCGCTAAAATTTCTGCAATCAAAAGAAAATTTTTATCACTTAATCGCTTCAATCTTTTTGCTTTTTTTAATCGTGATCACGGCAGAAAAGACCAATCAAGACTTGAAGATTGGATCAGAGAAATTTTACAACAAAAAAATCTAAATCAAAAAGTAAGCAGAATTTTTCTACTAACTTATCCGCGCGTTTTGGGTTATGTTTTCAACCCCGTAAGTTTCTGGTTTTGTCTTGACGAAAAAGAAAATTTAATTGCTGTACTTTGCGAAGTGAGCAACACTTTTAAAGAAAGTCACAACTATCTTATTTTTAATCACGATCACTCGCCAATCCATGAAGATCAATGGTTTGAAGCTAAGAAAGAATTTCACGTATCGCCGTTTTTTCCGGTGCAGGGAAATTACAAATTTCGCTTTATTTTCGATCAAAGAAATATCGCTGCTTGGATTGATTACTCTTCTAACGATAAAGAAAAATCTTTGCTAACTAGTTTAATTTGTCGCAGAGAAAATCTTTCTGAAATCAATTTGCTTAAGGCTTTTTTTTCAATTCCACTAATGACTTTGAAAGTCACTTTTCTAATTCATTATCAAGCGTTGAAGCTGCTTTTGAAAAAAAATAAATATATCCCAAAGCCAAATAAAAAGTCCCATAACATAACTTTTAATCATGAATAGAAATTACGATTTTATCTGGCAAGCATTGAGCCGTGTTAGCAGCGGAGCTTTAAAAATAAAATTGCCAGACGGTTTAACCAAAGAATTTCGTGGCAATATTTCTGGCGTAGAAGCCGAAATGGAAATTAAAGATTTTAATTTTATCGATTCCGTAATCACTGGCGGCGATGTTGCGCTTGGCGAAGGTTACATGCAAAATTTGTGGGACAGTCCTAATTTGCCAGCTTTGTTGACTTTTTTTACTGTCAATGCTCACGCTTTAGAGGATTTTTTTCACGCCCGTAGATTACAAGCTTTTTTGCTCTTCATCAAAAGTCTGCTTAATAAAAATACTAAGAAAGGAAGCAAAAAAAATATCGAAGCGCATTACGATTTAGGCAATGATTTCTACCAAATCTGGCTTGATGAAACCATGACTTATTCCAGCGCTTTGTTTGAAGATAAAAATTCTGATTTAGCCACAGCGCAGCATCGAAAATATCACAATATTTTAGAAAAATTAAATACTGGTTCAGTGCTTGAAATTGGTTGCGGTTGGGGCGGATTTGCGCAAGAAGCGGCGCAAAAAAATCATCGAGTTACCTGCCTGACAATTTCGCCAAGACAAAAAGCCTATGCCGAAGAGCGGATAAAAAAAATCAAAGCCCAAAATTTGGTTGAAATAAAACTACAAGATTATCGCGAAGAAAAAAATATTTACGATAATGTGGTTTCAATCGAAATGTTTGAAGCTGTTGGGCAAGAATATTGGAATAAATATTTTCAAATTTTAAACGGCCGCTTGAAAAAAAACGGCAAAGCAGTTTTGCAAATTATCACCATCGACGAACAGGTTTTTAAAGATTACATCAACCGCGTTGACTTCATCCAAAAACATATTTTTCCGGGAGGAATTTTGCCTTCAAAAACCATTATTCGTGATTTAGCCAAGCTTCATGGTTTTAATCTAAAAAGCGAAACAGCTTTTGGTTTTGATTACGCCAAGACTCTTCTGATTTGGCTGCAACGCTTTGACGAAAAGCACGATCAAATAAAATCTTTAGGCTTTTCTGAAGAATTTATGCGTAAATGGCGCTTTTATCTTTCCTACTGCGCCGCTGGTTTTACAACTCAAAGAACTGATGTTGTACAGTTTGAATTAGAAAAAATTTAAATTTTTATGAAAAAACTCATCTACAATTTTTTTATTTTACTCCTTTTTGCACAGCCAATTTTTGCGGCAGAAATTCCTGCCAATATTTCTAAAAATCTAAACCCAGCCTTTTTGATTGGTGATTCTGATTTAAGAGTTTTAGCGCTGAAAGTTTATCACATCGCGCTTTGGTCAGAAGAGAAAAATTTTTCTTACGACAAAAAATTTGCCATTCAAATTATCTACAACATGAATTTTTCTAAAAGTGATTTAGCCAAAAGATCGGTTGAAGAAATAGAAAAGCTTCACACTCTAACCGACCAAGAAAAGAAAAGCTATTTTGAGCAGTTAGAAAAGCTTTTTGCTTCAGTAAAAAAGGGCGATGAAAAAGTGGCGCTGTTTGTTCCAAATCAAGGTGTTGAAATGTTTTATAACGGTAAATTAAACGGCAAAATTTCTGATCTAAAACTTGCGCGGCTTTTCGTTGATATTTGGCTTGATGAGCGCGGCTCTTATCCAAAAGTTACCAAAAAACTTCTAGGCAAAACAAAATAAAATGAGCAAAACTCCAATCACAATTTTTTGGTTTCGCCGTGATTTGCGTTTGCAAGACAACGCAGCTTTGTTCCATGCTTTAAAAGCTTCAGCTCCAGTTTTGCCGATTTTTATTTTTGATCGCGATATTTTAGACGGACTCAAAAATAAAAAAGATGCGCGGGTTTTATTTATTCATCAAGAAGTCAGCAGGCTGAAAAATGAGTTAGAAAAAATCGGCTCTTCATTACAAGTTTTTTACGGCAAGCCACAAGAAATTTATCGTCACATTCTTGAGCAATACCAAGTCAAAGCGCTTTATGCCAATCGCGATTACGAACCATACGCCATCAAGCGTGACAAAGAAATTTACCAATTTTTAAAAAGCCAAAATATCGACTTCAAAGGTTTTAAAGATCAGGTCATTTTTGAAAAAAGTGAAATCGTCAAAGACGACAAAAAACCTTACACAGTTTTCACGCCTTACAGCAAAAAATGGAAAGCTAAAGCTGCTGCAGATGATTTTTATTTTAAGTCTTACTTTTGCGAAAAATATTTTAAAAATTTTTTGCGCTGCGATCCCTTTCCGACTCTAAGCCTTGCTGATATTGGTTTTATCGATTTTGAATTTGAGTTTCCAAGCCGCGAAATTGATTTACAAATCATCAAAAAATACAGCGAGCAGCGTGACTTTCCGGCAATAGTTGGAACCAGTCGTTTAAGTTTGCACTTGCGTTTTGGCACGATCAGCATTCGTAAGTTAGCCGCAATTGCCGCCGCTAAAAATGAAAAATGGTTGAACGAATTAATCTGGCGCGATTTTTATCAGATGATTTTTTATCACTTTCCGCATTCGGCAAATCAAGCCTTCAAACCGCAATATGACAAAATTAACTGGCGCAATGACGAGCAAGAATTTCAAAAATGGTGCGTAGGAAAAACTGGCTATGCAATTGTTGATGCCGGCATGCGTGAACTCAACCAAACGGGCTTTATGCATAATCGAGTGCGCATGATTGTAGCTAGTTTTTTGACCAAACATCTTTTGATTGATTGGCGCTGGGGCGAGAAATATTTTGCTGAAAAACTTTTGGATTACGATGCGGCAAGCAATGTTGGCGGCTGGCAATGGGCTGCTGGTTCTGGCTGCGACGCTGCTCCTTATTTCAGAATTTTTAACCCCGAAAGCCAAACCGAAAAATTCGATGCTGATTTAAAATACATCAAAAAATGGCTGCCAGAATTTGAAAGTGAAAATTACCCAAAGCCAATTGTTGATCACAAATTAGCGCGCAAGAGATGTTTAGAAACTTTCAAAGCTGCACTCAATCGTTAAAAAAGTACTTCTCAAGAAATAACACAACAACCAGAATTGTTTGGTGTATTTGATCTGGAAACGCCAGTTCGGGATAAGCT
>DENL01000051.1 GCA_002359655.1 Rickettsiales bacterium UBA2645 | reverse complement strand
AACTGGACTTGGGTCTGTGCCTGTGCCTGTGCCTGTGCCTAGGTCTGATAATAATCTTACTAATATTATTAATAAAAACTTAGAAGCTCTGTTTAAGGATCCTTTAGAAAGAAAGATTAACGAAATTAACGATAATTCAAAAACCCTGAATACTTACGAAGCGCTTTTACAATTGCCTGAAGTAATTCCAGATAAAGATAATTCAGAAGGAGCAGAAGGAGTTATGAAAGTTACAGAATTTATTGTAGAACATAATAAAAGTGCTATAGAATATAATAAAAGTGCTATAGAATATAATAAAGAGCTTGTAGAAAGAACCATAAAATATGACGAATCGAATATACCAATTTATGATGATACAAGTTGGTTCAACTCTAAAAAGCTGATGCGGGTTTTGTTTAAAATTAAAGATCTTGCGGAAGAAAAGGAAGCTCTTTTTTTAGATCTAAACAAATCTCAGGTTTCAGAGTCTGAAAAAGATGAAACAACTGGAGAGGCGGCGCAAAACCATGTAAGAGAAAGACTTAAACTATTTTACAACCTAACCATTGGAGACATTGCTGTTCTCGATAAGCTTGATGATATCAAAAGAAAATTTGGAAAAGGAGAGGTAAAAAGTGAAAGAAAAAATTTAAGCGCAATTCTTGATTACTTAACAAGTCATCTCAATAAAGCAGAAATCTTCGCAGACTTTTTAGAAGAAGGCAAACTAGATGGCAACAAAATTAAAAAAAGTAGTATTAGCACATCATTTAGCAGCACATCTTCAACTAGTATCCCAAACACAAAAGTAAAAGTTACTAAAATTAATGAATTAGCTTTTAAAAAAAATGGTAACACGATCGGGTAAATAAAATTAAACCCTGAAAATCATGTCTAATTTTTTGATAACTGGGGGTGCAGGATTCATCGGTAGTCACTTTGTTGAAAAAGCCTGCAATATTGGTCACAAAGCAATCGTGCTTGATAATCTTACTTACGCTGCTGATTTGAATAATCTAAAAGCAGTTGAAAAAAATCCCGACTTCAAACTGATAAAAGGTGAAATTGCTGATCGTGATTTGGTCACAAAAATTTTGTCTGCCGAAAAAATTGATTTTGTGATTAATTTTGCGGCAGAATCTCATGTTGATAACTCAATCAAAGCACCAGAAAATTTTATTCAAACCAACATTGTTGGAACATTTAATTTGTTGAATTGCTCTTTGAATTTTTGGCAAAATTTAAGTACAGAAAAAAAATCACAATTTCGTTTTTTGCATGTTTCAACTGACGAAGTTTACGGCTCGCTTTCTTTAACTGACGAGAAATTCAACGAAGAAACTCCATATAAACCAAACTCGCCCTACTCTGCTTCTAAAGCGGCTTCTGATCACTTGGTACGCGCTTGGTTTGAAACTTACAATTTGCCGACAATAACAACAAATTGCTCAAATAATTTTGGGCCACATCAACACTGTGAAAAATTTATTCCAACAGTTATCACTTCGGCAATTTCAAACAAAATAATTCCTATTTATGGTAATGGCAAAAACATTCGTGATTGGATTTTTGTTAAAGATCATGTTGGTGGTATATTTATGGCTCTTCAAAAAGGCGTGGTGGGTCAAACTTACTGCTTTGGCGGTGAGTGCGAAAAAGAAAATATCGATTTGGCTAACGAAATTTGTGAAATCTTAGATCAAATAAAACCAAGGTCTGATGACGCTTCTTACAAAAAACAAATCAATTTTATAACTGACCGTGCTGGACATGATAAACGCTACGCCATCAGCAACAATAAGGTTTACCGCGAATTTGGTTTTAAACCCTCAAAAAGTTTTTCAGAAAGGTTAAAAGAAACGGTGCAGTGGTATTTGCAAAAAAATTGATGGTCAAAGAGCAATTCCAAAAAAATAAAATTGGTTGGAAAAAATCTTTTTTCGAAGGTTTTTTACAAGATGATCTAGGCGATGCAGTGCCTTGGATGACCTATCCCATGATCGAGTTTTTAAAAAATAATCTAAATAAAAATCACGAAGTTTTTGAATTTGGCTGCGGCGCTTCAACTTTATTTTTTGCCAAGAGAGTTAAAAAAGTTATAGGAATCGAGACCAACGCAAGATGGTTTGAAATCGTAAAAGAAAAGCTTTCTAAGCAAGGCTACGCTGCAGATATTCAAATTATGGAAGATGGCTTGGAAAGTAATCTTTACGAAAATTTTGCTAAAAATTCGAAGCAAAAATTTGATCTAATCATCATCGATTCGCTAAAAAGATTTGAGTGTGCTAAAAATTCTATCCACGCTTTAAAGTCAGATGGAGCAATAATTTTAGACGATTCTGAGAGAAAAAATTATAAAAAAATTTTTGATTTTTTTGCGGAAAATAATTTTAAACAGCAAAGTTTTCTGGGCATCGCACCAGGACAATTACGCATAAAAAATACCACAATTTTTACGAAAAATTAGCGCGCCATCAAACAAGCTTTTGACTGCAAAAAACTGTGAAGTTTTGTTTTCCTGCAAATAATTTTTTCAGCGCATTTTCAGAAGTGCCGTTGGTAATTAAGGTTTCACATCTTGAGTTTGTGAGCATTTTTGCTGCTAGAATTTTTGTGATCATACCGCCAGTTCCAACTTCAGAACCAGCTCCTTCAGCCATTTCTTCGATCTCTTTAGTAATTTCTTTTACTTCTAAAATCAGCTTAGCGCTTTTTTCACTACGCGGATTTTTATCGTAAAGACCATCAATATCAGAAAATAAAATCATTAAATCCGCCGAAATCATCTGTGCCACCCGCGCTGCTAAGCGATCATTGTCGCCAATTTTAATTTCATCAACTGCTACAGTATCGTTTTCATTAATGATTGGAATAATGCGATTCGACAGTAAAGTTTCAATGGTGTTTCTGGAATTTAAAGAGCGCTCGCGATCATTGCAATCAGAGGCGGTGAGAAGAATTTGCGCTACATCTAAATTTAATTTCTTAAAAAAATCGCGATAAAAACTCATCAATTTAATTTGACCAATTGCTGCTGCGGCTTGCTTTTCTTCCAGTGACAATTTTTTGTTTTTAACTTTCAAAAGTTTGCGCCCTAAAGCAATTGCGCCAGATGAAACAATAGTGATTTGAAATTTCTTTTCGATTAATTCTGCAACATTTTTAGTAAAATTTTTTAGCCATTTTTCGCGCAATTCTCCTTGCTCCACCAACAAAGAAGAACCAATTTTAATCACTAATTTTTTTTTGTTTTCTAAATTTAGCTTCACTTCAAACCTCTTGCTTTCATGGCTTTTTCAAGGCCTTCGCGGTAAATAAAATTTTCAATTAGCGGCAAAGGAAATGTTTGAGAAGAGTTCACGCCTTGCAAAATATAAATACCAACTGTGCGATTGCTTTGCTCTTGCACACCTTTGGCGGTGATGATGTCGGGGAAATCTTCACCAAAGGATCTAGTTTCAATTAAATCTTCGGTTACGCCATTTTTGACTAAATAATCTTTGACAATATTGACTCGTTTAAGAGCTAGATTTTGATTGAGCAACTCTTTGCCAGTGCGATCAGCGCTGCCAACAAGAAGCAGGCGATAGTCGCCCTTCATCGATAATAAGTAGTCAATAATTTTTACAAAATCTTTGCTGGCATTGGTATTTAGTTTATAGCTTCCTAGATCGAATAAAATTTCAAATCTTTGAAAACTAGGTTCGATAATTGTTGTGATTGGCTGCAAATCTTTTTTCTGCTCTTCAATGTAGAATTCAATTTCTTCTAAAAGTTTATAAAATCTGACGCGACATTTGGCCAACTCGTTTGATTTAAAAATCGCTTTTGATTCTTTAGCAGCCCAGCAATCGTAGAGATAAGTCAGATGCGCCATTTGGATTGGTAATTGGTTTTGCATCTGTGGATTTGAGACATCATCTAATCTTTTTTGCATCGCGACCAACTCTTCAATCTGACTTGGATCAGCGCCCCAATCAAGCGGGTTTTCTGGTACGATAACTTTGTATTCAGCAACTCTTTTACTTTTTTGTAAAAAATACTCGGCATCTTTTTTGTTTTTCCCCACAGCTAAGTTACGCGAGAAATCAAGATATTCTAGGGCCAAATAGGCAGTGAAAGTACCTTGCGCACGCAAAGCGTTTTCATTAGCCATCACATCAAAACCTGGCTCTTTCTTCTCAGCGCAAGAAAAGGAAAAGACAATTACAAAAAAAATTAGAAATTTTTTTGTTAGATTCATGTGAGGCAAAAGATTTATTCCGCAAAATTAAACTTGTTGCGGAGGCGCGAATTCATTTCGCGCGTAGCAACTCAAACTAGAAATTAAAACTCAAACGCAGTTTGAATTTTAATCCTACGAATTCATCGATTTAAAGAATTCTTCATTGGTCTTAGTGTGCTCAATTTTTTGAAGCAAGAATTCCATCGCTTCTATAGGGCTCATAGGATTGACAATTCTTCTTAACATCCAAACTTTTGATAAGGTGGCGCGATCAACCAACAACTCTTCTTTTCTGGTACCAGAGCGAGTTATATCAATTGCTGGGAAAATTCTTTTATCAGAAATTTTGCGATCGAGCATAATTTCTGCATTGCCGGTACCTTTAAATTCTTCAAAAATAACTTCGTCCATCTTCGAACCAGTATCAACCAAAGCTGTGGCAATGATGGTTAATGAGCCACCTTCTTCGATATTTCTAGCGGAACCAAAAAATCTTTTTGGTCTTTGCAAAGCGTTTGAATCAACACCGCCGCTCAATACTTTTCCTGAAGATGGAATCACAGTGTTATAAGCGCGGGCAAGACGAGTGATATTATCAAGCAAAATTACTACATCTTTTTTTGCTTCAACTAAGCGACGTGCTTTTTCAATCACCATTTCAGCAAGTTGCACGTGTCGCGTTGCTGGCTCGTCAAATGTGGAGCTGACAACTTCGCCTTTTACGGTGCGAATCATGTCAGTAACTTCTTCTGGACGCTCATCAATCAGCAGTACAATTAAAACAACTTCTGGATGATTGGTTGTGATTGCGTGAGCAATATTTTGCATTAAAGAAGTTTTACCAGTGCGTGGAGGCGCAACAATCAAAGCGCGCTGACCTTTGCCCAAAGGCGATACCATATCAATCACGCGAGTTGAGATGTCGTTATTGATTGGTTTATCTTCTTCAAGATGCAGTTTTGATTGCGGATAAAGCGGAGTTAGATCATCGAATAAAACGCGATTTCTGATTTTATCTGGCGTGTTGAAATTGACATCGTTGACACGCAGTAAAGCAAAATATCTTTCACCTTTTTTTGGTGCACGAATTTGGCCGCGAATTGTATCGCCAGTGCGTAGTCCAAATCTTTTTATTTGACTTGGCGAAACATAAATGTCGTCCGAACCAGGGAAATAGTTGGTTTCAGGGGCACGCAAAAATCCAAAACCGTCTTGCAAAACTTCTAAAACACCTTCACCAATAATTACATTCTCAGGATTTTGATCTGAGAAATTTTTTAAAATATGGTAGATAATATCTTGTCTGCCAAAGTCGCCAATATTGTCTAAACCGTATTCTTTAGCGACTTCAATTAGTTTTTCTGCTGATTTTAATTTCAGAGATTTCAGCTCAAGAGTTTTTGGAGTACCAGATGAAACAGCGCCTCTTCTGCCGTTATCGTGACGACCGTAGCCATTCGGAGAAAAATTATTTAGGTCTTCTTCTTCATCATCTAAAGATTGTTTGTTAGTTGCAGAGCTTAGTTGCGAAGTATTTGGCGATTGATTGCCGCGACTAATTAAATTACCAGTATGTAAATATCCTTTATTTGATTGAGGTTCTGAGTTTTGGGTCTGGTTATAATTCTGCGTTGTTGTGGCAGCAGAGTTTTCTGGCTGATTATTTTGTGTTTGCTCAGCTTGGTTATCTGCTTGAGATTCTTGATTTGCTGAGTTAGTTGGATTTGAACCGTAGCGGAGTGTTAGAGTTGATGACATTTAGAATGTTTTATTGGTTAGTTTAAAAATTGTAATTCTGAAAAATCTTAAAACTGTTTGGGAGATTTTAAATTTGGAAGCGGCCTAGAAAACCTTAAAAAGGCTTTTCGAACTAGAGAAATAAATAGAGGAAGGTTATAGGTCACGCTTAATTAAAAAGTTTTTTTCTGCTGTCAAGATAAAGAATTTTAAGTTACTTGAAACTCGAGCAACTAGCTTTGGTATATCGCAGTATAGCTTCTAGCTAAAGAAAAAGTTTTTGATATAGAGAAAAAATTCAACACCAAAAAATAACGCAGCAACTGAAATTACAATTCCACTTAATCCAACAATAACTCCCAAAATTGTCACCAAGCCATCTTTACCAAGCAGTCCAAAAGAAATTATTAATATTCCAAGCCCTGGAATAAAATTAGACAATGGTATTGGCAGTAAAATAAAGCTAGCAAAAAGAAAAATAAAAAAACCCAAAACTCTCTCCGCTCCACGATAAAATACAAAAGGTAGGCGCGGCTTTAAAAATTTTTCTACTTTACGAATATAGGGTGAAGAGCGTTGAATCAGCGTTGCCAATACTGATCTCTTGACCGAGATATTAAAAAATCTTTTTGGTAGTTTTGGCGAATTATAGCCGCAAATCATCTGAATAGCAAAAATTACCAAGGGCACAGAGATGATACTCGGAAATGGCGGTGGTAGAGGAATAATTATGCCAAAGGCAAAAATCATTATTGCTAAACCAAAACCAACTGAGTCCATGGCGCTAACTAAATCTCTGAGCAAAATACGATCAGAAGAAGATTTATTAACTACATCTTCCAAGACTTGCGTTGCGATTACTTTAGTTTGATCTACCACTTAGGAATATTTTTAAGAATTTTTATCTGATTTATCTTCTGCTTTTAATGATTCAGCTTTGCTTACTTCATCTTTATTTTTATCACCTTTCAAACCATCTTTCAAACTCTTCACTCCTTTGCCTAGATCAGACATCACTTGTGGCAGTTTTCCTGCACCAAAAAGCACAAAAACAATCGCGAGTATTAACAATAATTCCCAAACTCCAATTGACATAGACTCCTCCACTTAAAATTTATTATTTAATCAAATCTGATAGATCGTTCCACTCTCTAACGCTTAAACCTGAATTTTCTTGAGTAACTTTTTCTCCTTTCAGCATTTTTTTAATTACTTCTAAAGCTCCACTAGAAAGCTCTTTTCCATCACGACGATATTTTTCAAAAGCATCAAAGCAATGTGGCACCCATTTTTTTACAATGTCGAGCATAACTTCAGCATAAGCACGAATTTCATATTGTGCATGCTTATCAGCGCGAAGAGCAAGGAAGTGCAAAAGATTATGTAAATCGATTTTCCAATACCATTGCGTGTAGCAATTAACTGGCAAGTTCATACGAGCTAATTCACGCGCCAGCCCTTCTTTTTCAGGATCAGCAACTTCGCCGTTAGGTTTTTGATTAATCATTTCAAGATAATGCTGATAAGTCTGCGCAGCATCGGCTTTTAAAATTTCTAAAACTTTTTTTGACTCTGCGGCATTTAAAACTTTTGATTCATCACGACCTTGGTGGTTAACTTTTGATTGTGCTGACAAAGCTTCAGCACGTGGAATATAAAACTCATCTTCCATAATTGAATAACGCGCAGAATATTCGTTAACTGATGCTGTTCGATGTCTGATCCATTGGCGTGCAATAAAAATTGGCAGCTTGATATGAAATTTTATTTCACACATTTCAAATGGAGTTGTGTGGCGATGCGCAATCAAATAGTTTATTAAGCCTTTATCAGCATTGACTTTTTTAGTGCCTTGTCCGTAAGAAACGCGAGCCGCTTGAACTACAGCTGCATCGTTTCCCATATAATCAACAACGCGAACAAAACCGTGATCTAAAACTTGAATTGGCTCGTACAAAACTTTTTCTAATTCTGGTGCAACTGGTCTGATTGTTTGATTTATTTGGGCGCGCAACAAATTGATTTCTTCAAGTTGTTCTTTTTTGATAACCATTTTAGAGTGATTTTAAATTCGAGAAGAGAGAATATTTCGCCGCAAACTAGATTAACATTTTGATTATTAAAAGATTTTTTTAATGCCCGCCGAAATAATAAAATCACAGCTTGCGCATATTCCTGAAAATCCTGGAGTTTATCAATTTTTCGACGCTGCCAATCAAGTTCTTTATGTTGGCAAAGCAAAAAATCTGCGCAAAAGATTAACCAGTTATACTCAAGACGATCGCCTTTCGATGCGTATTCGTCGTATGGTTCTTTTGGCACAAAAACTTGAATTTATTCAAACCGAAACAGAAGTTGAAGCACTTTTACTTGAGCATAATCTGATCAAAAAATGCGCGCCAAAATTCAATATTTTGCTGCGCGATGATAAAACTTTTCCTTATATTTTAATCACCAATCACATCTTTCCGGCAATTACAAAACATCGCGGGCAGAAAAAAGAAAAAGGTCAATATTTTGGCCCTTTCGCTTCCGGGTCTGACGTCAATAAAACTATCGATATTTTAAAGAAAAGCTTTTTGCTGCGCGACTGCTCTGACTCTGAATTTAAAGGCCGGAAAAAACCTTGCTTAGAATATCAAATCAAAAGATGCGCCGCACCTTGTGTAAATTTTATTGGCGAAAATGATTACAAAAAATTAGTCACCAATGCTGTTGATTTTTTGAGCGGAAAATCAACCTCAGTTCAAGCTGAATTAGCCAGAAAAATGCAGCAATTCAGCAATGCACAAAATTATGAAAAAGCCGCAAATATTCGAGATCGCATCAAAGCTTTAACTTCAATTCAGGCAAAACAAAATATTAACATTGATGAACTTGGCGACTGCGATGTGATTAGTTTGGTGACGAAAAATAATTGGCTTTGTGTTTATGTTTCATTTTTTCGTGGCGGCAATAATTATGGCTCAAAACCATATTTCTACGAAGTTGAAGAAGAAAAAATCACTGATTTTTTAAGCGATTTTTTAGGACAATTTTATTTAGCACAAACTCCGCCAAACCTTATTTTGCTTAATCTAGAAATTGATGAAAAAGAATTGTTGCAAGATTTTTTAAGTAAAATTTCTAACGAAAAAACTACGATAAAAATTCCTAAACAAGGCGGCAAACTCTCAATTATCAAGGATCAGGAACAAATAGCAGCACAAGTTTTAGAACAAAAATTAGCTCAAAATTTAAGCAACACTGCTTTGCTTCTAGAAGTAAAAAATATTTTCGATTTGTCAGAGCTTCCGCGTCGTATTGAAGTTTATGATAACAGTCATACTAGTACAGAAAACGCAGTTGGAGTTATGATTACCGCTGGTTTAGAGGGTTTTATAAAAAGTAGTTATCGCAAATTTAATATTCGTTTTGAAGAAAATCAGCGCGACGACACCGCTATGATGCGCGAAGTTTTTCGTCGTCGTTTTAAAGAAGGTAATAGTAATATTTTTCCTGACTTAATTATCATTGATGGTGGCTTAGGACAGCTAAATGCAGCTTGGGAAGTTTTTAAAGAATTAAAAATAAATCCGCGTTTTGTTTGCATGTCAAAAGGTGAAAATCGAAATGCTGGCGAAGAAAATTTTCATCAAATCAATAAGCCATCTTTTACGCTGCCAAAAAATCATAAATTGATGTATTATTTGCAGCAGCTCAGGGATGAAGCTCATCGTTTTGCCATTACAACTCATCGCAGCAAACGCGCCAAAACAGTTACAAAATCTAAGCTTGATGAAATTGTAGGAATCGGAAAAATTCGTAAAAAAGCTCTGTTGAATTATTTTGGATCGCTAGAAAAAATCAAAGCAGCGTCAGTGGAAGATTTGATGAGAGTTGATGGAATCAGTAAAGCTGCAGCACAAAAAATTCGTGATTTTTTTTAAACGACAGTTTGGATGAGAAATAATTTAGACAGCAAAAAAATTGGTGACTAACAATAAAATAGTCATCACGTAAACAGCAGAAAGAGTCAGGGCAAAAAAAGAAATTAAATCTAAGTGCAGTAAAGAAGAGATTTTTATGCCAGAGAATCTGGCAGAAAAAATCATGAATCCGCTGATAAATAAAATGGCTGAATAAAGAAAGGCAAAAAAACCATTAGCAAAAAAATCAGCTAAAAAAAACAGGCCATATAAAAAAATAATTGGCACTAAGAAATTGATCAAAGATGAAAGAACTGGATCGTTTTTCATTTTTAAAAGAAGTTATTTTGATCGTTTTTACGATTTATAAAAATGAGCAATAAAAAACCTCGTCACTTTTACTCAAGTGACGAGGTTTCTTAATTATGTCGAACTTTGAACTAAGAAGATTTCGGATCAACTTGGAAAGTAAGAGCGCAAACTTTTGTGGTTGAAGAGCTAATTATATAGGAAGCGGTAGCGCTGGTTGAAGCAGTGTAGCAAGTACCATCAACTGCATTAGGATTTAATCCCCTAACTTTTCCAGAGTTAGCTTTGCCATCATCAACTTTAGTATCAAGAGCATAAGCGTCTGGACCAATTAAGGCTGCTGTTGCGCCATTAGTTGTACCATTGACAAGAGTTGCAGTTGTTGCAGAAACTGCTGTGGTAGTGCCAGTTAAGACAGCAACATTTTGAGGATTATAAGACCCACCCTCCTGAACCGCTCCAAGAGCTTGATTTGTTTTGCTATAATCTCCAGAAGATCCAACCCTATTACGATAATCAAAGTGCCAACCAGCAAATTTAATTTTTGCGGCAGGCATATTTGTTCCTACAACTTGCTGAGAAGAAACCGCTAATTTTGTTAGACTCAAGGTAGAATCAATTGTTCCGGTTTTTATGAGCTGATCCCAAGCTACAACGCTTTCTGAAAGATATGTGGAGACGTTAGATTCGTAATATTCGATCTTACTGTTATCACCATTTAAAGTAGTAGCGCTAGAAGCGATAGATCCTGCAATTGCTTGTGGGTAATCACCTGGAAGAGAATTATAAAGAGAATAAAATCCATTAACTGCAACTTGGTAGCCTCTTGCTTCGGCAGAAAGGGCTCTTAGTTCAGAGTTTTTAATTAAACTTGCTCCACCAGTAATACCAGCGATAAGCAGGCCAATAATGATCAAAACGATTGACAGCTCTATCAAGGAGAAGGCTGATTTTTTAGAAGAAAAAGTTTTTTTCATAATTTTTAGATGAGGTTTTGATTAATTTAAGCTCTGAAGTTTTATTAAGAATTAACATCAACTTGAAAAGTTAGTGCGCAAACTTTGCTTGAAGAAGATGTCACAGTATAGGAGACGTTATTAGCAGTATCTGCAGTGTAGCAAGTAGATGCGTTTAGAGGACTCAAACCTCTAACCTTACCAGCGTTAGCGTAAGAATCGTCAATTTTAGTATCAATCGATAAAGCATCTGGACCGGTGATAGCTGCAGTAGACAAGTTAGTTCCATTTACCAAAGTGGATGCTATAGCAGTTGTGTCGGTTGTACTAGATGCAGTTGTAGTACCAGTTAAAACAACAACATTTTGATATGCAGCAGTGGCAGCCGTACCTTCACTGATTGTCGATGTATAGTCAGTTCCTGGGGTTCCGACATTGGTACGATAATCAAAATGCCAGCCAGCGGATTTAATTTTTGAAGAAGGCATGTGCGTTCCTGGAACTTGTGCAGTTGTCGGAGCAACTTGTGTAAGGCTAGTTGAGGAGTCAATTGTTCCAGTTTTTATGAGCTGATCCCAAGCAGCAACGCTTTCTGAAAGGTAGGTTGCTACACTGGCTGTATAATATTCAATTTTGCCATTTTGGGCAGAGGATGCACCACCAGTATAAGCAGCAGTACTTGTCGAAGGAACTATGGAGCTAGCAACAGAGGTGGCATAGTCCCCTGGCAAGTAAGCATATTGCGAATAAAAACCATTCACTGCAACAGCATATCCCCTAGCTTCACCCATTGCAGAGCGAAGCTCTGAACTTCTAATCAAACTTGCACCTCCAGTAACACCAGCGATTAATAATCCAATTACAATAAGAACAACGGATAACTCAATTAAAGAGAAAGCCGACTTTTTTGACGAAAAGGTTTTTTTCATATTTCTTAGATTTTTTTACTTATAAATGAGAGGAAGTGAATCTTGAATTACAAAAGATCAACATATTGATGGTCGATTAGAAGGGAGTGTTTTTTTATGTCAAACATTTATTTTTTTAGGAGAATATTATTCGATTACTAATGTATAAATTTGACCTCAAGCACTTCATAATTAATTACACCACCAGGAGTTTTTATCTCCACTTCATCGCCAATTTCTTTTCCGATCAAAGCTCTCGCAACTGGGGAAATAGAAGAGATGAGGCCTTCTTCAATATTCGCCTCAAAATCACTAACAATTTTATAAGAGACAATTTTTTCATTGTCTAAATTTTGTAATTTTACCGTTGCGCCGAAACGAATTTTGGTGCCAGAAAGTTTTGACACATCAACAACTTCAGAACGCAAAAATTTATCTTCTAGATCAGCAATTTGTGCCTCGATAAATCCTTGTTTGTCTTTTGCAGAATGATATTCAGCATTTTCGCGTAAGTCGCCAAGCTCACGTGCAGTAGCAATCGCTAAAATTATTTTTGGACGCTCAACATTTTTTAAATTTTCTAATTCAGATCTTAATCTTTCAAAACCTTGTTTTGTAATTTGAAATTTTTCCATTTTTTATTTTTAATTTTTTATTCCGAGTTTGTCGAAGCGACGAAATACATAACTTAATATTTGTAGTTATCATTTTTGAAAGGACCTTCAATCCCAACGCTGATATAGTCTGCCTGTTTTTTATTTAGCTTGGTAAGTTTTGCTCCCAATTTTTCTAAATGTAATCGCGCAACTTTTTCGTCTAATTCTTTTGGTAAAATGTAAACTTTATTTTCATATTTTTTGTGATGATTCCAAAGTTCAATTTGCGCCATAACTTGATTTGTAAAGCTTGCCGACATTACAAAAGCACTGTGTCCCGTAGCACAACCTAAGTTCAATAATCTACCTTCAGCAAGAAGAATGATTCTCTTTCCGTCAGCAAAAGTTATTTGATCAACTTGCGGCTTGATATTAGTCCACTTTAAATTTCTCAACGCTTCAACTTGGATCTCATTGTCGAAGTGACCAATATTTCCAACGATTGCGCAATCTTTCATGGCGCGCATGTGATCAATCGTGATGATGTCAACATTGCCAGTTGTAGTGATAAAAATATCAGCTTGCGAAACCACATCTTCAATTGGCAGAATCTGGAATCCAGCCATCGCAGCTTGCAGGGCACATATTGGATCGATTTCAGTTACAACAACTCTCGCGCCTTGAGATTTAAAGGCTTCAGCGCAACCTTTACCAACATTTCCATAACCACAAATTACTACCATTTTTCCAGCAATCATAACATCAGTTGCGCGTTTTACGCCATCAATTACACTTTCTTTACAGCCGTAAAGATTGTCAAATTTTGATTTGGTAACTGCATCGTTAACATTGATAGCCGGCACTTTTAATCTGCCCTCTTTTTCCATTTGATAAAGTCGCGCAACACCTGTTGTAGTCTCTTCTGAAAGTCCCTTGATTTGCGATAAAATTTCGGGATATTCTTCGTGAATCATTTTTGTCAAATCGCCACCATCATCTAAAATCATGTTTGGCACCCAATCTTTTTTTCCGACAATTGTTTGACGAATGCACCAGTCATATTCTTCTTCTGTTTCACCTTTCCAAGCAAAAACTGGAATGCCAACTGCAGCAATAGCAGCAGCAGCTTGATCTGATGTTGAGAAAATATTGCAAGAGCTCCAGCGAACTTCTGCGCCCAATTCTATCAGAGTTTCAATCAGTACTGCAGTTTCGATTGTCATGTGTAAACAACCGACAATTCTTGCGCCTTTTAGTGGTTGAGAAGCTGTAAATTCACGACGCAAAGACATTAGTCCCGGCATCTCATTTTCAGCAAGAGTGATTTCTTTTCTGCCCCAAGCAGCCAGAGAAATATCTTTAACTTTATAGTTAGTAAAATTTGTCATTTAGGAAAAAAGTTTAAATTTGATGCGGGCTCGCAAAATAAAACATATACCCATTATGGAGTATAAGAAGCTAGATATGGAGAGGCGGAAAGAGCATTAACCACAAAAACGGTATAATCAAAGAATAGCCAAAATTGCTGCGATTTTTTCTAGTAGGAATATCAAAAATTATCAAGATTGTGAAGATCAACATCACTGCAAAAAAGTAAAAGAAAAACAATTGCATTTTCAGACAAACACTTGCGATCAAAATAAATTTTGTGTAGTCAAAAGATTGAGTTTGACTAGCAAAAAGTCCTTGGGTTTTTTTGTAAAAAATTTGATAAAAAATTGCCGCAAAAACAATTCCAATTGCTGCAGAGAAAGTCGCGTCAATCACGTTAAGATCTTGTAATACGCGGTTTGCCAAACCAATCATCAAGATAAAGTTCAACACCTGTTGTGGAAAATTTTTATGAGTAAAATCAGTCGCAGCAAGAATAACACAGCCAACTGAAATCATGGAATAAATCATAAATTCTTGCGACAGAGAAAACTTGATGTAGCACAGCAAGAAAAGAATTGTGGTAGCTACTTCAACAAAAAGGTGAGTGCGCGGAATTCTTGTTTTACAACTGCGACAACGACCCAAAGTAAAAATCCAATTAAGCAAAGGAATTAGTTCACGAGTTCTGATAATCGTATGACATTCAGGACAACGGGATTTTTGTCCAAAATATCTGCCAAAACAAGATTCACCGATTGGTAAACGATAAGCAAAAAGGGTAGCGTAAGAGCCAAAAATTGCTCCAGAGATAATCGCAAAAATTGCTCCCAAAAATTGTTCCATATTTTAGTGAAAATGAGTGTTTTTTATGAGCAGGTCTTGAAATAAAAACCAATCATGTTTGTTACTTCTGCCTTTGCAGATATAAAATTACATCAGCGCGATCTTGTGGTTTTTTCAAACCAGCAAAACCCATTTTAGTTCCAGGTAAATAATCTTTTGGCTTGGTAATAAATTGATTTATCGATTCCGCATCCCAAGATCCGCCTTTGGCTTTCATGGCCGCAGAATAAGAAAATCCCGCAAATGAGCCTCTTGCTCTACCAACAATCCCATAAAGATTTGGACCAACTTTTGCTGCTTCACCTTTTCCAATTGAATGACAAGACATGCATTTTTTAAAAATCTTTGCTCCGCGATCAAAGTCTGCGGTTTTCATCATCGTTGCTAAATCAATCAGTTTTTCTTCTTTTTTAGCTACTGGTTTTCCATCAGCAGAAATTTCAACTTGGAAACCTCTTTTGATCATGGCTTTTTCGTGATAAAGCGTATTTGTAAACAAAATGGCGAATATTACTAAGATCAGAGAAAGGGCAAAAGAAGCACCTTGTAGCTTTAATAATTCTTTAATTTTTTGCATTTTTAATCAAACAAAGTTGAAACAGATTTTTCTTGCGAAATGTTGCGAACGGCTTCTCCAATAAGATCAGCGATATTAATGATTTTAACATTTTTTGTTTCCAAAGTTAAATTGGAAGGCTCAATTGAATTGGTAATAACCAGATTTTTCAACTTAGAATTGGCGATTTTTTCACCTGCTTTCCCCGATAAAACTCCGTGAGTAATATAAGCTGAAACCGAAGTTGCACCTTTGGCAATCAAAGCGTCGGCAGCATTGCATAAAGTACCACCCGAATCAACCATGTCGTCGACAATTATACAATTTTTACTTTCAACTTCGCCAATAATATTCATAACTTCGCTGACTCCAGCACGAGGACGACGCTTATCAACAATTGCTAGTTCCGATCCAATTTTGCTAGCAATTGCACGAGCACGCACAAGTCCACCAACATCTGGCGAAACTACGACCAAATTTTTTAAATCAAAATTTTCCTTAATGTGACGCACAAAAACTGGCGCAGCATAAAGATTATCCAAAGGAATATCAAAAAAACCTTGGATTTGGCCAGCGTGTAAATCAACTGTCAAAACTCGATCCGCACCAGCGGAAGTGATTAAGTTAGCAACCAACTTTGCCGAAATTGGTGTACGCGGAGCAGCTTTACGATCTTGTCTAGCATAGCCAAAATAAGGAATAACTGCCGTAATTCTTTTAGCCGAAGCACGACGTAGCGCATCAATTGCAATTAATAGTTCCATGATATTGTCATTGGCCGGATAGGAAGTTGACTGTATTACAAAAATATCTTCACCACGCACATTCTCTTTGATCTCGACAAAGATTTCCATATCGGCAAATTTTTTTACTTCTGCGTCAATCAGCTTCAAACCTAGGTAGCTAGCAATTTCTTGCGACAAAGTACGATTGCTATTGCAAGCCAGAAGTTTCATATTTTTGTTTGAAAATTTTTTAAGAGAGCTGATAAGCTCAGCCAAGCACCGTATTTTTGTAAGTCCAAATATCAACTTTTTTTTCTAGTCAAAATGGAAGAGATCGAACTTTATGATGTGATAAAAATTTTACACATCGCCGCTGTAATTTCATGGTTTGCTGGGCTTTTATATTTGCCCAGAATTTTTGTTTATCACACGCAAGTTGCTGTCGGATCGGAAACTGACAAAATTTTTCAGATTATGGAAAAAAAGCTTATGCATTTCATAATGCTTCCCTCGATATTGTTGGTATTTGCTTTTGGATTTTATCTAGCAAGTGAAATTGGTTTTGGATTTGTTTGGCTGCATATAAAAATAACCTTGGTTTTGATTCTTGCTGCTTATCACGGATTTTTGTCAAGATGTCGCAAAAACTTTGCTTTGGGTAAGAACAAATATAGCGAAAAATTCTATCGCATTATCAACGAAGTGCCAGCAGTTTTGATGATAATCATCATAGCTTTGGTAATTTTAAAACCTTTTTAAATATGAAAAACTTAGTCGAAATTACCAAAGAAAAGTTCGATGTAATTCTTGATTTGCGCTACGCATCTAAAAATAATGTTTGCGGTCAAAAGCTTTATAATTCTGCAAATTGCTACCTTCACGAAGCTGCCATTGAGCTACTTCAAAAGGCAATAAAGTCGGCAAAAAATTTAGGACTAAAAATAAAAATTTTTGACGGATTTCGTCCACTTGAAGTGCAACAATTTATGTTCGATAAATTTTCTGCAAACGATCCAGAGGGCGGATTTGTTTCAAATCCTGATGGCGGAGTTATTCCACATTGCCGAGGAGTTGCTGTCGATTTAACTCTATCAGATCAGCTTGGAAAAGAGCTCGATATGGGAACAGACTTTGATGAATTTTCTGATCTAGCCTTTCACAATTGCGAAAAAATTTCTTTCGAAGCCAGACGCAATCGCTTGATTTTACTTGGAATAATGACTTCAGCTGGATGGGATTTTTACTCAAAAGAATGGTGGCATTATCAACTTTTCAATCCGCGTGAATATGATGTTGTCAAAGCTTCAAAAGACTTAATCGCAATTTAGAAATGAAATTTTCTGAACTTAATTTTCAAAATCACTTTGCAAAATTGGGGGAAAGTTTTTCTAAAAAATCTCAACCAACTTTGCTTAAAAATCAGCGCGTTGAAGTTTTTAGCCAATTAGCTTGCGATCTTATCAATCTTGATTCTAGCGAAATAGAAAATCCTGATTTTCTGGAAACAATTTCCGGTAAAACTCCAAATAAAAATTTTTCCAATCTAGCTCAAATATATGCTGGACATCAATTCGGTCATTTTGTTTCCAAGCTTGGAGATGGGCGCGCTATTTTACTTGCGCAAGTTAAAAACCAAAAAAACGAAAATTGGGATTTAGTTCTAAAAGGTTCTGGACTTACTCCCTTCTCACGCCCTCATGTTCAAAATGCTGATGGTCGCTCGGTTTTACGTTCTGCAATTCGCGAGTTTTTGATCTCTGAAAGCATGTTTGCTCTGGGAATCCCAACTTCGCGCGCTCTTTGTTTGATTGCGTCCGACGAAGTTATAATGCGAGAAGCTCCTGAAAAAGCTGCTCAAATTATTCGCCTTGCACCAAGCCATGTGCGCTTTGGTACTTTTGAATATTTCTTTTATCAAAAAGAAAATGAGAAAATAAAAATTCTCGCCGATTACGTAATTGCACAAAACTTTCCCGAGGTAAAAAATTATTCTGAATTTTTAGCAACTATCGTCGAATCAACAGCCAAGATGATTGCCAAGTGGCAAGCTTTTGGATTTTGTCATGGAGTTCTAAATACTGATAATATGTCAATCCATGGAATTACCTTTGATTACGGCCCTTTCGGATTTTTAAACGAATATAATCCACATCACATTTGTAACCATTCCGACTATCAAGGTCGCTACTCTTTTGCCAATCAACCTTTTATCGGAGCTTGGAATTTGCATGCTTTTGCTATTACGCTTTCAAGTTTAATTTCAGCTGAGGAACAAAAAGAAATTTTAGAAAATTACGAGAATATTTTCTTAGACGAATATCAAAGCTTAATGGCTGCAAAGCTTGGTTTTACAAGACTTGATGAGGATATAAAAAAATTAATTTACGATTGCTTGCATCTACTTGAAAAACATAAAATTGATTACACATTTTTTTTCAGCAATCTCGCTAATTCAAATTTAATTCTGAAATTATCAAATGATAAATCATGGCATGAAGAAATAACAAACTGGCTAGAACTCAGAAATAAGCTAAATCCTGACAATTCAAATTTGTCAAATCCAAAATTTATTTTACGCAATCATTTACTACAAATTGCAATTGGGAAAGCCGAAGCTGGAGATTTTTCAGAAGTGAAAAAATTACAAAACATCTTTCAAAGACCTTTCTCTGAGCAGCCAGAAAATATAAGCTATGGAGAAATTCCGCCTTCATGGGCTAAAGAAATTTCCGTTTCTTGCTCTAGCTAAAATCTATCAAAATTATAATTTAGAAGCGGATTTATGTGTTGTTTTGACCAGATGAATTTTGCGTTGAGCTACCAGCTGCATTTGAACCGCTATCAGATTTAGGTCCATCAGCTTCTTTGCCTTGATTTCCAAGATAGGCAATGCCTGAGCGTACCGCTCCACCTGCCCCCATAATTTTTGGCGCAATATTTTTCCTGATGGCACCCATACCGCGTTTTTGAATGCCGCTTAGCGCACTTTGAGCCTTACCTAACATTTGAGAAGTAGTCATAGTATTGCTCTTAAGCGCAGCATCTCCTCCGGTTAAAGTCTTAGCAAAATCACTGATTTTATCCATGAAACTCATGAATACAAAAAACAAGATCGCTGCTTTTATTAAAGCAGAAATTTTAGTTTGATTCATGCTGGTTAATATTGGTAAACCGATTCCCAGCATTTTCAAAGAGTTGTAGGTTGCAACTCCACCACTAGTTCCTGATATTGGTGGATTAAAAATACAATAAATACTTGTGTTTACGGCATCTCCAGAGCATACAACTTTTTTTGGTACGCTTTTTCCATCGCCCAAAAATGTCACATCACCCATGACTATAGTGTCAAAAAATGTTAATAAAATTCCTAGGTAGGCAAATAATATCATTGGCTGCAAAGCAAAACTTAAAATATTTTTCCACCATTTATCAAAGATACCTTTGGTTTTATTAAACATTATCATGGTCACCGTGATTGGCGAAATATAGAACAAAATTATAATGGACATCATTGACAAAATAAAAATATGCAAAGCACGGATTGTCAGAGCGATCAGGAAAAAAGCGAAGGCAAAAGTGGCAACTAAAAATATAACTCCAGCGCCACCAGTAATAAATCCGCCTAGAATCATCATCACTAAGTTAGGTACCGAAACTTCAATTCCATAACCCAAAGCACGAGCGATTTTGCAATCAAGAGTGTCCCAAATTTTTAAATATTCTTTTCCCGGAGGATAGGCTGGATTGCTATATTTTGTAGTATCGTTACTGTCAGCATAGTTAAATCTTGGGAACTGGCATCCATCTAGTTTGCTTTCAGCAACCGTGGTATTAACTGAGCCATCTGGGTTTACACCAGTTATAGAATCCGTTCGAAACATTATATCTGAGAGTTCAGCTGAACTACCAATAATTCCATCAAGCAATACTGATTGCCACTCATTGCCAGTGGCAAAAAACATCACAAAAGCAATTTTTACTACAAAAGGAATTATTTGTTTTTTGCTGATAGCATTACCACCAATCAATATCGACATACCAAAAAACATAATGGCAAGTGACAAAGCCATTCTAATCGTGTTTTGCAAGGATTGCTGTATTCTCACAAAAAATGAATTACCACTTTGCCCAATACTTTTTTGATAGCTGGATAAATTTTCGCCTTTTTTATATTTATAACCAGAAGTGCAAGTCCCACTACTATCAGGAGTTTCATCCGAATTCAAGCAAACTGTACTGCCAGCCTGATTGAAGAAAATATTTTCCATGGTTTCTTTAAAGCACTGGGCCATTGGCGCTGAAAAGCCACGAATATCGACAGGGGTGAGATTTGAACTATAGCCATAAACATTTTGTGAATCACCCTTCATGTCTCGACAAGAAGAATCAAAAAAAGCTCCTGTTAGACTGCTTCTAGAAACGTAAGGCTTTATTGGCAAAATCGAACAATGGTTCATGTATTGGCAATAATTCTGAATGCTGGATAAGTCATCCGCATTATCGTAAGAGGCGATCTCGGTTCCGCCACCAAGTGGGTGATTATAAGGACAGCCAGAGTAAGTTCTAGCGCAGGCATAGTTTGACCTTTTCTGGCTCACATAAGCATCAAACCAAACACCATTGACATTACATCTGCTACCAACCTCACAAAATATATACTTGTAATTATTTGACTCTGGGCCCGCAATATTAGGAGCATTTTCGATACAAACTGTGTTCTGACTTCTCTTAGTACAACAATCATAAGCAGCTTGACCAGCGGCAATTTCAGCGGCAGTTCCTTTAGCAACTAAAAAACGATAACAAGCAAAAACCGGAGCGGAATTAGGTCCAGTCATATAATATCTTAAACGGTCAGAGCTATAACCAAGAGTCTTAATTTTTTTATCATCGCCCCAGCTCGGACTGCTACAGCTGCCCTCACCTTTATCTTCAAACTCTTCACCGCCAAAAATATATTCGCGATATTCTTTGTTGGTCAAATCAGGAGTTATCAAGCCAGCAACATATTTATCCTGAATTGATTTTTTAACTGAGCCATCATAAGCACCTCGTTTCCATATGCCGTTTTCATCTTGCTGCCAAGACTGCCAATCATGACCGCAAATTCTGGCTTTACGATAAGCGCCGTTGGCAACGCCGTAAATTATTGCTAAAGCTGTAACCGCAGAAGTTATCGCCGCACCATAGGCAGCAAAAGAAATACAACAGCTACTCATATCGCTTGCAGCTAAAACTGCCCCCGGACTTCCTGGTCCTCCAGCAGCTGAAAGTAATGCATATTCACTAGTTCTTTTGCCACATTGAGAGCCTCTAAAAGCGTAATTAATAACAGTCATAGGAGTAAGCCAAGCATATGAACTGCCAGCCCTTTCTGCGGCAAGTTCTTCCGGAATTAGCCCAGCGCCAATAGGGTTTTTTGGGGTACAATATAAAAATGATGTAGTTTTAAACCCCAAATAAATCGCTCCGACAGTTGCTGCATAAGCAGCACAAACTCCGTTACTTAGATCAAAGTTATAATCTGCGTTATTACCAAAAGGATTAAAATCCAGATCATCTACGGTATGTTTACCGGTTACTTCATTATATCCACCACCAACACATCTACCTTCACTGCTATCCCAATGCATCTGACGTACACCTTCATAATTTCCTGAAGCACTAGCTTCAACTGGTAAAATAGTTGGCGTAAGCAAAACTACGATCAGCGCAAATCTGGCAATTTGTTGTAATATTTTACGCCACATCAAAGTTTTTTATTAGCTGATTGATTTCTTGGTTTTTAGTTTTGAAAGCTGCGCGATTGACAACCAAATGCGAACTTACATCCAATATTTTTTTTAACTCAAGCATTTCATTTTGCTCAAGAGTTTTTCCAGTGCTAACCAAATCTAAAATAAAATCGCACAAATTAAGCTGTGAAGCAATCTCGATTGAACCGTTGAGTTTAATGGCTTCAACCTGAATTCCTAGGTTTGAAAAATAATTTTGTGCGATTGAAGTATATTTTGTAGCAATACGAATGTGACTTTTATTTTCTAAATCAAGCTGGACTGATTTTTTTGCCGCGATCGACAAACGGCAATAGCCAATCTTTAAATCAAGCACTGAAAAAATTTCTTTCGAAGAGAATTCTTCCAAAACGTCTGATCCGCAAATGCCAATATCTGCAGCGCCGAATTTAACAAAAGTTGCCACATCAAAACTGCGCACTTGTACTAAATCTAGATTTTTTTGATTAGTAGAAAAAACCAATTTGCGCGATGATCCAGAAAAAAAATCTGTCTCAGGAATTAAATTTATTTTAGCAAAAAGCGGCTTTAAATCTTCAAGAATTCTGCCCTTAGGAACTGCCATTAAAAGCTTTTTCATTTTGCGAATAAGAAGAAATTAGAATGCTTTAGAGTAACGCAACAAAGCCCCAATACCGCTGTTGGTTTCAATACTGGTTTTATAATTTGTACGAAAACTTTTGTAACCAACTTGCAACAGCAGCTGATCAAAAAAATTGGTTTTATCGAATTTATAACCCAGAGAAATTTCTGATAAATTTTGATCAAAGCCATTATAGTTTAGTTGTTGATGCGCTAAATTTGTTGTTGCGGCAGTGATGTTCCAATTGCGATAAATTTCACCAACCAAGCTGGCTGAAGAATATTGCTCACCAACGTCAGAATTGCCGCTTAAGTTTTTTATGCGCACATATTCAAGCAAACCGTCGAGCAAAAAATTATCAGAAATTGGATAACGATAATTCATCGCTGCGGCATAACCTTTTTGATCAGCAACTTTACTTGGTGTTACAGTACTTGCATTGCTGTTAACGCCCAAATTTATGTAAGAAAAATGGTAAGATAATTTTTCTCCCTCAGCGAAATCAAACAACACATCAAGTGAACCATTATAAGATTGACCAAGGCCTGCAGCATCTCCTGCATTATTAACTCTGTTATATGGAGCAGTTTGATTAATCAGAGAATTGTTAAGCGCAGTGCGATCATTGGTAAAAGTTGCAAAGCCAAAATTATATTGACCAGTTTTTTTACGACTTCCTAATTTGTAAGACAATCCAGCACCAACTTTTTGAGTTGGTTTATAATTGTAAGAAAGATTATTCGACCAAATGCCGCGGCCCCATTGCCAATTAGTTCCGAAATTTGGCGTGAATTTTCCAGCCAAAATCGTGATATTTTTGTTATTGTAATTAGCGGTTATTTCTTCAGCGCGCAGAGCTTCGTTTTGAAAAAATCTATTATTACCACTTGAACTTATAGCATTGCCACCAAAAGCTGAAGCGGCAAAATTAGAATTATATTTGCTTAACTCTTCCAAACGCAGCAAACTTTTAACAGAAAAATTTTGGTTTATTTGCAGCTTGCTGGCAAAAATACCTTTAAGCAAAGCATCGTTATATCTGTGATTGCTGTTATCTGACTGATAATTGCGATCGTAATTTAAGTCTGTGACAAAATTTCCAGAAAAACTAGGATCAAAAAATTTGGCTTGTGCTTGATTGGTTTTGATTTCCTCTTGCACAATTTCTTTCCAGATACCTTGGCTTAAATCTTCTTGCGCTAACAGCTTTACCGGCAATAAAATTAAACAGAGTAAAAACAGCTTTTTCATTTAGATTTTTTTAAGAAATGTTTTTCTTGTAACCAACTTACAACAACTAAGGACGCGGTCTCGCAAGTAATATATTTCATCAATTTATGTCAGTCACAATCTTAATCGCAACAAGTTTTTCGCTGGGATTTTTTGTTGAAAGCATAATTGGTTTTGGTGGCGGATTAATTGCTTATGCCATCTTGGGATTTTTTATGGATTTAAAAGAAATGATTCTATGTGGTCTTTACATTGGAACCTGCTCCAGCACTTATATAGCCTACACCGACTATAAAGCTTTTAACAAAAAAATTTTTCTTAATCTTCTGCCATTTTGCCTGACTGGAACAATTTTGGGCGTATTAATTTTTAGCAAATTTTCTTCGCAAAGCCTTTCTTTAACTTTTGGTATTTTGCTGATTTTGCTTGCGATAAAAACTATTTTTTTTGACAAAATTTCTTTCCCAAAATTTTTCAGAAATCAGCTAATTTTCATAGGCGGAATATGTCACGGAGCTTTTGGAATTGGCGGACCATTTTTTGTTAACGCTCTAAAAAATAATTTTAAAAATAAGTCAGAATTGCGTACCACTATGGCCGTGGTATTCGTCTTTTTTAACTTGATACGCTTTCTCCAGCTTGGATTGCAAAACCAAATTAAAGCTGATTTTTTTATAGCGATTTGGTGGGTTGTAATTCCTGTTTTTGCCGCCATAAAATTAGGTCATCTTGTACATTTGAAAGTCAGCGAAGAAATTTTTAAAAAATGTATTGGCTTGATGACAATCTTTGCAGGACTAAAATTTTTGGTGAAAACTTTCTAAGCACCTGTTTAAAGTCAAAAAAAATAAATCGATAAACTTGATGTCGTATTTCCTTAAAAAAACAATTCTACTATTAGTCGCAATCGGCTTTTTGCTTGGGTTTCAAGCATCTTCATTTTCTGACTCTTACCTAGAAAAATCAGAAATTTTTGATATTTCTTGCGATGAGGATAATTTAAAAGAAGAAGCTTCTGGATCAGAAAACTATCAACTTCTTAGCCAAAACGAAGATGGCTTTGAATTTCTTAAAATATCTCTCTTGCTTGAAAGTAAAAATCAAAACAAGTTGCAAACTAACTTTCTTACCGTCCTAACTTCTCCCCCAAATTGCTAGATTAAAACTTTGCCACCACAAATTTTTTGCTAATCTAATTTTAAAAAAATGAAAAATATTTTTGCCCACTTTCGCCAAGATTTATTTGCGAGTCTGGTAGTTTTCTTAGTCGCTTTACCGCTTTGTCTTGGTATTGCTTTGGCTTCGGGCGCACCACTTTTTGCTGGTATTATTTCTGGTATTATTGGTGGAATTGTTGTCGGAGCTTTGAGCGGTTCTGCTCTTGGTGTTTCTGGGCCTGCAGCTGGTTTGTCAGTTGTAGTTTTGGGATATATTGCTAGCCTCAATGACTCTTGGCAGTCATTTTTAGTAGCAGTAGTTTTGATGGGAATAATTCAAATAATAGCCGGATTTTTAAAGATGGGTAATCTTGCTAATTATTTTCCAAACTCTGTCGTAAAAGGTATGCTGAGTGGAATTGGACTGATAATTATTTTAAAACAAATTCCTCATGCCATTGGTTACGACAAAGAATTTAAAGATGATTTTGATTTTGAAACTCTCGACAGCACCAATACTTTTTCCGAATTAGCTCACATGCTTAATTTCGTGACTCCTAGCGCAATTATAATAGCAATAATCTCAATTTTTATTTTGTTGGTCTGGGAAGAATTTCTCAGCAAAAAATATAAAATTTTTAAAGCGATTCCAAGTCCTTTAATGGCCGTAATTGCCGGAATAACTCTGAGCAATTTTTTTGTGTTAAACCCAAGTCAATTAGTTCAAATACCAGTTGCAGAAAGTTTTGGCGGATTTTTATCGCAATTTACTTCACCAGATTTTTCACAAATTTTAAATCCTAAAATTTATGCGATCGCTTTAGTAATGGCAATTATAGCCAGTATCGAAACTTTGCTTTGCTGCGATGCAACCGACAAGCTTGATCCTCAAAAACGCAATACTCCAGTCAATCGCGAGTTGAAAGCACAAGGTGTCGGAAATATTATCGCTGGTTTATGTGGCGGATTGCCAATCACTCAAGTTGTAGTAAGATCAAGCGCCAACATAGATTTTGGCGCCAAAAGCAAATTATCTACAATCTTGCATGGTTTCTTTTTGCTAATTTCAGCAATCGTAATTCCGTCTTTACTAAACATGATTCCACTTGCCACCTTGGCCTGCATTCTTTTGGTTATTGGTTATAAATTAGCTAAGCCAGAAATTTTTAAAAAAATGTACAAGTTAGGTTATGAGCATTTTTTACCTTTCTTAGCCACAATTATTGGCATGCTATATTTTGATCTTTTAAAAGGCGTTGGAATTGGCATGGCAGTCGCTGCTATCTTTATTATTCGCAATAATCAGCGCGCTAAAAACTCACAAGGAAAAGATTTTATTACAGCTCTGACCAAAGAAAAACGCGACTCTTTAACTCCGGAAGAATCAATTCAAATGTTGAAAGACGGTAATCGCCGCTTTGTTAACAACCTCAATCTAAACCGGAATTTACTAAGTCAAATCAACGAAACTTCTGATCAACAAAATCCATTTGCTTTTATCTTAAGCTGCATTGATTCGCGCACTTCAGCAGAATTAATTTTTGATCAAGGTTTGGGCGATATTTTCAGCTGTCGTATCGCTGGAAATATTTTGAATGACGATATTATTGGCAGCATGGAATTTGCCTGCGAAGTTGCTGGCGCCAAGCTGATTATGGTTTTGGGCCATTCTGGTTGCGGAGCTATTAAAGGTGCTTGCTCTCATGTTGAAATGGGAAAGCTTACAGGACTGTTAAAGAAAATAAAACCAGCAGTAAAATCAGCCAGAACAGAAATCACTAAATTTGATTCTCATCATCAAGATTTTATCGAAAAAGTTGCAGAAATTAATGTCAAAGAAGTGACCAAGTACATCACCAAAGAAAGCAAAATAATCCGCAACCTCCATAAACGAGGAAAGATTGCTATAGTTTGCGGTATGTACGACGTAGCAACTGGAGTAGTAACTTTTTACTAAGAGAAATGACACAAATCAAATCAGATCAAGTACAGGTTTTTTTCTATTTGAAAAAAACTCTGCGCTCTGAAGTAGCCTTTTTTTGGATTAGCTTAATTTATGGAATTGCAATCAGTCTGCTTTTTTTGGCGGTTCCAATTTCGGTTCAATTTTTAATAAGCTCAGTTTCTTTTACAGCAACAGCACAGCCAATTTTTGTTCTTGGTTTTGTACTATTGTTTATATTGATATTTTGGGCAATTTTAAATGCCTTGCAATTTCATATTACAGAAGTTTTTCAGCGCCGCTTTTTTGCCAAAACAGCCGCAGAAATTGCTATCTCAATTTCAAAATCAAAACAGGAAAATCAAGACTATCGGGCTGAAGTTAATCGTTTTTTTGAAACTATCACAATCAAAAAAACCATTCCAAAATTTTTAACCAAAACTTTTGCAACTCTAATTCAAGGCTTGACTGGATTAGTTGTAGTTAGTTTTTATCATCCGATATTTTTTCTTTTCAGCTTAATTATAATTATTTCTTTGTGGCTGATTTGGTCAAAATTTTATAGTCGGGCGATTAATTATTCTTTTTTGGAAAGCCAAAAAAAATATGATTTGGTAGATTGTTTTGCAGAAATTTCTGAGGCAGAAAATCTCAACAGTTTTGATATAAAAAATAAGATCGATCTAATTACTGGTGAGTATCTAGCCAAACGCAAAAAACATTTTAGAAGCCTTTTTGCGCAAGTGCTTTTACTTCTCGCCCTTTATGTTTTTGCCAGCGTTGCTTTATTGACGATTGGCAGTTGGCTTGTGCTGAAAAACCAATTAACTATTGGCCAACTGGTTGCAGCAGAGTTAGTTTTATCAGCAGTACTTTATAATTTTTCTCAACTTGGACGCGACTTTGAAAACTTTTACGATCTTATCGCTTCCTGCCAAAAGCTGTCAAAGTTTTATGATTTTCCTTTATCTAAAAAAGATTTCGAATCTTTTACTAATTTAAAAAAAATCAAACTTCCCAGACCTTTAAAAATAGCGCCAAAAATTGTCGCCGCTTTTTTGATTTTATTAATTCTGATTTTGGGATTTACGCCTTGGCAGCAAACTTCAAAAGGTTTTGGACAAGTTATTGCGACTGATCCGAATGATCGCTCTCAAAATATCAGCGCTCCGATAAATGGTCGGATTAAGAAGTGGTATGTTAAAGACGGATCACAAGTAAAAAAAGATGAAAAGTTAGTCGAAATTGTTGATAACGATCCACAGATTTTAGAGCGATTAAAATCTGAACGCGATGCTAAAAAGCGTAAATTACAAGTAACAAAAATTGCTTCCCAAACCTCTCAGATTAACTATCAACGCCAAGAAGAGCTTTTTGCCAAAGGTCTTAGTTCACGCCGAGATTTCGAGGAAGCTAAAATTGAATATAAAAAACTTCTTGCCGCCACAGAATCTGCAATTTCTGAACTCGCAGAATCCGAAACCAAATTATCACGTCAAGAAAACCAGATTATTTTTGCACCAAAAGACGGAGTGATTCTAAAAGTATTGGCTGGAGACAATGCTACAATTGTCAAATCTGGTGATAGATTAGCAACTTTTGCACCAAACCTAGAAGATCCAGCAGTTGAAGTCTATGTAAGTGGTAACGATATTCCGCTGATTTTTGCTGGTCGCAAGGTGCGTTTACAATTTGAAGGTTGGCCAATAATTCAATTTAGTGGCTGGCCTTCTTTAGCGGTAGGAACTTTTGGCGGCGTTATTTCTTCGGTCGATTCTTCAATTTCTGATAATGGTAAATTCCGCGTCATCATCAAAAAAGATGAGAAAGAAGAATGGCCAGATCAAAGATTTTTAAAACACGGAGCCAAAGCACAAGCTTGGATTTTGCTCAATAATGTTAGTCTTGGTTATGAATTTTGGCGTCAATTAAACAGCTTTCCACCAAGCTTTGATGAAAGTTTGAAACATAATTTTAGCAAAGAAAAACAATCAGAAAATCATCACTAAATGAAAATAAAATTCTGCAAAACAGCATTTTTTTTGATAATATTTTTTGCGCCAAATAATTTTGTTTTGGCTAAAAATTTCAGTCACCTTTCTCAAAAACAAGTTGTCGAATCCGCCGTAAGAAACTATCCGCAAATTTTATCTTATTACGAAAAAGTAAATGCTGCTCAGGGCTCTGCTCTAGCTGCTCTTGGATTTTTTGATATCAGGCTGAAACAAAATTATTACGACAAAAGCCGTGGCTTTTATGACGGAAAAACTTCTGACCTTTTGCTTGAAAAAGAAATAGGTTTTTTAAGCGGAAAAGTTTACGGCGGTTTCCGCAAATCTCTTGGTAGCTTTGCTGAGTATGAAGGTCAAATGCTGACCAATAGCGGCGGAGAATATCGATCTGGCGCGAAGTTTTCTTTGCTAAAAAATAGCACAATTGATGAAAATCGTTTGGAAGTAATTTTGGCAAATTTGGGTTTGCAAGAAAGCAAAGTCCAACTCGAAACAATAAAAAAAGAAATCGAACGCGACGCCAGCAAGGCATATTGGAAGTGGATTGCCACGGCAAAGATTTTTCAAATTTATGAAGATCTTTATCAACTTTCTTTGACACGCCAAAAGCAGTTGGAAGAAAAATTACAAAAAGGCGATGTCGCCCAAATCATTGTTACCGAAAATAAAAAAAATGTTTTGCGGCGTAAAAATGCTTTGATCAAAGCCAGACAAGATTTGGAAAACAGTGCAATTTATCTTTCTCTATTTTGGCGTGACAGCGAGGGAAAGCCTTTAATTGCAGAGCCACATCAAGTATCTGAAATAAATTTTTCTCTACAGGAAATTTCTGCCGCAAAAGCTAAAAATGATATTGAACTAGCTTTAGTAAATCGACCAGAGATCAGAATTTTGAAAATCAAAAGAGATGAAAATCTCAATCAGCTAAAATATTCCGATAACCTTCTAAAACCACAATTAGACATTGATTTTGGAGTTTCAAAAGATTTGGGAAATGGCCCAATATCAAGGTCGCAAGGTAATAATTACGCAGGATTAGAATTTTCAATTCCACTGCAAAGACGCGAGGCAAAGGGTAAAGTCATTAATTATGAATCAAAATTAAGCTCTTTAAAATATGAGCAGCAGCTAATTGAAGAAAAAATAAAAGCCGAGATTGAACAAATAAAAATACAAATCACAAGCGTTGTTGAAATGCATCACAACATTGCAGAAGAAGCCAAGCTGGCTGAATTGCTTGAAAATTCTGAGCGCGAAAAATTTAAACACGGTGCAAGCAATTTCTTTTTAGTAAATTTGCGCGAACAAGATACCGCTGCTGCAAAAGCTGCGGTGATCGAGATTTGTGAAAAATACCAAAATGCTATTGCTGACTACAAAATGATGGTTTTTATGCCATGAATTCTAAAACTTTGATCGTCACAATTTACCTAATTTTTTGCTGCTCGACAAATCAAAATTTATTTTTTCATTTTGAATAAGTTGTTTTTTTAATCGCCTTCAATAACTCTTTTTCAACTGTTTATCAGTGTGATAAATTATAAAGTTGCTTTGAAAGCTGGCAATTTAGACGATTAAATAAATACAACTAACATCATGAAAAATTCCCTAAAACACTTACCTCAACTCAAACAAGATGAGTTAGAAAAAATCATCTCAACAATTTGCGATAACTGCAAAGATATTGAAAAGATTATCCTGTTTGGTTCTTACGCCAGAGGCGATTACAAAGAGAAAAAAGATTTAGCTGAAGATAGAAAATCTGGTCATGTTTCTGATTACGATATTTTGGTTGTGACTCGCGAGGCTACTACTGCGCTTGATACAAATCTGTGGCACGAAATTGGTGAGAAATGCCGCAATTTGCACTTAAGCGCTGATCCAAGAATTTTAACTCACGATATTGAAGAGCTGAATAACAAGCTTTCTGTCGGACAATATTTTTATTCGGACATTAAAGAAGAAGGAATCGTGATTTTTGATGCCAAGAATTTTGATTTTGCTGATCGCAGAAGACTTAGTGATGAAGAGATTAAAAAATTTAGAGAAGA
>DENL01000013.1 GCA_002359655.1 Rickettsiales bacterium UBA2645 | reverse complement strand
GAGATTAAAAAATTTAGAGAAGAGTATTTTGAGCATTGGTTTAAGAGAGCAGAAATGTTTTTTGATGATTTTGAATCTGATTTTAGAAAATCAGAAAATGATTCATCTTACTTTGGTAAAGCAGCATTTGATTTACACCAAGCTTCAGAACACGCCTACAAAACAATCTTACTCGTCTTCACACTTTACAATCCCAATGAACATTTCTTAGCAATTCTTGGCAAAGAGTGCGAAGAATATTTTGTTGATTTACGAAGTTTATTTCCCAAAAACACTGAAGAAGAAAAGGAACGCTTCAAGCTTTTAGAATACGCCTATATCGGCGGCCGCTACGATCCAAAATACAAAATTTCAAAAGAGGATTTAGAAATTTTAGCAAAAGATGTGAAGGAGTTGCTAAAAATTACTAAAAGAGTTTGCGAGAGAAAAATAGTTTAGTGATGCGACTTAAAACGTTTTTTAAGTTTTTTCTTAGAGCTCTTTTTTTCCTTAATAACTTCAACTTTCTCTTTCCTTGCAGCTTGGATTTATTTTTAGTAAGTCAGGCCATTTTTCTTGCCAACCATTTGAGTGATCAGCATCGCTGACTTGAAAAATTCTGGTGCAGAATTTTTTAGGAAGTTTTTTTAAATATGATCTCGCGATATCTTGCGGTATTGTCTCATCTTCATCGCCAACAAAATGAATTTGGGGAATATTTTCTAATTGCAGTAAAATCTTTTTGGTGTCGGCTAAAGATTCTAGTTTTTTAGTTTGATGAATTTTGGCAAATTCTTGATTGTCAATATTACCAGCCAAAGTTCTCAGACTGACTACATTTTGATGATTAGCGTGATTTTTTGCTGCGACATATTTTGCTATTGTAGCCCCGCCAGAGTAGCCAATTAACTCCAGATTAAATTTTGAAAATTTCTCAACAACTTCGTTGACCGCGTCTAAAATTTCTTTGGAAAATCTATCGTCAGTCCAATATTTTTCTGGTTGATCTTGATAGCATTTTTTATCTTCAACAAATTGGCATGGTCTGGCGATGTAAATTATATTTGGAAATGGGTCTTGTGTTATCAGATTAACCATAAAATATGATGTGGGAGTAGGGTTTGGAGAAACAATATTTCTTTTAATAAAAGCTTTACCGTCTCCTTCGAAATAAATTCTTAAATTTTTTTTTGGATCAGTAATTTTTTGTAGCGTAAAAATTTTAAAGTTTTTTGTTTGATAAATTTGTGTGCTCAAACCTGCTTCTGAAGCGATTTTAGAAGTTTTGTCGGCAATTTTGGTATAAGTTGCAGCGCAGCAATTAGCAAGGCATAGCAGTGAAATAAGAAATAAAATCTTCATGAAAAATTTAAAAAAATTAAGATGAAACTTTGTGTTTCTGAAAGTTTAAACAAAAAGTGAAGAACGAGGAAAAATTTGCAAAACAATTTTTAAAAATTTCCTCAAAGTTTTTTTTAGCAACTTATTTGTTGTTAAATTCGCTAACAGCTCTTGCTGCCAGTATTACTATTTCTACGCCAACTTCAACCTCCCAGACTTTTACCGCTAACAGCGATGTCTTAACCATTGCTTCTGGCGGTAACCTTGCTGTGTCTTCCGGAGTTGCTGCTACTGATACTAACCGTACTAATGTTCAGGTAATATTAAGTGCGGGCAATTTAGGGGGTATTTCTTCTGGCGATTCTTCGGCGCTGCAAATTAGTTCTACTGGTTCAATTTCTTTGGTGAAGGTTGATGCTGGAACAATCACCAGCAATGTTAGCGGAGCTGGTACAATATCAATTACTGGTGCTGGATCAACAGCTAGCTCTAGTGCCAATTGTTCCTCTGCTAATGCCACTTGTATCACTACTGCTTCGGGAACCACAATTTCTAATACTGCTACTTCTGGTTACGCCATTGATTTAGGTGCAGCTAACACAACTAACAAAACATTGATCGTTACTAATGCTGGTACGATTAGTGTTAATGATAATTCTGCTTCAAGCGCTATCAGAGTTAGCGATACTAATGGCTCATCAACTTTCACTATCAATAATACTGGCACAATAACTGCTGGATCAACTGGGACAGCATTTTCGGCGATTGCTAATACTAGTGGTACCAATACGGTAACTATCAACAACACCAGCAGTGGCCAGATCACAGGCGCTATCACGCTTGGTAATAGTAACAATGCTACAATAACCAACAACTCAAGTGCCGGAATTACCGGAAATATCACTGCTGGAACTGGCAGCTTAGCGCTCACTAACACTCTGGGAACAATAGCTGGTAATGTTAATCTTGGCACTAGCACCTCTTCAACATTTGCAATAAATGGTGGCTCGGTGATTGGTGATATCACAACTGGCAGCTCTTCTCAAACGGTTACTCTAGCTGGCGGAACTCTAACCGGTAAAATAGATGGTGCTACAAAACTGGTAATTAACAGTAGCAGCACTACCACTCTTAATGGTAATATTGGATCAACTTCAGCGCTTACTTCTGTTACGGTAAATGCAGGAAAAACTCTTGATGCCGCAACTAATAACAATTCAATTTCCGCTACCACTATCTCACTTGCTGGTGCTGCCTCAACTCTGACCATGGGGAGCGGTTCGATTACTGGAAATGTTTCTTTTGCCAATGCCACTGCCGTACTCAATCTTAATACTGGATCGGTGACCGGAACTATTAATGGTAGTGCTGCTAGTAGAGGAATTTTAAATTTCTTAGACAACAACACTACTAACGGCAATATCGGTGGCACGTTCTCTCTAGCTTCTATCAACATTGCCGACAATAAAACTGTTAATGCCGCAACCAACAATAATTCAATTGCTGCTAGCACTATTACTCTTGGTTCAACCACAAACTTAAGCGGAGATAACACTGCTCTTAATCTTGGAACTGGAACAGTTACTGGAACCATTCAAGGTTTTGCTGATGGTAAAGGAACAGTAAATCTTACTGACAACAATACTCTAGGTGGGGTACTTGGAACATCATCTAACTCTCTTGCGGCAGTTAACATCTCAAGCAATAAAGCTATTACTGCTAATACCAGAAATATTGATGCTTTGGCAGTTAACCTAGCTTCTAACTCAACTCTAACTTCAACTACTGGAACTATTGTTGGAGCGGTAACTCTTGATTCTGGTGCAACTCTAAATCTAGGAACTGGAAAAGTTACTGGAACCACTCAGGGACTTTCCGATGGAGTTGGTACTATAAATTTCACTGATTCTAATACTCTAGGTGGGGTACTTGGAACTTCAGCCAATTCTCTTGCTGCGGTTAATATTTCAAGTTCCAAAACTGTTACTGCTAATGCTCAAAGTATTGATGCTACGAATATTAGCTTAAGCAGCAGTTCAGCTCTTACTCTAACTACAGGAAGTCTAACTGGAAATACTACTCTTGATTCTGGATCAACCCTAACTCTGGGAAATGGCGGATTTACTGGTACTATTGATGGTGTTAGTAGTGGGGTGGGTACTCTAACTTTAAATGGAACTTCTACCATAACTGCATCATCAATTGGTGCCACCAACTCTTTATCTGCAGTTACTATTGCCACTGGCAAAGCTTTAACTTTTTCTGGTAGCAGCTCTCTTTCTGCTACCAGCATCTCGCTTGCTGGTGCTTCTTCAACTCTGACCATGGCAACTGGTGCGGTTAATGGTAACATCTCTTTAGCCAATGCTAGTGCAACAGTTAACCTTAATTCTGGATCAGTAAATGGAACCATCAATGGTACTGCTGCGGGAGTGGGAATTTTAAAATTCTTAGACAACAACACTACTAACGGCAATATCGGTGGCACGTTCTCTCTAGCTTCTATCACCATTGCCGACAATAAAACCGTCAATGCCGCAACCAACAATAATTCAATTGCTGCTGGCACCATTACTCTTGGTTCAACCACAAACTTAAGCGGAGATAACACTGCTCTTAATCTTGGAACTGGAACAGTTACTGGAACTATTAGAGGTTTTGCTGACGGTAAAGGAACAGTAAATCTTACTGACAACAATACTCTAGGTGGGGTACTTGGAACATCATCTAACTCTCTTGCTGCGGTTAATATTTCAAGTTCCAAAACTGTTACTGCTAATACTCAAAATATTGATGCTTTGGCAGTTAACCTAGCCTCTAACTCAACCCTAACTTCAACTACTGGAACTATTGTTGGAGCGGTAACTCTTGATTCTGGTGCAAGTTTAAACTTAGGAACTGGAGCAGTTACTGGAACTATTAAAGGACTTTCCGATGGAATTGGTACTGTTAACTTTACTGATGCTAATACTCTAGGTGGGGTACTTGGAACCTCAGCTAACTCTCTTGCTGCGGTTAATGTTTCGAGCTCTAAAACTGTTACTGCCAATGCTCAAAGTATTGATGCTACGAATATTAGCTTAAGCAGCAGTTCAGCTCTTACTCTAACTACAGGAAGTCTAACTGGAAATACCACTCTTGATTCTGGATCAACCTTAACTCTGGGAAGTGGCGGATTTACTGGTACTATTGATGGGGTTAGTAGTGGGGTGGGCAGTTTAGTTTTAAACTCTACTACCAACATTGCCGCAGCATCAGCGATCGGCTCAAACAACTCTTTGGCTACTATTAACATTTCTAATGGTGCTATTATTACGGCTAATAGTTCGATTAGCAGCACTAACGTTAAGGTTGGAGGTGGTACTTCAGGAACATTAACTCTAGGAAATACTCTAACTACAACAAGTGGAGTTCTTCTTAATGCTGGTTCTACTCTTGATTTGAGTACTAATGCTGTAGTTAATGGCGATGTTAAAGGTCTGAATAGCGGTAACGGAACGGTTAGCGTCTCACAAAACTTTACTTCTAACGGCAATTTAGGAACCAGCGGTAATTCTATTTCAGCTTTAAACATTGGTTCTAGCAAAACTTTAACTCTTGCTGGTAGCAATTCCATTAATGCTACCTCAACTACTCTAAATTCTAACTCAACTCTAACTCTGGGAACTGGCAGTCTTACTTCTACCACTACTACCTTAAACAATGGAGCTACCCTTAATGCCAATAGTGCCGCTATTACTAGTGCCATTACTCTTAACACTAATTCAATTCTTAATTTAGGAAGTGGCGCGCTTAGTGGTAATATTTCTGGTAGCAATGGTACGGGAACAGTTAACTTTAATGCTAATCGTACCACTACTAACAATATTGGCGGTACTTCTTCTGCGACAGGGCTGAGCAACGTTGTGATTAGTGATGGTGTTACTCTTGATGCCGCAACTAACAACAACTCAATTAGAGCCACTAACACCACAATTGGTTCTAGCTCAACCTTAACTTTAGGAACTGGCAGTCTTACTTCTACCACTACTACCTTAAATAGCGGATCTACACTCAATGCCAATAGTGCCGCTATTACTAGTGCCATTACTCTTAACACTAATTCAATTCTTAACTTAGGAAGTGGCGCGCTTAGTGGTAATATTTCTGGTAGCAATGGTACGGGAACAGTTAACTTTAATGCTAATCGTACCACTACTAACAATATTGGCGGTACTTCTTCTGCGACAGCGCTGAGCAACGTTGTGATTAGTGATGGTGTTACTCTGGATGCTGCAACTAATAACAACTCAATTAGATCTACCACCACCACAATTGGTTCTGGCTCAACTTTAACTCTGGGAACCGGAGCAGTTACTGGAGCTATTCAAGGATCTTCCGATGGATTAGGTGCTCTAAACTTCACCGCTACCAACACTTTAGCTGGGGCAGTTGGAACTTCGGGTAACTCTCTTGCTGCAGTCAATATTTCAAGTTCAAAAATTGTTACGGCCAATACTCAAAATATTAATGCTACAAATATCAGCTTAGGTAGTAATTCAACTCTGACCTTAACCACAGGAAGCCTAACCGGAAATACCACTCTTGCTTCTGGTTCAACTCTTAACTTGGGAAGTGGTACAGTTACTGGCACTGTTTCTGGTACTAACAGCACTGGTACAGTTAACTTTACCGACAATAATACTTTAACTACAAACTTCGGTAATAGCTCTGCCAATGCATTAGCCAGTCTTACAGTTGCTGCTAATAAAACTCTTAATGCTGGTAGCTACAATATTGCTGCCCAGACAGTTACTTTAAACTCTGGCTCTAGTCTTAACTTCTCTTCGGGTTCAATTACTAGCACCACTACTACCTTAAATAGTGGAGCTACTCTCAACGCCAATAACGCCACTATTATCAGTGCAATCACTCTTAACAACAGTTCAGTTCTTAACTTGGAAAGTGGTACAGTCAGTGGAAATATTTCTGGAGTTAGCGGCTCTGGAACAGTTAACTTCAATGCTAATCGTACCACTACTAACAATATTGGCGGCACTTCTTCAACAACAGCGCTGAGCAACGTTGTGATTGCTGATGGTGTTACTCTGGATGCCGCAACTAATAACAACTCAATTAGAGCTACTAATACCACAATTGGTTCTAGTTCAACTCTAACTCTGGGAAGTGGTAGTCTTACTTCTAACACTACTACCTTAAACAGTGGAGCCACTCTCAACGCTAATAACGCTGATATTAACAGCGCAATTACTCTCAAAGCTAACTCAACTCTTAACTTGGGAAGCGGCACGGTTAGTGGCGATATTTCTGGAGTTAGCGGTACTGGAACAGTTAACTTCAATTCTAATCGTACCACTACTAACAATATTGGCGGCAACTCTTCAACAACAGCGCTAAGCAGTGTTGTGATTGCCGATGGGGTTACTCTTAATGCTGCAGCCAATAATAACTCAATTTCTACTACCAATCTGCAAATCAATAATGGCGCAACTTTGATATTGGGAACTGGTTCAGTTAGCGGTTTGATTCAAGGTAGCAGCGATAATGTAGGAACATTGAGATTTGCGGATGACAATACTCTTGCTGGTGATCTGGGATCTAGCTCCAACTCGTTAGCCACAATTACTGTGGATACGTCAAAAACTGTTGATGTTGGAGATTTTAATATCAGCGCTAACAGCATTTCTCTTAATTCAGGATCAAATCTAAATTTGGGTAGTGGTACGCTGAGTGCTACTATTGACAGTATTAACGGTGAAGAAGGTAGCTTAAATTTAAACAGTGACCGAGTTTTTGCCGTGACATCAACGATTGGAGCGAACAATTCTCTTTCTTCTGTTAATATTGCTAGTGGCGTGACCATTACTGCCAATAGCTCAATTAATACTTCTGATTTTACAATTGGAGATTCAGCAACCTTAAATCTGGCTAACAGTTTAAATGTTAGCTATGCAGCTTACATTGGCAGTGGAGCGGTTTTAAATTTGGATAATGGCGCAAGCTTTAGTGGCTATCTTGAAGGCTCGTCAGCAAATTCCGGTGATCTAAACGTTATTAATGGTAGCTCATTTACTAGTAGTAATTCAATTGGTGGTGAAAATAGCTTAGCTAATGTCAATGTTGAATCGGGCTCCACTTTTAATTTGGGATCCGATGTTAGCGCTAGTAACTTTAACGTTTCGGGAACGTTAACTAGCAATTCCGGAAGTGTAATAGGCAACGTTTCTTTAAATGAAGCTAATGCAACTCTTAATCTTAGCGCTAATTCAGTAATTGGAACCATTGATGGTTCTGCTGCGGGAACAGGAATTGTGAAATTCTTGGATGACAATACCATTGTTGGAAATATTGGCGGTAACTTCTCAGTTTCTTCAATCACTATTGCTGATAATAAAACGGTTGATGCTGCAACTAATAACAACTCAATTTCTGCCACTACTCTAAAAATTGGCAGTAATGCAACTTTGATATTAGGAACTAGTTCAGTTAGCGGTCTGATTCAGGGTAATAGTAACAATGCAGGAACTCTGAGATTTGCAGATGATAATACGCTTGCGGGTAATCTTGGATCGAGTTCCAACGCCCTAGCTGCAATCACTGTGGATGCGACAAAAACTGTTAATGCTGGAGATTTTAATATTAGTGCTAACAGCATTTCTCTTAATTCAGGGTCAACTTTAAATCTGGGTAGTGGCACTCTGAGCGGAACTATTCAAGGTATTAGTGCTGGAGTAGGTAAGTTAAACCTAAATAGTACAAGAACACTTGCCGCAGCATCAGCGATCGGCTCAATTAACTCTCTAGCTAATATTAATATTTCTAATGGTGCTACTATTACAGCTAATAGTTCGATTAGCAGCACTAGTGTTACAGTTGGAGGTGGGGCCTCAGGAACATTAACTTTGGGAAATACTCTAACTACAACAAGTGGAGTTCTTCTTAATGCTGGTTCTACTCTTGATTTGAGTACTAATGCTGCAGTTAATGGCGATGTTAAAGGTCTAACTAGCGGTAACGGAACGGTTAGCGTCTCACAAAACTTTACTTCTAACGGCAATTTAGGAACTAGCAGTAATGCTATTTCAGCCTTAAACATTGCTGCTAGCAAAACTTTAACTCTTGCTAGTAGCAATTCGATTAACGCCAGCTCAACTACTCTAAATTCTAACTCAACTCTAACTCTGGGAACTGGCAGTCTTACTTCTACCACTACTACCTTAAATAGCGGATCTACCCTCAATGCCAATAGTGCCGCTATTACTAGTGCCATTACTCTTAATACCAATTCAATTCTTAATTTAGGAAGTGGCGTGCTCAGTGGCAATATTTCCGGAGTTAGCGGTACGGGAACAGTTAACTTTAATGCCAATCGTACCATTACTAACAATATTGGCGGCACTTCTTCTGCGACAGCGCTGAGTAACGTTGTGATTAGTGACGGCGTCACTTTAGATACAGCAACCAACAATAAATCTATCAGAGCTACTAATTTAAAAATTGGCAGTAACGCAACTCTAATATTAGGGACCGCTTCATTTAGTGGTTTGATTCAAGGCAGTAGTGATAAAGTGGGAACGCTGAGATTCTCTGCCAGTAGAACTCTCGACAATGATATTGGATCTAGCTCTAACTCTCTGGCTTCAATCACTGTTGACGAAGCAAAAACTATTAATGTTGGAGATTTTAATATTAGCGCTAGCAGCATTTCTCTTAATTCCACTTCAACTTTAAATTTAGGAAGCGGAACTTTAAGCGGAACTATTGAAGGTACTAGCAGCGGAGTTGGTAATCTAAATCTAAACAGCACGCGGACTTTTGATGATACATCAGCAATTGGTGACACTAATTCTTTGGCTAATATCAATATTGCTAGCGGCATTGTAATTGACGCTGCTAACTCAATTAGCAGCTCTAATATTACAATTGGAGATTCAGCAACTTTAAATTTATCTAATAATCTAAGTGCCTCTAGTGGCTTGTTTCTTGGTAGTGGAGCAGTTTTAAATTTGGATAATGGTGCAAGTGTCAGCGGCTACATTGATGGCTCATCGGCAAATTCCGGCGAGCTAAATATCGTTAACAGTAGCTCATTTACTAACAGCGCGGCGATTGGCATCTTTAATAGTTTGTCTGATATCAACGTTGAGTCGGGCTCAACTTTTAATTTAGGAGCTGATGTTGCGGCTAATAATGTTAACGTTTCAGGAACATTAAATTTTGGCAACGATTCTCGAATAATCACTGGTGACGTCAGCGGTTCAGGATCAGCACAGATTAACTTGGGTTCGGGATCACATTTTATCGATGGCAATTTTACTACTTTGGCTGGTGACACTTTAAAATTATCGTTAACCAGCAGTGCAGCTTCAGGCAATATTTTGGCTTCAGGAGTAGCATCAATTAGTTCTAGCACCAGCTTGTATGTGACTTTCGATTCTAGTCTTTCTTTAGAAAAAATATCTACTTACGAAATCGTTGCCGGTAGTTCTAATTCAGAAATCGGAGCAATTGATGTCACAAAAATAATTGTTAACGGATCAAACTCTAATATTTACGGCAACAGAATGTTTACATTAGAGGAGAGTAATAATGCTTTGTATTTAGTGGTTAAGAAAATAGACAGAACGGCTCCGACAAAAAATATTTCGGCCATCAATGCCTACAACAACATTTCTCAGATTATTGGCGCTACAGGTAATTTGTTAACACTTCAGCAATACATCAATTCAGCTAATTTTTCTGACTCACAAAAAGATCAGGCTCTTAAATCAACCACGCCGCAAGCTGATAACAGCTCTAATACCAGCGTTTTAAAAGTGGTAAATACCTCAATAACCATTTCACAAGATCGTTTACAGAATTTTCATTTAAGTGACATTTCAGGAGTTGCTTCAGGAGATGAGGCTTCAAATCACGGAGCTTGGTTAGAAAAATTTGGCAATTGGATTGATCAAAAAAGTTCATCGCAAGCTGATGGTTACAAGGCGCGTTCGCAAGGAATTGCCTTTGGTATGGACACCGAGACCTCACAAAATAATCACTTTGGTCTGTCTGGAACTTACGCCACTGCCACCTCTACTGCAAAAACTAGTTCGAAAAAAATTGCCACCGATAGCTACCAGCTAAATGCTTACGGCGGCACAAGTTTTGATAAATTTTTCTTCGACGCTGCTTTGGGATTTGCTTGGAACGAATATTCATCAAGTAGAGCAATCTCTTTGGTTGATAGTTACGCTCAAGCAAGTTACAGCGGCCAAACCTACATTGCTCGCGCTGAAAGTGGAATCATCCAAAATCTTGGTGGCGGATTTAGTTTTATTCCAAGCCTTACTGCAACTTTTGCCCGTAATGAAATTTCAAAATATACTGAAAGCGGAGCCGGAAATCTTAATCTGCAAGTTGATCACAGCAGCAACAGATTTTTTGAAGGCAGAGCAGGTGCAGTTTTAAACTACAATAAAATAACCCGTTTGGGTCTTAAAGTTAATCCGCAAATAAAAGCGTCTTACGGCTATGATTTTATTGGCGACAGACAAAATGTTCAGAGTAACTTTGTTGGTCAATCAACTTCTTTTACTTCTGAATCAGCCAAGGTTTATCAAGGCAGCTTGAAGGTTGGCGCTGCGCTTAATGTTTACAGCAGTGACTCAATCACTTTTAGCACCGACTACAGTTTAGAAAGAAAATACAACTACAATAGCAGATCAGTCTCGGTCAGATTGAGATATGATTTTTAAATGCCGATTTCTCTTGTGACACTAATTTTCACTTTAAAAAACTTATCAGAAAAATGAATTTTTGCCTTAAGGCGAAAATTCAGACGAAACCACTGCAAGTTCAATGAAATCAGGTCTTTAAGGCTAATTCAAATTTTATTCAAATTTGCGAAAATGTTATTATTTCCAGCAACGATCCACTTTTACATCAACACGCAGCGGTACATCTAAAATAAAAGCATTTTCCATTTCTGCCTTCAAAACTTTTGTGGCGATTTCTACTTCATCTTGCGGCGCTTCAACAATTAATTCGTCGTGAATTTGCATAATAATTTTTGAGCGCAATTTCATTTCAGAAAATTTTTTATCCAAACGAATCATCGCCATTTTAATAATATCAGCAGCACTTCCTTGAATTGGCGCGTTGATGCATAAACGCTCAGCTTCAGAGCGAATGATTGGATTTTTGTTATTGATTTCGCGAATAAAACATTTTCTGCCAGAAATGGTTTCGACGTAGCCATTAGCGCGCGCAAGTTCGATGTAGTTTTTCATGTAGCTATCAATTCCGGGATAAGCTTCCAGATAAGATTTGATGTAAATTGCCGCTTCTTGTCTTGGAATATTAAGTTGGCGCGCAAGTCCGAAAGCACTGATTCCGTAAATAATTCCAAAATTAATTGCCTTGGCTTTTGAGCGAATTTCATCAGTAACTTTATCCTCAGAAATATTGAAAACTTGGCTAGCGGTGATGCTGTGAATATCTTTATTTTCTTTAAAGGCCGCGATTAAATTATCGATTTTGGCGACATGAGCAATGACTCGCAGCTCGATTTGCGAGTAGTCGGCAGAAATAAAAAAATGATCTTTAGCAGCAACAAAACTTTCACGAATTTTACGACCTTCTAAACTTTTTATCGGAATATTTTGTAAGTTCGGATTATTTGAACTAAGCCTTCCAGTGATTGTTGAAGTAGTAGAAAAATTGCTGTGAATTCGGTTAGTTTTTGGATTTATTTCTTTTGGCAACGCATCAGCATAAGTATTTTTTAATTTCGAAAATTTACGAAAATCTAAAACCTTGCGCGCTATTTCATGCCCTTCATCGGCAAGCTCTTCCAAAACTCTAGAATTAGTTGAAAGCGCGCCAGTTTTTTTTGATTTTTTTGCTGAATCTAAACCTAATTTTACAAAAAGAATTTTTGCCAATTGTTGTGTGGAAGCGATGTTGAATTCTTCCTTGGCAATTTGATGAATTTCTTTTGTCAGATTTTGTATCTGGCTGGCAAACTCTTGCGATAAAATATGCAATTTTTCAATGTCGATTGCGACACCATTGCTTTCCATTTTAGCAACAACTTGTAGGAGCGGAAGCTCTAATCCTAAATAAACAAAGTTTAGTTTTAAGTCGAAAATTTTTGCAGAAAAACTTTGATAAAGTTGCTGAATAGCAAAATTTTTGAAGCAAAAGAAATCTATTTTTTTTGCGCTGTCGGCAAAAATTTCTGGTTCTTTATTTTTTTCCAACTCAGCAAAAATCTGGCCAAATCCCAGCTCTTCTATGTCTTCATTTAAGTTGAGGTCGATTAGTTCGCGCAAATTATTTTTGATTGCCGAGTTTGCCAAATGATCAATCAATAAAATGTCTTGATAAGATTTAACTTCGGTGGTTTTTAAAAAATCTTTCACATCAAAAAAAACTTTTTTGATTGAGTCGTCTCGTAATATTTTTGCTAAATCTAAAATCGTGAATTCAGCTTCAGCAGTGCTTTGCGGAACTTCTTCGTTAAAATTAAAAAGATCGACTGCAGAATTTTTTATTGTGTTTTTTACAGTTTCTACAATTTCAAAATAAAAAATTTCTTTAGTACTTTCGCCAAATTTAGCGGTTGAAATAGTGACAAAATTATTGTTCTTATCAATCGTAACAATGCCGTTTTGTTTGGCTTGCAAGCTGATGCGATCGATAATTTCTTTTGAATTAACCGCAGTTTTTTTGACATCACGAAAATAAATTTGTTGCTCAGTTTTTACTGCGGTTTTTTGCTCGAAATCTGTAGCAATTTTTATCGTATCAGAAATTCCGAATTCTTTTTTCACCCGTAAAACCAAAGATTTAAAACCTTGCAACTCAAGAAAAGAAACCAGTTGATGTGGATCAATGGCTTTGATTTTCAAGTCTTCAAGCGTGATGTTAAGCTCAACATCTTCTTTTAACGAAGCGAGAATTTTTGATAGTTTAGCATTTTCAACACCTTCACTTAAAAGATGGCGACGCTTATCTTGTTTGATTTGATCAAGGTTAGCAAAGATATTTTCTAAGCTGCCAAATTGTGCAATCAACTCAGCGGCAGTTTTTGGACCAATGCCTTTAACACCGGGAATATTATCAGAAGCATCGCCAATCAAAGACAAAACATCTAAAACTTTTTCTGGCACGACAAAAAATTTTTCTTTTACTTCAGCAGCCATGATCATTTTATTTTTCATGGCGTCGTACATTACGATATTTTCATCAATTAGTTGCATCAGATCTTTGTCGGAAGAAACGATCAAAACTTGATCTTCGTCGGAAGAATATTTTTTGGCGATGGTGGCAATGATGTCGTCAGCTTCAAATCCTACTTTTTCTAAAATCATTAAATTCAAAGATTGCGCTGCTTGGCGCACAATGGCAAATTGCGGAATTAAATCTTCAGGGCAGGGCGGGCGATTGGCTTTATAAGCTGGATAGATTTCGTTACGAAATGTTTTTGAGCCAGAATCAAAAACAATAGCGGCGTGAGTGACGTCAAGTCCAGCCAGTAATTTTATCAACATATTGGTAAAACCGTAAACAGCGCCGACTGGCGTTCCATCTGGTCTGGTTAATGGCGGCAGAGAATGATAAGCGCGAAAAACAAATCCATAACCGTCGATGAGAGCGATTTTTTTCATAATTTTAGATTTATGTTTATGTTTATGGTTTAGAATTTATTTGATCCTAGATTACATAGCTAATCAACTTCAAGAAAACGATTTGTTTTTAAAAAATCACTGCAAAATCCAAACCAAGTTTAAATATTTAAATAAAAATTTATGTATCGTCTTTATCATCATCCAATTTGCCCATTCTCGCGCAAAGTCAGAGCTCACATGGCTGCTAAAGAGATTGGCATTGAATTAATCACCGAAAATTTTTGGGAAAGAAGAAAAGAATTTATCGCCATGAACCCAGCTGGAACAATACCGATATTGTTTGATAATAGTAACTCCATGGTAATTTCTGAAAGTTCGGTGATTGTCGAATATATTGAAGAAAAGCACGATGAGACTAGAGGTTTTTTAGGCGATGGAATTACAAAAAGAGCCGAAGTACGCAAAATTCAAAGCTGGTTTGACATAAAATTTTATAATGAAGTTGGAAAATATATTTTAAACGAACGTTATTTTAACCGCTATTTACCTGGCGCAAAAGCACCTGACTCAGAAGTTTTAAGAATTACTAGACGCAATTTAAATGTGCATTTGAGCTACATTGAATATCTTTTGGAGAGCAGAAAATATTTAGCTGGTGAACAAATCTCTGTGGCCGATTTTGCTGCAGCATCACATCTTTCGGTTTTGGATTATTTTGGTGACATTAATTGGCATCATTATTTTTCAGTTAAAGAATGGTACAGCTTAATTAAATCTCATAAAATTTTTAGTGAAATTTTGCGTGATCGAATTGCCAATATTAATCCGCCAGAATGGTATTCTAAATTAGATTTTTAAAATGATTGAACTTGATAAAAAGCAAGCTGGCGAGTTTTTAGCAAAAAATAATATTCACGATTTTGAAATAGTAAAAGTCGCTGGTGATGCGTCTTTTCGCTCTTATTATCGAATTTTTTGCGCTGATAAAAAATTTATTTTGATGTTTGCGCCACCAAAATTCGAAGACATAAAACCTTTTATAAAAATAGATGAGTTTTTAATCGCACATGACTTTTCTGCGCCAAAAATTTTTGCTAGTGATGAAAATTTCGGTTTTATTTTGCTCGAAGATTTTGGTGATGATGTTTACACAAAAGTGTTAAAAAAATTCGAGCCAGATAATCAAGAATTAGAATTAGAGCTTTATCAAAGAGCTTGTGATTGCTTAATTGGTCTACATAAAATTAAACCAGCAAACCTTCCTTTTTATAATAATGCACTACTTTATCGCGAGGTTATGTTGTTTATTGACTGGTATTTGCTGGGGCAAAAAAAAGAAATGTCTTTAGCGGATAAAGCTCTTTTTAAAAATTTATGGTTTGAGTTGTTCGATCAGTTAGACAAAGAAAATCAAGTTACAGTTTTGCGCGATTATCACGCTGATAATTTAATGGTTTTAAGCGACAGAATTGGCTACAAAAAAGTTGGCTTGCTTGATTTTCAAGATGCAGTTATCGGATCAAAAGCTTATGATCTGGTTTCGCTTTTAGAAGATGCTAGAAGAGATTTAAATGAAAAGAATCGTGCTATGCTTCTGAACTATTATTTAGAAAAATCTGCTTGTGATAAAGAATCTTTTTTGCGTGACTATGAAATTTTATCTCTGCAAAGAAATATAAAAATTATTGGAATTTTTTCTCGACTTTCAATTCGTGATTCAAAGCATTATTATTTAAGCTTATTGCCGCGAGTTCTTAATTTTATTGTCTTGCGATTGAATTCTAAAAATCAGATTTTTTCTGAAATGTCTAAATTATTGCAAAAATTTGTTTAAAATATGAGCGCGATAAAAAAATCAGAAAAGCCATCGGCATCGGTTAGCAATCCTTCTGCAGCAGATAATTTAAAATTGATTTCTGATGTTTTTAAAAAGATCGAAGAAGAGACGATTGAAATTGCCGAATTACTTTTTGAATATCTGATCGAAGTATCCGACGAAGAAGTGATGATGGGAACAATACCCAGTCACAAAAATAGTAAAATTAATAAGTATATCGCGATCCTGAATCGGCTTTTTAAATTTTCTCGCAACGATAAAAAAAGTGGAGGATTCCGCATAGTTAATCGAGATATGATCGAAAGTTTAGACAAAAAGACTTACATGATTTGTATGTGTTTTGATGGTGGCGTGTCGGTTGATATTTTGTGTGATATTGTCAATACCGAAAATAGTGCCAGAACTCCAACTCGTTCTCCGATTAGAATTATGGTTAAGCAAGCTTTTGCGCCAACTAAAAATAACGATAAAGAAATTGGATAAAATTTGAGGCTTTGATTATGAAGCTTGCGAAAGCTTACACTTCGATAGAATGGTCATAAATCAAGACAAAAAAAGGGCGGAACCTCAATTGAGATTCCGCCCTATTTTTTACTTTTTAGATTTTTTACTTCTTTTTAACGGCAGCTTTTTTTACTACTTTTTTAACAGCAGTTTTTTTCACTACTTTTTTAGCTGGAGCTTTTTTAACAGCAGCTTTTTTCACTACTTTTTTAGCTGGAGCTTTTTTAACAGCAGCTTTTTTAGCAGGAGCTTTTTTTGCGATAGCCATAAAATTTTTATTTTTTGTTATTAAAATTTTTACCAACAAGAATAACAATTTCGAATAAAATAATCATTGGAATTGCTAAACTTGTCTGACTTAAAACGTCTGGGGGAGTAAGCACTGCAGCTATTATAAAAATAGCTACGATAAAATATCTCCTCTTTTTTTTCAAATCATTGATCGACAAAAGACCAACTCTAATTAAAAAAAGCAAGAGGATTGGTAACTGAAATGCAACGCCAAATCCAAAGATTAAATCACTAACTAAGTTTAAATATTCGCTGATTCTTGCTTCTAGTTGAATTGGAAGAGATGCTGCGGAGCCTTGAATTTCAAAGCTTGAGAAGAATTCAATTGCGATTGGCAAAATAAAATAATAGGCAATCAATGCACCAAATAAAAATAAAAATGACGAAGAAAATAAAATTATTAATAAATTTTTTTTCTCATTTTTATACAGTCCGGGTGCTAAGAAAAAATAAAATTGCGATGCAAAAATTGGAAAACAAAAAGTAAAAGATGAATAAAAAGATAATTTTAAATATGTTGTAAAAGCTTCAGTGGGGCTGGTGTAGATCAATCTTCTATTTTCGTGATCAAGAGAAGATTCTAAAAAAGGTTGTAACAAAAAATTATAAATCTCTGCTGAAAAAAAATAACACAAACAAAAAACTACAAAAAAAAACATCACGCAAAAAATTAATCTTACACGAAGTTCTTCAAGATGTTTTTGCAGTGTCATGTAGTTTTCTGATTTCATTTTCTCTTCTGGTTACGAAATTATTTTTTTACTTGTTTGAGCTTCAAAAGCTTTGTTATCAATGGTTAAGGCTTTCTAACTTTGAATATATTTTTTAGCTTTTACGAAGCTTCGTAAAGAGTTTTTTAGAAAAAAAAATACTAAACTAATTTTGTTTTAAATTTCTTAAATTTTATTTAGCTAAATTTTTTTGAAGATGTGAGGAATTCTTTTTAAACAAAATTTATTTTGTTATCAGAATTTAAAAGAGTTTGCTTATGTGTTGTTAGGATCATTGTTGCTATGCATCGGGTTGTTTAACTGTAGCATTCTGATTGGGATTTTGAGCTGGAGCTTGTGCAGGAGGATCTATTTTAAAGTCTTTATACTTCTCAGCAAAATCATTATGTCTATCTGCTGCTTTGCTGCTTTTATTTCCATCTGCATCTTTTGTTTTTAATTCCAAATCTTTGTCTTTAGGGTTATCAAGTTTGCCATAATCTTTTTTGAAGGATTCTAGTTTTTTATGATCTTGTAATGTCTTGTTAACTTCAGTTCCAGCAAATACACCGTTAGTAGCTTTATGGAAAGTACTAATTTTACTGTAATCATCTTGAGTTTTTTGAGCAGCAGGAGAGTTAACGACTTTATCATAAGTTGCTGCTGAAGATGAGGCTGCTTTGTCAGCGACGGTAAGTTTATCAATTTTCTTATCAAGATTAGCAACTCCTTGACTAGCTTTTTGATAAGTGGCATTAACCTTATTTAAATCGCTTTTTCCATCACTTCCGCCTAATTCAACATAACCTGGTTGTTTTGTGATATTTTCTATTTGATCTCCTAAGGATTTTCTAGTGACTGCATCTTTTTCTGCGTTTTGTTTCTCTCTCAGCTCTTGCACTTGGAAATAACCTGTTCCACCATTTTCTATTTTATCTTTTTCTTTTAGATCAGATTTTTTTGCTTCAATTGCAGCTTTTGCCTCAGGAGTTGTTGCGGTTTTTTCTTGTGCTTCAAGTTTTTTCATCTCTGAGATATTACTAGAAACTTTTTTAGCTGTTTCGGCAACTTGAGTTAAAGAAGCTTTTTGAGTTTGGGCTTGAGCAAGTTCACTGCTAATTGCTTTAGTAGAGCTTGTCGTACCACTTACTTTGGATTCTGTTGCAGAATTTTTGGTAAGTGTGCCAGTTTTTTCAAATTGTGCAGCGGCTGCTCTAGATAAGCCTCCAGCGCCAAAGGTTGCTGAAGACATGCTTGTCAATACACCAGGATTTTTTTCATCTTGAGTTAGGCCTTTATCTAAAGATTTTAACTTAGCCATTGTCATTCCATCAGTTCCTTTTGGAAGTGCCGCTTTTGCTTCTTCGCGGTTTTTTCGTATTTGTTGTCTGATTAATTGCTTTTCTTTTTCTGGTCTTGCCCAGTTTGTTCCCACAATACTTCCTGAAGCCATCCTGTTTATTGTGCCACTCGCTTCTAGTTGTTTTGTTGCTTTGTCATATTCATTGAAACCAGCAAAGTTAGCTGCTTTACCAGCAGCTTTTTTTACAGAATCCTTAGCTGCACCAAGTGCAGATTTTGTATCTGATATATTTTTACTTGTTGCTGAGAATGATAGATCTTTACCACCAGATGAAACCACGCGACGCAAATCTCCGCCAACTCCACTTAATCCTTTAAGAGTTCCTGTAGCTGGACTTACAGCAGTTTTGGCAGCGCCTATAACTTTTTGTGATGTACTTTTACCGATTGCAACTTCTTTATTGTCAGCTCTTTTTAAGAAATCTGCTCTTTCTTCTTTACTCATTTTTGACATGCCTTCTTTAGCTTCGCTAAAAGACATTTTGGTATCGATCTTAGAGTCATTTAACGATTTGCTTAGAGTTCCTCCACCAAAGCCAGCTTTTTGTCTTGCGGCTTGAGCTGCAGCTACGAGCAAGTTCGAGCCTTCATATTTTAGGCCTTTATCAGATTTTAGTCTTTTCAATTCTTTATCGCTGATTCCGAGTTTATCAGCCTGTTTTTTTATCCCTTGCTCTTTTGCACTTAATAAGGCTTCTTTTTTTTCTGATTCACTCATTTTTGAGTAAGCGAGGGCATTTTCTCTTTTGAATTTACTCATTGCTTCGTTGCCAGCCTTGTTTAGAGATTCTTTTAAGCCCTGATCTTTGCGGTTTTTATCTTGGCGTTCTTTACGAGCTTTGTCAGCATGCTCTCCAGAGTCAAATAAAGCAGCATCCAATCTTTTTATAGGCTCGCCAATAGTGGCTTTTGTTAGGTCATTAAATCTTTCTGAGCTATATTTTTGCATTCCTGCAATTGCATCTCCGAGCCCTTTACCCATCTCACTTGCTTTCAGGCTGCCACCAATTGAAGCGCCTAAATCAGTCATAAAGGTAATAAAGCTCTTCATCAAAGAAGCTATGACCCAAATGAATAGAATAGAAAATAAAGAAGGTATACCTTCGGGGTGACCAATATTTCCAACGTCAGTTTGTGTATTTAGGCGAGGAGGTAAAGAAGCTGGTGTCCAAAAGGAAAGAAGAGTGACTCTAGTGATAATATTTATAGTCCAAACTTCATCCCAGCAGATTTTATAACCAAGTGACATCTTCAGAACTTCGTACATCATCATGTTGAAGAAGGATAAAGTTGTGAGTAATAGAATTTGTTGTAATGAAAATCCTATTAGCTGATTCAGCCAACTATCAAACATTCCCTTAGTTTGATTGAACAAGGTGAAGATAAAGAAAATCGGACCTAAAGTGAAAAGAATAGAAATAAAAATCTGCGCTGTCAGATAGTATAAAATCGCGTTTCCAACTGCATAAACATAAAGCATGAAGCTTAGGTAGATAATCCAAAGATAAACAAAGCCAAAGATGCTGGCGAATAGCAAGGCTGAGATCTTTTTCTGTACAGCTTGAGAAAAGAATAAGCCAAAGACTTTATCGACACCGCTGAATAGAACTGATTTGTCGTAATAATCGTTAAGAGATATTGCTTTTGCTAGTTCAGCTGAATCATCAAAAGAGGAGGCCATCATGAAGGCAAGATAGTCGGTTCCGTCCTTAAACCATTTAACTACGAATAGATTAAACCAATACCAGCCAGTTGGGCTGGAGAAAAAATAAATTAAGGCGATTTTTATACAGCGGTTTATTAGCTCAGAGCTGTTTAATTCACTAATGCCCATCAAATAAGTGACACCGTAGAACATTATCATCAATGCCAAAGACATTGAAAGAATAGCTTGGTATCTGGAGTCTCCAACAACCAAAGTATAAATTCTCTCTGACTGTCCAACTGTTTTAGTTATAGTTCCATCTGCAGCAACTGTGTGCTTGCCATCCATCGTTTCAATGACAGGAGTTATAACTCCACCAATGATATTTGATATATTGCTTCCGGGAGGATTAGTAACTTTAACAGTTACATAGTATTTGCCGCTATTATTGGCGTAAACGCTAGTACAATAATATTGTTTCGTACACGGATTTGAAGCAGTTAGAGATGTTGGCCCATCTGATGCTTTACAAGTTGCAGAATCATTTCCTGATCCAGCTTGATAAGCTGGGTTGGTTAACTTGATACCGTTATTTGTGACACTGCCGCTACCTGGGATAATACAATTTGTAGTTTCAGGATCTTTAATTTTAAAAGTTAATCTCAATGTATTTAGCTCGTCATAATCTGAGCTGGAAAAAGGTGTAGTTTTGCTGGAGTCATAAATGTAGGACGAGGTACTGTTTAAATAAGTGTGGCAATAATATGTGCTATTGATCTCGGTATCAATTCCTTGACTTGAAGCACTACAATCTTTTGCTCCCGGAGCGGTAACTCTGGTCAAAGTGCCATAGGCATCAAATTGATAATTGGCACTGTTAGACAAAACGGGGTTGGTTCCAGAAGTTGCCGGATCGTTTAATAATACTAATTTTGGTTGAGCTTCTATCGATGCTGTATCTGTTGAGATCGCTAAGCTTCGACAGCTATGAGAATTAGTTTCTTTACATAATTTTGCCTCCAGCCATTGGCCGTTTGAAAATTGTAAAGTGCCATCAAAGCTTATTTTGAAACCATTATTGCCATTATAATAACTGCCTCTAGAGCTTAGAGAGCTATAAGGGTAAGAAGAAGTTAGATCTTGTGAAGCGGAATAATTTTGGTCTAGATCCCTAAAGTCCTTGTTATTAGTAAGAAATAAAAATTTCAGCCTTCCATTTTGAGAGAAACTGATGTTGCTTGACTGATAAATTCTGTTATTATTAGAGGTGCTATCAACTTTGCCAGTGTCCTTAAAGTTAGAAAAGTTTCCATAAAAACCGTTGAAGTTTGCAAGTTTAACGGCACCTTTTGAAAACATTGCATTACTAGAATCTATAATACTTCCCTGAGCTATTGGAATATCTTGTACTCTACCAGTATAGTTTTCTAAATCATAGCATTGAGCTAACTGTTGTCCTATTTTTGCTGATATTTGAGCATTAGTATTCATTTTATCTGAACAATAATTATCGCCACAGGAGATTTTAAAACTGTTTTTAGAGGTTGCGCTAAGTGCAGATAAAGCCGTATTACAAGCGCTAGAGTTTACGTTTGAAGTTTTAGTGCAATTAGTTTTCGTATAGTTATTGTCTGAGGTTCCGTCAGTACAGGTTATTGTGCTTTTGCAGGCATCGTAAGGGCAATAATTTGCGGTATTAGAACTATCAGAGCATTCAGTAGCATAGGCTTGGCAACCGATTAATGTAGCGTCGCCTGCTTTGAAATCTTGTAAACAGCTAGGGTTTGGATTGTTTATTATTTCTGTAGCGATTCCTTTGCAAATCAGAGCGGGGCGAGGGACAACCTTCATCACCATACCTATGCCGCACTGTCTATAAATTGAACTTCCAGACGTACTATTTACAGAAACTACTCCATTCCAACTAATTGGTGAAAGCCTAATTTTCTGGCCTTTGCGCACAAAAACTTTTTTTGACCAATTTAATGAGGTTAAGCCAGAACTTGGTACACTCAAGCTATCTAAAGGATCAACAGAAGATAAGGAGTTAAAATTGTCATATTCATAAAAATCAGAGCTGGTCTCTGAGTTTTGAGGGTTAATTATTCTGCCATTAAGTGTACAAGTCCCGGAAGTTGCGTTAAGAGTGGTGAATCTTATGAAGCCAGATTGTGTTAAGGTGATGTCTTTGTATGCTATAAATTTAGCGTTCACTGAATTATTACCATTACCATAGGTTGCGGATCCACAGAGGGCAGGCGGGGTAAGAGTTATGGTTTGGCCGGGCGCAACAGTTAGTCTTGATACTTTTGGATACCCCGATGATAGTCCCCAGCCTGATTCTGGAGTTTCAATTGAGGTATTGTTTGTCAGAACGTCGCCATCACTATCAATAATTTTAATCGCTATATTAGCGCCTACACAGTTAGTATTATTGGCTCCCAAAAAAACCATGTAAGGTATACTGTCATTATTTATTACTGACAGTCCACCTACTGGTATGGTGACAACTTGTGATTGTGGGGCTTTTGTGCCATCGCTTGCTACACTGGCACCAGCTGAAATTGACGTAGTATTTTTAGATACTGTAAGAGTGTTGTAAAAGTTTTTAGCATTTGATGATGGACTATCAACTCCATCTCCTAGCCATCTTATTGGTCCTCCATAGTAACCAAGGCTATTAGATGCACTGCTAGAGGTTATTGCAAAACTTGAGTTGGAAGATACAGCTATATCAACTGATGGGCTATACCCCAAAGAAGCGTATCCATCACTCTTTAGGTAACAGTTAGAATCCAAAAGATTGATGAGCGTGCTTGTATCATTTTTGTTGTAAATTTTTTCTGAGTTGTAGTCACAAGTCCAAGTTCTTGGATCTGGAAGTAATGGAGTACCTTTTGTGCCAAGGACTTCATAACTTTTAGAATAATCAAATAAATATCCGCTTGGTTGAGGAATTGTGTAGGCTACAAGACTAATTGCTCCGTCGTATATAGCGCTATTCCATGCTGAATTAGGAGAAAGAGCAGCTGTCCCACCTCCAATATCAGCGGTATTGTAATATCCTTTACTAACCCCAATACTTGGTCTGCTCCAATGACCATTAAAACTCAAATTGAGTTCTTGCCCTTTTGTTACATCGAAGATTGACGCAGTCGACCAATCAGAAGTTTTATAATTTGGTGCCATACCATTTTCTAGTAAACCATCGACAGGAATGTAGATATTTTGATAATTAGCGCTGTTACTAAGGGTAACTGAACCAGTTGCAGTTATTATAATTTTTGATCCTGGAAGAATTTGTACACCAGCATTTTGTGTAGAATCTCTTTGATCAGTTGATTTCCAATTTGGCTCAGGATTTGCTCCACCAGCTGAAGAAGATCCAGCAACACATGATTGTACGCAGCTATTAACACAAAGGTTTAGGTGCGAAGCGTCTAAAGGAGTAACTCCGTCCGATTGCTTACCATTGCAGCCACCAGATGAAGTAGTCTGAGTCACGTTACCTGAGTCGGTAACGCTAACTGAGCCAGAAGTTAGACAAGCTTTGATTCCCGAACCTTGGCTGGCATCAGACAGCGATAAAGACGGATCATAGTTGCAAGATTCTGCAGCAGCGTTTGATTCTATTTCAAGAGTTTGGGTTTGATATTCACCAAAATCATCAGCTTCGATACAGCCTTGATCGGTACAAGAAGCGAAGGAAAGAAAAAGCAACAAAACGAAGCAACTACTTAAATATCTTTTAAGCAGAGTTCTGGAAAAAAATTTTTCGCTGGATTTTTCTAAGTTTTTTCTAATCAAGTAAGGTCGGAATTTGTAAGGCGGCTCTAACCCTCTTGAATGTAAAAGGGGAATCAATTTTCAAAAAATAGTAGAAATCAAGAAGAGTTAATCAAGTTATTTTATTTTTAATTAAGAGAGCAACTCGTTTTGTTTCTTGTAATTTTTTTGGTAAAAAATTTTCTAAATTATTAACCAATTTTCTAGCATAATTTTCTGTCACTAGATTGTGATGAAACTTGCGATGTTTATCAGAAGAAATTTTTGCCTGATCAAAAATATAAACTGGTTTTCCAGTTGAAGCGCATTCAGAAATCATTGAAACAGAATCTCCCGAGACAATAAAAAAATCAGCCAGCGCAACAATTGCCAAATAAGGATTAGCACCATTTAGATTGTTCCAATCGAAAAGTTGAAAATCACAATCTAAATTTTCTTTGATGGTTTTTATAAGTTCAAAACCAGTTCTACGACTTGTCAAAACTAATAAAGTTGCATTGATATTTTTAGCAGCTCGTGAAGAAATTTTTGCTAAATTTTCGGCATCACTTTTTGTAAATTTAGTTTTTTTAGATGAGCCACCAACCAGCAAAGCAATTTTGGTTTTAGTAATTTTTTTTAATTCAGGAAATTTTTCTCTTTCAGATGCAAGGCGCTTCTCGTCTATTCTGGTTAAAGATCCAATTGTAGTGATCAAGTTAGAATTTTTTGTTTCATCAACTTCATCGTGTTTAGGCAAAATTACTAAATCGAATTTTTTGAAATCCAGATTCGGATTCATTATCTGAAAGATTTTTGTTTGGCCTTTTGATTTATTTTTTAAAGCGATTGCAATTGGCGCTGATCTTCGGCCAGAAGAAATAATTATTTTTGGCAAATATCCAAAATCATCGATTTTTTTTCTTAAATCAGGAGTTATTCGCAGCAAAGAATTGCTTAGAATAAAGTTAGGTAAAGCTGAGAGAAAATTGTAAGAAAGTGTGACGACTTTGTAATCCATTGCCAACTCTTCGGCAAGTCCAATGCTTTGCGAAAAAGTTCCTATTCTATTATCAGCCAATATCCAAATCTCGTTTTTAATATTCATTATTTACCGATTAATTTTGCTTCTAGTTTTTTCGTAACATTTGCCGAAACAAATTTTGAAATATCGCCACCAAGTCTTGCTACTTCTTTAACTAATTTTGAGGCAATAAAATGATTGGTTTCAGAAGCTGGAAAAAAAATAGTTTGAATATCGGGATCAAGTTTTGAATTCATGCCAAACATTTGAAATTCATACTCAAAATCAGAAACAGCACGAAGTCCGCGCACAATAACTTTGGCGTTTTTTGCTTTGGCATATTTCACCAAAAGGCCTTCGAATTTTTCTACTGAAATTTTTTTCGCTTCTGGAAGAGATGAAATTTCTTCTTTGATTAGTTTGATTCTTTCATCAAGAGTGAAGAGAGGATTTTTGTAATTATCTTTGGCAGCGGCGATTATTAAATGATCAAAAATTTCAGCAGCTCTTTTAATGATGTCGAGATGTCCAAAAGTTATTGGATCAAAAGTGCCAGGATAAATTGCAATTTTCATGTAATTACTAAGTAGCTCAAGTTTCAGGAAATTTAACCAACAAAATCATGCGTATCACAATTCTGTCAATTGGAAAGTTTGAAAATTCTCCGCACAAAGCAGTTTTTGAAAATTATTTAAAACGTCTGAAATGGAAAGTTGAGCTCAGAGAATTATATTTAAAAAACTCACGAAACTTATCAGTAGAAAAAACTAAAGAAGGCGAAGGCGAGCTTATTTTAAAAGCTTTGAAGCCAGCATCTAAGATGATTGTTTTAGATGAGCACGCTGAGCAATTCACCAGCATAAATTTTGCCAAACTTATTTCTGGTTTTGCAGTTGCAGGAGATTCTGATCTGACTTTTGTAATTGGTGGTTCTGACGGATTGTCCAGTACAGTTTTGCAAAAAGCTTGCTTAAAAATTTCTTTTTCAGAAATGACTTTTCCGCATTTAATGGTCAGAGCAATTTTAATCGAGCAGCTTTATCGTGCACAGTCGATAATTGCTGGTCATCCTTATCATCGTGAATAATTTTAGCTCTCACTAGCTTCAGAAACACTAAGCCATCTGCTGCGAGCGCGCAATCTGCGATTATCAATGCGGCCACTGATATTGTTGCTGCGCTCTTTTAATTCAACCATTTCGCGCCATCTTTTTGTGTCGTCTTTTTTTAAAGATTGTGTTGCTCTTTGAAGCGATAAAGATTGCTGATTTTTTAATGCATCTCTTTTGGCCAAAGCTTGTTCACGAATTCTACTGACGGATAATTCACGATTTTTATCGTGCAGTCTTTTGTGATGTAAAATGATATTATCGACAAACCAACGACGCCTTACGTTAGCGTTCTTTCTTTTCATACGTCGCGATAATCCGCCCCTTTTGCTACTGTGCATGTGGCTGTAAAGATTGTGCACCAAAGCATGTCCAGCAAGCTCATTAATTAGCTCTGGATGCAGAGTAATGAAGTTCGAAGCGCTTAAAGCCAAAGAACTTATTGTTGGGGGAAGGGCTAAGAAAAGTACCAAGTTAAAACTTACAATTAAGTGATTTTTAAAAAAAGAGTGGCGGACTTTTAGGAATTTGCGTGATTTGTGCAACTTTTTCTTTGGCGCTTGTCTAAAGACAAATTTTCATCTTGAATTTCTGTTTAAGATTTATTTGCCAATACAAAAGCGTGAAAAAATTACATCTAAAATATTTTCTACGTCAACTTTGCCAGTAATTTTTCCGATCTCACGCGCAGCAATTCTTAAATCTTCGGCGGCCAGTTCAATATTTTTTGCTAAGTTAAAATTTTCTAAATTTTCTGCGGCGTTTTTTAGCGCAACTCGATAACGCTCTTGAGTAATTAGTGGTGAAGTTTGGTTTGGAATCATGCTCAAGATTTTTTCTTCTAGTTTTTTGATTAGTTCTCGAGTCTTGATATTATTGGTTAAAGAGATTTGTAAAAATTCTTTTGACGATTCTTTTTTTGCAACATTTGTATTTACAGATTCAACAAGATCAATTTTGTTCATTACTAAAATTGTATTTTCGTCGATCAAATCTTGGCGTAAAACTGGATTTACTGCATCAACCAAAAAGATTTTTAAATCTGCTTCTTTGGCTTTTTTTAAAGCACGGCGAATTCCTTCTGCTTCAATTTTATCGTTAGTTTCGTGAATTCCTGCGGTGTCGGAAATCTTTACAGCAACTCCAGCAATTTCTAAATGAACTTCGATTACATCGCGTGTTGTACCAGCAATTTCTGAAACAATTGCTATTTCGCTTTGCGCTAAAAAATTTATCAAACTTGATTTACCAACATTTGGCGCGCCAATAATTGCAAGGTTTAAACCGCTTTTAATTTTTTGGCCAATTTTTTTATCATCTAAGTGCGAGAGAATTTCTGCGCTTAATTTTTCAACATCTTCTTCAACTTTATTAATAATATTTTTTGGCAAATCTTCATCGGGAAAATCAATTGCAGCTTCCAACATCGCCGAAATTTCAATTAAACGAAAACGCCAATCTTCATAAATTTGACCTAATTTTCCTTCAAGTTGAAGAAGAGCTTGTCGATGTTGTGCTTCAGTTTCAGCAGCGATCAAATCAGGAATGGCTTCGGTTTGGACTAAATCTAATTTATTGTTTAAAAAAGCGCGTTTAGAAAATTCTCCTGCTTCAGCGAAGCGACAATTTTTTTCTGCCAGGAGAATTTCAAAAATTTTTTTGGCAATAAAAGGTGAGGCGTGAATTGAAATTTCTGCTATATCTTCGCCAGTAAAACTATTTGGTGATTTAAAAAAACTAACCAAAGCTTCATCAATTATTTTCTTAGTTTTTGGATCGCGAATTTTTTGCAGAGAAATTTTTTGATGTTGCGGCTCACCTTTAAAACCAAGGATTTTAAGACAGTCAGTTGTTGCGGGTCCGGAAATTCTAATCACAGAAATTCCAGCTTTCAGAGGCGAGGTAATTGGAGCAAAAATGGTCGGCATTTAATTAATTTTGACGTTTTTTAAATTTTCCGAATCATCCAAAGAATTAGTTTCTAAGGAAATAAAGGTGACATTTCTAGCCCTTCTTTTTCGTCAAAGCCAAAAATAATATTCATGTTTTGCACGGCTTGGCCAGAAGCACCTTTACAAAGATTGTCAATCACTGAAACAATGATTAGCTTGTTTGCGGTGCGTCCCTTTCTTGCAGTCATTACACAAAAGTTAGTGCCAACTACATCTTTAATATTGGGTTCGCCCTTGATCACTTGTACAAAAGGCTCGTCCTCATATTTGGTTTGCAAACAATTTTCAATATCTTGCAGAGAAAATTGCGGATTAATTTTAGCGTAAATTGTCGAAATAATACCGCGATTGATTGGCAAAAGATGCGGCGTGAAATCGATTTCGATTTTTTCGCCTTTAGCTTCAGCTGCTTTGTTTAGCTCTTGCTCAATCTCACCCATGTGGCGATGACCGCCAATTGAGTAGGCTTTGACGGACTCATTAACTTCGCAAAATAAATTAGCTTGTTTAATTGATCTGCCAGCACCTGTTACGCCTGATTTTGAATCAATAATAATATCGTGTTTTTCAATTAGTTTGTTTTTCAAAAGTGGAATCAAAGGCAGCAAAACAGAAGTTGGATAGCAACCAGGACAAGCGATCAAGTTAGATTTTTTAATTTTATTTCTGTGAATTTCTGAAAGTCCGTAAACTGCTTGTGGTTGAAGTTCTTTTGCCACATGTTCGTGATCGTACCATCTTTTATAATCATCAACGTCCTCAAGTCTAAAGTCGGCGGAAAGATCAAGAATTTTTAAGTGCGAATTTTTCGGATCAGCAAGTAGTTTTTTAAAAGTTTGTTGCGAGGTTGTGTGTGGCAAGCAACCAAAAACTACATCAACTTTTGTGAAATCAACTTCTTCGATTTTTTTCAAATCAGGTAAATTGTAATGAGCTAAATGTGGATAAAGCTGATGAATTTTTTGACCAGCGTTAGAGTTGGCAACGAGTTCGGTAATTTCAACTTTTTTGTGATTAAGCAAAATTCTAATAAGCTCAGCACCAGTGTAACCAGAAGCTCCGATGATTGCGACTTGTAGTTTTTTCATTTTTTATTTTCTTTTATTTGTCTCTTGGATTTGCTTTACGATATTCTTTTGGTAGTTGAAACGCGCCTTGCCAAATTCCGATTTTTTCTTTTTGCGCTTTTTCTTCCAAAGCGTCCATCACATCATCGCTTTCTGTAAAATTATAAATTACGGCCATGCCGTTTTTAATAATTTCTTGGTTGATGGAAATTTTATCAATCTCACATTTTGATAAATAGCGATTGTATTTATCTTTTTCGGCGTAACGACAAATTACGTTTTTTCCTTCGATTAAATCTTGCAGAAATCTGTAAGAGACATCGCCGCAATGATACTCTCTGCCAGACTTATTAAAACAAGGTTGGCTGTATTCTGGTGCGTCAATTCCAAAAAGGCGAACCTCATGATCATCGACTCTGATTGAATCGCCATCAATAACCTTAGCAATTCCGCTAAATTCTTTTTTAAAAACTAGATGCGATTTTACGCGTGAAAAATGACTTTGTGAAACTGCTGGTTTGAGATTGGCAATTTCAAAAACTGTTACGCAAAAAATTATTAAAAAAGCTGTGGTGAAGAGATTTTTCATTTTAAGATCTAACCAAGTTGTGGTAGTCATTCATTAAATCCAGAGTTATTGGGCTTATTTCTGGATATTTGTGTTTATCTTCAATTGAGCCAACGCGAGTAATTTCGGCGGCACTTCCTGTGATAAAAACATCAGCTGCATCAGATAATTCTTCTGGCTTGATGTGGCGTTCAACAACTTTGATGCCGCGCTTTTTTGCTAATTCAATTACAGTTAAACGAGTGATTCCGTTTAAAAAACAATCAGGAAGTGGCGTGTGCAATTCGCCATTTTTCATGACTAAAAATAAATTTGCGCCAGTTGCTTCAGCTAAAAAGCCACGATAATCAAGCATCAAAGCGTCGTTGTAGCCTTCATTTTCAGCTTCATGTTTTGAAATTGTACAAATCATGTAAAGGCCGGCAGCTTTTGCTGCAACTGGTGCAGTTTCAGGTGATGGTCTTTTGTATTTAGCGAATTTTAATTTTAGTCCAGCACGGCGTGCTTCTTCGGAGTAATAGGGTGGCCAAGGCCAGCAGGCAACGGCGACGTGAATTTTATTTTCTTGTGCTGAGATGGCCATTTTTTCTGAACCACGCCAAGCAAAGGCTCGCATGTAGCCATCATTGATGTTTTGTTTAATGACTGATTCTTTTTTAATTCTGTTTAACTCTTCAACTGAAACAGGAATTTCAAATCCCATCATTTTGGCTGAAGCGTGTAGTCTGACAGAATGCTCAGTGCATTTAAAGATTTTTTTATTGTAAATTTTTTCGCCTTCAAAAACGCAAGAAGCGTAATGCAAACCGTGATTAAGAACGTGAACTTTGGCATCTTTCCAAGCAACAAATTCTCCGTTATACCAAATAACGCCGTCGCGCTGATCGAAAGGAATGATGTCAGACATATTTTTTGATTTTTATAATTGAAGAAGTGAGATAGGTGATTCAATATAGAGATGTCCTTCTCAAACTTTCTACAAATTTTTCATGAAAATTTCGGTCATTATCACCTCTTTTAACGCTGCTAAATATTTGTCTAAGGCAATAGATTCTTTTTTAGCTCAAGATTATGAAGAAAAAGAGTTGCTAATTGTTGACGATATCTCAACTGATGGAACTCACAAAATTATTACCAATTATCAAGAAAAATTTCCGCAGTTAATACGCTGGATTAAAGAAAAAGATTCGGGAATTTCTCACGCACGCAACATCGCTTTAAAACATATTTCTGGAAATTTAGTTGGTTTTTTGGGAGCCGATGATTTTTTGCACAAAGATTTTTTTGCCAAAGCACAGTATTATTTTGAAGTTAATCCAAGCTTTGATGTGATTTATTTTAATAATTACAGCATTGGCGGGGATAATGGTTTTAGCAATAGTGCGGCAATTAATATCAGTGTTAGAAATTTGATTAAATATTGTCCGATCGCTTCGGGAGAATCTTTTTATTATCGTCGTGAAATTTTCGAGACTTTTAAATTCAATGAAAAAAATCGCTACTCGATGGATTACGAACTAAACATGGCTCTGGCTTCAACAAAAAAATCTGATGGCAAAAAATATGCTTTTTATCCAGTGGATATTACAGCAGTTTTTAACGTAAATACTGGCGAAAATATTTCTTCAGCAAATAGCATAAGGCAAAGATTGGAAACAGTTTTAGTGCAGCTAAAATATTCTAAAGATGTGTTTGCTAAGCTTAGAGTTTTATGGCGTGGTAAAAAATTAATCGTAAGAAATTTTTCTAAATTTCAGCAAATTTTAAAAGAGATCTAATTGATGAAAATTTACACAAATAAACTAGAAGAAGTCATTTTAAATAAGCGTGAGATTAATGTTTCGTTTGAATTTTTCCCGCCAAAAACTGACGAGATGGAAGTTAAATTATGGGAAGCAGTTTCTAGTTTAAAAAATCTACAACCAAGCTTTGTTTCTGTAACTTATGGCGCTGGTGGATCAACTCGCGAGAGAACTCATCACACTATCAAACGTATTATTGACGACACGGATTTAAAACCAGCTTCACACTTAACTTGTATTGCGGCATCAAAAGACGAAATTCACGAGATACTTCGTAACTATTGGGAAATGGGAGTGCGTCACATTGTGGCATTACGTGGCGATATGCCAGCGTCAAGTCCGAATTATCAGCTTCGCTCAGACGGCTATCAACATGCTAATGAATTGGTGGCGGGAATTAAAAAAATTGCTGACTTTGAAATTTCTGTCGCTGGCTATCCCGAAAAGCACCCCGAAGCTAAAAGCTTTGATGAAGATATTGATAATTTAAAACGTAAAGTGGACGAAGGAGCAACTCGTATTATTACTCAGTTTTTTTTTGATACTGATGTTTATTTTTCCTTTGTCGAAAAATGTCACAAGCGCGGTATTAATGTGTCAATTGTTCCGGGAATTTTGCCAGTTAGTAATGTTAAACAAACTAAACATTTCGCTAAAATGTGCGGCGCTAAAATTCCAAATTGGATGGATGAAATTTTTACCGGTCTTGATGAAAAGCAAGATACAAGACAAATAATTGCTGGAGTTGTAGCGGTCGAAATGTGTAGAATTTTACACGATGCTGGAGTTAATGATTTTCATTTTTATACTTTAAATCGTGCAGAAATGACAACTGCGATTTGTCATATTTTGGGAGTACGTTAATTTTTTTTAAAACATTAAAAAAAACTCTTGCCAAAAAAAATCTTATCAGAAATATTCTTCTCTGTCGGGAGTGTACCAGAATACAAGACTCTCACGAGGAATATGGCTACACACGCCGGGTTTGCGTGGTGGTGGCTCCCGACACTTTCAATTAGAATTCTTTAACTCCTTTAAAAGTTTTTTTAAGGGAGTTTTTTTATGCTCGAAATTTTATTAGCTCTTCTTGGCTATCTTGAACAAAGTTCAGTTGCAACCTTTGCAAAAAATCCCAAATCTATCACAATCCCTCACGCGGCTTGAATTTTACTTTTTGGCGAAATAGTTTGCCGCCCCTCTTTGTATCGTTTTTCATTAATCAATAAAACTAAAATGCCAAAAGAAGACCTACTGACAATGAACGGAATTGTCACCGAAGTTATGCCAAATACTATTTTCCGTGTTGAGTTGGAAAATGGTCACAACATCATCGCTCACGCTTCAGGTAAAATCAGAAAAAATAAAATTCGTGTTTTAAAAGGTGACAAAGTTGAAGTTGAAATGACTACTTATGATTTAACCAAAGGTCGTATTGTTCGCAGAAACGTTTAATCGTAAAAATGTACACAATAATTTTGCTTACACTTTCTAATATTTTTATGACTTTCGCTTGGTATGGTCATTTAAAATTTCGTGAAGTGGCTTTGTGGCAAGTCATTTTAATTAGTTGGTTGATTGCTTTACCAGAATATGCTTTGCAAGTTCCAGCAAACAGAGTTGGTTATGGCAAGTTTAGTGCCGCTGAGCTCAAAACAATTCAAGAAGTTATTACCCTTACAATTTTTGGTTTTTTTTCAGTTTTCTATTTAGGCGAGAAATTGAAATGGAATCACATCGCAGGCTTTGCACTTATTATCGCCGCGGTGTTTTTAATATTTAAAGAATAGCAGATGAAAAATCTTTTGATCGTAGAATCTCCCGCCAAAGCCAAAACTATTGGTAAATATTTGGGTAAAGACTACGAAGTCTTAGCTTCTTTTGGTCATATTCGTGATTTGCCAAGCAAAGATGGATCAGTTGAACCAAACAATGATTTTGCTATGCATTATCAAGTTTCAGCAAAGTCTACAAAACATGTTAAAGAAATTATCGATCGTGCCAAGAGCTGTGGCAAGTTGATTTTAGCGCCCGATCCTGATCGCGAAGGTGAATCAATCGCTTGGCATATTTTAGAAGTTTTAAAAGCTAAAAAAGCCATCAAAGTAGCAACAAAAGTTGAGCGCGTTGTGTTTAACGCCATTACCAAAAATTCAATTTTGGAAGCAATTAAAAAACCGCGCGAAATCGACATGGATCTGGTCAATGCACAGCAAGCTCGCCGTGCTTTAGATTATCTGGTTGGTTTTACGCTTTCGCCAGTTTTATGGCGTAAACTTCCGGGAAGTAAATCAGCAGGACGCGTTCAATCAGTAGCTCTGCGCTTGATTTGCGATCGTGAAGATGAAATCGATGCTTTTAAGAGTGAAGAATATTGGGATATCAAGCTTGATTTGAAAAATGCTAAAAACGCTGAATTTCAAGCAAGTGTGACCGAGCTGCAAGGAAAAAAGTTAGAAAGATTTTCAATTGTTAATAGTGATCAAGCTGGCGACATCAAAAAACTTTTACAGTCAAAACAATATCAAGTTTTATCGGTTACTAAAAAACAAGCTAAACGCCGCTCAAATCCGCCATTTACAACTTCATCTCTACAACAAGAAGCGGCACGCAAGCTTGGATTTTCTGCTAAAATGACAATGATGGTGGCGCAAAAACTTTACGAAGGTGTTGAAATTGAAGGTGCAGCGCAAGGCTTGATTACCTATATGAGAACCGACTCAGTCGATACAACTCCAGAAGCAATCACCGCAGTTCGTGAAAAAATCAATTCACTTTATGGCAAAGATTATTTGCCTGCAGCGCCAAATCTTTTCAAAAGCAAAGTTAAAAATGCCCAAGAAGCACATGAAGCAATTCGTCCGACCGATTTTTCACTTTCTCCTGACAAAGTTAAAAAATATTTAGACGACGCGCAATTCGCGCTTTATGATTTGATTTGGAAAAGGATGTTGGCTTCACAAATGTCTGATGTTGTTTTTGATCAAGTTGTCGCCGAGATTGTAGCTATGGAAAGTCATGTTCCACCCTATTTAGGGGGGAACGAGTCGTCGCGTAGCGCGACGATGGGGGGTGCATATGCCAAAGCGCGTGCAACTGGATCAACTGTTAGATTTGATGGTTTCTACAAAGTTTATCGCGAAGATCGCGACGACAATGAAAGCGAAGAAGATGAGTCAAAACAAAATCTGCCTGAGCTAGAAGAAAAAGAAAATCTCGGCTTGATTGAAGTAAAACCGCAACAACATTTTACTGAACCGCCGCCAAGATATTCTGAAGCTAGCTTGGTAAAAAAAATGGAGGAGCTCGGCATTGGTCGTCCTTCAACTTATGCAGCAATTATTTCGGTTCTGCAAGATCGCGGTTACGTCAAGTTGGATAAAAAAAGATTTTTTCCTGAAGAGCGCGGCAGAATCGTGACAACGTTTTTGAAAGAGTTTTTCGCCAAATATGTTGAATTCGATTACACCGCAGGTTTAGAAGACGAGCTCGACATCATTTCCAATGGTAAAATGAATTGGAAAGTTTTTTTAAAAAAATTCTGGAAAGATTTTAACGGCAATATCTCTGAAGTCAGCGAAAAACCATTTCCAGAAGTTTTAGAAATTCTGAACCAAAAAGTTGGCGATCACATTTTTGGTCGCGATGAAAAAGGTCAATTAAAAGACTCTTGTCCAACCTGCGGTAAAGGAAAGTTAGGACTTCGTCTTGGAAAATTTGGCGCCTTCGTCGGTTGTTCAAATTATCCTGATTGTAAACACACCATGCAGCTTTTTGAAAAAGATGGCGACGATTCAGAAGAGGGCGGAAGAAAAGCTTCGTTTGATCCAAGAAGTTTAGGAAAAGATCCAAAAACCGGATTTGAAGTTATGGTTAAAATTGGTCCTTACGGTCCTTATTTAGAATTGATTGGTAGCGAAATTGCTGCTGAAGTTAAAGAAGAGAAAGAAGAAGAAAAGCCAGCCAAAAAATCAAAAAAAACTGCTAAAGAAACAACTAAAAAAGCGGCGAAAAAGCCAGCCAAAAAAGCTAAAGAAAAAAAACCAAAACGTATTTCAATTCCAAAAAATCTTGATCCAAACACGATCGATTTAAAATCAGCAACTGATCTTTTATCGCTGCCAAGAGAAGTTGGAGTTCACCCAGAAACGGGACTGAAAATCGTTGCCAATATTGGACCTTTTGGCCCTTATTTATTACACAATAAAGTTTTTTCTTCGGTCAAAGAAGACAATATTTTAGAAATCGGTTTAAACCGCGCAGTTGATGTTATCGCATCAGTTGCTGAAAAAAAAGCGGCGGGTGGTGGAAAAAGAAGGGGAAGATTTTCAAAGAAAAAATAATTAAAAAAGTCTTGAATCACCAAGCAATAAGAAAGTTTTTGCTGTATGAAAATCTTGATTAATTGAGAGCTGTGATTGCTTAATAGCGATTTATTTCACCTTTTTTGTAAAAAAATCCATGTCAAAGCAAATAAATTATCAAGATAATCCGCCAAGCATAATTCGAGATGGAGAAAAAATTGATCAGGTAATAGAAGCTCTTGATGAAAGCCTAAAAAATAAAATCAAAAACAATCAACAAGCTGCCTTCATTTGCAGGACCAAAGAAAATAATCCTAACTATCTTTCCATCGTTTATGCTAACCAAAAATTTTACGAAATTTTTGGCATTAGCGAATCTAATCTGCTTGGAAAAAGTTATGATTTTTTGTTTAACAATCTTGATTTTGATTATTCTTCGGAAGATCAAATCGAGTATATTCGTTTGGTGAAAGCGGTAAAAGATTTTCACGAAAGCTCTGTAATTGTAAGTTTAGAAAATCACAAAGAAGAGATAAAAAAAATCAAATTCAAAATCACTTTTTTGCCAATCAAAAAAGAAGTTTTGCAGCCAGAATTAAAAGAAGATTTATCGATTTTAAAATCAGCATCTTATGCGATTTTTTCTTTTGAAGAATTTGATTTGAACTTCGTTGAACAAAATCCAGAAAAATCAAATGTAGTTTTGTTGAAAAATTTAGAAAGAGCTCTGCGCAACGAGAGATTGCTTCGCGAAGTCGGCTATTTAATTGTTTCTGATTTATCAATTCGTCAAATTGCTTATGAAATTTCTAAAATGCTGTGTCAGCATTTAAAGGTTGATAGATGTTTGCTGCATGATTATCAAAAAGGCAGCACTAATTTTGTTGTTGAGTATCGCGGCGGTGATTCTGTGAAAATGTTTCAAGACAACGCTGATCCTGAAAGTCTGAAAATGTTAACTGATTACATCAATTTTCAGAATTTCTTTTATAAAAAAGTTGGCGATAAAAATAAAAAAAGTTCGCTGATTATTGCTGAAGATGTGATGAATGATGTTAATTTTTCTCCAATTCATCAAATTTGTGAAAAATACTCTATTGCCTCCCAAATCAGTATTACCACCTCTTTCAACAGTACCATAAACGGTGGAATATATATCCATCAGTCAGAAAAAAGAAGTTGGTTGGTTGAAGAAATCGATTTGCTAGAAACGGTGGCTGATCAGTTTTCAATTGCTATTGATCGCTCTTATTCAGTTGAAAGAGTAATGATTTCAAACCATGAATTATTAGAAAAAACCAAACAACTAAAAGAAGCGCTGAAGAAAGAAAAAAACATGCGCAAAATGCAAAGTGAATTTGTTGCTCTGGTTTCGCACGAGTTTAAAACGCCGCTGCAAATTATCGACAGCACCAGAGAATTGCTGGCAAGAAAAATAAAGTCATTAGCAATAAAAGATGAATCTTTTGATAAATCTCTTGATCGCATCAAAAGCGGTATTCAAAGAATGAATGGTTTGATTCACAGCACGCTAAATTTAGCTAGAATGGAAAATGATGAAAACAGCATTAAAGTCGAAAAACAAATTTTTGATCTAAATAATTTTGTTAACGATATTATTGAGAAAAATTCTAACTTAGCGCTGCAAAAAAATATCACAGTAATGACCAGAATTGAAGATCTGCCAACAGAATTTAACGGCGATCAGAAGCTGCTTGATCACTCACTTACTAATATTATTTCCAACGCTATTAAATATTCTAAAAATAATTCTACGGTAAAAATTCTGTCAAAAACTAGTGAGACAAGAGTTTTGATCAGAGTTGTTGATCAGGGGATTGGAATTCCTAAAGAAGATCTATCACAAATTGGACAAAAATTCTTTCGCGCTAAAAATACATTGTCAGTTGCGGGTACAGGAATTGGTTTATATTTAACCAAGTATTTTATTGAATTACACGGCGGCTCACTTTTAATTGAGAGTGAAATAAATGTTGGAACATCCGTTACCGTTGTACTATCAAAATCTTAAGAACGCTAGCCAAATAAAGCTTTAAAGAGCTTCGCTAATTTGAATTACTTACAAAATAATGAAAAAATATTTTATACTTTTCGCGTCAGTTTTTGTTATGCTTTCAACTTCAACTCAAGCAGCACAAAGTCAGCAATTCCCAAATATTTCTGGTCAAACTTTATTTCAATTTAAGGCTGATCGAGTTCCCAATACTAATGCAAGCAGAATCTCTCCAAATAACGCTTACGTGAATATTGAACCGCAATTTTCTTTGAACTTTAGTAAAAATTGGTCGGCGAAAACTTTGTGGAAACTAAATCCTTCTGATGTTTACACCACTCGTGATCCAATTAATCCAGAAAGAACCAGAACATTTTTGTCAAGTAATCGTGGCTTTGATCCTTTAAATACAGGCCTTTTGGTTGAAGAGTTGAAAGCACAATATGAGGATGAAGATACGAAATTTTTCTTTGGTAAATTTGATCCAAGTTTTGGAACTGCTTACAAAAATAACAAAAGAATTGGCGTGTTTAGCACCGACATTACCAAAGATTACGAGATCAGAGAAAAAATAGGTGGCGGAGTTACCGCACTTCTTGAAGGTGCTGAAATTTCCTTGAATACATTTTTCAATGATACAACTGGTTTAAGTGGTTCGATTAATGGTCGTAATAAAGAAAGTCCTAATGATGGTTTGGCTGGCAATACTGGTGCCTTGTCTTCTTACACAGTCAGTATGCAAGGCGAAAAATTTCTGGGTTATGATAATTGGTTTTATAATTTGGGTTACAGAAGTTTGGGAGTAAGCCAAGGTGATGCAATAACAGTTAGATCAAGAGAAACTGGCTATGTTGTTGGTACAGAATATTTATATAAATTAGGCTATAATACTTCCATAATTCCTTTTGCAGAAGTTTCTAAAATCGATAATTTTATGGGTGAGAAAGGTAGAAATGCTACTTATACAACTCTTGCTTTGATCGCAAAGTACAGCGGTTGGACAGCAAGTGTTTCAAAAATTTATCGCAACATCAGTCAAAACCAAAGAGATACTAATATTCGAGATCATCAAACTCAAATCTCTGCCGGCTATAAATTTGCTAATAACCTATCAATTGATTTAAGTCGCGCCAATATCAAAGAAAGCAATCACTCAGCTTCTTTGATTGGTTTTATGGTTAGTTATGTTTACAACTATTAATGAAAGATCCGCGAGTCTAAGATTTTTTGAAAATCATCGCGTAATTAACATCAAGATCATTGTCATTTCTTTTCCAAGAATCGTTGAAAATATTGTAAGTGAATCCAGTAATTTTCTGTAAAGTTAAATTATTTTGTGCTGCAATTTTATTGATCTCTGATGGTTTGAGAAATTTTTTCCAATCGTGAGTCCCGGCTGGCAACCATCTTAAAACATATTCCACAGCAATTTTGGCTAGAGCTAAAGATTTTATATTGCGATTAATTGTGGCGATAAAAAGCAAACCATTTGGCTTTACTAAACTTGCGCAAGCTGTGACAAATTTTTCAACATCGGCAACATGCTCAATAATTTCAAGAGCAAGAACCACATCAAATTTTTCATTTTTTGCAGCTAATTCTTCCGCTGAGGTAGCGCGATAATCAATTTTTAGTCCTGATTTTTCAGCATGAATTTTGGCAACTGCAATATTTTTTTCTGAAGCGTCAATTGCTGTGATTGAAGCTCCAAAGCTGGCAAATGGTTCAGCAACAAGCCCGCCGCCACAGCCAATATCAAGAATTTTTAAATCAGAATTTAAGCTAAATTTTTCAGCAATTTTTTCTTTGATGTAAGTAATACGAATTGGATTGAATTTGTGCAATGGCTTGAATTTTCCATTTGGATTCCACCATTCATCGGCGATGCGAGAAAATTTTTCTACTTCGATTGGGTCAATTGTTGAAGTCATTTTATTTAGTTAATTATTTATTTTTTGGCATTTTTTCGACATCGATCATTTCGTAGCTCTCGACATTATTCATCCAATCTTTTTTTACTTTCACAAATAAAAAAAGATGCACTTTAACACCAGCGATGTTTGCAATATCTTGTCTGGCTTCTGATCCAATTTCTTTGATCATCATGGCATTTTTGCCAACAATAATATTTTTTTGACTGTCTCTAGTTACAAAAATTGTTTGATGAATTTTAATCTGGCCATTGTCTAAAACTTCGTAAGAATCGGTTTTAACTGTGAGAGAGTAAGGCAGTTCGCGATATAATTTTAGAAATAATTTTTCACGCGTGATTTCGGAAGCGATAAAACGCATTGGTGCATCGGTGATTTGATCTTCATCAAAAATCCAAGTTGGATTAATGCATTTGCTGAAAAGGAATTTTTTGACTTTTTCGACACCATCTTTTGTCTCTGCTGAAATCGGAAAAATATCTGTAAAACCAAGCTCAACAAGCTTGGCCATAATTTCTAAAATCGTACCTTTTTTGACTAAATCAATTTTATTGATGATGGCAGTTAGATGCGAATTTTCTTTTTTTAGATCTTTAGCGATGCGGATATTTTCAGAATTAACGCCAGTTGTAGCATCAATTAAAAAGCAAATATGATCTGCATCGCGTAGACCCTGCCAAGCTGATTTTACGATGATGCGTTCTAAAATTTTATCATCATGCGGAATAAAAATTCCCGGAGTATCGATGATTATTAATTGAGTTTCTTCCTCGGTAACAATGGCTTTGATTGAGTTACGTGTGGTTTGTACTCTTGGTGAAACAATTGAAAGTTTTTGTCCCAAAAGTGCATTGGTCAATGTTGATTTTCCAGCATTTGGCGCGCCAACAATAGCAATTGTTCCGTGTTTTTTATTTTGCATTAGCGGCAAGGCTTTGAGCGATCATAAATGCTAATTCTACACTTTGTGAAGAGTTCAAGCGCGGATCACAATGAGTATGATAACGATCTTTTAAGTTGATTTCAGCGATTTGTTGATTGCCACCCAAACATTCTGTAACATCTTGTCCCGTCATTTCAAAATGCACTCCACCAGCGTAAGTTCCACAAGATTTATGAATGGCGAAGAATGATTTTATCTCGCTTAAAATATCATCGAATTTACGAGTCTTGTAACCATTTGACGATTTAATTGTATTGCCATGCATTGGATCGCAAGACCAAACAACGCTTTTGCCCGTTGCTTTAACCGCTTCAACCAAAGGCGGTAACAAATTTTGAACTTTACCAGCGCCCATTCTTGAAATCAGCGTGATACGACCAGCTTCATTTTCTGGGTTTAAAATTTCTAAAAGTTTTAATAACTCATCTTTAGAAATCGAAGGGCCAACTTTGAAAGCAATTGGGTTGGAAATGCCGCGCATAAATTCAACATGAGCTTCGTCAACGTTACGAGTGCGATCGCCAATCCACAGCATATGGGCGCTTAAATCGTAAAACTTGTTTGAGTCTTTATTCTGGAGAGTGAAAGCTTGTTCGTAATTCAGAAGTAAAGCTTCGTGAGAAGTAAAAAAGCTGGCAGTTGTAAGTTGTGGCAAAGATTTAGAATCAAGACCGCAAGCACGCATGAAGTTTAAGATTTTGTTTACTTCAGAAATTACCTCTTCGGCATTTTTTTTGCTGCTCAAGCTGTGGGCGAATTCTTCATTCCATTTATTTACTTTTTCTAAATTACCGTAACCGCCAAGTGCAAGAGAGCGTAAGTAGTTCAGCGATGCCGCAGAATAAAAATAAGATTCGATCAATCTTTGTGGATTGGCAATGCGAGCGTTTTTTTCAAACTCAATAGCATTGATGATATCGCCGCGATAACTTGGCAAAGTGGTTTCGCCAATAGTTTCAGTATTGTCAGATCTTGGCTTGGCATATTGTCCAGCGATTCTGCCAACTTTAACGATTGGTTTATTCAAGCCATACATTAAAGCGATCGTCATTTGCATGATGGTACGAAAAAAACTTTTCAAATTGTCGTGAGAAAATTCTGTGAAGCTTTCAGCGCAGTCGCCACCTTGCAATAAGAAAGCTTCGCCTTTGGAAACAGAAGCTAATTCTGTTTTTAATTTTTCAACTTCATCGAAAGAAACTAGTGGCGGAAAATTGCTTAATTGTTTTTCGGCAGCCTTTAGCGACTCTTGATTTTCATAAGTTGGTTGCTGCTTGATTGGTAAATTTCTCCAAGAATTTACCTGCCATTTTTTTGACATAATTGCTGTAAGTTGTTGATTTTGTTGGATTGGATACGATTATCGAAATAGTCAAAACAATGTCAATTCAAAATCCCAAACTGTAATGAGTAAAAAAACTATCGGCTTCCAAGGGTCAATTGGCGCCAATTCCAACTTGGCTTGTCAAAAATTTTACCCTGATTTTGCAGCACAAGCTTTTGCAACTTTCTTTGATGTTTTTAAAGCAGTTGAAAGCGGCGAGGTTGAATATGGCATGATTCCGCTAGAAAACTCTTATGCTGGACGTGTTTCTGAAATTCACAATTTATTGCAAGAAGGTAAAGTTTCGATCATCGCTGAACATTCTTTGTTGATTCAACATAATCTTGCGGGGCTTGATTTGGCAAAGCTAGAAGACATCACAGAAGTTTTGTCGCATCCGCAAGCTTTGATGCAATGTCAAAATAGTTTGCGACAATTGAATTTTAAATTGCGTGAATTTTCAAATACTGCCGAAGCAGCAAAATTCGTAGCAAATGGTTCTGATAAAAGTAAAGCGGCTCTTTGTTCAAAAATGGCGGCGCAAACTTATGGGCTGAAAATCATCAAAGAAAATATGCAAGATTTGCAAGGTAACACCACGACTTTTATTGTGATTGCCAAAGAAGCAATTGACGCCGATCCAAAAATTGCGCCAGTTGTTACAACTATGTTATTTACCATTCGCAACATTCCCGGATCGCTTTACAAAGTTTTGGGCGGCTTTGCAACCAACAATGTCAATATGGTAAAGTTAGAAAGTTACATTCCTGGAGGCGCTTCGAAACAAGCAAAATTTTTTATCACGATTGATGGACATCCAAATCAAAGAAATGTTGCGCAAGCTTTGGAAGAGATGGGATTTTTTTCGCAAAATGTAAAATTGCTCGGGGTTTATTACGCAGATAAATCAAGGTTTGAGAGTTAATAGATGCGTATTGTTGCCGGAAAATTTCGTGGAAAAATTTTAGCAAAATCAGATCATCTAAATCTACGCCCAACCACAGATAAAAATCGTGAAGCGCTTTTTAATATTTTAGCTTCGGCAAAATTTATTAAAGAAATTGGCTTTGAAATTTTAGGTGCTGAAGTCTTAGATTTATGTTGTGGTACTGGCGCAGTTGGTTTTGAAGCTTTGTCGCGCGGCGCAAAATTTGTGATGTTTATTGATGTGAATTCTGAGCATTTAAAAATAGTTCAAAAAAATTCTGCAGATTTAAAAGTAGAAAAGTTGATAAAAATTCTGCAAGCAGACGCGAAAAAATTACCGAAAAATAATCAAGATTTTGATCTGATCTTTATAGATCCGCCTTACGCTGAAGATTATTCTTCGATCATGAATAGCTTGATAAAAAGTAACTTCATAAAAAAAAGCTCGTTAATTGTTGTGGAATTCCAAACAACTAACGAGCCTGATTTTGTTTCGAGCAATTTTCACCTACTGGATTTGCGTCGTTACGGCAAAACTGCTTTTGCTTTTTTTACGATTTCAAAATTTGAGTTACATCCAACATTCTAAGCGAGAACGCCCATTCATTGTCGTACCAAGAAGCAACTTTGACTAGATTTCCGCCAATGACTTTGGTTTGAGTGGTGTCAAAGCAAGAGCTGTAACCAGTGTGGTTGAAGTCGATTGAAACCAAAGGCTCATCAACGATTTGCAGAACTTCTTTCATTCTGCCAGCGGCGGCTTTTCTAACTGCGTCGTTGATTTCCTCTTTTGTAGTGTCGCGTTTGGCGATGAAATTTAAATCAACCATCGAAACATTGGCAGTTGGAACGCGTACTGCGCCGCCATCTAATTTGCCTTTTAGTTCAGGTAAAACCAAACCAATTGCTTTTGCCGCACCTGTAGAAGTTGGAATCATCGACATGGCGCAAGCTCGGGCGCGGCGTAAATCTTTGTGAGAATTATCGACCACATTTTGATCGTTGGTGTAAGCGTGAATTGTAGTCATAAAACCTTTTTCAATTCCGACAGTATCATTAATTGCTTTAGCAATTGGCGCTAAGCAATTTGTGGTGCAAGATCCAACTGAGATAATTTTATCTTCGCCATTTAGGGTTTCGTCATTAACGCCATAAACAATTGTTTTAACGGAATCTTCTTTGGCGGGCGCTGAAATAATAACTTTTTTGGCACCTGCTTCGATATGTTGATAAGCGTCTTTATATTGAGTGAAAGCGCCAGTGCATTCAAGAACTACATCGATTTTTAAATCTGCCCAAGGCAATTTTTTTGGATCTCTCTCGCCAAAAAGACGAACTTTTTTACCATCGATAACTAAAAAATTTTCTGCAATTTCAACTGATTTTGAGAAGCGTCCGTGGATTGAATCATATTTTAAAAGATGTTTTTGAGTTTCTGCTGCCGCAGGTCCATTAAAGGCAACGAGCTCGATATTAGAATATTTTGCTTCTTCGAAAAGAGCGCGGGTAACGCAGCGGCCGATTCTGCCCAGACCGTTAATAGCAACACGAATAGTCATTTTAAATTAAAATTATTTTTTGATGGGAATAAGAATTATTTAGAAACTCTTGAAGTGTAGTAGTTCAGAGCACTTCTAAAATCTTTGAGATTAATTTTGCTGGTGATTTCTTTTTCAGAGCCTCGCACGCTAAAGCGTAGGAACAAAAAGTCACCAGTTTTCATTTGGCTGTAAATTGCCATTTTCTTTTCATCATCAAGTTTGATAAGTCCAAAATCATTGGCCTTAGAGTTGTCGGAAAAAAATAGATCATTTTTATCAACGCGCAAAGCAACAAAATATCCCAGTTTGATTTTTGGCAATACAATAAGAAATTGATTAAAAAATTTGCTTGCAGGTTCAATCGTGATTACTGAGCTATTATCAAAAAACTTGGAAGCGATTTTGCAGTGTGAGTTGTCCATCATAACATCGGTTTCGCAATATACTTTCCAATCGCCAAACTTCTTTTCTTCTTTTTGAAGATCGATAATTTCTCCTCGCGCTTGATTAAAAAATACTAGCAAAAAAAATCCGCTCAAAAAAATTATAATTTTTCTCATATGACTTTTAGTTTTTTATTAATCTGCTCTTTGCTTATTTTGTGCTGCATTGCAGGAATTTTCGGACTGTTTTTCTTTTCAGAGTATATCAGAAAAATATCTGCCTTATCTATTTCTTACAGCAGTTTTTTAGTTTTGATTGTGATACTTTCTTTGAAAAGTGATAAGATGAATGAAGTGCTAATGATTATGGTTAGTGTATTGATAATTTTTGTGGTGAATTTACTCATTGGAATTGCGATTGCCAAGAATATTTCCAGAGAAACCGAGAGATTAAAACAGATCAGCAGAGGCTAGAAAATAGGCTTTAAAAAAAGGTTTTGAATTTATTTTTATGTGACTTCTCAATATTGATTAACAAGAGTTTCGACAACAAATGTTAATCAATTTAGAGAAGTCAATGATGGTGTTTTTGCTTTAAATTACAGCTTTACCTAGAAGCGGTAATAGCTGTTTTTATTTGATGAGCTCCAGATTCTGAGATAGTTATATGAGTAGATGGTTTAACAAAAACTTCCTGTATTTTTTCCGCCACTTCTTCGAAGTTAATTTGTTCCACTTTCAAATAGCTTTTCTCATCTTGCATCTGCTTGATGGTAAAGGGTATTCCATGTGTAATTAGTACGGATTCTACTTCATTTCTTATCTCAACATCTTGGGTTTTAAGCACAGCATCAACTATTTGTGCGTCATGACGCAAGTAAGCCTGAAAGCATGTTTGCTTAGTGATATCGTTAAGTTTCGTAGCAGTTGATTGCTCATCAATTATCTGCTTGTAGCTTTTAGAATCCTGAAATGTAAGGCGCCTGATCAAATTTTCTGCATCGCAAGCTCTGGCATGAATTTCTGTTTTGTAATCTTTATCAGCAGGAATTGTTTCATCATCAAAATCAATCAAAACAATTCCCATATTAGCCAAAGAATTGAAATTATTCGGATTGGTAAGTGGATTAGTTCTAGGGCGATTCATTCCCATTGCTGCAAAACTTAAAACTTTTTTACCTTGGGCTTCAAACCTTCTTGATATTGGCAATAAATGTGACCACCCAACCAAAGCAATCTGTGGGGAATTTTGTTCGGTTATTTTTTTGTACATAAAATCATTTCTTGCAGCGATGTCTCCCAGTATATCGTTTTTCTATACATCTATGGCTGTAAAAGATATCTCATCATTTTTCACGTAATCAAATAGTCCTAGCATCGAGTGATTAGCAGCTGTTCGCCTAGCATGAGTATCTCTTTCCAAAATAAGCCCAGTGTTTTCGTTGCGATGCGGGTCATTTGGTACAAAAATTTTATCCAGTAATTCGCCACTGATAACGCCAATTCGGGATAATCC
>DENL01000031.1 GCA_002359655.1 Rickettsiales bacterium UBA2645 | reverse complement strand
CCCCCCATTTTTTTAATTATGCCAAACTTTAAAAATAAGATAAAAAAACCGACCCTTAAATTTAAAAGGTCGGTTTTTTAGGAATCTAATGCAGTCGAATACTAAGCTTTTTTAGTGGCTTTTTTTTGTACTACTTTTTTTTCTTTAACTATTTTTACTTCTTCAAGCCTGCCTAATTTGATTAGTTTTTTCTTGATTTGAAGTCTAAGTTTTTTGGCTGATTCGGTAAGTTTAGAATGGCGACAATTAACTAAAAAGTTGTCGATATTGCCGTATTTGTTAACTGTTCTTATCGAAGCTGCTGTGACTTTTAAAGAGACATCGATACCAAGAGTTTCGCTCTTAAATGAAATAGTTTTTAAGTTAGGCAAAAATCTTCTTTTGGTTTTGCGGTTAGAGTGAGAAATTTTATTCCCACTCATTACCCCAACACCAAGTAATTCGCATCTTCTAGACATATATACTTCGTGTATTTTTAAAATTAACCTTGGCAATCATATGCTGATTTACCACTGATAGCTGAGACGATAGTTGGCGCACCAAACATCGCAGCAACACCTGCAGTAACACCAACCAACAAACCCCAAGAAACTTTACCAGTGAAGAAACCAACACCAACCGCAATGATTGCGAATGCTGCGATTGCTTTACCAGCGTTACCAGTAACGATTTTCATCATGTTGCACATAGTGCTAACTAGGATGTTATCGTTCACACTAGCAGATGTAGTTGATTGAGCTTTGGCTTCAGAAACCAATGCTGGAACAACTGCTGGAGTAACTGCTAGGAAGAATAATGACAAAAGTGCAACCTTTGCAAAAAACGCAGAAAGCTTTTTCATGATTTAAATTTTTAGATTTTTTTTAAAGAGAGCTAAAGAACCTATGACAGGCAAAGCGCAGGCGCCTAAATTGCACTAGCTGTTTTAAAATTGCAACAAGGAACTTATTAGTTTCCTAATTATTGTTCTAAAATTTTTATCTCCCATTCTAAATCAATATTGGTACGCTCTTTCACTAGTTTTTTTACGCGATTACCAAGATTAATTAAATCTTTTGCTGAAGCGTTTTTGCGATTAATCATAAAATTACAATGCTTCTCAGAAATTTGCGCGTCGCCTTCCACAGCACCACGACAACTTGCTTCATCAATTAGTTGCCAAGCTTTTTTTGCCAACGGATTTAGCGGATCGGGGTTTTTAAAAGTGCTGCCACCTGTTTTTGCGCGTATTGGTTGAGCTGCCTCTCGCTGCTGATTTAACTTAGAAATTTTTTCATTAACTGCTTCTGAGGTTGACTTTGTTGTCTTAAAAACACCCTCAACAAAAATAAAATTTTTAGAAATTTTATTGCCACGATAAAAAAAATCGAAATCAGAATTTTTTAACTCAAATAGATTTCCAGCAAAATCAATTGCAGTTGCGCTAATAAGGGTTTGTGAAACATCTGATCCATAGCAACCAGCGTTCATGGCAATTGCACCACCAATTGATCCGGGAATTCCGCTAAAAAATTCTAAATCAGATAGAGCGACGATTTTGCTAAATAAAGCTACATTACCGCAAAGCGCTGCCGCCCCAGCTCGAATCGAGTTTCCTTCTTGAGAAATTTTTGCAAACTCACCTCCAAGTTTTATCACCACACCTTTTACGCCATTATCAGAAATAATAACATTTGAGGCGGCTCCTAAAATATTTATTGGAATTTCCTTTGGACAATTTTTTAAAAAATCCTGCAAATCTTTTATATCAGATGGACGAAATAGAATTTCTGCTTTGCCGCCAACATCAAACCAGCTTTTTAACTCAACATTCTCGCGGTAATTCCCACGAACTTGTGGCAAAATTTTTATCAATTCAGACATTATGAATAAGGTTAAAAATTACGGATGATCGGCCTTCTCTTGCAGCCTTCTTTTGATATTTTGTAACTACCCAATCATTTGGGAAAACTTGCCAATCTTTTTTAGAGTTTGCGTTCCAAAAAAATTTTTGGCTGCGATCTATTTCGCAAAGAATCCAAGTTTTATAAGAGTCGTGATCCGTTGCAATCGTTAGGTTAGAACGAGCTTTAATTTTCGGTGATAAAATTTCGTCCAAAAATTCTTGGCTAATTAAGCGTCGTTTAAAATGCTTTGATTTTGGCCAAGGATCGGGAAATAAAATAAAAATTTGATCGAAAAATTTATCAGGAAATTTGTTTAATAAAAGACGAACGTCAGAAGTTGAAATTTTTAAATTTTTAAGTGGCTCAACTTCGAGTTTGGCAAGTAAATTTACAACTCCATTTAAGTGTGGTTCGGATCCGAAAAAAAATGTATCAGGATTTTTTTTGGCTTTTTCAAAAATAAAGTCGCCAAAACCAAAACCAATTTCTAGGCAGTTTTTTTGCGCTGCAGATTCAAAATTTTTTATTTCATAAAGAGGAAATAAATTTTCGAGTAGATGATTTTTGTGGTCAGAGAGTTTGCGACTTTTGATTCTTCCAAAGCTGCGAATCAGACGATTATTTTGAAAGTTTCTCAACTCTTGTTGCATGTCTATCGCCTTCAAATTCAGTAGAGAGAAAGACTTTAACGATCGCTAAAGCCGATTTATTTTTTGTAATGCGGGATCCTAAACAGATAACATTGGCGTCGTTGTGAGCGCGTGATAATTTTGCCAAATTTGTACTAAAACAAAGTGCAGCGCGGATATATTTGAAACGATTAGCAGCAATTGAAATTCCAACACCGCTGCCGCAAATTAAAATGCCGCGCACTTGATTTTTTTTAGTAATTTTTTTGCAAAGTTTTTTAGCGTAATCAGGATAGTCAACTGATTTTTCTGCTGATTTGCAACCAAGGTCAACAGTTTTAAACCCAAGCTCGGCAAGTTCTTTAACCAGAAATTGCTTCAAAGAAAAACCAGCGTGATCAGAAGCGATAAGAATTTCTTTTGATAATTTTGGAGTCAAAACTTTTTTCATTTTTTACAAAATAAAAAGGCGACCTGAGAGTCGCCATAATTTTTCGATTGAGATTCGTGCTTTGCACTTATGCTCATATGAGCTAAAAACACGCCTTTGAGCAGGTTTTTAAAAATTAAATTATCTTTTACGATAAGTCTGACCTTTACGAGCTTTTTTCAAGCCGTATTTTTTACGCTCAACAACGCGTGAGTCACGAGTCAAGAATCCGCCAGCTTTTAGAGGTTTATGATTTTCTGGATCGAAAGCAACCAAAGCTTTGCTGATTCCATGAGCTAGAGCACCAGCTTGACCAGACATTCCACCGCCAGAAATTGTAGCGACGACATCAAATTTATTGTCGTTTTTAGTGGCTCCAAAAGGAAATCTGATGATGTTAAACAAGATTTCTCTTCCAAAATAAGTTCTGGCATCACGATCATTTACAAGAATTTTGCCAGTTCCCTTTTTAATCCAAACGCGAGCCGCGGCATTTTTTCTTTTGCCTGTAGCATAAGATCTACCTTGAGCATCTATTTTTTTTACTTTCGTAGTTACGCTTTCTTGAACTTCAGTAACTTCGATGATTTTTTCTTTTACAATTGAAGGCATAAATATCGTTTTAATTTATTAGTTGGTTTTTTTGTTTTTTCTATTCATTGAAGCAATATCTAGAACTTGTGGATTTTGTCCCTGATGCTTGTGCTCTGATCCTGCGTAGATGTGTAACTTAACCATGATATCGCGTTGTAATGGTCCACGAGATATCATTTTAGAGACTGAATTTTCTAAAATTCTTTCTGGAAATTTTCCTTCCATGATTTGTCTGGCGGTCCTTTCTTTGATACCACCTGGGTGACCAGTGTGCCAGTAGTAAGTTTTGTCGGCAAGTTTGTTGCCAGTGAATTTCATTTTAGCAGCATTGATAACAACAACATGATCGCCACAGTCAAGGTTTGGCGAAAAAGTTGGTTTGTGTTTGCCGCGTAAAATATTGGCAATAACTGTGGAAGCTCTGCCAACGACTAAGTCTTCAGCATCGATCAGCCACCATTTTCTTTCGATTTCACTTGGTTTGGCAGAATAAGTTTGGCGCATAAATTCCTGTATTTGATCTATTAAATATTTTCTAAATTTTTTGAGTCTAAGCCTTGCAATGCTTGTTTCTCTGTGGGCTCTTTTGATAGATAAAACTTTAAAAAAGAGATGTCTTTAGTTGGGAAAGAGGGCGCGCATTAAAGTCGCGCTTAACCAAAAGTCAAATAATTTTACTAACTTGCTGAAGTTTTTAAATAAAAATCTTCGCGCAATAGGCTAAAACTATAAGCATCAACATAAGTGCCGCGATGATATCTATGTTGGCGTAAAAGTCCTTCTAAAATAAAGCCGCATTTTAATAAAAGATTTTTTGAAGCTTCGTTTTGAGTTGCAGTGAATGCTTCAATACGATTTACGCGTAATTCTTCAAAGCCATATTTTGTAACAGCTGCAATAGCTTTGCTACAGATACCTTTTCGCCAATATTCTTTCGCTAAATCGTAGCTGAGTTCGATACGTTTGTGATAAGAGTTCAGAGTTGTAAGGCCAATCGAGCCAATAAGTTGATTGTTATCTTTTTTGGCAATGGCGAAATAAATTCCGTCATTTTGATAAAAAACATTGCGCCAATAAAATAGCTCTTTGCGAGCTTCTTCGAAATCGCGCGGCATTTCGCAGAGAATAAATTTGTTTACCTCTGGATCTGTGTAATAATGAAAAAAATCCGCAACATCTTCGTCGGTTTTTTCCCTTAAAATATAGTCGCCAAGATCGATAACAGGAAATATTTTTTGTGAGTAATTATGCATTAAATTTTTTGCTAAATTTTGTGGCCTTTGATCTAATCTTAGTAGATGATAATAAAGATCATTTAAAGAGTTGAATTTAAATAAAGACCTATATTAATTTGACCTCAAAACTTTTGTCTTTTATCCCTTCGGAGTAAGGAAACGCGACACGAGTCGTGGCCTGCCTTGCGGGGAACCCTATACCGTATGTCAACGGGACATACGGGGAATCTTTTATCTGGATCAAGCCCCTAATAGGCAATCTTAAATTTCTTTAAGCTTTAATCTAAAAAAATCTAAATCAATAAAATGAAAAAAAATCTTACATTTCTTACCAAGGTTACTCTTCTATCTTTATTTTTTTTGGTCTTAGTACCTAAGATTGCTTCAGTTTTAGTTTCTGAAGCTAATGCCCAAACAACAACTTCTGCTTCAGTAAATAGTAATATTTTAGTTACCACAATGTGTAATATGATGAAAATTGTTACTGGTAACGCTGGAAAGGCAATTGCGTCATTTGCAATTATCGCTGTTGGTGTTGGCTTCTTTACTGGTAAAGTTTCTTGGGGTTTATTGATTGGCGTTAGCGCCGGAGTTGCTGCGATGTTTGGTGCGCCAACTATCGTTTCAGCTATCAGCGGTAAAACAGCTTACGATTGTTCTGGTTAAAGATTAAAAACTATTAAGAATTTTTTATTACTTCCACCAGCCTTACAGATCTCCTATCGGAATCGATAACTTTAAATTTTAAATCACCTTTTTCAATTTCTTCGCCTATTTCAGGAACTCTTCTAAACATTGCCATAACAAGTCCAGCTATAGTTTGAAAGCTTCCTTCGTCGCGCTTAACTTCGGTCTGTAAAATTTCCTCCATCTTTGTAACTTCTACTCTGCCTCCGAATTGAAAGGTTGTGCCATTTATTTTTTTGATGCGAAAAAATGAATTATCTGAAGGTAAATCATGCTCGTCCTCAATGTCGCCAACAATTTCTTCCATAACATTTTCAATTGTTACAAAGCCATCAACTCCACCAAATTCATCTAAAACGATGGCAACATGAACTCTGGCAATACGCATTCTGAGCATTAAATCCAAGATCTTCATTGATCCTGGGACAAATAAAATTTTACGCAGAATTTTTGAGATTTGAAACCCATCGTCTTCTTGGCATAAAAATTTTGACAAATCCTTGCTGTGAATAAAGCCGATAATTTCGTCTAAAGTTTCTTTAAAAACAGGAATTCGAGTATGTCCGTTGGTGGTGATAATTTTTTTAATTTCTTCCAAATTAGCGTCTTGTTTGATAGCGATTAAATCAGCTCTTGGTGTCATTATACTAGAAACTTTCTTGTCGCTTAAAGAAGCGATGTTTTTGATCATTTTTTTTTCTTCAAAGCTGATCAAGTTTTCTTTTTCGTAGGTTTCGACCAAGTGAGAAATTACTGACAAAAAAGATTTTTTGGTTTTTTTGCCAAGCAGACTGAGGAAGAAGTTTAATAATTTTTTAGTACTAGATTTGTTGGCAAGATATTTCGTTTTACTATGCGATCGGTCTGTCATTAAAAGACTTAGATTGGTTGGTATGGGTTTGGTATTTTAAGTTTTTTCAAGATTTTTACTTCAAGAGCTTCCATCTCATTTGCCATTTTTTCATCTTCATGATCATAGCCAATAAGATGCAAAATGCTGTGCAAAATCAGGTGTGTGAGATGATCACGAAATCTCTTTTTTTGTGCAAGAGATTCTTTTTTTACAGTTTCGTAAGAAATAATAATATCGCCAAGAAGCAAATATTTAGAAGATCCAGCGGCTTTTTTTAAACCAATCTTTCTGATTAAATTTTCTTCCAACGCAGGAAAAGATAAAACATTTGTCGCTTTATTTTTTTGACGGAATTGATTGTTTATCTTTTTAATTTGAAGATCGCAAACCAATAAAACAGTGAGCTCTAGCTCAAAACTTTTGCTTAAAATTTTTTTTAATTCAGTAAGAGGAATTAAAATTTTGCAGGTTTTTTCAACAAATTTCTCGACACTTTTTTCTTCCTGCCATTTTTTACTTTTAGTAACGATATCAATATTTATCATGATTGGCAGAAATTTTTATTCGGGCATTTAACGAATTTTTTCGGACAAATTCTAGCAGGTTTTTCATTTATAATTTGTGAATCTGAGTGCCCATTATTTTGAGATTTTCTTTCATTAGAAAGATCCAAATATGCAATTTTACATATCTCAGTCAAAGCTTTGATAAAATGTCCTTCAGTGTTTAAAGCAGGAACTCTCAAATAATCTTTTACACCCAAGCTGGCCGCTAAATTTTTATAATCGATATCAAGCTCAACCAATGTTTCTGAATGATCAGAAACAAAAGCAATTGGTACAATTACTGGAATTTTTTTATCCAAAGCGATTTTTCTAATTTCAAAATCAAGGCTTGGGCCAGTCCATTTTAAAGGACCAACTTTTGATTGATAGCAAACACGAAAATCAATTTTGCTTTCATCAATTTCTAAAATCTGGGCCAAATTTTCGACAACTTTTTTTGTGGTTTGCTCAACCTGAAAAACATAAGGATCACCAGCATTAATGACTTTTTCTGGCAAGCCATGAGCTGAAAATAAAAAACGAAATTTTGCCAAATCGCCATCATACAATTTCAACAAAGTTTGTTTAATCAAAAGCGTATGAGACTTTATAAATTCAGCACTTACAGGATAGCAACAGATTGAGCGGCTATTTATTTGTAGGTTATTTTTTTTCTGCGCTTTGATAAATTTTTTGTTAAAATCTTCTAAAGAAGAGGCGCTAGTGGTTGTTGAAAACTGGGGATAAAGCGGCAATAAAATTGTATCAGTTGGATTATATTTTAAAACCTCGTCAACCACTTCATCAGAAAAAGGCTCAGCGTAGCGCATGCAAACAAATACTTTAAAGTCACCTAAAAAAGAAAGCTCGCGCTCTAAGCTGTGAGCTTGTGAGATTGTGATATCAAGCAAAGGCGATTTATTATTTATTTGAGCATAAATTTTTTGTGATTTTTCGGCTCTACGACTAGAAATAAGTTTTGCTAAAAGAAATCGAAAAGGCTGCGGAAGTCCTATAATTGCTTTGTCATTAAATAAGTTGAACAAAAAAGGTTCGACAGATTCCAGATTTTTTGGGCCGCCAAGGTTAAACAAAATAACGGCGGTTTTTCTACTAAGATTTAGCATGAAGAGAGATTTTTTTTAAGACTAAAGTAAAGATAAAAATTAGGCAGAAAGTTGCGATTATCAAAGCGCTGATGGTTAAATCGAATTTACTGGCAAGATCAAAAGCAAATGAAGTAACGCAAATTCCAATTACTAGACTTAGAAGAATCATTTGTTTGGCCGAAATAGAGAAAATTCTGGCAATTGCTGCAGGCAGAACCAAAAGTGCTGTCATCAAAAAAATGCCGACAATTTTCACTGACAAAGCTACGGTAACTGCGAGTAAGACTGTAAAAGACAAGTTCCATAACTTTATTTTAAAGCCTTCAATTTTGGCTAGATCTTTATTGATGCTGATTAATAAAGTTTTTCTAAAGCCAAAAATTGTGTAAAAAATAGTGATGATTGCGATTGCTGCTAAAAAATTAATATCTGTGTTTGTAACTGTTAAAATATCGCCAAAAACATAAGATCCGAGATCAAAACTTCTTTGCCATAAATCGTTTAAAATAATGGCGCTGGCGATGCAAAAATAAGATGAAATCGCAATTATAGTATCCTTTGAAAAAGAGCGACTAAGCGATATTAGTTCAATTAACATCGCATAAAAAACTGCGAAGATGATTATTGTCGTAGCTTGATTACTGCCGCAAATTGCACCCAAGACAAAGCCAAGCAAAATCGAGTGAGAAAGCCCGTCGCCAAAGTAGGCAAGTTTTTTCCACAACACAAAAATTCCTAGAAGAGAGCAAGAAATTGTAATTAGAATTAAAGCCAGAAAAGGCTTGATAAGAAATGCTTCAACCACTTAAGTTTTGGATAAAATTCAGCTGCAATATTTTAAAATCTATGTCAGAACAAGTGCAAAAACTGTTATCGCAATTACTAAAAACGCAACTTGAGAAAAAATCTAGCAAAAAAACTGGTGACCAGACTTCGCCAGAAAATCATGTTTTAAACGAAGTAGAAATTAAGCAACAAGAAGAAAAAGCTCGTCTTATTGAAGCTAAAAAAGAATCTGTCGCCAAAATGGCCGAAGCTGAAAAATGGGGCATGTATCGCCAATTAATAATAGAAAACCTCGCCAGATTTCTAATGATCTTTCTCTATTGTGTTGTGGCAATAATCGCTAGCTTTAAATTTGGCGTAATGATTCTGACTTTTATAAAAATTTTTTTGCATGGAATTTTTGTTGCCACGCCGCCAATTCCGTCAAAGTAATTTTGGCTCAAGCTCAAGCCCAGCTTTGCTAATTTGACTTTTATTTTTGGCTGTTTAGAAGGGCGCCTTCTTTGCAAAAAAACGCTGAAATTTCTCAAAAAAAAGTTCTGTAAAAATCTTAAACATAGTTTTCTCACACTCTAAAAAATAAAAACATGAGCAAGAAACCAGAAGTCAAATCGAATTTTAATTTCGCCAAAAAAGATTTGTTAAATTTTTATCAAGAAATGCTGATGATTAGACGTTTTGAAGAGCGCGCTGGTCAGCTTTATGGCATGGGTTTAATCGCTGGTTTTTGCCATCTCTACATCGGACAAGAAGCAATTGCTAGCGGTATGCGTTTTACCATGAAAGATGGAGACAAAGTAATCACTACCTATCGTGATCACGGACACATGATTTCTGTGGGCTCTGACCCGAAAAAAATCATGGCAGAGTTGCTTGGTCGTGCTGATGGATCTTCAAAAGGTAAGGGTGGCTCAATGCATTTGTTTGATTTAGAAAAACATTTTTATGGTGGTCATGGAATTGTTGGAGCTTCTGTTCCAATTGGTGCAGGCCTTGCTTTTGCTGATAAATATTTGGATAGAAAAAATGTCACCTATTGCTATTTTGGCGATGGTGCGGCACATCAAGGTCAAGTCTATGAAGCCTTTAATATGGCCAAATTGTGGAATCTTCCTGTGCTTTTTATTATTGAAAATAATCACTATGCGATGGGAACTTCGCTGCAACGCTCTTCTTCAATTGATGAGCTCTACAAGCGCGGAATCGGCTTCAATATTCCAGGTGAGAAAATTAACGGTATGAATATCTTTGATGTAATTAACCAAGCTCAAAAATGGGTTGATTATGCTAGATCTGGTAATGGTCCAGTGATTTTAGAAATGGATACTTATCGTTATCGTGGTCATTCAATGTCTGATCCAGCAACTTATCGTAGCAAAGAAGAGCTAAATAATAAAAAAGAAGAAGATCCGATTGACTCACTGAGAAATCACATTTTGAGCAATAAAATCGCCTCTGAAGGCGATATCAAAAAAATTGATGATCTGGTCAAAGAAGAAATTAATCAAATTGTAGAATTTGCTAAAAACAGTCTAGAACCTGACGAGTCAGAACTAATGACAGAAATCTATAATTAAAACAAAACGAAAAATGACCTTAAAAAAATTAACAGTGCGCGAAGCTTTACGAGAAGCGATGGCCGAAGAAATGAGAACTACCCCAGAAGTTTTTATTATTGGTGAAGAAGTAGCTGAGTATAACGGTGCTTATAAAGTTACCCAAGGCTTGCTTGCTGAGTTTGGTGCTAAAAGAGTCGTTGATACTCCAATCACTGAGCACGGATTTACTGGAATTGCAGTTGGTGCCGCTTTTGCCGGTTTAAAACCAGTTGTTGAGTTCATGACTTTTAACTTCGCCATGCAGGCAATTGACCAAATTATTAACTCTGCTGCTAAAACTAATTATATGTCTGGTGGTCAAGTGCGTTGTCCAATTGTTTTTCGTGGACCAAATGGCGCCGCTTCAAGAGTTGGTGCGCAGCATTCGCAATGCTACGCTGCTTGGTATGGTTCAATTCCGGGTTTGAAAGTAATCGCCCCCTACTCAGCTGCTGATGCAAAAGGTTTATTGAAAGCTGCAATTCGTGATCCAAATCCAGTAATATTTTTAGAAAATGAAATCACTTACGGCTTTTCTTTCGAAGAAGAATATGACGACGATCATTTAGTTGAAATAGGCAAAGCCAAGGTTTTACGCCAAGGAAAAGACATCACCATTGTGGCTTTTTCTTTAGTAGTAAAATACGCCCTAGAAGCTGCAGAAGAGTTGGCGAAAGAAGGTATTGAAGCTGAAGTTATCGATCTACGCACAATTCGCCCATTGGATCATGAGACAATTGTTGAATCAGTCAAAAAAACTTCGCGTTGCATCACGGTTGAGGAAGGTTTTCCATTTGCCTCAGTCGGCAGCGAAATTGCTTCGGTCTTAATGGAACAAGCTTTTGATTATCTGGATGCACCAGTAAAAAAACTTGCAAGTATTGATGCGCCACTTCCATATGCTGCAAATCTTGAAAGACTAGCATTACCAAAAACCGTTAACATTATTGCAGCAGCAAAAGAGCTGTGTTCGCGTAATCAATAATTTTAGCTCATGTTTTTATACAACTTTGTTAAAAAACATAATATTACTAGATCGCTGTTTATTATCTATTTCGCTGGCTTTGCAGTAGTTTTATATTTTGCTTCTTGCACAATTTTTGGCTCAAAAGGCTTGATCGAATATTACGCTTTAAAGCATCAGGTCGCAAATAAAGAAAGCGTTAAAGCAGAGCTTCTCTCTAAAATACAGCTCAAACAAAATATGGTTCATGGCATGAACTTAAAATCACTCGATATTGACTTGCTTGATGAGCAAGCCAGAAAAGTTTTGGGTTATGCTGGTAAGAACGAAGTGATTGTTTATCAGGATAAAAAATCTTCCTCTAATAACTAATTAAAAAATGTCTCAGATTTCTCTGAAAAACGAAACTTATCGTAAATGCTTCCACGTGCTGCTAATATTGGCGCCAATTGCTTATTATAATTTAGGAAAATGGTTGAGTGTAGCAATTTTTGCCTCAATGGCTTCAGTGGTTGTTTCTCTTGACTATATGCGTCGCAGCAACAAAGCCGTACAAGAAATTTTTGTAAAAAGTTTTTCGATAATTTTAAGACCTCATGAAGTTACGGGTGATAAGCTGTGCGGAGTCAGTTGGGTTGCACTTGCCGCTTGTATAAATTTTTTATTTTTCCCTGCTGAAATCGCCGTAACTGCTTTTGTAATTTTAGCAATTTCTGATGCTGCTGCTGCAATTATTGGTAGAAATTTTCCGAGCCAACCGTTTTTTGAAAAGACTTTAAACGGCTCTGCTGCCTTCTTTTTAACTGCCCTTATTATTTTAATTAGCTGTGGTTTGATTTATCATGCTAGATTTTGGTTTTACTTTTTCGGACTTTTTACATTAAGCGTTATAACCATTATGGAAGCGCGTCCAAGCATGTTTAAAATTGATGATAATTTTTTAATTCCGATCGCTTTTTCGGTTACCATGACAATCTTTGATATCATGTGGAACTACTCTTACTAAATCGAGTTTGGTATTCATGATTTTCCCTAAAGATTTCCCTGAAAAATTGCGCTCCTCAATTTTAGTTTCTGAAGTTGTAGGGAAAAAAGTTAAGTTAAAGCTACGCGGTAAAGAATTTAGCGGCCTCTGCCCATTTCATAACGAAAAATCTCCTTCATTTACAGTTAACGACCAGAAAGGATTTTATCATTGTTTTGGCTGTGCTGCTCATGGTGATGTGATTAGTTTTGTGATGCAAAGTGAAGGTTTTAGCTATCCAGAAGCTGTAAAAAAACTATCTGATGATTTTTCAATTCCAATTCCGCAAGTTAAATTCGACGAAGCCAAAGAAGAAAAGCTTTCACGCGACTTACTTTTGCTTGAAAATATCTGCCAATTTTTTCAGAAAAATCTACTTTCTCAAAACGGCCAAGAGGCACTTTCATATTTACGCAAAAGAGACATTTCTTCTGAAAATATCAAAAAATTTCGTTTAGGTTTTGCTCTAAATTCTTACGAAGCACTGACAAAATATTTGCAAGAACAAGGTTTTGCAGAGCAAGAAATAGCTAGATCAGGCGTGATTGGAGTTAACGAGCAGAAAAAATTTTACGATAAATTTCGTAATCGCGTGATATTTCCAATCACCAATAAAAAAGGTCAGGTAATTGCTTTTGGCGGACGTACAATTTCTGATGATTTGCCAAAATACTTAAACTCGGCTGAGACTGATATTTTTAAAAAAAATCAAACTCTTTATAATTTTCACTTTGCCCGTAAGCCAATATTTTCAAAAGGTTACGCTGTTGTTGTTGAAGGTTATATGGACGCCATTTCGCTTTTTATGAATGGCATTGAAAACGTTGTTGCTGGTCTTGGTACTGCTTTGGGGCAAGAGCATTTAAAAGAATTATTTTTTACTACAGACAATATCATAATTTGTTTAGATGGCGACGCCGCTGGAATCAGAGCTGCTAAACGAGTTTCTGAGCTGGCCTTGCCTTTGATCAATGCTAAAAAAAATATCAATTTTACTTTTTTGCCAAATCAACTCGATCCTGATGATTTTGTGAAAAAAATTGGCACTAAAGAACTAGAAAAGCTTTTCAAACAAGCAACTCCACTATCACAAAGCCTTTTTGACTTTGCTTTAATAGAACTTGGAGTTGAAAGAAAAGATAAAATTAGCGCCGAAATGAAGGCTAAAATTGAAGCTAATTTAAATGCTAAAGTTGCTACAATTTTAGACGCTACTTCCAAAAAACATTTTTCATATTTCTTTAAAGATTTGCTTTTTGCTTTAGGAAAAAATTTCTCAAAAAATTCGTCAAAATCAGTTGAGAAAGATAATAATTTTACCAACAAAAATTATAATAAAATTAGTTCTAACGCCTCTAAAAATCAGGCTATAGCAATTATTGCTTTGATAATCAAATTTCCAGAACTAGCAAATTTTCATGATGAAAATTTTGATATTAAAAACACTCAGCTAGTTAGTGAAGAAATGACTAATTTAAAAGAGTTGCTGATCGAGCTGATAGAAGAAAATCAAGAGTTCCAAACAAAAGATTTAATAGCTGCCCTTGAAAATTCAGTATCGAGTAACGATCTAAGTGAGTTGAAGAATGTGCTTGCAAGCATTAGCATGGTTACATTAGACTACGCCAAAAGCAAATTAAGCACTCTACTTCTGAAAGATTTATTACTTCAAGTAGAAAGCCAATATCAAGAAGCTAGAAGCAAGATTGACGAGATCGAAACTCATCAATCAGCAATCACAAATCAAAAAATTAAGGAAATTTTTAATTACAAAAAATCTCTCGAGCAGAAGATTCTGCTGCTTGAAAAAGATTTCTCCTAAAAACTTTAAGAGGAAATATGGCTATAAAAAAGAAAGCTAAAAAAGCTGTGGCAAAAAAATCGGCAGCAAAAGTGGTGAAAAAAATTGTCAAAAAGCCAGTGGCTAAAAAAGCTGTGAAACCAATTAAATCAAAGCCAAAAGCCGTTAAAAAATCTGCAGTTAAAGTAGCAAAAAAAATAGTGAAAGCAAAAGCTGTGGTAAAAAAACCAGTTAAAAAAATTGTAAAAGCTGCAAAAAAACCACAAATCAAAAAAACCGTAAAGCCTGTTAAAAAAGCTGCTAAGATATCTAAGAAAAAAGTTCAAAAAATTGAGAAAGTAAAAAAAATAAAACCAGTTAAAGAAAAAATTCTTAAAGAAAAAACACCAAAGAAAAAAGTTTCAAAATCAAAATTAGCTACAGCAATTAACGATAAAACTGTTGCTCTAGCTGAAAAATTCCAACTAATTCAAGGTGTAAAAACTGCTCTTTTACAAAAAGATGAAGAGGGCAAAAAGCTTTCAAATGAATTAGCTGATAAGCTTAAAGTTATGTTGGCTTTAGGTAAATCTCAGGGCTTTTTAACTTATGATCAAATCAACGAAAATATTGATTCCGACATTGATCCAAAAAAACTGGATCGCATTTTAGATATTTTAACAGAGTTCAAAATTCAGATCGTCGAAAAAGAAGATGATCTTGATAAACTAGAAGACGGCTCAATTGCCAAAGATGAAGAAAAAAGCCAAAAACGTTCTGAAGATTCGGTCAAAACCTATTTGAAATCGATGAGCACCGTTAAGCTTCTGACTCGTGAAGATGAAGTGGCAATTGCTATGCGTATCGAAGAAGGCCGCAATAAAACTGTACAGTCGCTTTATCAAAGCCCGATGATCATGAAGCACTTTATTGAATGGTATAACGGCCTTTCTGGCGGCACTATTCTACTTCGCGATATTATCAGAATTGATGAGACCTACAATTCTGAGTTGGAAGAAATAATGAAAAACAGTGAACGCCAAGCCGCCGAAATGGCCGAAGCACAACAGGCTGCAAACAACGAAGAAGATGTTACCGCCATTATTAACGAACAAGTCGATACAGCTGCGGAAGAGGAATCTCTTTTTGAAGATGAAGAGCTTGAAGAAATCGACGAAAGCGTTGTCTCCTTCGTTTCGATGGAGCGAATTTTGATGCCAAAAATGTTGGATCTATTCCAAAAAATTGCCCATATTTGTCAAAAGATTTTAGACAAATCAGCAGATAAAACTCGTGCTCAAATTGAAGCTGATAAAGATATTCAAAAATTGAAAGCTGAGTTTATGAAGCTTTCGACCGAAGTCAGCTTCAACGATTCTCTAATCAAAGCTTTGGTTGAACAGCTTTACGAAGCTCATGCTAAACTTATTTCCATCGAAGTAGAACTACTGCGTTTGTCACAAAAGCATAGCGTTGATAAATCTGATTTCTTAAAGCATTACGCAGGCCTTGAAGATGGCGAGAAATGGATCGAAAAAATCTCGGCAATTAAAGAAAGAAGATGGTCAGCTTTTTACGCAGCTGAGGAGGAAAAAATCAAAGAGGTTCAAGCCAGAATTTTAAAACTAACCAAAATCATGGGCTTGAATTTGCCTGACTTCAAAGCTTTGATCAACATAGTCAGAAGAAGCCAAAACGAAGAATTAAAAGCTAAAAAAGAAATGATTGAAGCCAACTTGCGTTTGGTGGTTTCAATTGCAAAAAAATATACCAACCGCGGTTTACAATTTTTGGATTTAATTCAAGAAGGCAATATTGGTTTGATGCGCGCCGTTGATAAATTTGAATATCGTCGTGGTTATAAATTTTCAACTTATGCAACTTGGTGGATTCGGCAAGCAATCACTCGCGCTATTGCAGATCAGTCGCGCACGATTCGTATTCCAATTCACATGGTTGAAACGATTAACAAAATTGTAAAAACCTCGCGTCAACTTACACAAGAGCTTGGCAGAACACCAGATGCGCAAGAAATTGCTGACAAACTTTTGATGCCAGTTGATAAGGTTAGAAAAGTATTAAGAACTTCAAAAGATCCAGTTAGTCTTGAAGCACCAGTTTCTGGTGATGACGAAGATAGCATCCTTGGCGATTTCATCGAAGATAAAACCGCGGTCATGCCTTTTGACGCCGCTTCGCATTCTAAGCTAAAAGAAGTGACTGCCCAAATGCTTTCATCACTAACTCCACGTGAAGAAAGAGTTTTGCGCATGCGCTTTGGTATTGGCATGGTAACAGATCACACCTTGGAAGAAGTAGGTAAACAATTTTCAGTGACTCGAGAAAGGATTCGTCAAATCGAGGCCAAGGCTTTAAAAAAACTACAACATCCAAAGAGATCAAAATTACTAAAAAGCTTCTTACAAGACGCTTAATACTAAATTTTGTTTAGGCGCCAATTAATTGGTGTTTTTACAATTTATTGTATTTGCCTTGAAAATATAGAAGTGGTTTGGCTTCAGAGAGTTTGGCAAAATCAATTACTTCGCCAATTAAAATATGATGATCGCCAATTTTGATGATTTTATGTTTTTTGCACTCAAAAAAAGCGATTGAATTTTCAAAGATTGGACTGCCATTTTGGCCAAGAAAATAAGCCTCAATTCCCCATTTTTTACTGTTTTTCGGAGTGGCAAATCCGCTGGCCAATTCTTGTTGTGATTCACTTAAAATGTTGAGTGAAAAAAATTTATTCTTTTGAAAAAACTTCAGATTTGCTGATTTATTGTCGATACAAAATGAAACCAAAGGCGGCTTTAAAGACACCGAAGCAAAAGAGTTAATAGTCATGCCGAAAAACTCAGCGGCGAAAATTTCTTTTAACTTCTGCATTAAGCTTTTGCCCAGAGTGGTTTCTCTAATCAATTTATTGTTTAGGATTTTTTCAGAAAAAATTTTGTTATGCAGAATTTTTTCGGCATCGATTTTTTCAATTAAAAAATTTTTCTTGCGAGCACAGGCAATAATGATACCAGTAGAAAACAGGCCAAGACAATCACGAAGTTTTCTTTGATCCATTAAAATGACAAAAATTGTTTTAAAGAGCTGATCAAAAAGAAGGCTAAAATTATGATTCCAAGTACGATGGACAAAGCATAATTATAAATATAACCAGTCTGGATTTTGCTTATTTGGGATGCCGCTTTTTTGCATAAAAAGACCATACCATTTGGCATGCCGTCAACGCCTTTTACATCAACAATACGCCAGAGAAAGTCACCAAGTTTTTTAGTCGATTTAACAAAAACCACTTCGTAAATTTCGTCAAAATACCATTTATTGTAAGAGAGTTTATAAAGTGGCTTTAAGGTGTCGGCTAATTTTTTTGGTAGGTCGGTTTTTACCAAATAGAATAAATAAGCTAAGGCAATTGCGATGATGCCAACAATCATTGGCGATATTTTTACTAAAAATGGCGCGTGATGAATTTCCTCAAGCAGCTCTAATTTGGACTCGCCAACATAAATTACATTTTCGAAAAAATTTCCTTCGGCAGAAACCATGTGCAGCAAATTAGCACCAATAAATCCTGCAGCAATTGATCCTGAGGCTAAAACAAAAAGCGGAATTAGCATTGAAAGTGGAGATTCATGAGCATGATCGAAAGTGTGGTGATCAGCGCGGGTTTTGCCGTGGAAGGTTAAAAATAATAAACGCCAAGAGTAGAATGCAGTTAAAAAGGCTGCAGTAATTCCCATGCCATAAGCTATCTTGCCATAAGGTGAGTGCGACATAAAAGCAGCCTCTAAAATCACATCTTTTGAATAAAACCCAGCAAATGGCGGAAAGCCAGCAAGAGCCAGAGAACCAATCCATATCATCGCGTAAGTGATTGGAATTTTTTTCCAAATGCCACCCATTTTTTGAATGTTTTGTTCGTGATGCATGGCGTGAATTACGCTGCCAGCGCCAAGAAATAATAACGCTTTAAAAAACGCGTGAGTTGCTAAATGGAAAATTGCTGCTGAATAAGCAGAAACTCCACAAGCAAAAAACATATAGCCAAGTTGTGAACAAGTTGAGTAAGCGATGATTTTTTTAATATCGTTTTGTGTTAATGCGATTGTAGCGGCAAATAAAGCGGTTGTAGCGCCAACCAAAGTTACAATACCTAAAGCGAAAGGCGAAAATTCAAAAATTGGTGAGCAGCGTGCAACCAAAAATACACCAGCTGTAACCATCGTTGCAGCATGAATTAAAGCCGAAACAGGAGTTGGACCTTCCATCGCGTCAGCAAGCCAAACATGAAGTCCTATTTGCGCGGACTTTCCCATAGCGCCGATGAAAAGCAAAATGCAAATGGTGTCGATGGTACGAAATTCGGTTCCTAAAAATGTAAAGCTATCTCCAACATAATGACAAACAGTAGCAAAAACCGGAGCGAATTCGACAGTGCCAAAAGTTACGTAAATCAAAGCGATAGCGATAATCAAACCAAAATCGCCAACACGATTGGCAACAAAAGCTTTGATTGCGGCAGCGTTAGCTGATTGTTTTTTAAACCAGAATCCGATTAGCAAATAAGAAGCAACACCAACGCCTTCCCAGCCAACAAAAAGTTGTAAGAAGTTGTCAGCAGTAACCAAAATCAACATGAAAAATGTAAAGAGCGAAAGATAAGACATGAAGCGTGCGATCGACTTATCTTCGTGCATATAACCAGTGGAATAAACATGAACTAGGCTAGAAACCACAGTGACTACAACCAGCATTATGGCAGTTAGAGAATCAAGTTTAAGCGCCCAATTAACTGAGAAATTACCCGATGAAATCCAATTTATGATGGGGATAATCTGATTGGTTTTGTTGTTAGTAATGTCGATAAAGATAATAATAGCGCAGATTGCTGATGCTATCAAGAGTGAGCTAGAAAAAATTTGGGCGAATTTGTCGCTAAATTTTTGCAGAGGAGTTTTGGCTAAAATTCGTGAAAGAAATCCAGAAAATAGAAAACCAAAAAGCGGCAAAAAAACCGTGAGTTTGAGAAGCATTTTTTTTCAAGAAAAATTTTAGAGATTCAGCCTAGAGAAATTTCGTCGCAATTTAGAAATCGTAAAGGGAAAAATCAAAGTGAAAGTTTAAAAAAACTCGATCCGAATAATCCTCCCCTTGAGGGAGGATCGAAGAGCGAAGCGATTCGAGGAGGGGTTCAACTAGTTAATAAAGTTCTTAACTCCGCGACCCCTCACCGAATTTCCTTTAAGGAAATTCGACTCTCCCTCAAGGTGAGAGTAATTGGTTCGAGTTAGAGACAACATGCCGAAAACAGCCGTTTAGGCTGTTTTCTCACCACATACTACCTCTTGCGCCCCAGCGAGTATCACCTTTTCCAGTAATTTTAAAAACATTACCAACGCTATGAGCCATCATGTTGTAACGCTCACTACCAGGAAGAGAGGGCTCCATATCAGCAGTTTGTAAAATACCAAGTGCAGAGTGACGACAAAAGGCGTGAGCGCCCCAAAATATTGTATTATAGTCGCTTAAGTTTTTGCTGACTTCGGTTGGGTTGTCCCAATTAACCGCGCGCAATTCTTTTTTATAGCGCGCTCTGATTTTTGAAATATTTGGATCAACTGAAGCAATGTCGACATCGCGTCTCCAAGTGTAAAAAGTCATGTAAAAAGCTCCAGCGAATTGACTACCAAGACCAGATTCGCAGCCGTGAATCCAGCCCAGTCTAAAACCCGGAGTTCCACCTTTTGGCATCTGGCTAAACAAGGCATATCCCATTGGTTTATACCAGTTTGGCGTTGAGCAATTTGAGATAAAACAAATCAGAAAAATTATCAGAATTTTTTTATACATATTTTAATACCAACCTAAAAATTGTCCGCTTGAGCCACCAGACCAAAGTGGATTTGTACCAAATACGGTACCACCAACACCGCCAACACCAGTAGAATCGGTACCTTTTTGAAATACATCAAACATGGCATTTACACCAGATCCCGGAGTTGTTAGAGAGCTATTGAAGGCGCTATCTCCGCCCTGTCCACCAAAAAGACCAGAGTTGTTAATGTCTCCTGGGCTGGCATCAAATCCCCAAGATTCATTGCCATAAACAAATAGAAATTTATCTGGAGCGCCGTTTGGACCAGATACAGCGGATAATACGGTTTGAAAGCACCAAGTATATCCTCGCTGATGGCCAAAGCGATATTCAGTGTTGCCAATTAAAGTTGGGTCATATTTGTATTTGTAGCGAGTATGATAAAAGTCGTTACCACGAGCATATAAAACTGTTGAACATCCGTCTTTAAAGCCTTGTTGAAAAACTGGAGTACCTTCGGGAACTTTAAAATTTGTCCAAGCATAGTAAGTTGTGCCAGCTGAGCTAAACCATTTACAGCCAGTCATTACTTGGCAAAGTAGAAATATTAATAAAATTTTTTTTAAAATATTCATTTGGACAAAATTTGGTTTATTGAAAACCGCTAAACATTGATTTAAACATCGGACTTTTTTGTTTTACATAATCGTGACGATAACAGTACCAATATGCATTGCCCCAAGCAACTTTATATTCAGGTGAACCAGCCATTTTATAGCCATCAACCTTATTGTTGCGATAAAACATTTTATAAAAAGTGTTAGAGCCTGAAGCCATTCCAGTCTCACAACCATCATTCCAACCTTGTTGAAATTCCGGTGAAGCATTGACAAGGGAACTATCCATTTTGTGAGTTGGTCTTTCAGGAAGAATTTCCGCCATATAGCTTTTGCAAGAAACTGTAATTAGAAATATTAAAAATAGAAAAAGCGAAAAAATGATCTTCATATTTTAATCTAGTGGAGAAAATCTCATTGAATGGTTTGCAACAAAGTTACCAATATAAATTGAGCAAGCAAACCAGCCTTGACCCCAGCCTGTTTGATAAACTGGATCATGAGCATAAACACCACTACCAAAATCAGGTCCGCCATTTTTTTGAAAAACTGCATTATTGGCAAAAGATTTGAGCGCTGATCCAGTTTTGCATCCTGCATGCCAACCCGCTTTATATTCTGGCGGGCCGTCCGGAACTTCCATACTCAAAGAAACTGGATTATAAAAGCCAGAGTGATTTGGCATAACGCAAGCGCTTAAAGCGAAAGCTAAAAAAGTCAAAATTAGGATTGAAATATTATACAACATCGTGGTCCAGAATATAGGTGCATTGTTCATAGCCATCCCACCAGCCAGTGTTGTAGTCAGGACTTTTTTGCATTCTTCTAAAATCGTATCTGCGATCGTTTAGGTCGGCAAGTAAACCTTTTGAAACTGCATCCCAAGAAGTGTTGCAGCCATCTTTAAAACCTTTGCCATATTCTGTATCAGCTGAAGGAAAGCCACGAGTTCCTGTTAGCGGTCGCGGTTTAAAACCGTGATTCCAGCTTTTTGGCATTGACTCGATAAACAAAGAACAAGAAGTCAAAGACATTGCTAAAGCTGAGATCAAAAAGAATTTATTAAAATTTATTCTAGGTTTTTGCTTAGGCATTTTTGCTAATTTGTTGTAAAATTTTTGACATCTTATCGCTCAAACAATCAAAGCTGAATTCTTTTTCAAGTCGTAAAAAGGCGTTTCGTGTTATTTCTTTGTAAGAGTTAGGATTATTTAAAGCTGTAATTATTTTTTCTGCTAAATCATTGGCATTTTCATTTTCAAAAAGAATGCCGTTTTTGCCATCTTCAACTAGTAACTTTCCTCCAACTGTTGTAGAAGAAATCAGTAGAGTTGAGTGAAGAAAAGACTCTAAAATAACGATACCAAAAGGTTCTTCGCGCGATGGAACGCAAAAAATATCAACATCAGAAAAGAAATTTTTCTTATCTGTGACTACGCCAACTTTTTGGCATTTATCTTCGATATCTGCCTCTTTAGCCCATTTATCAATATTAGACCAACTCCAATCGTCGCCGACAATTTCAAAACCACCAATTTTTAAAATAAAATCATAACCCCGAGATTTCATCAATCCGCAAGCCTTGATCAAAATATCATAACCTTTGCGCCACTCGATGCGGCCGTAAATTCCTATTATCGGAGGATTTTTTAGAGTTTTTTCTTGAAATTGCTGATTAATTTTTATGGCGTTTTTCAAAGTAAAAGCTTTGTCAGAGCTAAATCCGGAATCGATGACCATTTTGGTTATTTCATCGTTAATGCTGATGATGTAATCGCAAAATAAAGATTTCTGAAAAGTGATACCATGATTAATGGCAACGGTTTTGGTTTTGATTATTTTTATTTTACTAAAAAATTTCAGCACCTTAGACCAACGCATCAAGCGGTTAGAATGACAAATTATCAAATCAGGTCTGAAAAAAATAAGAATTAGTAACAGCTTAGAAAAATCTAAAATCTGCGCCTTATTTTTTAGTTTGAAAATTTTTCTCACTCCTTCACTTCGATATTTATCATTGCCATTATTAGAAATAAGTAGCGATAAATCGTGACCTTGTTTGATTAAAACTTCATTGTAGTCGCGAAAAACCTGATCAACTCCGCCAATAGATTGCCCGTGAATTGCGTTTATAATTTTCATGTGTGAATCTGCTTTTTGTAAATACTTAAAAAAAACGATAAAATGCAAAAACTCTTTCAAACAATCAATTACCAATATCGCAAGCCAGTTAACTTTGATGAAAAAAATCCAGAGTTCGATATTTTTAAAAATGTTTCGTCTGAAACTTGTTGGCAGCCAAAAATAAAATTTTTGTCGAAAGTCCGCATCGCGACTAATTCAGTGGTTTTTAAATATTTTGAAATTTTTCGTGATAGCTGTATCAGTGAAGTCAATTACAATAATTATCGCAAAGGTTATAAATTTTTTTTGAAATTCATCTTTCCTAAACTGAATTTTAGCAAAAAAAGATTTTTATTAATTACCGACGAATGGACCAGCAACTATTATCATTGGCACATATTTGCTTTGGTAAAACTTTTAGCGCTTAAACAGCAAAATTTATTAGAAAACTCGTTGCTGTTTTTACCAAAAAAATATGCGCGTTATAAATTTGCTTTACCATCGCTTGAAAAGCTTGGTGTTAAAAAAAACCAAATCGTTTTTTTGCGCCGTAAATCAAATATTAAAGTCAAAGAATTGGCTTATGCAGAAACTTATCAACAACATCCGATTGCTTTTAATAATCTACGCCAAGCTCTGACTACAAATATTAAAACTGATTTTGGATTTGGTGATAAAATTTATATTTCACGAGCTGGTCAAGTCTTGCGCTTTGTTGAAAATGAAAATGAAATGGTTGCGTTACTTGAAAAATATGGCTTTAAAAAAATTATTATTGATCAGTTTTCTTACGAAGATCAAATCGCAATTTGTTCAAAAATAAAATATTTAGTTAGCTCGCACGGAGCTGGTCTTACCAATATTCTATTTATGAGTGAAGGTACAAAAATGTTAGAAATGGCAACCAAGCCTCATGAAGAAAAGCCGGTAACTGACTATTACAAACTTGCCGACATGCTTGGTATCAAATATTTTTATCAAGAATGTGCAATTGGAGAAAATAGTAGAGTAAAAGATTTTCACCAAGCAAGTCTGGTGGTTGATTTAGAAAAGTTAGAAAAAAATCTACAACTAATGCTTAATAATGAATAATTTAATTTTGCTCTCAGACCGTTCTATAATTGAGCTTGAAGGAATTGACCGTAAATCTTTTTTACAAGGCTTGATAAGCAACGATGTTAATAAAGCTTCGCAAGAAAATTTGATTTACGCTGCCATGCTTGGCGCTCAAGGTCGCTTTCTTTATGATTTTTTTATTTTTGAAAATGGTGAAAAATTGATGCTTGATTGCTTTGCAGCAAGACGTGATGAGATTATACAAAAATTGAATTTTTATAAATTGCGCTCAAAAGTTGTGATCAAAAAAAATGATGAGTTGCAAGTATTTTTTTTTGAAAAATCTGGAAAATTTATTGATCCGCGTAATTCTAATTTGGGCTATAGAACCTACTTAACCAAAGATCAAAAAGATTTCACCGTAGAAAAAATACTTTACGATTTTAAACGCATTTCTCTTAAAATTCCAGAAAGCGAAGCTGATCTAACTTACGATAAATCATTTATTCTCGAGTTTGGTTTTGACGATTTAAATGCAATTGACTATCAGAAAGGTTGTTATGTTGGGCAAGAGTTAACGGCTCGTACACATTATCTTGGACAGATTCGCAAAAAAATTTTTCATGTAAAAATTGATCAAATCAAAGCCATCGAGAAAAACGCCGAAATAACTTGCGAAGGAAAATCTGTTGGCATAATTCTATCGTCAGTTTTTTTTCAATCAGAACTTCATGCCCTTGCTCTAATCAAGCTTGCACAGGATCAAGAGTTTTCCAACATCAAAGAAAATTTACAATTTTCTGGGCAAAAAATTTTCGTTGTCAGCTAATGCAAATCTACCTTCCGATCGCTGAAATTCCGGTTAATATTTTACTAATTTTACTGCTGGGTTTGGCAACTGGCTTTCTCGCTGGTATGTTTGGTATTGGTGGCGGCTTTTTAGCTACTCCATTTTTGATGTTTATTGGCATTCCGCCAGCAATTGCAGTATCAACTTCGGCTAATCAAATTATCGCTTCTTCAGTTTCAGGATTGATGGTACATTTACGAAAGCACACGGTTGATATTAGGATGGGATTGTTTTTGGTAATTGGTGGTTTTATTGGCTCCAGCCTTGGTGTTTCGCTTTTTAGAGTTTTGCAAAAAGCTGGCCAAATTGATTTGGTAATTTCTTTGGTTTATGTGATTTTTTTAGGATCAATCAGTATCGTGATGCTGATTGACAGTATCAAAACCATCTCGACTAAAAAATATAACATCGTTTGGGAGAAAAAAGATTCTGATCGTTTTGAGCGCTTTTTATCTTGGATTGATGGCTTGCCGTGGCAAATACATTTTCCTAAATCTGAAATTACCATTAGCGTTATCGTGCCAATTGTGCTTAGCATTGGCATTGGCATTTTAGTATCTTTGATGGGAATTGGTGGTGGTTTTATGATGATTCCGGCGATGATTTATATTTTACGCATGCCATCATCTGTTGTGGTTGGAACTTCTTTATTTCAAATTATTTTTATCGCTAGCAACGCCACATTTTTGCAGGCAATTACTAACAATTCCGTCGATATTGTTTTGGCATTTTTGATGATTATCAGCTCTTCAATTGGAGCGCAAATCGGAACTCGCGCTGGATATAAAGTTGACGCCGATAGCATGCGTTCTTTTTTAGCTTTGTTGATTTTTCTAGTTTGTTTGAAAATGATTTTTGGTCTTTTCGCTGCTCCCGAAGCTTTATATACAATTGAGGTTTTGAAAAAATGAACTCTCTATTCGGCTTCCTCATATCAATTTTACTTTTGCTTGGAAGTCCTGCTGTTGCTAGTCCGATCATTTCTGGCATTTCAACCAATGAAATCAATATTGATACCAACTTTCGCGGTTCAGACATTTTACTTTTTGGCGCTAAAGGTGACGTAGGTAACATTATAATCGCAGTGCGTGGTCCTAAAAAAAATTTCTTAATAACTAAAAAAGAAAAATTTCTGGGTATTTGGCATAATGGTGAACGCATCAAAGTGAAAAATTTATACAGCTACTATTCTCTCTTTTCTACTTTCAATGATAATACGGCGGATTCAGATTTATTAGGCCTTCTCGAGCTTGGTAAAAATAATTTGCAGTTTGATTTCTCAGGAGATTCATCTGATGCAAAAAAAAATGAATTTCAAAATCAGCTAATCAATAAGTTAGAAAAATCCAAACTTTACCCAGTAACCACCAAAGTTGATTTTCTTGATGAGACTTTGTTCAAAGTGATGTTGCATTTCCCAAAAAACATCGCTCGCGGTGTTTATACTGTCGAAATCTATTTGATTAGCGAAGATAAGTTAACCTCGTTTCAATCAATTCCAATCTATGTAAATCAGGTTGGGTTTAGCGCTAAAATTCTGGATTTTGCTTATCAAGAATCTTTTCTGTATGGCTTGATCACGGTGGCTATAGCGCTTGTTTTTGGCTTAATTGCTAACTATCTCTTTAGCCGTTTTATTGGTAAATAATTTATTAATTTTAAATTTATGACCGAAATAAAAAATAATTTAGAGATGCCAATAATTATTGCCTGCATCGACACCAGCAATGCTTCAAGTACAGCTTTGCGCTATGCTTGTCTTAAAGCAAAAAAAATGAATTTCGCGGTGATAATTTTAGCAGTGATGGAAGTATCGCACAAAAATCTGATGTTTGGATCGCGCATTATTGCTCAAGATAAAAGACAGCAGCTCGAAAAAAATCTGAAAAAAATAACTGACGAAATATATCAAGGAATTGGCATCATGCCTAAAATTTCGATTCGCGAAGGTGAGATTATGACTGAAATTGTGCGCGAAATAAAATCAACTCCAACTTGTGCTATGCTTGTTCTTGGCAAGTCACAAAATTCTTTAAGCGACAATACGGTGTTGCCAAAAGTGGCACAAAAAATCGGCAATAAAATCAAAGTTCCTGTTACGATTGTGCCAGAAAATCTCAGCGACGATTTTTTAGAAAAACTGGTTTAGCAACAAAAAATAAATTCATTAATGTCGATATTTCGCTCAGTTTTTACAATTTCATTTTACATTTCTTTGTCGAGAATTTTGGGCTTTATTCGCGACATTACTATCGCACAATATTTGGGCGTTAGCATGCTTTCTGACGCATTTTTTGCCGCCTTTCGTTTACCAAATTTCTTTCGTCGTATTTTTGCTGAAGGTGCTTTTAACTCAGCTTTCGTGCCAATTTTTATTGAAAAAGTTCAAGACAAAAAATCAGGCAAAGCTTCAATAAATTCTGATGTGATTTTTGTTAGAAATATCTTCTCGTTTTTGTTTTACTCTTTGTTGCTTTTCACGATTTTATTTCAAATCTTCATGCCATTTTTTATGAAGATTTTATTCCCAGGATTTTTTACTGACCCAGAAAAATCAAGCCTTCTCATTGTTCTTTCACGCATTACAATTTTTTATCTGCTATTTATTTCTCTAGTTTCACTTTGTTCTGGAGTATTGAATTCACTTGGTAAATTCGCTGTTCCGGCTGCTTCGCCAATTATTCTTAATTTGACTATGATTACCTCAACTTCTGTTTTGGGATCACTGTTGCCAAACTATGCATATGCTCTTTCTTGGGGGGTTTTTGCGGCGGGGATTTTACAATTTATCTGGCTTTTTATTTTTACTATTAAATCAGGATTTTTGCTCTATCCGCAAATGCCTAAAGTTAATGCCGACATGAAAAAGTTTTTTAAAAAATTAATTCCCGGAATTATCGGTGCCAATGTTATGCAAATTAATTTGCTGATTGATTCTGTTTTTGCCAGCGCAATTGCTGGTGCAGTTTCTTATCTTTACTACGCTGATCGCATCAACCAATTACCTTTGGCAATGATTGGTATTGCTATCGGAGTTGCTTTGCTGCCAGCGCTCTCGCGCAAAATAAAAGCTGGTGAAAATGATTCAGCAATCAAACTACAAAACGCAGCTTTAGAAGTTGGCATGATCTTGGTAATTCCTGCTACTCTTGCTTTGACCGTTCTTGCTTATCCAATTATTTCAGCACTTTTTGAGCGCGGTAAATTCACTTCTGATGAAAGTTTCACAGTTGCTAAAGCTTTGATGTTTTATTCTTTTGGTTTGCCTTCTTATGTTTTGGTAAAAGTTATGGAGCCAGCATTTTTCTCGCGCGGCGATACCAAAACCCCAATGAAAATCGCCATTATTTGTTTGATCAATAACGGTATTTGGAATCTAATTTTCTTCGCGCTCAATTTTGGTTATATTGGAATTGTTTTAGCTTCTGTTGCGTCAACTTACCTGAATTTAACGATTTTAATCACTAGCTCGATTCGCAAAAAACATTTTTATTTTGAAAAAGATTTCGTCAAAAAAATGATTTTGATTTTGATTCCATCGATCGTGATGGCGATCTCTCTGTTTATAATGCGCGAGCATTTTCACCAAAGTGATTACTTCGGAAAAATTTCTGAATTAGCAATCATGATTTTTATCGGAATATTAATTTACGCTTTCAGCGCTTATTGCAGCGGCAGTTTGAATATCTTGCTTAAATCGCGTTTTTTACAAAGGAAAAAAAGTGACCCAATGCCCAGTTCATAAATTAAAATGCCTAAGCCAGAAAATATTTCTCCTTGTTCTTATTTCCCTAAATGTGGTGGTTGCGATTTTTTAGATTTAAAACAGCAAGATTATCAAAAATTAAAACTCTCTATTCTCGATCAGGCTTTTCATGGCCACAATTTTTCTTCAACAGTTAAACCAGACTGGATCTGGATCGAAGGCAATTCGCGTCGAAAAATAATTCTGCAAATTGGTAAAAAAAATCAGCTGGGATTTTTTACTAAACAATCAAAAGAAATTGTTGAAATAGAAAATTGTTTTGTTGCTGAAAAAGAAATTTCCAAAACAATTTTTTTGCTTAAAAATTTTTTAAAAACTCAAGAGCAAAATATTTTTACTCAACTCTCCATAACCTTATTTGATAATGGTTTGGACTTAATTTTTATTGCTTCAAAAGAGCCAAGTTTCACTCAAGCGCAAAAAATTATTTCTTTTGCTAAAGAGCAAAATTTTAATGTTTCTTATAAAATAAAAAATCATTTGACGCCAATTTTTTTAGCGCGGCAAAATCAGATTTTTTTTACTGATTTTAAAATTAGCTTAGATTCAGAAGTCTTTATCCAGGCAACAAAATCAGGACTTGCAGCAATTGTTAAAATCATCAGAGATTTTTTAATCGAAAATCAAAACATCAAAAATATCGCTGATATCTACGCTGGTTTTGGCGTCTATTCTTTTGCAATTCAAGATATAATAAAATCAGTTTTAGCTTTTGAAGGCGATAAAAAAATGACTGAATCCATCAATAAAAATGCCGCGGTCAATAATTTAGCACAAAAAATTAAAGCTGAGAATCACGATTTATTTGCTAGTCCTGTAACAAAAAGAGATCTGTCGAAATTTGATTTAGCAATCATCAACCCACCAAGAAATGGCGCCTCGCCGCAAGCTTTAGAAATTGCAAAATCTTCCTTGAAAAATGTGATTTATGTTTCTTGTAATCCAAATAGCTTTGCTCGTGATGCCAAAATTCTGATTGACTCGGGACTAAAAATAAAAAAACTGACCGCGCTAGATCAATTCTACTCCACCAAGCATTTAGAGCTTGTCGCAATTTTTACAAAATAATCATGACAAAAAAATCTTTAGAAAAAATCCAAGCTTTAAGTGCTGGGTTTTGCAATACTCCGCTGGTTGAAGTTACTTTTTCCTACAAAGGTGAGATCAAAAAAATTTACGGTAAATATGAGGCATTTAACTTCAGCGGCTCAATCAAAGACCGCGTTGCCTTTTACATTTTACAAAAAGCTTACGAAAAAGGTGCAATTAAAGCCGGAGATACAATTGTTGAAGCTACTAGCGGAAATACCGGAATTGCCTTTGCAGCACTTGGTCGTGCTTTGGGACATAAAGTCAGAATCTATATGCCAGATTGGTTGAGCAATGAGCGTTACCAAATTATGGAATCACTTGGTGTTGAAATTATTCGTATTACCAAAGAACAAGGTGGTTTTGTGCGCTCAATTGAAGAGGCCAGAAAATATGCCGCGACAAATCCTGATGTTTTTTGCCCTGAGCAATTTACTAATCATGAAAATATTGTAGCGCACTGTAAAACTACGGCCGTTGAAATTTTCTCTCAGTTAAAATCTGTAGGATTAAAGCCAGATTACTTTGTTGCTGGAGTTGGTACTGGTGGAACTGTGATGGGAGTTTTGAAATATTGCCAAGATCACAAAGTTAAATGTCACTGCCACCCAATGGAACCTTTGAATTCACCAACTTTAACAACTGGTGGTAAAAAAATTGGCAAACATAGAATTCAAGGAATTAGCGATGAGTTTATTCCTGATATTGTTGATTTAAATGCTTTGGAAGAAATTGTTTCAGTTGACGATGGCGATGCAATTATTATGGCGCAGAAGATGAACCGCGCTGGTTTATCGGTTGGAATTTCATCGGGAGGAAATTTTATCGCCGCTTTAAAATTAATTTTAGAAAGCAAAAAAGATGAAGTTGCAGTAACAATTTTTTGTGACTCATCAATGAAATATCTATCAACTGATTTATGTAAAAAAGAGCCAGTAAAGTTAGATTTTTTAAGTACCGATGTTGAGATAATCGAATATAAATTTATCAAATAGAATATGACCAAAAACAACTCTTTAGCCTCACCAAGTTGGGATTTATCCGATTTCTATTCTTCAACCAAAGATAAAAAAATTACCGCTGATATAAAAAAAATTGCCAGTGCAAGTGAAAATTTTGCCAAAAATTTTGCAGGAAAAATTACCAAATCAACTGCGCCAAAATTATTTGAGGCAATTAAAAAATATGAAGAAATTTGTGAAATGATCGGTAAAATAAGTTGCTATTCACAACTGCTCTATGCCTCTGATTTATCTGATCAAAACAACGTTTCATTTTATCAAAACATTAATGAAAAACTAAGCGAATATGAAGCAAAATTAATTTTTTTTACAATCGAACTCAACCAAATCGATGATAAAAAAATTATAGTTTTACTTAAAAATTCCTCCTTAAAGAAATATCAACCATTCATTCGCGATACACGCTCTTTTAAAAAATATCAACTGAGTCACGAGTTAGAAAAATTCTCCCTAGATAAAAATATAACAGGTCGCAGTGCCTTTGTACGCTTGTTTGATGAGACAGTAAATAATTTAAAATTTTCTTATCGTAGCAAGATTTTAAATTCGCAGGAAATTTTTGATTTAACTTCAAACGCAGATGAAAAAGTTAGAAAAGACGCTGCAAAAGCGATCGGAAAAACATTTGAAGAGAACGCTAAAATTTTTGCTTTTATTACTAATACTTTAGCAAAAGAAAAAGCTTTAGAAGACAAGTGGCGGGGCTTTAAAAAGCCAATTTCAGCGCGCAATTTAAGCAATTTTGTTGAAGACGAAGTCGTTGATACTTTGGTTGAAAAAGTAAAAGAAAATTACCAAAACGTTTCGCATCGTTATTACAAAATTAAAGCTAAAATTTTAGGCAAAAAATTTCTAAACCACTGGGATCGCAATGCACCGCTGAGCAAAATTGAAAATAAAGTGATTGCTTGGGAAGAAGCTAAAAATCTGGTTCTGAGCGCTTACGAAGAATTTCATCCAGAGATGAAAAAAACTGGTGAAATATTTTTCAAAAAAAATTGGATCGACGCTAAAGTCAGAACTGGCAAAGATTCTGGTGCTTTTTCTCACCCAACAATTCCATCAATTCATCCTTATATTTTGATGAATTACCAAGGAAAAATTCGTGATGTGATGACCTTAGCTCATGAATTAGGTCATGGCGTACATCAATATCTGGCACGTAAACAAGGTTATTTGATGAGTGGCACGCCACTTACTTTGGCGGAAACCGCTTCAGTTTTTGGCGAGCAATTAACTTTTCAAAAAATTCTGAAAAACGAAAAAAACTCTGAGAAGAAAAAATTAATTATTGCTGCTAAAGTTGAAGATATGATCAACACCGCAGTAAGGCAAATCGCCTTTTTAGAATTTGAAAAAAAGATTCACGATGAGCGCAAAAATGGCGAAATTCCATTAACAAAAATCTGTCAGTTTTGGTTGGAAGTACAAAAAGAAAGTTTGGGTCCAATTTTTAAATTCGACGAAGAATATAAATTTTTCTGGAGCTACATTCCGCATTTTATTCACTCACCTTTCTATGTTTATTCCTACGCTTTTGGCGAATGTTTGGTAAATTCGCTTTATGGAGTTTATAAATCAGGAAAAGTAAAAAACTTTTCTGAAAAATATTTGCAGATGCTTGAATTTGGCGGCACTAAACATCACAAAGAAATGTTAGCTCCTTTTGGCCTTAATGCTAAAGATCCAAAATTTTGGCAAGCTGGTTTAGATGTGATTATTAATTATATTGATCAATTAGAAGAATAAACTTCATGCTAAATCCCGATCTTGCGGCTAAGATATTCAGCATTTTATATGATGATATTGATGGCTACTCAATTTCTCATGCAGCGCGCCGTGACTTAGAAAACAAAGATGATTTACTCTACGGTGAATTACCTTTTGAAACTTGGAGAGAAATTGTTATCAGAGCAGATCCTAAAAAAGATGGTGTGTTTTTTGACGTTGGATCTGGCACTGGAAGAATTGTAATGTTGTCACATTTATTGTTTGATTTCAAAAAAACAGTCGGTGTTGAGTTGCTCGAAGGCTTGTATAATAAGGCTTGTGAGGTGAAAGAAAATTTCAATAACAATATTAAGCCAGAGATAATCAATCACGATTTAAATCGTGAAATAGAATTTCTGCATAAAAATATTTTTGATGTTGATTTAAGCTCGGCGGATTTCATTTTCATGAATCACCCTTTTAAAGATCGTGAATTATTTGAGCTTTTAGAAGCAAAATTTCTATGTGAGTTAAAACCAAAAACAAAAATTGTCACCACAATTAGATCTTTGAAAGACAAGGCTTTTAAAAGTTTTGGTAGCAAGAAGTATAATTTCAGCTGGGGGGAATCTACAGCTTATTTCTATGAGGTTTAGTTTTTAAAATGGTTAAAAAAATTTCTAAAGTTGCTGCACCAAAAATTCAAAAAGAAGCGAAGATAAACAAAAATTATCTAATCAGAATTAATCGTGTTTTTGGTCAAGTTGGTGGCGTGAAAAAAATGATCGAAGACAATAAAGTTTTGATAGAAGTCATAGTACAGCTCAAGGCTGTAAGGTCTGCTATTAAAGCTTTAGAAGCTGAATTATTAGAAGAGTATCTGAGTTCATCTGCCACTGACTTGGCTTCTAAAAATATTGCCCAGAAAAATAAAAAAATTGCCGATTTGAAAAGAATTTTTTTGAGATTTGAATAAAAATATTTTTTTCATTTTTAGATTTTAGAATCACAAATTATACGAGTAACAGTCTGCAGAGTTATGTTTTTTCCACTCTCATTACAGTATTTCTCTATCAATTCTGCAGCTTTAAAAATCGCTTCGTAACTTCTTGAAATGTTGTTAGCGATAAAATCAACAATGTGATCTGAAACCTTAATTTGTCTGCGTGAAAAGGCATTGATCAAAAGCATTTTAATTGTTTCTAGGTTCGGATTTTTTATTTCGGTAGTAAAAATATTTTTCAAACGAGAAGTTAAATCTTTCAGAGCAAAATCTTGTTTATTTTCACAACTTAAAATCAGAAATGATTTTGCTTCAGATACACTATTTATAAGGTGCAAAAGCAACTCTTCGTTTTTGATTTCATGGATATTTTCTAAAATATAGAACTGATTTTTTTTTAAAAATTTGACTAAATTTTGCTTAGTGATTTTTGTAATTTCTAAAAAATTTACGCTGTCTTGCTTGGCAAAAATATTAAGTAAATGAGTTTTACCAGAAGCTTTTGCACCTTTTAAAATCAAGGACTTGAACTGCGCTTGGGGGAACTCTTTTTGTTTAAAAAATTGTTCTAGTAAATTTTTTGCTGCTGAATTTTCTGCCAAGGTAACAAAATTTTCTGCGCTGTAGGAATTTTTATTTTCAGCTATTTTGAGATTTAGAATTAACTGTTTCAAAGCCTATTCGATTACTTTTGGAACTGTGAAATAACCATATTTAGCGTTTGAAGAATTCTTTAAAACTTCTTCAGCTTTATTGCCATCTTTGATTTTATCTTCATCAGCACGAAGTGCCATTTCGTGAACGTTGGTTAAAGCTGCAACATTGTCAGTATTAATTTCAGCTAGTTTTTCTACCCAAGAAATAATACTGCCAACTTGATTTGTTAGCTGCTGGCATGAATCAGAGGAAATTTCAATTCTTGCTAATCTTGCAACTTTTTTAATATCTTTTTCTGTTAATTTGGCCATACGAAGTTTGAATCTAATTAATTATATGACAATTTTTAACGATCTGACAAATACAAATCAAGAAGTGCTAAAATCTTTACCGAAGTTTGGTCGATTGCTTGGAATTGATATCGGCACCAAGCGTATTGGTATTTCTCTTTCAGATGCTTCACGTTTTATTGCTACGCCAAAATTGATTATAAATCGTCTTAGCAATCAAAAAGATTTTTTCAAAATCAAAGAATTTATTTTAGCAAATCAGGTTTGCGCAATTGTTATTGGAAGGCCGATAGACCTGGATGAAAACCAGATTCCAATGACAAAATTTTCTGAAGAATTTACAAAAAATCTTGATCAATTTTTAGAAGAAAAATTTCCGATCTTTCCTTTCGAAGAAAGATTAACCAGCTTTGAAGCCAGAGAAATCAGCACTTCAGAGTTATCGCGTAAAAAAAATAAATTTATCGATGACATTGCTGCCAGTTTTATTTTACAGCATTTTTTAGATTATTTTTGCCAAAGCCAAAACTAAATCTTGAATCATTTTCTCATTGTGAAGTGGTGTAGCTGTAATACGTAAACGCTCATCACCTTTTGCAACAGTTGGATAGTTGATATGTTGAATGTAGATATCAAACTCTTCAAGCAGGCGCTCTGAAATCTCTTTGGCTCTTGTAGCATCACCAACTTTTATCGAAATAATATGCGAGTTATTTTCAACAATTTTGACGCCGATTTTTTTCAATTCATTTTTTAAATTAGAAACATTTTGGTGCAGTTTCTCTCTCTCGACTGAGCTATTTTGTAAATACGAAATATTACTAAGAGTTGCTGCGGCAATCACTGGTGGCATGGCAGTGCTAAAAATAAAGCCAGAAGCCAAACCGCGTATAGCATCAATTATTTCAGATTTAGCTGTGATATAGCCACCAATCGTTCCAAACGCTTTGGCAAAAGTGCCTTGAATGATGTCGATCTGGTCGCCAAGACCAAGCTCTTGACTAACTCCAGCGCCATGTTTGCCGTAGATGCCGACTCCGTGAACTTCGTCAATAAAAGTTAGAGCCTGATATTTTTTAGCTAAGTTAATAATTTCAGCGATGTTGCCAAAGTCGCCATCCATTGAGTAGACTGATTCGAATATAATTATTTTTGGTTGATTTGTCGGATATTTTTTGAGCAATTCTTCTAAATGCGACATGTCATTGTGACGGAAAATTTCTTTCTCAAGTCCGCTATGTCTGATGCCAGAAATTATTGAAGCATGGTTTTTTGCATCAGAAAAAATAACTAAATCAGGAATAATTTTTGCTAAAGTTTGAATAGTCGCATCGTTGGCAGAGTAACCAGAAGTGAAGGTGAGAGCGGATTCTTTACTATGCAGCTCGGCTAATTTTTTTTCTAATTTTACTACTTCATGATTAGTACCAGAAATATTACGAGTACCGCCAGCGCCGACGCCATAAGTCTTCAAAGCTTTGATAGATTCTGTAATCGCAGCATTATTTTGACCCATTCCTAAATAATCATTAGAGCACCAAATAACAATTTTTCTGCCGTTGCGATTATTTATGGCGTGAGGAAATTCTCCGCAAAGGCGCGAAATGTCTAAAAATTCGCGATAGCGGTTTTCGCTCTTTAGCTTTTCTATAGCTTGTTTAAAGTAATTTAGCATGAACCTGACTTTTGCTTTGTCTTTTTGGTATTACTATAATGACGCCACATAAAATTACCAATGATCCGATAATAACCCAAATATCGATTATCTCGCCAAAAACAAAATAAGAAATAATTGCGTAATAAACGCCTTGAGGGTTGTCGGATAATTTGCAGAAGAATGGCATTTAGGCTAAATTGCGATAGAATTTAACAGCTTCATCATTTGAATTCAGGCGATCAAAATTAATTGATTCAATAAAAACACCGCTCAAAGAGCGCGCTCTCGAAAGTGCAACGTAGATTTGCCCTGGGCTAAAAGTTTCAGATAAGTCGCAAGAGATTTTATCCAGAGTTAAGCCTTGTGATTTGTGAATTGTAATTGCCCAAGCCAGAATCAAAGGTATTTGATTTAATGATGCTTCCACACTGATTTCTTTGCTAGTTTCATTGAATTTTTCTAACAGCCATTCTTCAGATCCAATGGTAATTATTTTGCCATTGGCGAATTCAACAATTGGAAAAGATTTTTTCTGAGAGAAGTCTTTAATGACGCCAAGAGATCCATTTATTATGCCATCTTTTTGATAAGTATTTTTAATCATCATAACTTGAGCTCCAACCTTGAGGCGCAAGGTTTCTTGTGCTAAACAATTACGTCGTAAAAATTCTATTTTTTCTGGTGCGCCGTTATAATTGGCTTTGTATTGCACTTCTGGTTGTGGAATTTTTTGCAATTCTAACTCGTTAATTTTTTCCACTTTATAATTGTGCGTAGTCAGAATTGTTGGACGAATAATCTTATTTTCATCCTTGGCTTTAATGCGTGACTCTAGAACTTCACGATCTTCTGCGCTGATTTTGCCAAAGCGTAAATTGTTTAAAATTCTTACAAATTCTGCGTCACTTTGACGAAAAGCTTTCTCTAAAACAACAGCTTCAAAATCTAAGTTTTTCCAAGTTTTGCTATTAAAGCAAAAATCATAATTTTGATTGTCGCGAGTAATTGGTGGAAGTTGTAAAAAGTCGCCAAAGGCAATGATTTGAATACCTCCCATCGGCAAATTATTTTCGCGTACCGCTTGAAAAACGCGGTTTATAATTTCAAAAACTTCAGCAGAAATCATTGAGATTTCATCAATTGCTAAAGCACGAGCTTGTTTAATGCGCCGTCTGGCACGAATTGCTTTAGCGCTAAAAATGTTTTCAATAATTTTCTCAACCGGCAGATTAGCCAGACCAATTCCAGCCCAAGAGTGAATTGTTGATCCTCCAACGTTGAGTGCGGCAATTCCAGTGCTAGCAGTGATTTCAAGACGTGAAATCGGATAATTTCTTTTTAAGAAGCTGAGCAAATAAGATTTTCCAGTACCAGCACCGCCAGTAACTAAAATATTTTTACCAGCTTCGAAAGATTGAATTACTGATTTTTGTTGATCAGAGAGAGAAGAGAAATCAAGAGAGTGGCTAATCATTAAGAGAAGTGCTCGTTTAGAGCTTTAAAGCCTGCGTTTTAGAAGGACGCAGGCTCGTTTAAATTATTTTTTGCTTCTAATTGCAGCAATTTTTTCTTTTAGAGTTGCGACATCAACAGCGCCTGGAATTAATTCTTCACCAATGATGAATCCTGGTGTTCCAGTAATTCCAATTGAAGCGCCGAGAGTTGAGTTGTCTTGCAGAATTTTTGCAATTTTTTCTTGCTCGTTTTTCAAAGTTTTTTCCAATTTTTCGCCGTTGATACCAACAGATTTAGCAATTTTAATTGCTTCATCTTTGCTGTGTGCGTTTGATTTCATCAAAGCATCGTGGAATTTTTTATAGCCAGCTGAATCGATAATATTAACTGCTACTGCAACTTGTGACATATCAACTGAAGCTTGACCAAGAATTGGATATTCTTTGTAAATAATTTTAACTTTCTTGTCTTGTTTTAGGAGCTCACTAACTGAACTTTGAGCTTTTTTGCAATAGCCACAAGAGTAGTCGAAGAACTCAACGATTGTAACATCAAAACCCGCTGGTGCATAAGATGCAGAATTTGGATCGTTGAATATTTCATCTTTTTTTCCAGAAATATTTTTTTGAGCATCTTGAGCTTGTTGTTCCATAGCTTTCTTTTGCATATTAGTGACTGAAGCGATGATGGCTTTTGGATTGGCTTCGATCCATTTAGCGATAACTTTTTCAACATCTCCAACGTTGTCAATATTGCTACCTTTATCTAGGCCGCTTGGTTGAACTTCTGCTTCTGCAGCTTGTTCTTTGTTAGCTTCTGCTGAATTATTTTTTTTGCCAAGAAGTGTATAAGAGCCGCCGATTACCAATAAAATCGCGATGATTATTGCAATTGGCTTAACCAAAGAAGGTTTGCTGCCAAAGCTGCTTTTATTTAAAAATGACATAAAGTTTAGTTGTTTAAAGGTTGATTGAATTTAAGGATTCAGTGTAATCTAAAGCAGAAACAAGACAAATTTTTTGTAATTAAAATTAACATATTACTTAAATGCAAGAGCAGAAAACTTTTCCCAATTTTTTAATTGAGAATTCCTTTAATGATTTGATTGTTGCTGGAATTGACGAAGCAGGAAGAGGTCCACTTGCTGGTCCTGTAGTAGCATCTTGCGTTATTCTTGATAGTAAAAATTATCCCAAAGAAATTAACGATTCAAAAAAACTTACCGCAAAGTTACGCCAAAAAATTTTTATAGAATTAAAAGAAAAATCATATTTCGGAATTGGTCTGGTCGACGCTAAAAAAATTGATGAAATAAACATTTTACAAGCAACAAAATTAGCCATGAAGTTGGCCTACCAAGATTTGATTTCGAAATATCAGATTTTTCCGCAAGCAATTTTGGTCGATGGAAATTTTATTCCGTTTGAGGCGTCTAATCAAATTCAAAAAATTTTACCAGTGATAAAGGGTGATCAGAAAAGCTTATCAATTGCTGCTGCGTCTATTATTGCCAAAGAAACTCGCGACAAGATAATGCGTGATTTACACAAAGAATTTCCGCAATATTCTTGGGATAAAAATGCTGCCTATCCAACTAAATTTCATATTGAGAAAATTTTTGAATTTGGAATTTCTAAATTTCACCGTCAAACTTTTCAGCCAATAAAAGATCTAATTAAAAAATAAAAAGATGAAAATAATCGCGCAAAATAATCCGCAATCAATCGATTTGGCCTGTAAATTTTTAAGGTCGGGAAAGGCAATATCATTTGCAACTGACACAGTTTACGGAATTGGGGTTGACGCCTGCAATGAAAAAGCTGTTGAGCTTTTATATCTTTTAAAAAAACGCGATCCAAAAAAACCAATTGCAATATTTGTGAAAGATATTGCAACCGCTAAAGATATTTTTGATTTTGATGAAACGGCTGAAAAAATTTCTAAAAAATTTCTGCCAGGAAGTTTAACTTTGGTCTTAAAACAAAAGTCACAAACTAAGATAAAAATTGCCAAAAATTTAAATTTAGATGCAGAAAATTTTTTGGGATTTCGTATTGTTGATTGCGATTTCGTCAAAAAATTAATTGCAGCTTTTGATGGAGTTTTGGCGGTTACCAGCGCAAATCCATCTGGATTAGAACCTGCATCCAAAGCTACAGAAGTAGAAAAATATTTCGTAAATTCTGATCTAGATTTAATCATTGACGGCGGAAATTTGACGCCAAAAAATATTTCCACCGTGGTTAAAGTTGCTGGCAAGAAAATTGAAATTCTTCGCCACGGAGCCATTTTAGAATCATTAATCACAAACATCTGAAGTTTATGAAACTCCTGCAAAATCCTTTGGTAAAAATTGTTGGCGTAATAGCCATCATTTACTTTGCATTATTCAATAATAAGCAAAATCCGCAAAGTTTAGGAAATCGCCTTTCAGCCGAAAGAATAAAAACAAATCTTGGTGAGATGGAGCAAAAAGGAAAATTTATCGCCAGCAATGTCAGCGCTGCGCGCTCCTATGCAAAAACCAAAGAGCAATCAGGTGACAAAGAAAAAAGTCAAGATTCTGCGCAATTGTCTTTGGAATTAAAAGATATCGATTTGGGTGCTGGAGAAAAAAAAGTTGTTTGCGGATCTGAAGTTAATGCCTTTGTCATGTTAAGTGCTGCTAATAACAAAACTCTGGAAGTAAAAAACGATCTGAAGCTTTTGATTGGCAGTAAAAAAGAATGGCTGATTGAAAAAAATATTATCGGTATGAAAAGAGGCGGAGTTAGAAATATTATAATCCCGCAAGGCTTTCAAACAGAAGATGCAGCACTTGCTAAATTTTTATCAGAAAATAATTCTGCTTTGACTTATCAAATTATTTTAAAAGAAATTTCTCCAATTAAGTCAGAAAAATCTAATTTAAACTGCCAATAAAATGACCAAAAAAACTGTAAAAAATTCGCGCGAGTCTTGGGCTAGTTTTTTCTGTGATTACTTTCCTTTAGTAGTTTTTTTTATTTTTTATAAATTCTCTGCCGGATCTAATCAATTGATTACAGCAACTATTGCTTTGATGATTGCCACTCTGATCGCTTTAGTTATCTCTTATATTTTAACTAAAAAAATTGCTAAAATGGCTTTGTTTTCTGGTCTGATTTTAGGAATTTTTGGAACTGCAACTATAATTCTGCGAGATGAAATTTTTATCAAGATGAAGCCAACTGTGATAAACCTACTTTTTGCGGCAATTTTATTTTATTGCTACTTTGCCAAAAAACTGTGGTTATCGAATTTACTTGGTTCAAAAGTGCAAATATCCAACAAAGCTTGGCTGACTTTATCTTGGCGTTGGGGCTGTTTTTTTGTTCTCCTTGCTTGCGTAAACGAAGTTATTTGGCGAAATTTTTCGACCGATTTTTGGGTACAGTTCAAAGTTTTTGGCATGATGCCAATCTCGCTAATTTTTACAATTTCGCAAATTCCTTTTATGATTAACGAGATCAAGAAATTCGAGATAGCTAGTGCTAAAAAATAGCGATTAGTAATCCAAAATTGTGACGATATCGGAATTATTAATATTTTCTACCATCTCAACCGCAGTATAAGAAGTATCAACCTTTTTGACCACGCCAATCAAAAGCCCAGGAGGCAAGGTATCTCCATCTCCAGAAGTAAAAATCCAGTCGCCAGTACGAATATTGTGATTTTTTTGTAAGTATAAAATTTCCATCAAAGCACTGTTATTGCCAGACAAAATGCCGCGCACTCTTGATTTAGAAGCGATTACAGGAATACGCGAACTGGCATCGGTTACTAAAATCAGGCGTGATTTATTCTCGCCAACTTGAGAAATTCTACCAATAACGCCGCGATTTCCAGTCACAATACTACCTTCTTTAATACCGCGATCTTTGCCGGCATCGATAAATAAAGTTTGATTAAAAAGTTGGTTTGATCTGCCTATAATACGTGCGACTTTAAAATTTGAGCTTTTAGTTGTGACAAAGCGCAAAGTGTTTTTTAGTTCTTTGTTTTCGCGATTAATATTTAAGGATTTGATATAAAAATTTCTGAGTTTTTCGTTTTCTTCTTTAAGAGATTCGTTTTCCTTTTTTGCATCAACTAATTCGCCAAAATTAGTTAAAAGATTGATTGTGGCGTTGAAGGGAAATGACGCGAATTTTACAACTGGCAAAGATGTGGAGACAAAACCCATTGAGATGTTGTCAGAAAATTCTTTGTTAAGTTTAGAGGTGATTAAAAGAATTACGCATAAAAAGCAAAAAACCACCAACTCAATTTTTCTAAATATTAGACTAAAATTGTATTGTAGGCTGTAGTTTGATCTTGATTGATTTGTGTTGAGATATTGTTTCATTTAGAGCTTCAAGAGCTTGATTTAGTCTTGTCTAAACAAAGTAGCACGAAACATTTTTATGTTTTCCAATACTTTACCGCAGCCGTTAACTACACAAAGCAAAGGGTCTTCAGCAACAAAAACTGGCAATCCAGTTGACTGTCTAATTACAACATCAAGATTTTTCAGAAGTGCGCCACCACCAGAAAGTACGATACCTTTTTCAACAATATCAGAAGAGAGTTCTGGTGGAGTGCATTCCAAAGCAACCTTGATAGCATCAACGATTTGCTCAACTGGTTCCATCAAACTTTCTGAAATTTGTTTTTCAGTTAAAATAATTTCTTTTGGAATGCCGTTTGAAAGATCACGACCTTTAACTTCAATAGTTGCTCCGTCGCCCTCAACTGGAGGGCAGGCAGCGCCGATTGTTTTCTTGATGCGCTCAGCGGTTGACTCTCCAATTAATAAATTGTGGTAGCGTCTGATGTATGAAATGATTGCGTCGTCCATTTTATCACCACCAACGCGCACAGATCTTGAATAAACAATTCCGCCAAGAGAAAGAATGCCAACTTCAGTTGTACCGCCGCCGATATCAACGATCATGGAACCAGTTGGTTCGGTGACGGGAAGGTTGGCACCAATTGCAGCGGCCATTGGTTCTTCAATTAAATAAACTTCATTGGCCCCAGCACCTTCAGCGGCATCTTGAATAGCCCTTCTTTCAACTGGGGTTGATCCAGAAGGAACACAAATAATAACCAAGGGACCAAGCCAGCTTTTAGTTTGATTAACTTCGCGGATAAAATGTTTGATCATTTCAGCGGCAATTTTGAAATCAGCAATCACGCCATCTTTAAGTGGACGAATAGCATCAATTTTTGCTGGAGTGCGACCAAGCATCATTTTTGCAGTTGCACCAAAAGCGCATGGAATCAACTTGCCATTTTCATTGATGACGGCAACAACGGAAGGTTCATTTAAAACTACTCCTTGATTATGAACATAGACCAGAGTGTTGGCCGTACCTAAATCAATAGCGATATCTTTTGATGAAAATGAGAAGAATTTTGAAAACATTTTTACCTTAAATTTGTTTGAAGTTTGTCTAGACAGTTGATGTAAGCAATGGCAGAAGCGGTCAACACATCAGTATTGGCGCCATTGGCACTGAAAATTCTATTATTTTGTTTTAATCTGACGGCCACCGTAGCTTGAGCATCTGTTCCTTCGGTAACCGCTTGAACTTGATATAACTCAAGGCTGGCATTGTGTGGGATCAACTTGCTGATGGCATTAAATATTGCATCTACCGGACCGTCTTTCGAGCGGAAATTAGTTGTGACCTCATCATTGTCAATTTTTATTTTGACGCTTACAGAAGCCTCTGCATCAGTGCCACATTTTACTTCTAAATTTACTAAACCGTAACGAGATTTTTGGTTTACAATTGAGTCATCAACCAAGGCGACAATATCCTCATCAGCGATTTCTTTTTTCTTGTCGGCCAAGTCTTTGAATTTTTTAAAAGCTTCATTCAACATTTCTTCAGAAAGATCGTAACCAATTTCTTTCAAACGATCTTTAAAAGCGGCGCGACCAGAAAGTTTGCCTAAAACCAAAGAAGATTTTTCTAAGCCAATAGATTCTGGAGTCATGATTTCGTAGGTTTCGCGATTTTTTAAAATTCCGTCTTGATGAATTCCGCTTTCGTGAGCAAAGGCATTAGCACCGACAATTGCCTTATTGTATTGCACATGAAAACCAGTGATGCTGGAAACCAATTTTGAAATACGCGTGATCATTGTGGTGTCGATCGCTGTTTCAACATTATAAAAATTGCTGCGCGTTTTGATGGCCATGACAATTTCTTCTAAAGCGGCATTACCAGCGCGCTCTCCAATGCCATTAATTGTACATTCAATTTGTCTAGCACCAGCGCGCATTGCTGCCAAAGAATTAGCGACTGCCAAGCCTAAATCATTATGACAGTGAGTTGAAATTATTGCTTTGTCGATATTACTAACGTTGTTTTTTATTGCCGAAATTAAATCAAAATATTCTTCGGGAGTTGTGTAACCAACAGTGTCGGGAATGTTGATAGTATTGGCTCCGGCACTAATTGCTGTTTCAATTGCTTTAAATAAAAAAGCGTGATTTGAGCGAGTTGCATCTTCTGGCGACCAGTCAACTTCTGGTACAAAATTACGCGCTAAAGAAACACTTTCAGTGATAGCGCTTAAAACCTGTGCTTCGTCCATTTTCAACTTGTATTGCATGTGAATTGGTGAGGTAGCAAGAAAGGTATGAATACGCGGAAGAGCTGCTGGTTTCAGGCTTTCAGCAGTTTTTTCGATATCAGATTTTTTCGCGCGGGCTAAGCCGCAAACAACTGAGTTTTTTATATTTTGTGCGATACGATAAACTGCAGAAAAATCACCGTTTGAAGCAGCGGGAAATCCAGCCTCAATTACATCGACATGCATTTTTTCTAATGTTTTGGCGATCAATAACTTTTCTTCCAAATTCATCGTAGCTCCGGGAGCTTGCTCGCCATCACGCAAAGTTGTGTCGAAGATGATGACTTTCTCTTTCGTCATTTTTTTACAGATTTTTTAATTGGAAATTACGCCAACAAAATACAAATTTGTTCAGCTAAATGTAAACTAAATTCTTGAGATAAAATGAATCTAAAATTCTTAAAAAAAGATGATGTAGTAGACGTGGTTTTTCTTGGAACTGCAGGCACTTCGGATGAGGTAAAAAAAATCAAAGATTTTTTGAAAAAAATCAAGTTACAGCCAAATATTTTTTTAGAAAAAGAAACAACAGTAAAAAAATCTGTCGCTCACGAATTCCCATCTTTCAAAGCTGTGAAGCGTCTTGAGCAATTTAAAAAATCAGTTAAATCCAATTCAAAAATAATTTGGTGCGCGCGTGGAGGCTATGGCACCGCTGAGTTGTTGCCACTTTTAGCGAAAATAAAAAAGCCAAAACAACAAAAAATTTTCATCGGATTTTCTGATATTTCAGCGCTGAATAGTTTTTTAATTGAGCAATGGAATTGGAAAGTTGTGGTAGCTCCGATGCTTGCTCAGATTGCGCTTGGACATGTTAGTAAAAAATCAATCACAGCAATTACCGATTTAATTTTTGACAAAACTGCTGAGCTAAAATATTCTTTAAAACCCTTTATTTCTGCTAAAAAAACCATTAGTTCATTTATTACTGGAGGCTGTGTTAGCGTTATTGCAGCGCAATTTGGTACTAAAAATCAAATCGATTGGCAAAATAAAATTTTATTTTTGGAAGATGAGGGCGAAGATGGTGAAAGGCTGGATCGTTATTTTTATCAAATAATACAAATTATTTCTGAGCAGAAAAAATATCCGCAAGCAATTATCCTAGGAAATTTCTTGCAAGCCAATCTGCACGGAACTCCAAAAGCTAAAAATATTGAAATGGCAATTAAAAAATTTGCTGAAAAATTGCAGGAAGCAAATTTAAAAATTCCACTTTTTCAAGAAAAATCAAAATCTTTAGGTCACGCAACTGATATGCTGCCTTTGCTTTTGGGCCATGATTCTCAGATTATTGAGAACGCTTTAATTCAAAAAATTCGCTAAGCGATAATTCTGCTTTTTAAAATTATTTGTTTTTTCGTCTGCTCAATTTAAAAAGCTCTGCCTCATCTTTTTATAAAAAATAATCAAACATGACTTCTCAAACAGAAACCAAAAACATAACCATTAACTTTGGTCCACAACATCCAGCTGCTCACGGAGTTTTGCGCTTAATATTAGAAATGGATGGCGAGGTAATTACTCGTGCTGATCCGCACATCGGCTTATTGCATCGCGGTACTGAAAAATTGATCGAATACAAAACTTATTTGCAAGCCGTTCCTTACTTTGATCGTTTGGATTATGTTTCGCCAATGTGCCAAGAACATGCTTACGCTCTGGTCGTAGAAAAATTATTGGGTTGTGAAATTCCACGCCGCGCTAAGTTTATTCGGGTTTTATTTTCTGAAATTACTCGCATCTTAAACCACATAATGGCCATCACAACTCAAGCTCTTGATGTTGGTGCTATGACTCCGCTTTTGTGGTTGTTTGAGGAACGTGAGAAAATGATGGGATTTTACGAAAAAGTTTCTGGCTCAAGAATGCACTCAGCTTATATTCGTCCCGGTGGAGTTCATCAAGATTTGCCAGACGGCTTGCTTGAAGAAATTTCTGACTTCGCTAAAAATTTCCCAAAGTTAATTGACGATTTAGAATCTCTTCTGACAGAAAATCGCATCTTCAAACAGCGTATGGTAGAAATTGGAATTGTTTCCAAAGAGCAAGCTTTGAATTTTGGATTTTCTGGCCCGATGGTTCGTGGTTCTGGAATTGCATGGGATCTACGTAAAAGCCAACCTTATGAAATTTACGATGAGTTAGACTTTGATGTGCCAATTGGAAAAAATGGTGATTCTTATGATCGTTATTTGATTCGCGTTGAGGAAATGCGCCAATCAATCAAATTGATCAACCAATGTGTTGAAAAAATTCCTGCTGGTTCAATCGTAACTGACGATAAAAAAATTGCTCCGCCAAAAAGATCGGAAATGAAACATTCGATGGAAGCTTTGATTAACCACTTCAAATTATTTACCGAAGGCTATCACGTGCCAAAAGGCGAAGCTTATGCGGCAGTTGAGGCGCCAAAAGGCGAGTTTGGTGTTTATTTAATTTCTGAAGGCGGCAACAAACCATATCGTTGCAGATTGCGCGCTCCTGGTTTTGCTCACCTACAAGGTTTGGAGTTTATGGTTAAAGGACATATGCTTGCTGATGTTGTTACAGTAATTTCAACGCAAGATATTGTTTTTGGTGAAGTAGACAGATAAAAAATTTGAGGCGGTTGACAATTTGTTTTAGCAAAACTAATTTGCGCCGCCTCTCTGACAAGCGCCAATGTTTCCAAGTTCAAAAATCCCTAAAATTATTATTCAAGAAGGATCGTAAGATGAAAATTTACAACTCGCTAAAATCTGCAAAAAAAAGACACAAAGATTGCAAAATCGTCCGCAGAAAAGGCCGTCTTTATGTAATCAACAAAACCAATCCAAGATTCAAAGCTAGACAAGGCTAGTTTATTTTTAGCTCTTGGTTTTTTGGCGAAGAGCTTTTTAACTCTTCATGCTTCTACAAATACAGCATGACTTTTTCCGTCCTTTGTTTTCGCTGATGTCTTTAACTTCTAACAAAATCAGAATCGGTACTAGAACCAGCAAACTAGCACTTGCACAAGTTGAAGAAGTTAAGTCACTACTAAATCCGCATCTACAAAATTTTCAAATTGAGATAGTCCCAATCACAACTTCAGGCGATAAAATCCAAGATCGTAACTTGGCTGATATCGGAGGCAAAGGCCTTTTTATCAAAGAGTTAGAAGAATCTCTTATTCAAAATAAAATCGATATTGCCATTCATTCAGCAAAAGATGTTCCGCCGTTTTTGCACTCTTCAACCCATCTAGCTGCTTTTACAAAAAGATTTGATGCTAGAGATTGTTTTGTTTCCAAAAAATTTGATTCGATTTTTGATTTGCCAAAAAGCGCGATTGTTGGAACTTCTTCAGCGCGTCGCAAAGCAATTTTGCTGCGTTTACGACCAGATTTGCAAATCGTAAATTTTCGCGGCAATGTAACAACTCGTTTGACAAAAATTGAAAATGATGAAGTTGACGCCACTATTCTAGCAGTTTGCGGACTTGAGCGTTTGGGTTATGAACAAAACAAGATTTCGGTTGCCTGTCCCCTTGGTTATAAAAATAAAAATTTTATCGAAAAAGACATGATGTTGCCAGCTGGTGGACAGGGCGCTCTGGCAATTCAAAGTCGCAAAGATAATGAAAAAATTTCTGAAATTCTTTCCAAGATAAATCACTTAGAAACACAAATTTGTGTTAAAGCTGAACGCACTTTTTTACGTGGACTTGGTGCTTCCTGTTCAACGCCGGTTGCAGTGCATGCTATTATTGAAAATGATTTAATTCACTTAAAAACCATGATTTTAGAAAATGAAGGCAAAGAAATTTTCACCACTTCTTTGCAAGGAGATGCTGATCTTAAAAGTGCGATTGGTCTTGGCACAGCAGCTGCTGATAAAACCAAAAAAGAAGCCGCGGAATTATTAAAAAAGATTATCAACTAAAGCAGATTTTCTTTGGCGGGGAATTTTTTTTCTTTCACTTCCGAACTGAATTTTTTAACTGCTGATTTGATTTCATCGGCTAAATTAGCATAACGAGTGACAAATCTAGGTTTAAATTCTTGATTCAGCCCGAGTAAATCATCAATTACCAAAACCTGTCCGTCACAATTTTGCGAAGCTCCAATACCAATTGTCGGAATTTTTACTGCTGCAGAAATTTTATCGGCTAAAATTGATGGAACTGCTTCAATTACTATCGAAAATGCTCCAGCGCTTTCCAACATTTTTGCCGTTTCTAAAATTTCTTCAGCTGATTTTTCGTCGCGACCTTGATATTTATAGCCGCCAATTTTGCGTACACTTTGTGGCAAAAGTCCAATATGAGCCATGACGCTGATTTTGTTTGCGACTAAAAATTTTACAGTTTCGGTCATTTCTCTTGAAGTCTCGATTTTAATGGCGTCGCAGCCAGTTTCTTGCATTACTTTTTTTGCTGATTCTAAAGCTTGTTCTTGTGACTCTTCGTAAGTTCCGTAAGGTAAATCAACAACTACAAAAGATTTTTTTACAGCTTTTACAACTGCTTTGCCGTGATTAATCATCATTTCTAAAGTTACATCAACAGTGTCTTGGAAGCCGTAGATGGTCATTCCGAGAGAATCTCCAACTAAAATTATGTCGCAATAATCATCTAAAATTTTAGCTACAGGGAAAGTATAGGCGGTGAGACAAATAATTTTCTCACGATTTTTTTTAAGCAAAATATCTGCAACTGAAATTCGTTTATTCATTTTAATTTTACTGATTTAAGGCTGGTTTATCTAGATTTTGTGGTACGAAATTAGGGTCAATTGTTGCCGCTTTAATTTGCTCCATAGCTCTTATTTTTTGGGCATCTTCTGATGATTTTATTATTTGCTGTTGTCTATTTTGAATTTGACTCGTGACATTTTTTTGATTCGTAGTATTCGCGCTTGTATTGCCAGCATTGTTGTTGGTATTTGAATTTAGCAATTGGCTTTTGCTTTCTGCTGGCTTGACTTTGATTATTCCTAAATATTGTTTTACTTGATCCAGGTTGCTGTTTACTACAATTTCCCCCATATTGCCTTTAATTGCACTGACAATGTTTAGTGGAATTTGTTTTTGTCTTGAGCCGGTAACGAAAATTATATTAGCCAAACCATCAATTGAATTTTTTGCTATATCTACTTTGCCAGACAGCACACCATTTATTGCGGGAGAGCTCATTTTAATAGAAAATTTTCCTCCTTTATCTTTATCAAGTGTGATAGTGCCGCTAGCTTGATTGAAAATAGTTTTGCTATTTGGATTGGATAAAATTTTATCAGGATTTTGCAGCTCTTGACGAAAATTATTCACGTAAAACATTTTATTGACCAAGTCACTCAAACCATATCCAGCAACCTCTGGAGCGTTAGTGCTGAATTTTATTTCACTATTAGCCTCTGTGATAAATTTTTCTTTTGAATCGGCGACAGAGGTGATATTTGCTGAAATATTAGTGGTACCTTTGATATTTTCTATCTGACTTAAATCTGGCAATAACTCTTCCAATAAAATATTTTTGAGAGTCAAGTTACCATTGATGGTTTTATAATCTTTAATGCCGATCAAACCTTTGTAATCAAGGCTTCCACCATAAATATCACAAGATGCTATTGTTTGAGGAATGTTGCCGTCTTTTAGTTTTCCAGCAATTTTGGCATTGTTAATTTCAAGATCTTCAAGTTTTAAATTATTGATTACAAAGTTAACGCTGCCGCTAAAACCTTCTAAAGAAGGTAGGGCAAAGAACTGGTCGGCTATATTTTTTTTCTTTGAATCTTTTTCGAATTCACTATTTTTGTTTTGTAAAACTTCGTAGTGAAAATTATCGGCGATAAGACTAATTTCAAATTCAGGATTTTGATCGCTAAGATCGATTGTCAACTTAGCCTGAAGATTAGTTTTTTCAGATTTAAGGTTTAACTCGCTGATTTTAATATAGCCTTGTCCGAAGCTTAATTTCAGGCTTGATTGATCAGAAAATTCTTCGCCTTTATAGATTAACTTGTCAAAAGTTAATGAGATATCGTGGTTTGAGTTAATCTCGTTTAGCCATAAAAGTTTTTTCAGCAGCGAGCCCGGAGATAAATAAATATTTTGTCCAGAGGTTAAGAAAAAATCGTCAATGTTAAAAGTGCTGACCTGAAATTTATTACTGATGCTGCTGATTTTTGTGCTGCTATCAATTTTAATTTCTCCTAAAAACTCACTCTGGCTTTTGTTTAGATTTAGATAAAAATTGTTTAGGATGATGTTGTTTGGAAGCAGCATCACATCTGAATAGACGATGTAATTTTTTAGATTACCAAATTTAAGATTTTGTGATTCTAGATCTAGCCATTTTAAAGTATCGCCAAGATTTTCTCCGCTAATGTCAAGTTTGCCGATAAATTTTGGTAAATCGTTATCGTTTTCTAAAACGCCGCTAATCCTCATCACACCTTCACCCGGAACTTTAAAAATCATTGGCAAAATCAGAACTTGCCCATTATTGGAAATTGTCAAGTAAAGGCTTAGGTCTTTGATTTGACCTTCAATATACTTAACATTTTTGATTTTTATTTCCGCCGATAAATCAATATTTTTAACTTTATTGGCGATTTTTAAATTAAGTTTTTCTGGCTTTTTTTCAGCTGCGGCAACTGTTTTTCCTAAATCTTCAAGATTCGATACCGTCAAGTTTTTGCTTTTGTCTTCTGGTTTAATTTCAATGGTATTTATATCTTCTGCTATTGGTTTTTTTGTTTTTAAAGTTTCGATTGTTTCATCACTGTCGTTTGGTAAGTCAAAATTTTCGTTATAGCTAGCTGTAATTATTCTTTCTTTCGACCAAATGCTGTCGAGATCAAGATTCTCTAGATCTAAAATAATATCAAGGCGCGGAATATCAGAGGTAAAATCAATCATCGCGCTGCCTTTACCGTTTATTAAATCCGAATTAATCACCAAATTATTTAGCGAAATTTCTCCTTGGTCATTTTTAATGTCAGAGCTTATTTTAATTGATTGAGAATTCTTTTTTAACTTTTCGTAAATGGCGTTACCATTGCTTATATAATCTTTATAAAAAGAGCGGATTTCAAAAATTTCTGCCTCAGCTTTTCCAATAAAAGCGCTGGTGAAAATTCCGCTATTTTCTCCAGTAAAACTACCTTTTATAGTCAAGTTCATTGTTGAAGAATTTATCTCTAAAACCGAATTATTTTTGGAAGTGTCAGATTTAAAATAGCCAGAGAATTTAAAATTATTGACGACTTTTTCATTGGAAAATTTGCCAGAAGCGCGGATTTTTTCTGAGTCAAGCATCAACTTAAAATTGATTTCTTCGATTTCTTTTTTGTGCAAATATCTGTCGTAAGAAATCATCATTCCATTTTCAACTTCAATGGTTGGAAGTTTTTTAAAACTGAACTGCGATGATTGAAATTTATCTACAGAGAATAAGTCAGAACTAATGCTCGATTCAATTTTTTGGCTTTTATTCTCATCATATTTAGCAGAAAATTTGCTAAGAATTTCGCTTAATTTATTTTCTCTTTTATCTCCAATATTTGATTCAAAAATGCTCTCCAAAGTGGCATCTGAAAAAATAACTTTATCAATCAAAAATTCTTTTTGTAAGAGCTCGATCACAGCTAATTTTAGCTTAAATGATTTAGCGTACAGATTGTAAACTTTGCCATTTTTGGCATAATTTTGTATCACAACATCTTGGGCGGTGATTGACGGATAAGGCAAAAAAGCAATAGTAACATTGCCATTAATTGCCAAGTTGGCACTAATAAATTCGCTGGCTTTTTGCTCGATCTTAAATTTCAGAGCTGAGTTGTCGAAAAATCCGGGAATGGCAAAAAGCAGCAAAATAATTGCAATAAACAGCGTAGCAAAAAGCCAAATAGCTCTTGATTTAAGAGAGGAGAAAGGAGTTTGCTCGCTTTCTGCTTGCTCTAAATTTTCGTCCTCATCTTGCGCTGATTCGATCTTGGCAAATTTGCTGCTGTCGGGTTTCATTATTGCTAATCAATTTTTTTTAATTCTTCAACTAAGCTTTCACTGCTGATATTAGCGCTTTTGTTTTCAACAAAATTATAAATCGACAGCAAAATAAAAAATAACAAAGTCGAGATGATTGAGAAGTTCAAAAAAATATCTTTATCAGGCGTTAAATCAATATTCTCACCGATATTCAGCAATTGATGTTTTTTGTTGTGTGTGTTTGATTCGATGTGCAGAAGTTTAATTTTTTTTTCAAAAATTCTGGCATCAATTTTTAAAAAATTTGCATAAGAGCGCAACAATCCCGGAACATAAGAATGTTTTAAGATTTTGCTTAAATCGTCATTTTCAATCGCTTCAATGTCGCGTAATTTTATTCTTAGATAGCTGGCAACTTCTTCGGGTTTGATATTTAATTTTATTCTTTTTTTGCGCAGAATATTACCAATTGATATCTCTTTGAGGTCTTGGCTTTCTTGATCTGAAAGCATTTCGTCTTTTTTGTTCATAATTAATTTAGGTAATATCCAAGCATAATTTTGCCAAATTTTTTGTCGCTTCAATCACAGCTAAAGAAGCAGCTGCTTGCGACATTTTTTCTAACTCCGCATGATTGGTAATCAGATTTTGCAGAACTTTATTGATGTGATTAATGGTAAATTCTTTTTCAGTTATCACAATTGCTGCGCCATGTTTTTCAAGAAATCTGGCGTTTTTTTCTTGATGATTATCGGCAGCTTTTTCAAAAGGAATCAGAACCATTGGCTTTTTTGCAGCACAAAATTCAAAAATTGATGATGAGCCAGAGCGCGCTATAATCAAGTGCGCGCTGCGTATTTTTTCTGGCATATCGGAGAAAAAAGATTGAATCTCAATACTCAAATTAAAGGCGCGATATTGCTCAAAAGTTGATTGCGACAATTCTTTACGACATTGCTGGATAATGTTGATGTGACTTTTTAGATCATCGCTGAAATTAAAAAATGCCTTGGGCAAAACTTCGCTAAAAATTTTTGCGCCACCACTTCCGCCAATTACTAAAATGTTAAACGGATTGCTAGTTTTTTGATCCACTTCCGTCACAAAATCTGAAGCTAAAATTACATTATAACCCATACGATTATTTGGTCTTTCGACAACTTCTTCTTCGTGAGGTAAAGTGTATGGAATTTTGCTTAGATCCAGAATTTCTTGACGAACTGGGTTGCCAACGAAAACAGTTTTATTTTGATCTTTTTCTTCAATGCCAGAAGTTTCTACGAAAGACAAAGCAATTTTATCAGCATATTTGGCAAATAAACGATTAACTTTTCCCAAGTGAGAATTTTGCTCGTGCAAAATAATTTTTGTTTTCGTCAAAAGTGCTGCAGTCAATATTGGAAAGGTAGAATAACCGCCAAAAGCAACAACACATTTGGGATGATTTAGAAAAAAATAATATAAAGATTGCAAAATTCCGCACCAAATTTTTATTGCAGCTTTGATTAATTTTAGCGGCCGTCTTTCAAGTTGCGAAGAGCTGATTATAAAGGATTTAAAGCCATCTTCTTTTTTGATATAATTTTGGTATTTTTCATCACCCAAAAAGAAAACTTGTTGATTTTCTTGCGATAATTCTTGCGCTAAGCAACGTGCCGGAATTATGTGTCCACCAGTTCCTCCGGCAGTAATGAAAATTTTATTTTTGTTCATCGGAAAATTTGGTTGGTTGCTTGACAATTAGGTCGCCAATCATAGCTTGCCGCGCTTTATTTTAAGGGCGATGGAAAAGTATAAGTATAAAATTATTTAAAAACTCGTTCTAATCACTCTCCCCTTGAGGGAGAGTCGACGAACCCTTGGGTGAGTCGGTGAGGGGTCAAAAAGTTAAAAGAATTTTTCTAAAAGTTTTTTGACCCCTCCTCGAGTCGCTTTGCTCCTCGATCCTCCCTCAAGGGGAGGATGATCGATCCGAGTTTTTTATTCTCACACATAGACTCTGATGGTGATGGAGATTTTGTTTTATTTACAATTGTTTAGCTAGCAGCTCTAATATTCAAAATATTTTTATGTCAAAAAAACAGATTCGACATTTTGTTGATTTGGACAAAATTTCTGCCGCAGATTTAAGAGCAATAATCACGTTGGCGCAAAAATTAAAATCAGACAAAAACCCAGTTAAACAAGCAAAAATTTTAGCACAGAAAAATCTAGCCATGATTTTTGAAAAAACTTCTACTCGTACAAGAGTATCTTTCGAAGTAGGAATCAACCAGCTTGGTGGCCACGCTATCGTGATGAATAAAAATGATATGCAACTTGGCAAAGGTGAATCTGTTGAAGACACTGCCAAGGTTTTATCGCGTTTTGTTGATGCGGTGATGATCCGCTCAAACTCACATCAAACTATTTTAGAGCTGGCCAAATATTCTTCTAAACCAGTGATTAATGCTTTATCTGATTTTTCTCACCCTTGTCAAATTATGGCGAGCATTTTAACCATCGAAGAACATTTGGGTAAAATTTCGAATAAAAAATTAGCTTGGTTTGGCGATGCTAATAATGTTTTAAATTCTTATATCCACGCCGCTAAAAGTTTTGATTACGAGCTTGTGATTGCTACGCCCAAAGGTTTTAATTTTTGCGACGCTGAAATAAAAAAAGCTGTAAAAAATGGTGCAAAAATTGTGCAAGTTTCTGATCCAAAAAAAGCAGCAGAAGATGCTGATGTATTGATTACCGACACTTGGTTTTCAATGGGAGATGAGGCAGAAAAAAACGACAAACTAAAGAAAGAAAAGCTAAAACTTTTAATGCCCTATCAAGTTAATTCTGATTTGATGAAGTTAGCAAAAAAGCAGGCCATATTTACACATTGCTTGCCAGCCTATCGTGGTTTTGAAGTTACTTCTGAAGTTATAGATTCTAAAAAATCTGTTGTGTTTGATGAAGCCGAAAACCGCCTACATGTTCAAAAAGCAGTTTTGGTTTATTTGTTGGGTTAGCTTAAGGTCTATTTAGCTTTCTCAGCTTCTTCTTATATGTTGTTGGAGTTGGATTTATCATTTGGGTTATCAACAAACTTTTTGGCTGAATTTTTTTTGATCGAAGTTGAGGGCTTTTTGCTTTCGCTCAAAAAATCACTTTTTGGAATAACTTTTGGTCCGTGAAACTTAGAATTCTCAATCTCTCTCATTAAACCATTCCATAAATCACTTTGGATATTCAAGAATTTTTTGCCACCTTCTAAAATCAATTTTTCTGCACGCGGTTTCGTAGCAATCATTTCTGAGGCAATCCTAAGTGCTTGCTCTTTGTGCTGTTCTTCCACATTTCCATTTTCCTTTGAGTCGTCTCTGTGAACAGTATAGTATTCAGTCAATTTTTTGAATTCTGGTTCAGTGTAATAGCCTTTGTAAGGATCAAAAATGTACTTTTTAAAATTATTTAGCATCTCATCAGCAGCATCTTCATGAGCCAAAAGGCAGCCAGTCATTGTAGCATAAGAAGAGCGAAACATCCTTTCTTGCACTTTTCTAAAATTTATAGCCTCTGGCGTCAGAAAAGGAGAATTTTTTGAATTAGGAATTGTCATTTCTGGAACACCAAAAACAATTTTCCCATGAAAATTATGTCCATCTTCTAATAGTTTTAGATGAATACCTTCAATGTTTCCATTGCCACTTTCATCTGAAAAGTTTCTGGAAATAGCAACAAAAGCCTGATAATCGTGATTTCTTACAGCATGAGTAGCATGACTTGCTACTGATAATACCGTATTACTTGTTCTATAAAAAAAATTATCGCGATATACCAGATATTGCTCTGGAGTCATTCCTTCTTTTGCAAGATCTTCTAAATATTTAAAAAGTTCGTGGTGATTTGCCGGATGTGATTGAAATTCTTCTAAAATTTCTGCAGCTTTTTTCACAGCCGAATCTTTTGGCAAAGTGTTTTTTTTTGGGAAAGAAGAATGCTGTCTGACAAAATTATCTTTAAAATTTTGTAAAAGCTTTGCTGAATGAGGCCTTAAGAAAAAGGGCATGATTGTTTTGCGCTTATTATTTAGTTTTACTGAGAAAATTTTCTAATCCATATCTGAAGCGGAACTTTTTTCATCAAGAATTTGGATGTTTTTTTGCCGCTAAAAGGTTTTTTCAATTTGAAAAATTTTATCAAAAATTCCTACGATAATATGATTAAAAATAACTCCTTATCAAAAGAGTATTTAATTTTTGCTGTAATAATTGTGGGGTTTACCCTTGTAACAACAGGATTGCTTTCTTACGTCTCGTTTAAAAAAAACGTAAAAGAAAATTCTAGAATTTTGCAAAAAGAAGCAAAAAACTTAGAAGTCATAATCTCCGAGTCATTTGATTACACAAATCAAATCAATAGCCATATCGGACAACAAATTGCTCAAAGAGGCGCGGCGGATTTAAAGTTCATTCTAAATTTATTTTCTGATGCAAGTAAAATTAAGCATCGAAATTCTGATTTATTTTCTTGGTCCTCTTTTGATTGGGTCGATAACAAAAATTACCAAAAAGTTAACAGCAAATTGGGGATTCGCAAAAACCCACCAGATATGTCGGCTCGTCAGTACACAACTCTGTCTCCTCAAAATCCAGGGACTTTGCAAGTTTCATTTCCAACTATTGGCAATCCAAGTGGGGCTTGGGTTATTCCAGCCGGAACTGGAATTATTGATAAAAATCAAAAATATCTTGGCGCGATTGTTGTTGGTTTTGACATTGCCGAGCTCACTTCCAAAGTTAGTCAAAAAATAAATCAGAAGGTTAGCTTTATAGTTTTGGATCAAGATTTGCGCATTATTCTAAAATCTGCAGATGTGGATTTGGCAAGAGATAGCGACTTTTTTCAAAACAATTTTAACAAGAAAATCTTTAGTGAAAAAGAAGGAGTTTTAACTAAAAAAATCACTATTGGTCAAATTGATTTTAGTTACCATAAAAGCTTTATAAAGTATCCCTACATTGCTTTGACTGGTTTTGATAGAAGTTTTCTTGATAAGCAATTTGTTGCATTAATCTTGCCGCGCATAATTGAGTTTGTTTGCTTAGCGGCTTTTTTTCTGTTAGTTTTATACCTGTTTAAAACTAAAATTCTAACCTTACTGGAAGTAGAAAAATTATTAAGAAAATCGCTTGAAAAAGCTAACGCAGCCAAAGATCAAATTCTCTTTTCAATTTCTCACGACATCAAAAATTACATCTTTGGAATTGGTGGTTTAGGCAAAATTATTCTCGAATCAAAAGACAAATCAGAAAAATTAAAAAATGAAGATTTAAAAATTGTTGAAACAATCTGCGATCAAGCAGAAGAGTTGAGATATTTTGTGGAAGACTTGCTGGATTTGAGTCAAGTAGAAACTGGTACTTTTGCTTTGAAAAATTTAAAAGAAGCCGATGTTAAAGCCTTGATTGGCGCGGTTTTGATGATCAATAGAAAACTGATTTCAGATCATAAAGCAATCATCAAAACTAATATTGAAAGTAATTTACCAAAATTCACCTGCGATCCAAGAAGAGTTAAACAGATTCTGGCTAACTTAATCACTAATGCGGTCAAATATAATAAGCCTCAAGGTGAAGTTTTGGTTACCGCAAAACATTTACAAAAGACTAATCAGCTTTACATCGAAATAGCCGATCAAGGTTTTGGTATGGATGAAGAAGAGATAAAAAAATATTTTTCAGGTCATGGTGGTGCAATTGATAAATCAGAAGTCGCCAAGTTTAAAGAAATAGATTCTCATGGAATTGGTATGCCAATTGTTTTTGGGCTTGTTGAACTTCATCACGGTAAAATTGAAGCTGAGTCGCAGAAAGGAGTTGGTACTAAAATTAAACTTTATTTTGATTTAAGTGGTTTTGGCCAAAAAAATAATGAGCAAATTTTTAGTCAGGAAAGAAGTACTTTCTTTAATTCCGCTACAGCTCCGCAAAATAACGACGTAAGCTTGAAAGTACCTCAAAAAAGCAACGCAAAAAACAAATCAATCCTTTTGGTTGAAGATAACCCAGTTAATATAAAAATCGCTTATAAAGCTTTGGAGGGCAAGGGTTACAGAGTTATGCACGCAGAAAACGGACTCGAAGCTTTAGAAATTATTGATCAAGAAAATTTCGATTTAATTTTAATGGATGGCGAAATGCCGGTGATGAATGGCTATGAAGCGGCAAGAAAAATTCGTGAAGGTAAAGTTTTTAAAAATTTCAAGAATTATAAAACAATTCCGATAGTTGCCTTTATGTCTTGCTGCGATGAACAAACCTTAAAAAAGGCTTTAGATAGTGGCATGAATGATTATGTTGAAAAATCTATCTCTAGAACAAAATTGTTTGAAATGGTTGAAAAATACTGTGGCTCTTAGACTTTTTTTAAGCAGAAAACCTGATTGGTCCTTCAGCGCGGCCGTTGATGAATTGATCTAGATAGGCATTATTTGAGGAATCCATTTCTTTCACATCGCCAAACCAGATGATTTTTCCTTCGTAAAGCATGGCAATTTTATCGGCTATTTTACGAGCTGAATGCATATCGTGAGTTATTGTCACTGTGGTTGCACCAAGCTTTTTTGAATTGCTAATAATCAGATCGTTAATCACGTCAGCCATGATTGGATCAAGGCCTGTTGTTGGTTCATCGAAAAAAATAATTTCTGGATTTGTTGCAATTGCTCTGGCTAAAGATGCTCTTTTTTGCATACCGCCAGAAAGTTCGGAAGGAAAAAGATCGGCAACTTTTTCGCTAAGTCCGACTGATTTTAATTTTGTGATAGCAATTTCGCGCGCTTCTTTTTTAGCAATTTTTTTGTGATTGAGTAAGCGAAAAGAGATATTCTGCCAGATTGGTAGTGAATCGAAAAGAGCGCCGCCTTGAAACAAAAAACCTATTTTTTCCATCATTCTGTCTTTGCCTTGCGAAGATAGGGTCAATATTTCTTCAGCATCAATTTTAATGCTACCAGAAGTTGGTAGCATTAGTGATGCAATAGTTTTGATCAGAACTGATTTACCACTTCCCGATCCACCAAGAATAACTAAAGATTCGCCTTTTTTAACTGCTAAATTAATTCCGCACAAAACCTCTTTATCAGCGAAGTTTTTAGTTAGATTTTTGATTTCGATTTTATTCACAAAATTATTTACTTGGTTGGGCGAGTTTTTTGTCGATGATTTTTTTCAGCGAAAGATAATCAACATAACCTTCCATAATTTCGCCATTAATGAAAAAGGACGGAGTTGATTGGATCTGTAATCCTTTGGATGCTTCCATTCTTTCTGAAAGAATTTTTTCCTGTAATTTTTTATCATCAATACATGAGTTAAAACGGTCTACACTCATGCCGTCTAGTTGCATAATTGATTGCAATTTCTCGATATATTTGGCATCAAAAGCCCAAGAGTCTTGAGTTCTAAACAAAGCTTTTAGAGCGCTGTAATATTTTTCTGATAACTCTTCTTTATGATCTTGAGCTTGGCAAATAGCCAACATTCCAGCAACCAAAGCTGGTTGGTTTAAAGGAAAGTCACGATGAATGAACTGAACTTTTTTAGCGTCGATATATTCATTTTTTAATTTCTCTAAAGACTCGCGATGAAAGGCAGCGCAATGTGGACAAGAAAGCGAAGCATATTCAATTAAAACTACCGGAGCGTTTTTATCGCCAAGAACGATATCGGAAGAGTTCACTTTTAAGATTTCGCCAGATTTTTTTGCATCAATATTTTGAGCAGCACTGTCGTTAACGGCTTTATTTACAGAATCTTGCGGATTTTTTTCTTCGGTATTTTTGGCAATCTCTTCTTTATTATTTTTAAAAGAAGTTTTGGTTTTGTAATTATTGACAATCAGGGCGGCAAAACCAATTAACAAGCATAAAGCTATTGCAAAAACATAGATTTTTTTAAAGTTTTTCATAAGCAAAGTTAGGATTATAATTGACTCAGGAAGGAGACCAAATAATTATCACGCACTCAAATAAATCAAGGCAAAAATCAATCTAATAATGACGCAAACGCAAAAAAATTTATTGTCAGTTTTTATCATTACCAAAAACGAATCTGATCGCATCGAAAATGTTATCAAAGCCGTAAAAAATATCGCTGATGAAATTTTAGTTATTGATTCAGGAAGTTCGGACAACACTTGTGAAATTGCTTCTAAAGCTGGAGCAAAAGTTATTTTCAATGAGTGGAAAGGTTATGGTGCGCAAAAAATTTTTGGTGAAAAACAGTGTCACAACAAATGGATTTTAAATATTGATGCTGACGAAGAAGTATCAGAAGAATTAGCCAGAGAAATTACAGAAATTTTTTCTAAAAATATTGAAGAAAATTTTTACGGATTTCGCGTGCGCATCGTTAATAAATTTCGTTTCGAAAAGCGGCCAAAAAAATTGGCTTATTTTTATAATCAACTGCGTCTTTATAACAAAGATCATGCCGGTTTTAATACAAGCGCAGTTCATGATTCTGTTGAGCTTAAAGAGAAAAACCCACAAAAAATTTCTCAGTTAAAAAATATTATTTACCACCAGTCTTTTCGCTCTTTTACGCATTGGATTGAAAAAATTAATTCTTATTCATCAATGCAGGCTGAAGATAGTTTTAAGAAGGGAAAAAATGTCTCGCGTCTTAAAATTTTAACAGTTGCATCACTGGCTTTTTGTAAAGCTTTTTTTGTGCGCCGCTATTTTATCTACGGTTTTGATGGTATTATTTACAGCTATCTTTTTGCTTTCTCGCGCTTTGCCAAAGCAATAAAAACGCAAGAACTTTTCACTGCTAATTTAGAAAAATAACTTGGATATGCATAAATTTTTTTTGGTTCTGATTTTTACATTTTTGATCGGCTGTAGCTCAGTTGAAAGTCCTGTCGTTTATTTTAGTAATGCCAGTCCTAATCCAATAAAAAATATCGAGTGCAATTGGAATGGAAATTTGCTGAGCCTTGCTGCCCTTAATCCGGGAGATAGTCGTAGTCAATCTTTTTTTATCAGCAGTGATGCGAAATTTTTCGGGCCAGTTTATGTAACTTGGTACAATGCCAAAGGTGATCGCATGTCAAAAAATTTCAATTTTAGAAAAGAAAATTTGCCAAGCATCGCCGACAAAACCACTTACAATTATGTGCAATTTTATTTCGACCAAGAAGATATCGAAATTTCAAGCAGTGATGTTGTGGACTTAACTGGCAAAGTTCGCCGCATGGAGCAAGTGATGAATAAATATCACGATGATTTTCTTCACAGCGGCGTCAAAGCAAGTCTTTGTGCCAATAATAATTTAAATGTTTGCCAAGCTGCAGAAAGCAGCGCGCTAATTTCTGTAAAAAAGAAACAACTCGAATTTGCTCCCGGAACTTATTGATTACGAAAAAGCAGCGAAGCATCACCGTAAGAATAAAAGCGATATTTTTTTGAGATAGCGTGGTTGTAAATCCCGAAAGCTTCTTCTTTGCCAACAAAAGCACAAATCAACATAAATAAAGTTGATTTTGGTAAATGAAAATTAGTCAGCAAAATATCAACAATTTTAAATTTATAAGGCGGATAAATAAAAATCTGCGTTCTGGTATTTTGTGGTTTTACAATGCCTTTTTCATCACAAGCTGATTCCAAAACACGCAGTGAAGTTGTGCCAATTGCGATAATTTTTTTGCCGCGTGATTTTGCTAAATTAATAATTCCTGCTGATTCTTCCGAAATATAAAAAGATTCGCTATGCATTTTGTGATCATGCAAAAACTCGCTTCGCACCGGCAAAAAAGTTCCAGCACCAACATTTAAAGTAACAAAAGTTTTATTAATTTTTTTTGCTTCTAATGCTGCAAAAATTTTTTCATTAAAATGCAGACCAGCCGTTGGAGCCGCAACTGCCATGCCTTTGCTGGCATAAATTGTTTGGTAATTTTCTGCGTCACTTTTAAGATCTTGAGTGATTGAGGATCGCTTTATATAAGGCGGAAGTGGTACAGAGCCGTATTTTTCAAGCTTTTGCAGTAATTCGTCTTCAGCGCAATTAAATTTTATTTTGATTGTTCCGTCGTCGTTTTTTTCGATTACTTGTGCAAAAAAATCAGCAGCAATTTCTAGGTCATCTCCGGCATTTACTTTTTTTGCTCCTCGACAAAGTGCATTCCAAAAGCCTTGATTTTCCTGATCTAAATTAAAATCAAGCTGAGCAGAATTTCGTAAAATTTTTGCTGATAATTTAGCTTTAATAACGCGCACATCGTTTAAAACAATCACATCTCCTTCTTGCAAAAAATCCACGAGGTTGATTAGCTGCAAATCAAGAATGTCGCCGTCGCGAAATGTCAGCATAGAAGTTTTTTCTTTAGGAAAAAAAGGTTGATTGGCAATCAATTCGGGCGGTAAATAAAAATCAAAGTCAGAAGTTTTTAGCATGGAAAAAGAAAAAACACATTTTGGATTCAAACAGGTCAATCGTGAAGAAAAGTCCGACCTTGTCAAAGAAATTTTTTCTAGCGTTGCTAAAAAATATGATCTGATGAATGACTTGATGAGCGGTGGAATTCATCGCATCTGGAAAAACAAAATGGTGCAAGAAATTGATCTGCAAAATCAAAATATCAGAGTAATAGATTTGGCTGGCGGAACTGGAGATATTGCCTTTCGCATTGCTAAAAAAGCTCGTGAAAAAAATATAAAATGTGCAATTGATGTGGTCGATATTAACCAAGAAATGCTTGATGTCGGCAAAGATCGCGCTGTTGATTTAAATCTTTTTTCTGATTTGAAATTCACCTGTTGTGATGGAGAAAAACTTTCTTTTGCTGATGAATCTTTCGATTTTTTTACTATCGCCTTTGGCATTCGTAACTTTACCAATATAGACCAAGCATTGCTTGAAGCCTATCGTGTTTTAAAACTAAATGGAAAATTTATCTGCTTAGAATTTTCAAAAGTGAATGATTATTTTTTACAAAAAATCTACGATACTTATTCTTTCAAAGTGATTCCAAAAATTGGCGAATTAGTTTTGCAAGATCGAGCTTCTTACCAATATTTAGTTGAAAGTATTCGTAAATTTCCGTCGCAAGAGGAGTTTAAAAATATGATCGAAAAAGCGGGATTTAAAAATGTTTCTTATCAGAATCTAAGCTTCGGCGCTGCAGCAATACATGTTGGTTATAAATAAGTTAGCACGCAGCAACTCGAATTGTAAATTGTGGTGCTGCCAAGAGGAATCGAACCTCCGACCTCTTCATTACCAATGAAGTGCTCTACCCCTGAGCTATGGCAGCAAGAATATAAAATCAGAAATTCACAAAAAATAAATCAGGCCGCCTAACATTAGCTGACCTGATTTTAGCCGCATTCAAATTTAGCTCTTCCTAATTGTCAACTTGAGCAAAGTTACTGACTTTCACCTTCGCCACTACTACTACTTCCTGATGCATTACCGCCTTCATCTTTACTAGGCGAATCTGCTTTTGCCTCGGAACCAAGATCTCCAGATTCTTCAAAAACGTCTTTAGTAGTTTCTCTACTATCTCTGCCAAACTTCATTCCGCCGCGAGTAATTCTTTCTCGAGCGCCCTGTGCTAAAGAATTGACAGCTCCCATCATGCCCTTAACAGAGTTTTGCCCACCAGGTAAAGCAGCGCCCCCGATTAGTTGCGATGTAATATCCGGTATTTGATCTAAAAATTGACATAATACATACATCACAAAGGCAGCTTTGATTATAGTCAGAATTTTTTCTTTTACATGATCAGTAAATAAGCCAGCAATAGAAGGTAAAGATATGCCAATTGTTTCCAAGAAGTTTACTTTACTGTAACTTTCGAAGTTAACCAAACAGGCAACGCTATCAGTTAAAGGATTAACCAAAGAGTGTCCTGGTTTGCTGCAATCAACATCTCCCCCAACATCGTTGCCGCTTGTATCTACACAGGTAGCTCCTTCAAGATTGTAGCCTAAAGCAATACACATGTCTCCAGCAGAGAATGCTTTAATATTTCCTCTACTGTCTATACAAGAATCTCCAGACATACTATATCCTTTAGCCACGCAAGCTGCAGATAATGTAATATCGTAAACCACATTGCCACTAGCATTTTTACAGGCACCGCCTTCCCAAGAGTGGCCATATGCAGTACAAGTTGTATCGCCGTTTACGATATTTCCGCTATCATCTTTACAAACCTCTTTGCAAGAAATTGTTTTATTTGGAGGGTTACCGGTGAAAGAAGCGCTGCCAATCATGGTTGAATCAAAGACCGTGATGAATATTGCAATATAAGCAAAGAGAATCATTGGCTGTAAACAGAAGCTAATCAGATTTGTTAGCCAGCCTTTAAATATATTTGCCGTTTTAGGAAATAAGATAGTCGGAATTATAATTGGTGAAATATAGACCATTAATATGATCGCTATTGCTGATGATAAGAAAATATGTAACGCCCTTATCGTAGCAGCTAAAAAGAAAAATCCGAAGAACATCAGCCCAATTACGAAGTATATTCCATAAGGCCCTACAAATGAAGAAGCGAATAAAAGTGAGGCGATATTTGCAGCTGAAGCTTCGGGCCCGAATCCTAGATAGCGGGCAGTCTTGCAATCAAGCGTATCCCATATTGATAAATAATCTTTATTGGCGGGATATTGATTTGCTGCGCCAAGTGAAGCTGAATCAAACTGACAGCCATCTTTTTTTGCATCTGGCATTGAGCTCTCGATGTGAAAGACAATTTTGGAAAGGACCATTGATGAGTTATAGACTCCTTCAAAAAAAGTAGTTTGCCAAGCATCTCCAGTAGCAAAATACATCACCAATCCGATTTTTATTACGAACATCATTATGTCGGATTTTTTGATAGCGCTCATATTGTTGCCAATCAAAATTCTCAAGCCGTAGAACATTATCGCTAGGCTTAAAACCATTTTAATTGTGGTTTGTAGTGCATTTTGTAGTCCGCTAAAAAATGATACATCTTTGACCTGACTACCTTTTTTGTAGGTAAAAGATCCGCTTTGAATATATTTACCGCTTTTACAAGTTCCATCTGATGTTGGATATTCATCAGCACTATAGCATTGGCTGTGACCAGCACGATTATAAAAAACATTTTCTAAAGTTTCTTTCACACACTGAGCAATTGGTGTGCTGAAATGCCTTTGACTACCGATAATTACTCCAGAATTAAACGCAGTTAAATTTCGCGAGTCGCCAACAAAATTATAGCAAGCAGAGGAAAAATAGGGTGAGCCTAAATCACTTTGATATTGATAATCTGAAGCTCCAACTACAGTGCAATGAGTTAAATATTGGCAATAGTTTTTGCACTGTCCTGCCTTTGTGTTATAAGTGCAGTCAGCATTTCTAATCTCACTCTTTGTATTGCAATCGCTGGTTGGGTGATATGGATCTGTTGCTTTTGCGATATCATCGGGAGTTATGTAAGTGTAAGTGCCATTGGCATTTTTTACACCATCTTGAAAGTAGTCACAGTATTTTGTACCACCACCAATAGTGAAGTTATAAGGACATAAGCTATAGCTTTGAGCACAAATTAGTCTTGAATCATTAGCTTCAATTGGTCCCGCTGAAAAAGTGATGCCTTTGATTATACATCTGGAACCAGATTCACAAAATACCCCATCATTATCTGAAAGTGGATCAATAACATCTAGCTGATTAACACCAGTATTCTTGACGATATTTGATCCACTCGTTTTGTATTTAATGCAAATAAAATTTTGACTACGCTTTTTACAGCAAGCAAAAGCTTTTTTATAATCAGCTTCTTTGCCAGAAACATCAGAATTATTGGCAAGAGTAATATCGTATTTTGAGCAATTGAAGTTGCCAGCTTGACTACCCCTTAAATAGTAAAGCTGGCGTGGATAATGGCCATTACTGCTTTTGACATTTGATCCAGTTGGATCTTCGCAATAATCACCATCGCTTGGGTTGTCTTTATACTCCACTCCGCCATAATACCACTCGCGATAATTTGTATTTGCTAAATTCGCGTCGCTAGGATTGTTTTTTACCCATTCTTCAACTTCAGATTTGACTGCTGGCTTGCTGATACTGTACTTCAAAGGATCAGGACTCAGCCACTCAGAGCCGCAGATCATAGTGTTATTAAAAACTCCTTTGGCAACCCCATAGGTTATCCCAAACTCTGCCAATGCGATTGACATACTAGCAACAGCGTCAACAACTGCACCACTGCATGGTGCACCAGTATTTGCAGCTTTAACTCCTCCAGCAGTTATCAAAGCTGCATCTCTGATAGGAGAAGGAGTAACGCTTGGATATTTGCTTAATTTACAGTTATAACACATGGCTGCTATTGCTGTTTTTACAGATGCATAAACTGTTGTGGCTATCGCTAAGCAAACCGGGTTGCTCATATCAAACATTACATCACCACCCTCTATCGGATTAAAAATTAGTCCTTCAGGATCTCCGTTGGCACTACAAGAGCGTATCCGACCAATACCGCAGCTTGTTTCGTCATCACAATCTGACGCATAAGAATCTTGAGACGAGACGAAATAGGTGAAAAAAAACACAGCGCAAAAAATCGTCAAGAAAATGTTTTTGAGTATTTTTTTTATAAAAATGTTCACTTTATTTCTGAGTGCGTTCGTAAAAAATTGGTAACCAGTCGTTAGGATCAGAGCCAACTTCAGCAATAACTTGATCCAAAATTGCAACTGTATCTACGCGAGCTGAAAGCACTCGAATAATTTCGTCCATACCACTTAAGTCAATTCTAGCAATCACGCCATCATTATCTTGTTTTACTAAGAAAAACCTACTTCCTGGATCTGTTGTTTTAACCAGAGTAAATTCACGTTCTGAAAGCATAAATACTTCGCGATAAAGTTTCGTAGCGCGCAGATTTGGCAAGAAAATTTGAGTTGCAGTTTGTTGTACCAAAGTGTCTGAAATACTGCTTTTTGCAGCATCTTCAACTGACTGCGTAGCAAATACTACGAAAGTGTTGAGCTTTCTTAAAACCTTTAGCCAATCTTTTATTTTCGGAGCAAAAATTGCATTGCCAATCAAAGCCCAAGCCTCATCTAAAACAATCATCGTCGGACTGCCGTCCAAAGAGCTTTGGATACGATGAAAAAGATAAAGCAAAACTGGGCCAAGAGCGGCTTTATCTTGTAGAAGTTTGCCCATTTCAATACCAAAACAACGTGACAGAGTGAAATCAATACGGTCTTCAACATTATCAAACAACTTAGCGTGAGAACCATCAGAGTGCCACATTTCAAGGCGTCCAGCTAAAGTTCCAGGACCAGATAATCCCATAAAAGGTGCAATGTTACGCAATCTTCTTTGATGTTTTGGTAATTTATAATTTCCAGCAACTGCTTCATTAATGCGGTCAATTTCATGAGCTGGAAGTACTTTACCATCTGGGGAAACTAAAATTTTCAAGAACTCAATCAAGAAAGAGCGATTCTCGCTGGTGTCTTCAAGTTGTAAGGGATTAAAGCCAGAAGGTGCTGCAACATCTGGAATTGTGTAGCGGCCGTCAATTGCACGAATAAAAATTTCAGCACCACGATCTTTGTCGAAGAAAAATAAGCGGCATCTAAATTTTTGGGCTTGGGCACAAAGAAAGTTTAAAAGTACAGTTTTACCAGCACCAGTTGGACCAATAATCATCGAATGTCCAACATCACGAACATGAAAATTAAAAAAGAAAGGCGTACCAGAGACGGTATTTAAAACCGTAACTGCGTCACCCCAGTGATTTTTCTTTCTTTGTCCAGAAGGGTAATTATGGAAAGAGGCAAAAGCTGCGACATTAAGAGTGTTGATAACACAGCGCCGTGCCATAAACTCTGCGTTACTGGGAAGTTGTGCCCAATAAGCTGGCTCCATGTTTATCTTTTCACGAACTCCATTGATACCAGAGTTAGAAAGTTCTACAACCGCTGAAGAAAGCGCGCTTTCCAAAGCTTTGGGCGTATCTTCAATACAAAGTATGCTCAAATGGTGGTTACCAAAAGCAATCGCTCCTGACATTGCAGAGTCTAAAGCTTGATCAATTTCTTGAATTTGTGAAACTGCTACATCTTCTGACTGGATCAATCTTCTTTGTTGTAATTGCATCGAGCTAATTGCAATCATGCGGTTGATGAAAGAAAAAGATTGGCTGATTATCAGTTCAAAAGGCATTTGCATAAAACCATCAAGCAAACCAGCGTGAGTAGATGGGCGATATTCTTTGATCGCCACAATTCCAGCGTATTTAATACTAGTTGGGTGATGAGCTTCGATTGATTTTTTCCCAAAATATAAGCGACTGATTGGCAAATGATGTGATATTTTTCCTGCTGGAAGCATCATTGGTTGTGAGTAGCCACAGTTGACTAGACGTGATAAAAATTCTAATAATTCAGAAGTTGTTCCGTCTGGTCCGTCAACTAATCCCAGCAAATACGGTCCGTAATTGCTAAAGCCAGTTAGTATTCTTTCGGTCATTTCTTCTATCTCGCCGAAAGATTCGCGCATATCGTTTTCCCAAGAAGATTTGTCTGTTTTGTGTTGTAATTTTTTAGCTAAATGCTCAATGACAGCAGCACCAGATTTATCAGAACCTTTGATTATAGTGATATAGTGTTCGTTGATGAAACTCTTGTCGTCGGAGTGTTTTGTAGCCCACTCGCGATTAACGCGCTCAGAAAATGCGTCGGGCATTTCACCGTCAGGAAAGCCCTTTTCTTTGCGACGAATTGTGTGAAAATAAAGTGAAAAACCGCCAGTTGACATGTTCTTCAACAAGTTATTGCGGGCATTTTTTTTTAAATCGACATCGATATCATCTGCGGTTTCAAAGGCAAAGCCTTTGATTTTTATAACGCGTACTAACTCTTCTTTGTAGGTGAAAAGGGTATTAGAATTCCAATGACATTTGTAAGGAACAAAATGCCCTGCAGATGTTTCGTAATTTGTGACCTTTTCTTTTGCAGGTTTGACTGTCGAGAGTCGAAGCATTTCTTAGATTTGTCGGGGATTTAGGATCTGTTTTTCTAACTGGATTTTGAAGTTATTTTTGTACAAAAAAAAGTAAAGCAAGAGTTCAGATTTAATCCAACTAATTTTTTCTTAAAATTTTTCGAGTTATAAGAAGCAAAAATATTATTCCCGGAAGTGCTAAAAAAGTTGAGAGAATAAAAAATTTATACCAACCTAAAGTTTCGGCAAACATCCCAGCACTTGAGGTTAAAAGGCTGCGAGAAAATGTCGCAAATGAAACTAAAACTGCGTATTGAGTTGCGCTAAATGCTGAAGAACAAAGGCTGCTTAAGTAGGCGACAAAAACTGCATCACCAATTCCACCACTGAAATTTTCAATAAAAATTACCAAATAAAGTATTTTTGGACTATAACCAACTTGCGCTAAATAAGAAAAGGTAAGGTTGGAAGACATTTGCAAAAATGCAGCGATCCAAAGAGATTTATTAACACCAAGTTTTTTGACTAAAATTCCACCAATAAAAACACCAAAAAGTGTCGCAAAAAGTCCGAAAGTTTTTACGATGCTAGCAATCTCAATTTTGCTAAAACCAACTTCTAAGAGAAACGGCAAGGTCAGATTGCCAGCAAAAACATCGCCGAGTTTGAAAAAAATAATAAAAGCTAAAATCGTATACCACTGTTTGCGATGAGTAAAATCAACGAAAGGATCTACTACAGATTGTTTAATCCAAGAAGAGAAATTATGACTTTTTTGTTGAAAGTTTTTTCTGGTTTCGTCAGCAAAAATAGTTATTAAAACAGTCGAGAGAGCTAATCCTGCCATAATAAAATAAATTGAATCCCAGCTAATTATTTCAGCCAAGCCAAGCGCTCCAGCGCCAGAAATCAGCATTCCAATACGATAACCATAAACGTAAAAACTGGCAGCTAATCCTTGATCTTCTTTTTTGATTAATTCGATACGATAACCATCAATCACAATATCCTGGCTGGCAGAAGCAAAGGCGACTAAAAAAGCAAAAGTTGCAATTGCTGCTAAATCATTGGTTAATCCTGCGATGCCAAGGGCAAAAATTGAAATCGCTAAAGCAATTTGTGTGATAATTATCCAAGATTTTCTTTGTCCTAAAATTCGAGTCAGAAATGGAATAGAGCAAGAATCGATAATTGGCGCAAAACAAAATTTAATTGTGTAAGGCAACGAAACTAAAGAAAAAAATCCTATAGTTTTTAAATCAAAACCGCGCTCAAGTAAAAAGGCTTTTAGAGTTGATAGAATAAGAGCCAAAGGTAATCCGCTAGAAATTCCTAAGAAAAAAATTATAACAAAATTTTTGTAAGATTTTTGCTGTTTCATCAATTTAGGTTTTAGATTTTAGATTTAGCATTATATATTGATGCGAATATTTTCTAAATCTGAAATATATCAAAGCTACTCGAAACTATAAAACGGCTTTGGCATATGAAACTCTGTACAAGCGTGACTCTACTTGTGTTACGAAAAAATCTAAATCTATTTATCTATGCTTGATCATAAAGATCCTTCTCAACTTTACGGAACAACAATTCTTTCAGTACGCAAAAATGGCAAAGTTGCTATTGCTGGAGATGGACAAGTTTCTTTGGGGCAAACTGTTTTAAAATCTAATGCTAAAAAAATTCGTAAACTCGGCGATGGTTCAATAGTTGGCGGTTTTGCTGGCGCTACAGCCGATGCGTTTACTTTGTTTGAAAGACTTGAAAGCAAACTCGAGCAATACCCAAATCAATTGATGCGTGCCTGTGTTGAGTTGGCAAAAGACTGGCGTACTGATAAATATCTACGTCGTTTGGAAGCGATGATGATCGTGGTTGATAAAAATATCTCACTAGTTTTAACCGGAAATGGTGATGTTCTTGAGCCTGAAGATGGAGTTGTGGCAATTGGTTCTGGTGGAAATTTTGCCTTGGCTGCAGCAAGAGCATTGGTTGTAATTGACGGAATGGAAGCTGAAGAAATTATCAAAAAATCAATGAAAATTGCCGCCGACTTATGCGTTTATACCAATAACAATATCATTATTGAGACTCTGTAAAAATGAAAATTTCTCAAAAATCTCTGTACTTGATATTGATCTCTATAATGCTGCTTAGCTTTGGTTCTAGAGCTTTTGCCTTTGCTTCCTTTTCGGTAAAAAATGAAGAAATTCCTAAAACTAAAATTTTATTTTTTGGTTTTGATTCTACTGATCCACAAATTAATAGTGACATTTCTGAAATTTTAGAACGCGTCAGAAGAAATCTTAAAAGCACAGATTTATTTGAGATTGTAAAGCAGGGTGGGCAGATGGAATTTTCAATGCCAAAACCTGTAACAATTGGTGTTGTAAATAACCAAGCTCCAAGCAATGTTATCATGCCAGAAGCCTTGACAGTCGAGTCTCTGCCGAATTTTGAAAAATACAGTAAAGCTGGAATTGGTGCAATTATCGTTGGCCAATTTAATCGTGATAGTGTCGGCAATTTAGAAGTTAGAATCAGAATGTGGGATGTGCTCGATCAGCGCCAACTTTTCGGAAAATTTTATTCGGCTTCGTCGGATAATTATCGCAAAATGTCTAACATGATTTCTGGTGAAATTTTCAAAGCAATTTCTGGCGAAAAAATCAGTCATTTTGATTCTCAGATTCTTTATGTTTCAGAGATTGGTAGTGCCAGCAAGCGTATTAAAAAAATTAATCTGATTGATTTTGACGGGGAAAATCGCCGTATCCTTACCGATGGTAGAGATTTAGTTTTAACTCCAATTTTCTCTAAAAAACCTGACGAGATTTTTTACTTACGCTATTTTGGAAAACGCCAGCCACAAATTTTTAGCTTAGATTTAAATACTCTTAGAGCTAAGAAAGTAGGCGGTTTTCAAGGTACAACATTTGCTGCTGCAACTAATCCAAAAGATCGTAACACCATAATTCTTTCAGCAATTATTGATGGAAATAGCGATATTTATGAAATGAATATTTTATCAAATACTGCTAAAAGACTAACCAAAAGCCCAGCAATTGATACGACTCCTTCTTATTCTCCTGATGCTAGATACATCGCTTTTGCTTCTGATCGTGACGAAGGTCAGCAGATTTATATCATGGACTCAAGTGGAGATAGCGTGAAGCGCATCAGTAAAGAAGGTGGTAATTATTCTAAACCAGTTTGGTCTCCAGATGGCACTTTGATTGCTTTTACTAAAATTAAATCAAATCAATTTATGGTCGGTGTGATGTCGCCAACTGGTAGAGGTGAGAAAATTTTAGCTAAAGGATATTTGGTTGAAGGAGCAAAATGGTCACCAAATGGTCGTTACTTAATTTACTCTAAAAAGCGTGGTGCCTACGGAAGAGAATCAATTCCTAGATTATTTATTGTTGATATAATTACTGGATTTGAATTTGAAATTCCAACGCCAGAAGGCGAAGGAGCGACTGACCCTGATTGGGCTTAAGGCGTAAAAAAAACGACCTAAACGGTCGTTTTTAGCCTTAAGCGGGCGAAAGCTATGCTTCCGCCCCGGCAGCGTTTTGTCTTCGAGCGAAGCGAGAAAAGCAATACGCTGAGCGGACTATCAGCCAGCACAACTTTCAAACTAAGTTAAAAAGCGATGCACTGTTAGCTCTCTCCTTAATTTTACTGTCCCTCGACGACACTTAGTTTTGCTAGTGGACCTTGTATCAAGAACCTAGAATTTTTATTACCTTCAACCAGAATGTATTTTCTCAAACGCTTCCTTCTAATTTTCCCAACATTATTCATAATCATGTTGTTAAATTTCATGATTATCCAAACCGCTCCTGGTGGCCCTGTAGAACAATTTATCGCTAAAATGAACCACGCTTCAAAAGTCAGTGGTGAAGTTGCCTCGCAAGACATAACCAATAATTTCACGCAAGATTTATCAGCAAATTCCGACTCAAAATATCGCGGTTCAGTTGGTATTGATCCTGAAATTATCGAAAAAATAAAACTACTCTACGGCTTTGATTTACCATTGTGGCAGCGCTTCACTTTGATGATGAAAAAATTTCTAACTTTCGATTTTGGTGTCAGCTTTTATCAAGACAAAAAAGTATTGGATTTAATTTTCGAAAAACTTCCTGTATCAATTTCAATTGGCCTTTGGAGTACAATATTGGTCTATTTAATCTCAATTCCTTTAGGAATAAAAAAAGCACTACGCGATGGTTCAAAATTTGATATTGTCAGTAGTGGAATTGTAATTTTTGGTCATGCTATTCCATCATTTCTATTTGCGATTTTGTTAATCATATTTTTTGCTGGCGGAAATTTCTTAAATATCTTCCCCTTGCGCGGCTTGGTTTCGGAAAATTTTCACGACTTAAATTGGTATCAAAAAATTGCTGACTATTTTTGGCATATGGCCTTACCAATTATTTCAATGGTGATTGGTGGATTTGCCTCGTTAACATTTTTTGTAAAAAATTCTTTTTTAGAAGAGATCAATAAACAATATGTTTTAACCGCTTACGCCAAAGGTTTAAATCAAAAATCAGTTTTATATAAACATGTTTTTCGTAACGCCTTGATGATTGTGATTGCTGGCTTTCCTGCAGCTTTGGTCGGTATTTTATTCACAGGCTCAATGTTGACGGAAGTAATTTTTTCTTTAGACGGACTTGGTCTTTTGGGCTATGAATCTGCGATATCACGTGATTATCCGGTGATGTTTGGCACGCTTTATTTCTTTACAATTATTGGTTTGGTTACTGCCATCATCAGTGATTTTACCTACAAGATTATTGATCCAAGACTCAACTTTGACTCTCTTTCTTCTTAAAAATCATGACTGATGTAATTGAATTTGATTTTTTAATTGTTGCTGGACTAATTGTTCTTTCCTCTTTGTTTGCTTGCTTTGAAACCGCAATTACAGCTGTTTCTAAAGCTAAGATTCATCGACTCGCTTCCGAAGAAAATAAACGCGCAAAAATTTTAGAACGCCTTTTAGAAAATCGCGAAAAAGTCATCAGCACTATGTTGTTTGGTAATAACGCTATCAACATTTTATCTTCAGCGATTGCGACTAGTCTTTTTATAAAAATGTTTGGCGACTCTGGTTTGTTTTTCTCCACAATTGTGATGACCTTGGTCGTTTTAATTTTTGCTGAAGTTTTGCCGAAAACTTTTGCCGTTAAAAATCCCGATGGAATTTCTTTATTCTTTGCGCCCGTAATTAATTTTTTGGTGATAATATTTTTCCCCGTCACTAATTCGATTCACAAAGTCGTTAATTTTTTCTTCATAGCTAAGAGAAAAAAATCTTCGGCAGTCGAGCTGGAGGAAATACGCGACACTATCAGCCTGAAGCACAAAGAAGGCTCAATTTACAAATATGATAAAGACATGATCGACGGTATTTTGGATTTGTCAGACACCGAGATCAGCGAGATTATGGTACATCGCAAAGACATCGAAGTAATTAATATTGATTTGCCAATAAAAGAAATAATCAAGCTGGCGCTAGCCAGCGGCTATACTCGTATTCCGCTGTGGCAAGGGAATAAAGAAAATATTGTGGCGATTCTGAATGTTAGAAAATTATTAAAAGCTTTACATTTTTTCAAAAGCGACTTGAGCAAATTTAATCTCAAATCAATTACTACTGAAGTTTGGTTTGTGCCTTCAAGCAACAGTTTGCGTGCTCAATTATTTCTATTTCGCAAAAAGAAAAAACGCATGGCATTAGTAATTGACGAATATGGCTCTTTGCTTGGAATGGTAACGCTGGAGGATATTTTAGAAGAAATTGTCGGCGACATCAAAGAAAAAGAAGACGAGATTGATGTTAATATTATCAAGATCAAAAGCGGTGCTTATAAAATTGCTGGTAAGGTTTTGATTCGCGATATTAATAAAAGACTGGAATGGAATATTACCGAAGACGATGATGCCTACAACTTAGCAGCCTTTGTAATTAGCAGTTTGGGACGTATTCCTGAAGAAAGAGAAAATTTCGTAATCAATGACTATTATTTCGAAATTTTGAAGAAGAAAGGCAACGATTTAATCTTGATCAAGATTAAAAAAATCAAAGGCTAAGCGCGTTTTTTTAATCAACAATAAAGCCGCTTTCACTTAAAATTATTTTGGCTTGTTTGCTTTTTAAAAATTTTAAAAACTCTCGCGCAGTTTCCATATTATCTCCAGCAATTACCAAAGCTTGGTAGAAAATATTACTGGCTTTTTGTTTGGCTAAAACTTTCAGATTAGGTTTGTTTTTAATTTGGCTTTCAAGAAGCATCGCGTAGCTTCTAGGATTGTCGTTGTCAAAGTTTAGGCCGGCAGAATTATCCTCACTTAATTTGAGGAATAATTTCAGATCGTAAAGTTCTAAAGATTTGATCAGATCATTACTGCATTTGCCAGAAGAGTTATTTTCTTGGTCTATTATTAAAGTAGCTTTGAACTGATTTAATATTTTTAAAGATTCTTCCAAAGAAAGATTTTTTTGTAGCAGTTGCGGTAAAATATTGGGATTATTTTTTGAAGTGACTAAGACCAATCTATCGCGAGCAATATGACCTGTATTATAAACATCTGTTAAACCTTTTTGTTTTAAGGTTTCAATCCAGCCAGCATGTGCTGAGATGAATATATCAGCTGGTTCACCTGAATCAACGTCACTGATTAATTCGCCAGAAGAATTAAAATTTATAGAAACAATCGTGTAATTTTTTTGTGAGTATAGACGGGCGATCTTGATAAAGGCCGGAACCATATTTTGCTCAGCAAAGACAGTCAGATTTTTGCTTGCTGCAGCAAAGGAGTTATTAGAAAAAACGCACAAAACAAAAAAGCCAAAAAAGAAATTTTTTATGATATTCTTTTTTAGCCTTTTTTGCATGAATTACATTACCAACATTTTTTGACGAGTTTTGTCGATATCTTCAAAGACATCTTCCCAAGTTCCAGTAGTAGAAGCTTTGCTGTATTCAGTAACGCGGTTTTCAAAAAAGTTTGTGTGTTCAACACCGTTTAAAATTTCATCAAGCCAAGGAAGTGGATTGTCATCTATCATGTAAATTTCTTTTAAACCAAGTTGATTCAAACGACGATCTGCGATGTAGCGAATGTAGCGCTTCACTTCGCGAGAAGTTAAGCCTTCAATATTGCCGTTTTCAAAAGCTAGATCGATAAAAGCATCTTCAAAATGCACAATTGTAGCGCAAGCTTTGTATAATCTGCTTTTTAATTCTTCGTCCCAAACTTCTGGGTTTTCTTGTACGAAAGTTCTAAATAGCTTTATAATTGAAGCAGTGTGCAAACTTTCGTCGCGTACTGACCAAGCAATGATCTGGCCCATGCCTTTCATTTTTCCGAAGCGTTGGAAATTTAACAAAATTGCGAAAGAGGCAAAAAGCTGTAAACCTTCCGTAAAGCCACCAAAAACTGCCATTGTGGTGGCGATATCTTTTTTGGATTTGGTATTGAATTGATGCATGTAGTCGTACTTATCCCTCATTTCTTTATATTTCATGAAGGCGGAATATTCTGCTTCAGGCATGCCGATTGTATCAAGCAGGTGTGAGTAAGCAGCGATGTGGACAGTTTCCATATTTGAAAAAGCGGCCAGCATCATTTGTACTTCAGTTGGTTGAAATACTTGTGCGTAATGCTTCATGTAGCAGTTATTCACCTCAATATCAGCTTGTGTAAAAAAACGAAAAATTTGCGTTAAAAGGTTTTTTTCTGATGTGGTTAAATTGTGTTTCCAATCACGAACATCGTCAGCTAAAGGAACTTCCTCTGGAAGCCAATGAATTTGTTGTTGTTTCAGCCAAGCGTCGTAGGCCCAAGGATAGTTAAATGGTTTATAAATAGGCTTCGAATCAAGTAAAGACATGAGTTTTGAGAGGTTATTGAAGTTTAAAATTTTTGCAAAGAACAAAGACAGAAACTAAATTTTACCAACCAAATTGCAAACTAAAATCTCGATAAGTTTTATAAAATTCTTCGGTTGATTTTCGATGAGTAGTTTTTAATTTTAATGCCTGAGTATTTTACTCAACTTTTCAATTTAAATTCAAAATAACTTTATAAAGCCATGTCAGTTCTTGTTGGAAAAAAGGCTCCTGATTTCACTGCTGATGCAGTTATGCCAAATAACGAAATCAATGAAAAATTTAATCTTCACAGTTTTTTGAAAGGAAAAATCGGTGTTTTATTTTTCTATCCTCTTGATTTTACTTTTGTTTGCCCTTCAGAAATTATCGCTTTCGACAACCGTTTGAAAGAATTCAAAGATCGCGGCGCTGAAGTTATAGGCGTTTCGGTTGATTCAAAATATTCGCACTTGGCTTGGAAAAATACCGCAATTGACAAAGGTGGTATTGGACAAGTTCAATATCCTCTGGTTGCAGATTTAACAAAATCAATTGCTCGTGATTACGATGTTTTAACCGGTGAAGCAGTTGCTCTTCGTGGCACCTTTTTGATTGATCAAGAAGGTATTGTGCGTCATCAAGTGATAAACGATTTACCACTTGGACGTAATATTGAAGAAGCTATCCGCATGGTCGATTCGTTAAAATTTTTCCAAGAGCACGGTGAAGTTTGTCCAGCTGGTTGGAATAAAGGAGATCAAGGCATGAAAGCCAATGCTAAAGGCGTTGCTGATTACTTAGCTAAAAATGCTTCTAAGTTGTAGTTATTTTTAGCTTTCTTCTTTGAACTTGAAGTATGGGATTGAGGATTTTGTGAACAAAGTTTTGTCCCTCAAGATCCTCAATTTGCTGCGCAAATCAAGTACTGCAGAATTAATTTTCAGTGACAATTAATTCCTTGACTAAAAAATCTCGCTGACTAAAAAGCGCGACCCTTCTTTAGGATGGAAATCCCAAAAATCTTAAAATTTAACTATTCATTTAAAAAGCATTTTCATGCCTACGATTAATCAACTTATTAGAAAGCCAAGAGTGAAGCAGGTGGCGAAAAACAAGGTTCCTGCGATGAAAGGTTGCCCACAAAAAAGAGGTGTTTGTACTCGTGTTTATACTACTACTCCAAAAAAACCAAACTCAGCTTTACGTAAAGTTGCGCGTGTTAAATTGACTAACGGATTTGAAGTCATCGCTTACATTCCAGGTGAAGGTCATAACTTGCAAGAACACTCTGTTGTAGCAATCCGCGGCGGTCGCGTAAAAGATTTGCCGGGTGTTCGTTATCACATCATCAGAGGTTATTTCGATACTCAAGGTGTTAAAAATCGTAAACAGGCCCGTTCAAAATACGGCGCGCAAAAACCTAAATAAACAATCTAAAATTTTTCAAACACAATGCGTAGAAGAGCAGCAAAGATCAGAAAAATTATTCCTGATGCAAAATACAACGAAGTCATCGTTTCAAGATTCGTTAACCGCTTAATGAATGATGGAAAAAAATCAGTTGTTGAGAAAGCAATTTATGAAGCTTTTGACAATCTTGAAAATAAATTGAAAAAAAGTCCGATCGATATTTTCAAAGAAGCCCTAGAAAATGTGACTCCAAGAGTCGAAGTCAGATCTCGTAGAATTGGCGGTGCCACTTATCAAATTCCAGTTGAAGTTTCTGCCAGAAGAGGATCTGCGTTAGCCCTAAAATGGCTAAAAACTGCTATTGAAAATATCAAAGGCAGAGATTTATCAAATAAAGTCGTTACTGTTATTTTAGAATCTCTAGAGAACAAAGGCTGGGCCGCTAAAAAGAAAGAAGAAGTATTTAAAATGGCCGAAGCCAACAAAGCATTCGCACATTATCGCTGGTAATAGATATTAACTAAAATTTGGTGAGTTTTTGATGCGCCATACGAATAGACAACTTCTTATAGATGTCGTAATTCCGGCGCATAAAAAAGATCTTGATACTCTAAATCACTGTATAGACGGTATTAAAAAAAACATCTCCTCTGTTCGAAGAATCGTTGTGATCTCTAAAGAAAAATACACCGATAAAGCAGAGTGGTTTGATGAAGCTTTATTCCCTTTTTCCTACCAAGAAATAGAAAAATTAGTTACTGGAGGGGTCGGCTGGAACTTTCAGCAGCTTTTAAAATTCTACTCCCCGCTAGTTATTCCTGATATTTCAGAAAATGTCTTAATAATTGATTCTGACACGGTTTTTTTACGCCCAGTAAAATTTTTTTCTGAAGATGGATTGCCCCTTTATAATCTCAGCAAAGATATCAATTTAGAAAACTCCGTTTTTCATCAAGAAAGCATCAAACATATCGCAAAAATATTACCAGAAATCATGGAAAAATTGCCAGAAAGTATGCGCAACATTTCTGGAGTTTGTCATCATATGTTATTTCAAAAACACTTGATAGAAGAGCTTTTTGTCATGGTTGAGAAACAAGATGGAACTGGTGATCCTTTTTATAAAATATTTTTGAAGAATACTGATAAGATGTATGGCGTTTCTGAGTATAATTTATACTTTTATTTTCTTGTTAGTCTCCACGCGGAAGAGTACAAAATCAGAATTTTACACTATAAAAATACTGCTGACTTTAAGTTGTGGAAATACCGCTGGCGCTTAAAATATGATTATTGTTCTTTCCATTCCTATATGAGAGAAAATAAAAAAAATTTCCTACAAAAAGTAAAAGAAAATTTTTTTAAAAAAATTGACCGTTATTTCTTTGTTGAGCACTGGAATATTGGTATTATAAATTCTCCAATTAGTGAAATTTTAAGTACCAATCCAGAAATAAAATGGCTCAAAGATTCGAGCAAAATCAGCTTTATAGCCGATCCTTTTGGATTTGAAATTAACTCCCAAAAATACGTGATTTTTGAAGATTATTCTCAGATTAAAAAAAGAGGTAGAATCGGTATCGCAAAGCTTTTACCAGATTTGACTCTTGGTGAGAGAAAAATAATTTTAGACGATAAGAAGCATCTTTCCTATCCTTTTATTATATCTCATGAGAATAGAATCTTCATGATCTGCGAAGCTTACAAATCAGAAAAATTATCTCTTTACGAAATTGATGGAGAAAATTTAAAAGCCAAAAAAATAAAAGATATTTTTAGCGGTAAAAAAATTGTCGATCCAACTTTGCTTTTTTATCAAAAAAAATTCTGGTTATTTTTTACAGAAAAAGATTGTTCAAACTCAAAACTCTATCTTGCTTATGCTGATTCTTTATTTGATGAATTTAAGCGTCATCCAAATAATCCAATAAAAGACGATAATTTTTCAGCAAGATCAGCTGGCACCCCATTTGTTGTTGATGGACAAATTTATCGTCCATCGCAGAACTGTTCTAAGGAATATGGAGGCTCAATTGTTATAAACAAAATCGTTGAGCTAGACGAAAAAAACTTTAAAGAAGAATTTATTTGCGAAATAAAGCCTGATACAAAAGGCTTTTATCCTGATGGCTTACATACTTTGAGCTCATTTGGAAATTTAACGCTAATTGACGGAAAAAGAAGGCTTTTTATATTTTATAAACCTTTGATTTCATTGATGCGCAACTTGGTAAGAATCTTTAAATAATTCCTTGTCAATTAGAAAGCCCAAACTAGATTGCGCCGCCCTCACTTGAGACTTTTGAAGCAAATGTTTTTAGACCATTTTTTAAGGCTCTAAGTCCTATTTTCAAATCCAATATTCTTACAAATAAACTCAAAGCAACTCAACCATTTTTATTGTTTATGGCACGTCAAATTGAAATCGAAAAATATCGCAATATCGGCATTATGGCCCATATCGACGCTGGTAAAACTACTACAACTGAAAGAATTCTTTTTTATACTGGAAAATCTCACAAAATTGGTGAAGTTCATGACGGTGCTGCTACAATGGATTGGATGGAGCAAGAGCAAGAGCGTGGTATTACAATCACATCTGCTGCTACAACCTGTTTCTGGAAAGAGCATAGAATCAACATTATCGACACTCCTGGTCACGTAGACTTTACAATTGAGGTTGAGCGTTCTCTTCGTGTTCTTGATGGTGCAATTTGTGTATTTGATGCGGTTGCTGGTGTTGAGCCACAATCAGAAACTGTTTGGCGTCAAGCTAATAAATACAAAGTTCCAAGAATGTGTTTTGTTAACAAAATGGATCGCATCGGAGCCAATTTTTATCGCTGTGTTGATATGATGAAAACCCGTTTAGGTGCTCGTCCAGTACCAGTGCAATTGCCAATTCACGAAGCTGAAAATTACGGTGGATTGATCGATTTAATCAAAATGAAAGCTGTGGTTTGGAAAGACGAGTCTATGGGTGCTGACTACACTCTAGAAGAAATCCCCGCTGATTTACTTAGCAAAGCCAAAGAATATCGTGAACAGCTAGTAGAAGCTGCAGTTGAACAAGACGATAACTTGATGGAAAAATATTTGGCTGGTGAAGAAATTTCAGAAGCAGATTTAAAAAGATGTATTCGTCAAGCAACAATTTCTGGTGCTTTCGTGCCAGTTCTAAATGGTACAGCTTTCAAAAACAAAGGTGTACAAACTCTGCTAGATGCAGTTGTTGACTATTTGCCAAGTCCGGTTGATATAAAACAAATTCCAGCAATCAATTTAAAAAATGAAGAGCCCATTAATATCAATTGTAGTGATAAAAAATTTGCTGGTTTGGCGTTTAAAATTATGACCGATCCTTTTGTTGGTTCATTGACTTTCGTCCGTATTTATTCAGGCACTTTAACTGGAGGTTCTGGAGTTATTAATACCACTAAAGGTAAGAAAGAAAGAATCGGCCGTATTTTGTTAATGCACGCCAATAACCGTGAAGACATTAAAGAAGCCTATGCTGGAGATATTGTCGCCTTGGCTGGTTTGAAAGATACTACTACCGGTGATACTTTGGTTGAAACTGACAATGACATAATTTTGGAAAGAATGATTTTTCCTGAGCCAGTAATTGAAGTTTCAGTTGAGCCAAAATCAACCGCAGATCAAGAAAAAATGGGTATGGCTTTATCGCGTCTTGCTTCAGAAGATCCATCACTTCGTATCGAATCTGATTTTGAATCTGGTCAGACTATTTTGCGTGGTATGGGTGAATTGCATCTTGAAATCATCATTGACCGTATGAAGCGTGAGTTCAAGGTTGATGCCAATATTGGTCAGCCAAAAGTTGCTTATCGCGAGGCTATTACCAAACAAGTTGAAATTGACTACACTCACAAAAAGCAATCTGGTGGTTCTGGTCAATTTGCCAAAGTTAAAATTATTTTTGAACCACTTCCAGCTGACTCCAAAGACAACTTTATTTTTGAAAGCGAAGTTGTTGGTGGACGTGTTCCTAAAGAATATATTCCGGGTGTTGAAAAAGGTTTAAAGTCTGCAAAAGAAACCGGATTTTTGGCTGGATTTCCAGTGGTTCGTTTAAAAACAAGACTTATGGATGGCGCATATCACGATGTTGACTCATCAGTTCTTGCTTTTGAAATTGCTGCTCGTTCTGCATTCCGTGAAGCTATGGAAAAAGCTGGTCCAATAATCTTGGAACCAATCATGAAAGTAGAAGTTGTTACTCCTGAAGACTACATGGGTGATGTAATTGGTGACATTAATTCGCGCCGTGGTCAGATTCAGAATTTGGAAGGACGAGATGTAGCGCAAGTTATAACTGCCAAAGTTCCTCTTGCTGCGATGTTTGGTTATGTAAATAGCTTGCGCTCTCTTTCACAAGGTCGTGCTAGCTATTCAATGGAATTTGACTCTTATGAGTCAGTTCCTGCTGCTGTTGCTGAAGAGATTAAGGCAAAAAAGTCTTAAAATCTTTGCAAGTTTTATCGCTCTTTAATTCATAAAATTAGAGCGATAAAACTTTGTTAAAAAATATATGAGAAAAGTGTTGCAAAGTATTTTTGCATTTTGAAAATGCGCGGCCTCGCTGAACGTGGATAAGTTGATTTACCAATTAGTAAATGGTCGCAAGATATTGATTTTACTGGTCTCCTAAGGTTTAGTATTTTCCAAAAGTTTTTTAAAAAAATTTCGAAAGACAATTTTCGAGACAATAATTTGTTTTTCAAAATTTTTTTAAATTTGTTTCGTAACTTTGTCACAAAGTTCGAATTCACCTCAATCAAGTTAGTCTAAATTTTTTAGATTAATTTTTGATTATATTATCGTAAATAATTGGTACAGATATGACCAAACAAGTCTTCCAAC
>DENL01000055.1 GCA_002359655.1 Rickettsiales bacterium UBA2645 | reverse complement strand
GCACTAGGTGGCCGAAGTCGGGAGGAGTTATTGAGTAAATAACCTGATTTCTAAGCACATTAAACCAAGCCCCGATCGTAAATTTACGATCGGGGCTTTTTGTTGCGCCTTGTTATTTTTCGTCAGTGAATTTAGTTTACGATTTGTTATTTTCTCTCTTCGATCAAAACCAATCTAAAATGAATATTATTCTCGCCAAGCCGCGCGGATTTTGTGCTGGAGTTACTCGCGCAATTGAAACTGTTGAAAAGGCCATTACCAAATTCGGCGCTCCTGTTTATGTGCGTCACGAAATTGTTCACAATAAATTTGTTGTTGAGTCACTTCGCCAAAAAGGCGCAATTTTTGTCGATGAAGTTGATCAAATTCCTCAAGGTGCAATCACAATTTTTTCAGCTCACGGCGTTTCTGATAAAGTTGAAGAAGATTCTCTGGCGCGTGGTTTAGATGTAATCGATGCAACTTGTCCTTTAGTTAGTAAAGTTCATCGCGAAGCGAAAAAATATGAAGAAGAAGGTTATGAGATTATTCTGATCGGACATCGTGGACATCCAGAGGTTGAAGGTACTTCCGGTCGCGTTAAAAAAGAAGTTATTTTAGTTACTGACGAAAACGACGCGCGTAATATTGAAATAAAAAATCCCAACAAAATTTCTTATGTTACTCAAACAACTCTGAGTGTCGACGATACCAAGAAAATCGTTGAAATCTTAGAAAAAAGATTTCCAAAAATGCAACAAGGTTTGGCCACCAAAGATATTTGCTACGCAACCCAAAACAGACAAGACGCGGTGCGCGACCTTTCAAAAATGGTCGACTTATTGTTGGTAATTGGCGCAAAAAATAGCTCAAACTCAAATCGCCTGCGTGATCTTGGCGAAGAATGCGGCTTAAAATCCTACTTAATCAATAGTGCTGAAGACATCGATCAAAATTGGCTTGCGGATAAAAAAAATATTGGTCTCACGGCTGGCGCTTCTGCACCAGAAGTTTTGGTGCAAGAGGTAATTAATAAAATCAAAAAAATTTCTACCAGCGAAGTCGTGGTATCAGATATGGAAGGCATTATTGAGAGTACCTTCTTTGCTTTGCCAAAGAAAGTTAGGAAATAAGTCAATAAAAAAACAAAAAGTTGTTGCAGCTTTTGTTAGTTAAAAACTAAACTGCTTTTGCGCCAAATTTTTGGCTCCAATTCCCTTTTTAAAATGAATAAAGAAAATACCTCACAAAATATTTCTGCTAACTTGTCAACCCTTGCTGCTTTCTCTTTCTCAAGCTGTTGTTGTTAATTCCCTCTTAGATTTTTCTGCGCTGTCTTTTCTAAATAAAACATTCCCGTTTTAGTATCTCTTTTTTAACTTTATGTTTACCAAATCGCTTTCAGCGCTCATTATTATAGCGCTAGGGCAAGTTAATTTTTTCTCTCAAAGTCAAAAATTTTTGTTCGAAAAAATTTCCGAGTCCAATCAAAAAAATTCACATAATCCTTATTTGCCGAAAGAAGATAAAGATGCGAAAAAACTTGTTGCCTCTAATTCGCACAAGCAACTTTTTTCTCGTATCAAAAATTTTAAGACACCAAATCTTAAAATAGTCTCTTCAGCACAAAATGGTATAATAGCTTTAAAGAAGCTTGGATCAGAATTTAAAAAGATTAACTATGCCGCGTTGCCAAGCGCTTTTGACTTCAATGCAGTAAGACTAGTTTTGTTTGGTTGTTGTTGAAGGCTTTATCGCGAGATAAATTCAAGAATATCGCTATTGTCTAAAGTGTCTTTAATTGCTTCTTGCAACAAAGCATTAATTGTGGATTCATCAGTTGATTCAAGAGGTACGATGAAATGCTTATTATCTAAAGATATGTTGAAGTTTTTGCCCATAGCTGAGCCGTCTTGATTATTTTTAACCACGACTTTTATAGATATTCGTCCTTCTGATTTTCCAATAAAAAATTTTCTTTTAGCGCTGTATTCTAGTTTATCGATATGGATTTCTAAATCTTTGTCTAAACCTATTTTAAAGCCTCTTTCCTCTAAATTTTTGCTGATTTTTTCTGCAAGAAAATTGCTCAAATTTTCTTCACTGATGATTTGAATTACATCATCGGAGCTGAATATTTTTGTACCAATAACTTTTTTATTCAAACGATCATCAAATATTTTCAAATTAATTGTCTTACTATTTCCAGCAGCTGATCGTGAGCTGTCTAAGGTAAGGTCAAACCTTACTTTCTGATTTTCATGAGTGCAGGAAAGAACAAAAAATAAAGCTGTAACTAAGAATATTTTTTTCATAAGTTTGATTATTTTTTAGCATTAACCACAAAAGAAATCTCAATATCATCTTTCACGCCATTAGCTTTTTTCACATCAGCATTACCAATGCCAAAAGCGCTGCGTTTGATAATAGTTTTGCCGATTGCATGGGCTTTAGTAGTTGTGTATTCATTGAAAGAAAATTCTAAAACAGCAGGAGCAGTCTTGCCTTTGATGGTCAAATTCCCTTCAGCGCGAAATCCTTTTCCAACGGCGCTAAATTTTTCTGCGCTAAAAGTTGCTTTTGGAAAAGCTTTGGTTGAAAGCCATTCTGGACTTTGCACCGTGCCAGCTGCTTCATTTAAAGAAACCAAAATTGAAGAAGTATCGATATCAATTACAACTTTGCTTTTGGCTAATTGGTTTTTATCAAAAAGAATTTTGCCATCAAATTTTTTAAACGAACCGCTAATAACTGAACTGTCTTGCGTAACTTTAAATTCAATTTTGCTTTGTTCCGGAACAATCTTCCAAACCATATTTTCTGCTGCTTGAGCAGAAGTTGCGATAAAAAAAGCGACAAAAATTGTAAAAAGTTTTTTCATAAAATTTGTTTTAGTTTTTATGTTTGTAACAAAATCTGAATTTTCTAAAAAGAAGATTCTATAAATTTCATGCTAGATCCCAACAAACCAGGAATTTGCTTGGATCTGTTGGGTGTCGTTCAAGCGTTATTAGAGTTTTTAAATATAAATAATTTACGGTCTAAGACCCGTAAACTACAGTACATGATTTAGAGAAGGGGAAGCCCCAAAAGCCAGTTTATTGATTTTACCATTAGCTGTGGCGGTCATGATTGAATCATCGCCAAATGGTATCAAATATAGTACTCTAAAAAGACAGCTTTCGCCTCTCTTCATATCTTTTAAACTATCATAGTTAATATTATTAACTCCGATTTTCTCGCCATTAGAGTATGAGTAGCGCAATGTCTTGGATAGATCTTGATGAACGCATGATGCTGATAACAATAGTAATAATGGTAAAACAAATTTTATTTTCATTTTTAAGAAAAGTAATTGATAAAGACCATCAGGAACAATTGGATACCATCTTAGATAGATTGTCAAATACCAAAGCAATTTAAATTCAGCAACTCAGCAATTATCTACTCTCGCACTAGAAACTTTTCTTCTACAAAAATTGATTCTTAACCCCAATACATTCAAGTTTTTAAGAGGTTTATTGATTCTAACTTCGACAACCAACGAGGCTCAAATGAATAGAATGCAATTAACACCAGTCTTTTGTTTAGTAGACGATTTCTGTAGGAATATTTTACCAGAATTTCGCAAAAGATTAATTGGTAATGGTAAGAAATTGCAGGTCATTAAGGTCAGCCTATCTTATTTTTCACAAACTCTTTTTGTGATTTCTAACAGTCGCTTAACATCTTTCACCAGCACTTCTAAATCTTCTTTCAAGATTTTATATTTTGGATCGTAGCGGCCGCCGATATAGGCGTATTCTAAAAGTTTGAAGCGTTCCTTTTCTTCTTCGGTGTTTTTGGGAAATAAACCTCTTAACGTGAATTCGGGATAAGCC
>DENL01000035.1:10160-99130 GCA_002359655.1 Rickettsiales bacterium UBA2645 | reverse complement strand
AAGAATTAATGGGTAGCAGTATAGATTTGTTTAACCCACCAATAAATATGTAATTTGTGACATGATCTCTAGAATCAAATTAGTAATTCTTTTTGTCTTCTTTCTCTCAAACGAAGCAATCGCTATTGATTGTGTCAAGGCAATGAATGATGCAGAAAAACAGATCTGTAAAGATAGCAACCTAAACTCTCTCGACATTCGATTAAATGTCGAATATGAGCATCTATCAAAATTACTTAATAAGGATACCAAAAAGAAGCTTTTAGAAATTCAGAAAACATGGTTAAGCTATAGGAATAACCTGAATGGTAGATCTGACATAGCAGATGCTTACAAAAAACAGAGAGATTTTATTTCCTTCTCTACTAATGCCATTTCGATTTTAGAAGTTGATCCGGCAAAAATGTTCAATGATTTTACACGAATATATAAACTTACTTATGATGAGACTGGTATGATTCCAGAAGTGTCTGAAATTACAAAGTTTGATGAGTTTTATTTTGTAGAATTTTCGTCTATGCGTTCTCGATTTTATGTGATTAATGTTAGTAAGAACAGGATCGGAATACTGCTTGAATCAAATGTTAGCATCATAAGTCCGACAACGAATGGATTATTTGTCTTGGTATCTGAAAGTTTTGCAAGACATGGAGTTGGTGGAGGGGCTTTGAGTATTATTTATCGCGATAGCAAAAATGATCTTGGCTTATCCTCTATGAACTTAGTTAATTTATCTTATGATGCAGAATCTGGTGGATGCGGTAGAGGATCAAGTATTGGTATAGAAAAAGCAGTGGAGATTGGAAAATATACAACAGATAAAGGCAAAGACTCAGTAATTCTGACGTTGCAGCTGAAAGAAGAAAACTGCGTGATTCGATCTAAAGTCAATAAGATTAGAAAATTCTCTATTACTGATGGTGAAATAAAAGAGATTTAAGAAATGCCACAGTAATTTCTCGCTGGTTTTTCCCCAATTCCGTTTTAGGAAAAATCAATTAATTTACTTACTTAGATTTATGAACCACAAGACAAACACTTTAGTAAATGCGTTGCCAAGAAAAGTTCTGTTAGGCTCGGTTATTCTTATTCTACTGATTAGCAGCGTATTTTCTTCACTGATGTTTCTTTATATACTACCTTTTTGCTTTGATGCTCCGATTAATGGAGTATTTGGTGTATTTAAGCTTACTTTTTCATTGTGCGCATATTTTTCGGTTCCAGCTTCTTCCACAATTACTCTAATTAAAGTTATAAGGACAAAGTCGTTCAAACAGTTGTTAATTTTAGCTATTCCAGTAGTTCTGATCTTATTAGTGTCTCAACTATAGAAGAGATATAATAGTGATAAGATGAAATTTGTCAAAAGACGGACACAGCACGGACACCAAATAAATTACGGAAAGGGTAACTTTATCTAAACCCTTGAGAGAGTTGGTGCACCCGAGAGGATTCGAACCTCTAACCTTCTGATCCGTAGTCAGATACTCTATCCAGTTGAGCTACGGGTGCTTAATAAAATTAAACTTTGTTTAATTTTAGGGGAAATTGAGTCGAAAAACTAAGAGAGGTCTTAATTTTTCGACGAGATTATTTTTTATTTAAGCAGCGTCGGCTTTGCGTTTCTTTTCGGAAACTTCAGCGGCGGCGGTTTTTTTGTCTTCTTTCTTCTTTTTAGCAACTCCGAGTTTTTCGCGGATTGCGTTTTCTAGCTCTTCGGCGATTTTGGGATTTTCTTTCAGGTAAGTTTTAGTATTTTCTTTTCCTTGGCCAATTTTAGCTCCTTTGTAAGCATACCAAGAGCCAGATTTTTCTAAAATATCATATTTGACGGCTAGCTCGATAACTTCGCCGATGCGAGAAATTCCTTCGCCGTAGATGATTTCAAAATCCGCGGTTTTGAAAGGCGGAGCGACTTTATTTTTTACCACTTTAACCTTAGTTTCGTTGCCAAGAACTTCTTCTTGATCTTTGATGGCGGTGCCGCGACGAATATCTAAACGAACTGAAGCATAAAATTTTAGCGAGTTGCCGCCAGATGTAGTTTCAGGAGAGCCAAACATGACGCCAATTTTCATTCTGATTTGATTGATGAAAATGATGGTCGAATTGCTTTTTGAAACAGTTGAAGTCAATTTTCTTAAGGCTTTGCTCATCAAACGAGCTTGCAAACCCATTTGGTTATCAGCCATGCCGCCTTCGAGTTCAACTTGCGGAACTAAAGCTGCAACTGAATCGATGACTACTAAATCAACAGCGCCAGAACGAACTAAGGTGTCGGTAATTTCTAAAGCAGCTTCGCCATTATCTGGTTGAGAAATAATTAGTTCTTCTAAATTGATGCCAAGATTTTTTGCGTAAGCTGGGTCAAAGGCATGTTCAGCATCAACGAAGGCACAAGAAAGGCCTGCTTTTTGCGCTTCAGCAATTGCGTGTAAAGTTAGAGTAGTTTTTCCAGAAGATTCTGGTCCGTAGATTTCAATGATTCTGCCGCGTGGGTAGCCGCCAACTCCAAGAGCTAGGTCCAAAGCTAAAGATCCGCTTGGGATAACTTCAATGTCTAAAACCGGCTTTGAGCCAAATTTCATTGCTGATCCTTTACCGAATTGTTTGTCGATTTGGGAAAATGCTGCTTCTAATGCTTTTTTACGATCGTCCATATTTCTCTCCTCATTTATTTTGTGGTGTTAACTCCTTCCTACGAAGGAGCGACAATTTAGTTTTTATTTTTTTAACAATTTTAACATGGTTTCACCAAGTGCGGCAGGGCTGTCAGAAACTGAGATGCCAGCTGACTTCATGGCTTCAATCTTATCTTCTGCACCACCTTTGCCACCAGAAATGATTGCTCCAGCGTGACCCATTCTACGACCTTTTGGAGCAGTACGTCCAGCAATGAAACCAACGCATGGTTTAGAACGACCTTTTTTAGCTTCGGCTTTCAGGAAGGCGGCAGCTTCTTCTTCGTCAGATCCGCCAATTTCACCAATCATGATCATGGCTTTGGTTTCAGGATCGGACAAGAACATATCTAAACAATCGATAAAGTTAGTGCCATTAACTGGATCGCCACCAATACCAATACAGGTGGTTTGACCTAAGCCAGCCTTGGTGGTTTGGTAAACTGCTTCATAAGTCAGAGTGCCTGAGCGCGAAACAATGCCAATTGAACCTTTTTTATGAATGTGACCTGGCATGATGCCAATTTTGCACTCTTCGGGAGTGATAACGCCTGGGCAGTTTGGCCCGATTAGTCTTGATTTTGAACCACACAGAGCTTTTTTAACTTTGACCATATCAAGAACAGGAATGCCTTCTGTGATGCAAACGATCAATTCGATTTCGGCATCAATTGCTTCCAAGATTGCGTCAGCAGCAAATGGAGGTGGAACGTAAATTACTGAAGCGTTGGCGTCAGTTTTTTTGCGAGCATCATAAACGGTATCGAAAACTGGCATATTTAAGTGAGTAGTACCGCCTTTCCCCGGAGTAACTCCACCAACCATTTTGGTGCCGTAAGCAACTGCTTGCTCAGAGTGAAAAGTGCCTTGAGATCCAGTGAATCCTTGGCAGATAACTTTGGTATTTTTATTTACTAGAACTGACATTTGTCGATTTTGTTTAGTTTAAAATTATTTAACTGCTATTTAACTGCGGCAACAACTTTTTGTGCGGCATCAGCTAGATCGGAAGCTGAAATGATATCCAAACCTGATTTAGCGAGAATTTCTTTGCCAAGTTCGACATTTGTTCCTTCAAGTCGAACAACTAAAGGAATGCTTAATTTAACTTCTTTGGCTGCTTCCAAAATGCCGTTGGCAATGATATCGCAACGCATAATTCCACCAAAAATATTAACCAAAATGCCTTCGACATTTGGATCAGAAAGAATGATTTTGAAAGCTGCGGTAACTTTTTCACGAGTAGCACCACCACCAACATCTAAAAAGTTGGCTGGAGAAGAACCATAAAGTTTGATAATATCCATTGTAGCCATTGCAAGGCCGGCGCCGTTAACCATACAACCAATTTTGCCGTCCATTTTGATGTAATTCAAATCATATTTAGAGGCTTCGATTTCAAGAGGTTCTTCTTCATCAAGATCGCGTAATTCGCGAAGATCATCGTGACGGTGAAGAGCGTTATCATCAAAAGCATATTTTGCGTCTAAAGCGATGATATCACCTTCAACAGTTTCAACCAAAGGATTGATCTCTATTTGAGAGGCATCAGTTGCCATAAAAGCTGCGTAAAGTGAGAAGATTAGTTTGCTGAATTTTTTTAAAGTTTCGCCTTTAAAACCAAGAGCAAAGCCTAATTTTCTGGCTTGGAATGATTGAATTCCAGCAGCGATGTCAACTGCAACGGTGATGATTTTTTCTGGGCTATGTTCGGCAACTTCTTCAATATCCATTCCGCCTTCAGTTGATGCCATAAAAACTACTGATTTGGCTTTGCGATCAACAATAACGGACAGATAGTATTCTTTTTTAATATTTGATCCGGCTTCGATATAAAGTCTTTTGACAAGTCTTCCTTCTGGACCGGTTTGGTGAGTCACCAAAGTCATTCCTAAAATTTGTGAAGCTTTTTCTTTTACTTCTTCAACTGATTTTACAACTTTAACTCCGCCACCTTTTCCGCGACCGCCAGCATGGATTTGAGCTTTTACAACAAAAACTTTATTGCCAGCTGCTTCTAATAACTTTGCAGCTTCAATTGCTTGAGGTATGTCGAAAGCAGCATGACCTTCGGGAACATTGACGCCAAATTTCTTAAGCAGGGCTTTAGCCTGATATTCATGAATATTCATGTTGTGAATTGATTTGTGTTTTGATCTTTAGTCTTCAATAACTTGTTGTCGCAGCGCTTTTAGAAAGTTGTATTAGCGACTTGAAACCAGAGTCTTTACAAAGAAGAGGGCGCGCACAATAAATTTCCTTTTTAACTTGGCAATAAAATTTTCCTAAAAAGACCGTTTATAATTTTTAAGGCATGACGCAATCAATCTTGATAACTAGACCGAAAGACCAAGCACAAAAAATTGTACAACATCTTGAAAAGAGTGGTTTTGAAGTTTTTATTGAACCAACATTTTTGGTAGAAAAAATTGATCCAAAAAATTCATTATCTTTGAAAAAATTAAGCCAAGAAAAAATTCAAGCGATTATCTTAACTAGTGGAAATGCTGCCGAAGTTGCTTTTGCGGCGACCGAGATTTTTAATTTTGATAAAAATATTAAAATTTTTGCTGTTGGGCAAAAAACTGCTGAAATCTTTGTTAGCAATGGTTTCGCTAACATTAAAATTTCGCAGAGAAATTCTGCTGAAGATTTAAAGAAATTAATTTTGTCAGACCAAGAATTATCTGATAAAAAATCTTGTGAGCTTCTGCTTTATTTTTGCGGCGAATTTATTACGCTCGACTTTAAAATAGAGCTTGAAAAACAAGGCTTCAGAGTTGAAAAAATTACTTCTTACAAAATCATTGAAGAAAAAAGTTTTTCAGAAAATTTTCTAAAACATACTAAAAAATCTAGTTTTGATTTTGTTTTGCTTTACTCGAAAAATAGTGCCCGACATTTTTGTGATTTGTGTAAAAAACATAATCTACTTGAATATTTCCAAGCTTCTAAAATACTTTGTTTAAGCGATAAAATCCTTTCTTATTTACACAATTTTGGTTTTAAAAATTCTGCAACCTTTGATGAAATTCCAACATTAAAAAAATTTTATGAATGAAGAAAAAAGCCAGCAAAATCAAAGTATTGCCGTTAAAAATAAAAAATTTTCTTTCGTCAGAGTTATAATACTTTTTATTGTTGTTTTTTCTGGCTATTTGGGCTTGCGATACTTTGAAATCAAGCAGCTTGCTAAGTTAAAAGCTAAAACAGAGCTTGGTAAAATTGACGATTCCCAGAGTGATATTTTTGATTTGGCTGAAGAATATAAAAATGGTTTGGCTAATTCAGATCAACATTTGCTTTCTGATCTTGGTTTAAACGAGATGCAAGAAAAGGGTGCAGAATTTTTTTACAAAATGCTTCTAAAAAATCAGGAGCAAATCAATATTTTAAAATCCGAAAATCAGTCGCTGCAAGAAGAGTTTAGAAAATATAAAAGTCAGGAAAAATTAGGAAAAATAATATTAGCTTATGTTGATTTTAGACAAAAAATTTTCAGTTGCGCGCCTTACGAAGATGAGTTAAAAAATTTTGAAATATTATCAGTTTTTGATAAAAAACTGCAGGAGAAAATCACCAAATTGAGATCTTCTTTAAGTGGTTTCTCCGATGCTAAAAAATTAAACCAAGATTTCTCGGATTTGATTCCAGAAATTATCGCCACTAAAAATAGTGGTAGCGAAAAAACTCTGATTTCTAAAATACGTCACAATCTTTCAAAGTTGGTGGTGATTAGAAGAATTGACGGAAAAAATCCTAACGATGTTGATGGAATTGTCGCCAGAACAGAAAAATTACTTGCTGAAGAAAAATATCAAGAAGCTTTGACTTGCCTTCTTGCTCTTGATCAAAGCTATCACGAAATTCTAGTTAATTTTCTAAGCCAGTTAAGCGCAACTGCAGAAGTTAAAAAAACTGATCTTGAGATTTTGTCCTATCTAAAAAATCTGAGCTAATATGTTTAAAATTCTGCGTTTTTTATTTGTAGCTTGTGCAATCGCCATTTCTCTGACTTGGTTTTTAGATCACAACGGCTTGATTACTCTTAACTGGCTTGGATATCAGGTTAAAACCGACATTTTAACCGCAATCTTGCTGATAATAATTTTTACGATGCTCATCTTTTGGATTGCCTATTTTTCTGCTAAAATCTTTTTCATCAAAATTCCCTATCTTTCGCAATTACTTAACAAGAAAAAAAATGATAAATAAACTTGCCCAAATCATCGAAAATGCTTTTGAAAAAAGATCGGAAATTAATTTAACAACTCAGGGCGAAATACGTGATGCAGTCAATCAAACTCTAACTTTGCTTGATCATGGCGAAATTAGAATTTGTGAGAAAAAAAACGATATTTGGCAAGTTAATCAATGGATTAAAAAAGCAATTTTATTGTCCTTCAGATTGAATGATAACTTTGTCAGCAAATATGCAGCAGTAAGCGGAAACGACTCAAGCTATTTTGATAAAGTTCCCTTGAAATTTGCTAATTGGACTGAAAAAGACTTCCGCGAAGCAGGCTTTCGCGCCATTCCTGGAACGGTTGTGCGCTATTCAGCTTTTATTGCTAAAAATGTAGTTTTGTTGCCATCTTTTGTGAATCTTGGTGCTTATGTCGACGAAGGCTCGATGATTGATACTTGGGCAACTGTTGGATCTTGCGCGCAAATCGGAAAGAATTGTCATATTTCTGGTGGCGCTGGAATTGGAGGTGTTCTTGAGCCTTTACAAGCTAATCCAGTGATTATTGAAGATGATTGTTTTATCGGTGCGCGAAGCGAAATTGCCGAAGGTGTGATTGTTGAAAAAGGTTCGGTAATTTCGATGGGAGTTTATATCGGCGCTTCAACAAAAATTATTGATCGTGAGACTGGCGAAATTTTTTATGGTCGTGTTCCAGCCTACTCGGTCGTGGTTCCAGGCAATATCGCTTCAACCAAAGGTGACAAAAATATTTCGCTTTATGCTGCAATAATTGTCAAAAAAGTTGACGAAAAAACTCGCTCAAAAACTTCAATTAATGAGTTACTAAGAGACTAACCAATCATGTTTTTTGATGTTAGATTATTTCTACTGGCGCTTTTTATTTTGATTGGTTTTTCTGCCATATTCTTCATAAAAAACCGCACCACAACAGTCACAACTCTGATAATTTCGCATCTCATTTTAGTAATTTTTCTAAGTCTTTCAATTTCTAACTATAGCAGTTTTAAAGAGTTGGTTTTGGCTGTGATTGCTTATTCGATGTTACTGCTTTTTTTGATTTCAAACGAAAATCAAATTTTTCTAAATAAGGAAATAAAGCTTGAAAATAAAAGCTTGAAGCGAGTTTTCATTTTTTCATTTTCAGTTTTTATGATAATTCTGCCAATTTTTTTAGCGCTATTTTTGGTTACAAAAAATATTCCACAAATTGCTAAAAAAATTTCTGAGCAAAAATTTGAAAGACAAAATGAAGTAATGTTGAATCCAATGACTTCAGCTTCTCACGCTGTTCATATCGAAGTCAGAAAATCTTATTTAGGAAAAAAAATAATAAGCGATAACGATGATTTATTCGGCAAAATAAATATCGAAAACAAAATCAGTGCCAAAAAACAAGAACGCTTTCACGCCAAATTAGCCAATAGTTTTTTGCTTAAAAGATCTCACGATGTAATTTTGATTATAGTTGCTATAAGCACAACTCTGCTGCTTTTAGCTGCCAGAAAAACCAAAAATAATTCATGACTATTTACTCAATTTTTCGCAGTGCAATTTTCAAATTAGATCCCGAAATTGCTCATCAAGCAGCAATTAATTTTTTAAAATTCGCGCCCAAAACCGCTACTCTTTTTTGTCTAAATCGCGATTATAAAAACTTACATAACAAGCTTTGGAATATTGATTTTACTAATCCAATTGGCATGGCTGCCGGTTTTGATAAAAATGCTGAAGTGGCTTTAACCCTAGAAAAATTTGGCTTTGCTTTTATTGAATGTGGCACAGTGACGCCAAAGCCACAATCTGGCAACGATCGTCCAAGAATTTTTCGTTTAGAAAAAGATGCGGCGATCATCAATCGACTTGGTTTTAACAATTTTGGTGCAGAAGTTTTTGCTAAAAATATCGAGACAATTTTGCCAAAAATTTCTCTGCCCTTGGCGATAAATATCGGAAAGAATAAAGATACCGAAGACGCTCTTTTAGACTATCTTCCGCTCATGGAAAAATTTTACCAAAAAGCTTCTTATATCGCGGTAAATATTTCTTCACCAAATACAAAAAATCTGCGTGATTTACAAAATGAAAACCAGCTCGATTTATTTTTAAGCGCAATTTTTGCTAAAAAAAATGAGCTAAAAAATCGTCATCAAAAAAATACACCAATATTGCTGAAAGTTGCGCCAGATTTGACTTTATCCGAGCAAGAAAAAATCGCCGAAATCGTTATCAAAAATCAAATCGATGGCATGATTATTAGCAACACTACAATTGATCGTGATTTAAATTTGCAAAGCCAAAACCCCGCTCAAACTGGTGGATTAAGCGGCGCACCACTTTTCAAAAAATCTAACGAAGTGTTGAAAAACTTTTGCAAATTTACTGAAGGAAAAATTCCGCTAATTGGAGTTGGCGGAATTTCCTGTGCTGACGATGCTTACGAAAAAATAAAATGCGGCGCTTCACTAGTTCAAATTTATTCCGCTTTTATTTATCAAGGCTTTGGATTGGTTGAAAAAATCAAAAAAGACCTCAGCAAAAAAATTGCCGCCGATGGTTTTAAAAATATTTCGCAAGTGGTTGGAATTTCATGCAAATTATAGATCGAATCGAAACTGAAAGATTAATTTTGCGTTTGTGGAAAAGCGAAGATGCGGAAGTTTTTGCGGCGATAAATCAAGATCAGCGCGTGATTGAATTTTTGCGCGGATCAATGAGTATCAAAGAAAGTCAAGACTTTATCGTGCGGATAAATCAATTAATCTCCAAAAACGGTTTTGGTTTTTGGGCGACGACAATCAAAGAAACGGACGAGTTAATAGGTTTTGTCGGATTACATATTCCTGATTTTGAAAGCCACTTCACGCCTTGCGTTGAAATCGGTTGGCGACTGGGATTTAAATATTGGGGAAAAGGATACGCAGTTGAAGCGGCAAAAGCTTCGCTAAAAATTGGTTTTGAAAATTTCGGTTTAAAAGAAATTGTTTCCTTCACGACAATAAAAAATTCACGTTCAATAGCGGTAATGGAAAAAATTGGCATGAAGCGCGATTTAAAAGGTGATTTTTCTCACCCAAAATTGCCACTCGATCATCCAAATTCCAAACATGTTTTATACAAAATTTCGGCACCAAAAAAGTGACGCGGGAAATGAATTTGACATTGAAAAGAAAAGGCTTACAATGCCCGTAAATCCTGCATCACGCAGCATTTTACCTCCAATTAAAAACAAAAAACATGACGACTCTAACAAAATTCAGAGACCTTGGTCTTTCTGAAGCGATGATTAACTCCCTACATAAAAAGGGCTTTGAAGAACCAACTCCGATCCAAGCTAAAACCATTCCCTTCTTGCTTGAAAATAAAAAAGATTTAATTGGCAAAGCTCAAACTGGAACTGGCAAAACCGCAGCTTTCGGCATTCCGATTATCGAAAATATTGTGCCAGATTCTAAAAAAGTTCAGGCAATTATTTTGGCGCCAACTCGCGAATTGGCAATTCAAGTTGCTGAAGAACTGAGCTCTTTGGCGGAAGAGCATAAAACGCGCATTCTGGCAGTTTACGGTGGTCAACCAATCGAACGCCAAATCGAACGCCTGAAACGCGGTGTTGATATTGTTGTTGGCACTCCCGGAAGAATTCTTGATCACTTAGATCGCAAAACTTTAGACATTTCAAAAGTCTCTTACATCGTTTTGGATGAAGCTGATGAAATGTTAAATATGGGATTTATTGAAGATATTGAATCCATTTTAAAAGCTGCGCCAAAACAACGCCGCACCGTTCTTTTTTCGGCCACAATGCCTTCTCACATTGAGCGTTTGGCCAAACAATATATGAACGATTATGAAGTTATTGCTGCGGCGACTGATCAAATCACTCGTGATAATATTCAACAAATTTATTTCGAAGTTGCTCAATCAGATAAATTCGAAGCGCTTTTCAGAATTATTGACGTGGAAGAAAGTTTTTACGGCATGGTTTTTACCAGAACCAAAGTTGATGCTGACGAAATTTCTCACAAATTACTCAATCGTGGTTGCAGAGCTGAAGCAATTCACGGCGATCTTTCACAAGGTCAAAGAGAAAAAGTTTTACAAAAATTTCGTGGTAAAAAAATCACTGTGCTAGTTGCAACCGACGTTGCGGCGCGAGGAATTGATGTCGATAATTTGACTCATGTTATTAACTATTCTTTACCACAAGACCCTGAAAGCTATGTCCACAGAATTGGTCGTACGGGCAGAGCTGGCAAAAGTGGAACAGCAATCACCTTGATTACTCCTTCAGAATATCGCAAACTGGTTTCAATTCAAAGAGTTGCGAATGCCACAATCACTAAGCAAAAAGTTCCTAATGTTGCAGATGTAATTGAAAGTAAGAAACAGCGCATCAAAACCTCTCTGGCAGAAATTATCGCTGGCGGTAAATTTTCTGATCTAGAACAAATTGCTGAAGAAATTTTAAAAGAAAGTCTTGATCCAAAAACTGCTGTAGCAGCTTTATTGAAATTGGCTTTCAAAGATGAATTAAACGAAAGAAGCTACAGTGAAATCAATGACATTGGATCTTATAAAAAGAATAAAGATTTCCATTATGATGATCGCGGTATGAGTGGTTATAGGCCAATTGGCGAGCAAGGTAAAAGAGGTTATGTTGATCGCAAAGGCACAGCGCGTCTTTTTATCGCAAAAGGTCGTAACGACAATATGGATCCAAGAAAATTAGTTGATTTCATCCAAAAGGAAACTGGCGTTGATCAACGCCGTATTGATGATGTGAAAATTTTTGATTCATTCGCCTTTTTTGCAGCGCCCTTTGAAGATGCAGAAAAAATTATGCATTCTTTCCAAAAACAATCAGGTGGCAAAAGATCTTTGGTTTCCAGAGCTAAAGATAAAAAATAGAAATCTAAAAAATGCCCAAAAAACAAAAGGCCGTCCTCAAAAGAAGACGGCCTTTTTGTTGCGGCGGTCATATTTGCTGAAGCAAACACAATGCGCATTTTTACTAAAAACGACCGTTCAGGTCGTTTTCTTAACGCAAAAATGGTGAGCACGGCTGGAATCGAACCAGCGACAACCTCATTAAAAGTGAGGTGCTCTACCGACTGAGCTACGTGCTCAAATAAAAACTTAAAACTAGTTTATTTGATTTTGGTCTGAAGAGTTATGGTGCAATGCTTGTTTTGAGCAAAGGAGCGGCGCATTAAAAGCAGGAATCTTAAAAATGCAACAAATTTGTAGAAATCTTTGAAGAGCTATTTATCTAAAATCGCGAAACTAGTAACCGAAATTCTCATAAAATGAAAAATAAAGTTTTAACTATAATTCCAGTTCGTTTGGCCTCAACTCGTTTACCAAATAAACCGCTGGCCGATATTTGTGGCAAAAGTATGATTCAAAGAGTTTATGAACAAGCCCTTGCTGCTAATTTGGGCGAAGTTTTGATTGCTTGTGACGGCGAAGAAATTGCTGCGGAAGTAAAAAAATTTGGCGGAAAATTTGTAATCACTGACCCAAATCTGCCTTCTGGAACTGATCGTATTTACGCTGCTTACAAAAAATTTCATGGTGATGGATTTGATGTGATTTTAAATTTGCAAGGCGATTTACCAAATATTGATCCGCAAGTTATCCGAGCTGCTGCTAAAGCGGCTTTAGAGCATGATTGTGATATTGCCACTGTTGCTTCAAAAATCGAAAATATAGCAGAAATTACTAATCCAAATGTAGTCAAAATCGCCATTTCTTTTATTGAAGAAACTTTGGGTAAAGCTCTTTATTTTTCCCGTGCCCCAATTCCTTTCTCTAAAACAACAGCTTTAGATTTTTATCATCACATTGGAATTTATGCTTACAAAAAATCAGCTTTAGAAAAATTTGTTAGCCTTTCGCCTTCAAATCTGGAGCAGCGAGAAAGTCTGGAGCAACTCCGCGCTTTAGAAAATGACATGAAAATTCTGGTTAAAATTGTTCAAGCACATCCTTTGTCAGTTGATACGCAGGAAGATCTAGCAATCATGACAAAACTAGTTTCAGCGCAATGAAAAAAATAAAAAAAACCATTGGCTGGAAAGAATGGTTTGCTCTTGATTGCCTGAGTTTGCCAGCAATTAAAGGCAAAATAGATACTGGTGCAAAAACTTCATCGCTTCACGCTTTTAATATTGAGAGTTTCTATATCGAAAATGTTGAGTATGTGCAGTTCGATATTCACCCTTTACAGAAAAATAAAAATCTGGTGCGCACTTGTGTTGAGCGCGTTATCGACCGCAGAATGGTTTCGGACTCTGGTGGAAGAAAAGAAAAAAGATTTGTTATTAAATCAGATTTAAGAATTGGTGAAAGCAAAGTTCGTATCGAATTAACTTTGGCCAATCGCGACACTATGGCATTTCGTATGCTGCTCGGAAGAGAAGCAATCAAACAAGCTAAAATGATGGTTGATCCTTCAAAATCCTTTTTGCAAGGTAAGCTTAAAAAAACTGAAATTTTAAAATTATATCGCGCTACCAAATCTTGCTTAGATCCTAGAAAATCATGAAAATTATATTATTAGCCTCAAATCCCAATCTTTATTCTAACCAGCGTATAGTTGAGGCCGCAGAAAAACGTGGTCACGAAATCGAATTTGTAAATGTTGGAGAATGCTACATCAAAGTTGCGCCAAAGAATTGCGAAGTTTTTTACGATGAAGGAAAAAGGTTAGAAAATATCGATTATGTTATTCCGCGTATCAAGCCTTCATTGACGTTTTACGGCACTGCAATTGTACGACAATTTGAAGTCATGGGAATTAATTGTCTGAACGGTTCTGAAGAAATAACCAAATCGCGCGATAAATTACACACTTTGCAAGTCATGTCGCAGCATGGAATAAATCTGCCTGATACCAGTTTTGCTAACTCATCTTACGATACTAAAGATTTAATCAAACTAGTTGGCAGTGCACCTTTAGTAGTAAAATTATTGGAAGGAACCAAAGGTGTCGGAGTAGTTTTAGCTGAAACCAATAAAGCCGCAGAAAGTGTGATCAACGCCTTTCGCAGTTTGAAAGCTGATATTTTAGTCCAGCATTATATCAAAGAGTCAAAAGGCCAAGACATCAGATGTTTTGTGGTTGGTGGAAAAGTTGTAGCGTCAATGGAACGCCTTGCTCAAGAAGGAGAATTCCGCGCCAATATGCATTTAGGTGCTACAGCAAAAGCAATTGAAGTTAGCAACGAAGAGCGCGACTTGGCAATCAAAGCTACAAAAATTATTGGTCTAGAAGTTGCTGGCGTTGATATGGTGCGCTCTAACTCTGGGCCAAAACTTCTAGAAGTAAATTCCTCTCCAGGTCTTGAAGGCATTGAAAATTCAACTGGCGTTGATATTGCCGATAAGATGATTGAGTTTTTGGAAGTGGCAAAAATTAAAAAAATTAAATGAAAAAATTAGATCCCAAAAAAATATTTAACGGTCAGTGTGAGTTTATTTTAGGTGCGCATAGATATGATCAGGCTCCACAAGATTTAAAGCCAGAAATTGCTTTTATCGGTGCTTCCAATGTTGGCAAATCTAGTCTGATCAATTCAATCGTTGGCAGGAAAATCGCTATTGTTTCAACCACTCCGGGACGCACTCGCCAATTAAATTTTTTTAAAGTCGCTGACGGTTTTACCCAAAATTTTTCCGAAGGTTTTGTTTTGGTTGATATGCCTGGATACGGTTTCGCTAAAGCTAAAAATTCTGATATTGAGCATTGGCAAAGAACGGCTTTAGAATATTTAACTAAGCGTTCTAATCTGAAGCGCTTATATTTATTGATTGATCCAGTAAAAGGCTTGAAAGAATCTGATCTTGATATGATCAACATTTTAAATGCTGTGGCGGTTTCTTTCCAAATTATTTTGACAAAAACCGACAAGCTAAACCGTCAAGAAGTTGCTAAAATGGAAGAAAAAATCACCAAAGAAATTTTGAAGTGGCCTGCAGCTCATCCAAAAATTATTTCCACCAGCAGCTTGAAAGGATACGGAATTCAAGACATACAAGATTCAATCATCGAAGTTTTGCAACACTTATGAAATTTTTGCTGATAATTTTTTTTACCAGTTTTGTTGTCTTGCTACTAGTATTTTTGTTAAATGCCGCTACATATAACGGATCAAAAAACGCATCTAATAAACAAATTTCCAATGAAGAAAAATAAAAACTCTGAAAGCACCGCTTCGTTACAAAATTCTACTACAAGCCTAACGCCAAAACAAATAGTTGAAGAACTCAATCGTTATATTGTTGGTCAAGTTGATGCTAAAAAAGCGATGGCCATCGCGCTTAGAAATCGTTATCGTCGTAAGTTAGTTGAAAGTCCACTTCGTGAAGAAATTGTACCAAAAAATATTTTAATGGCAGGACCCACTGGCGTTGGTAAAACCGAAATCGCGCGCCGTTTAGCCAAACTTGCTAACGCTCCATTTATAAAAGTTGAAGCAACAAAATTTACCGAAGTCGGATATGTTGGCCGTGAGGTTGATTCAATCATTCGCGATCTAGTCGAAATGGCGATCAAAACCTCGAAAAATGAAAAGAAAAAAGAAGTTTACAATAAAGCCGAACAAGCTGCAAAAAAGAAAGTTTTAAAAAGTTTGGTTGGCGAAACTGCCACCGAAGAAACTAAAGAGAAATTTTCGCACATGCTTGATAATGGTGAGTTAAATGAGCGCGAAATTGAAATTGAAATTTCTGATTCCAATAATTCTTTTTCCAGCGGTTTTGATGTTCCTGGTGGTCATGTTGGCATGATTAATATTAGCGAAATGATTGGCAAAGCAATTGGTGGCGATAAAACCAAAAAAGTGCGCATGAGTGTTGAAGACGCCATCAAAACCTTGATCGACGAAGAATCAGAAAAAATGATTGATGAAGATAAAATCATCAAAAATGCTTTAAGAGCAGTTGAAAATGATGGCATTGTTTTTATCGACGAGATCGATAAAATCTGTGCCCGTGCTGGTATGAAAGGCTCGGGAGCTGATGTTAGTCGTGAAGGTGTTCAGCGTGATTTATTACCTTTGGTTGAAGGTACGACTATTAGCACCAAATATGGTTTGGTAAAAACTGATCACATTTTATTTGTTGCTTCTGGTGCTTTTCACGCTGCAAAACCTTCGGATTTATTGCCTGAGTTGCAAGGTCGTTTTCCAATTCGTGTACAATTAAAACCGCTGACTGAAGAAGATTTAGTACGCATTTTAAACGAGCCAGAATCTAGTTTGATAAAGCAATATATTGCATTGATTGGAGTTGAAAAAGTAACACTAAATTTTACCGAAACTGGTGTAAAACAAATCGCTAAAATTGCTCACAAAGTAAATGCCGAAGTTGAAAATATCGGTGCTCGTCGTTTGCACACAATGTTAGAAAAAATTCTGGAAGAAATTAGTTTTGAAGCAAGTGAGATGAGTCCAGAAAGTAAAATCAACATCGATGATAAATATGTTGAAGAACATCTTGGCGATTTAATTTCTGGTAAAACCGACCTGTCTAAATTTATTTTATAGCTAATCGAATTGCTTCTTAGCCAGTAAATTGCTGCATTCGCGTAACAACTTTTTCAACTTTGCATGATTCCTCGCTATTCACGACCTGAAATGACCGCTATTTGGTCGCAAGAAAATAAATATCAAATCTGGTTTGATATTGAAATTTACGCGCTCGAAGCCTTAGAAAAGATTGGTGTTGCTGATGCTGGCTCTGCTTTGCGTATTCGTGAGAATTTTAAAAAAGCAGGCGGAAAATTTGATGCAGCGCGTGTTGACGAAATTGAATCGGTTACCAAACATGATGTGATCGCTTTTTTGACTCACTTAGCAGAATTGGTTGGTGAAAATTCACGCTTCATTCATTTAGGAATGACAAGCTCTGATGTGCTTGATACTTGTCTTTCGCTGCAACTTTCGCAAGCTTCGGATATTTTAATTAACGATTTAGAAAGACTTTTACTGGCGCTAAAAAAACGCGCTTTTGAACATAAAAATACAGTTTGCGTTGGTCGCTCACATGGCATTCACGCTGAGCCTGTGACATTTGGTTTAAAGTTGGCGCGCTTTTATGCCGAGTTTGAAAGAAACTTATCGCGTTTAAAAATCGCTAAAAAAGAAATTTCGGTTTGTGCTATTTCTGGCGCTGTTGGAACTTTTGCCAATGTTGATCCATTCATACAAAAATATGTCGCTGAAAAACTAGGCTTGAGCGAAGAGTCAGTTTCTAGTCAAATCATTCCAAGAGACCGTCATGCGGCGTTTTTTGCATGTTTGGGAGTAATTGCTTCTTCAATTGAAAATCTGGCAATTGAAATCAGACATTTGCAAAGAACTGAAGTTTTGGAAGCGGAAGAATTTTTCTCGAAAGGTCAAAAAGGTTCTTCAGCGATGCCACACAAACGTAATCCAGTGTTGAGCGAAAACTTGACCGGCTTGGCGCGTATGGTTCGAAGTGCGGTTATTCCTGCTATGGAAAATGTTGCCAGCTGGCATGAGCGCGATATTTCGCACTCTTCGGTTGAAAGAATGATCGCGCCTGATGCAACTATAACGCTAGATTTCGCTTTAAACCGTCTAGTTGGTTTAGTTGAAAATCTAGTCGTGCATGAAAAAAACATGCAAAAAAATCTGGATAAATTAGGTGGTTTGGTTTTTTCGCAACGTGTGCTTTTAACATTGATCGAAGAAGCAAAAATCAGTCGGGAAGACGCCTACAAAATTGTGCAAATTAATGCGATGAAAATCTGGGCTGGAGAATCAAATAGCTTTTTAGAATTGCTCAAAGCCGATAAAGAAGTTTCTTCTAAATTGAGTGATAAAAAACTCGAAGAGATTTTCGACATCACTTATCACACTAAAAATATCGATCATATTTTTAAGCAAGTTTTCAAAAACTAATTCATGAAATTTTTTGATTGCGTAGTTATTGGCGCTGGAGCTGCAGGATTGATGTGCGCTGCAATTGCCGGCAAACGCGGTCGAAAAGTTTTATTGGTTGATCATGCTAAAGCGGTTGGTGAAAAAATCAGAATTTCTGGCGGCGGCAGATGCAACTTTACTAATCTTTTTGTTTCAGAAAAAAACTTCATTTCTAAAAATCCACATTTCTGCGTTTCGGCTTTGAAACGCTTCACTTCGCAAGACTTCATAAATCTAATAAAAAAACATCAAATTGCTTTTCACGAAAAAACTTTAGGCCAACTTTTTTGTGATATTTCTTCCAAACAAATTATTAAAATGTTGCTTGATGAATGCGCTTTAGGAAATGTTGAAATAAGCCTTGAGAGTAAGGTTAGTGACATCAAGAAAACTGCAGATTTTTTTGAATTAAAAATCAAAAATTACTTAATCAATTGCCAATCTTTAGTAATTGCAACTGGCGGACTTTCAATTCCTAAAATGGGTGCAACTGGCTTTGGTTATGATGTAGCACGACAATTTGGCTTAAAAATTATTCAGCCAATTCCTGCTTTAGTACCACTGACTTTTGCTGAAAATCTCTTGAGTGAAACCAAAAGTTTATCAGGAGTCGCGGTTGATGCGATAGTATCTTGCAAAAAAATAAGTTTTCGTGAAGCAATTTTATTTACTCATCGCGGCATCAGTGGTCCAGCTATTTTGCAAATTTCTTCTTATTTAAAAAGAGGTGAAAAAATCGTTATAAATTTAGTACCAGAAGTTGATATTTTTTCGCGCCTGCAAGAGGAAAAAAAATTAAAACCAAAACAAGAATTACAAAGTTTTATAGCGCAATTTTTGCCAAAAAGCTTGGCAAACTATTTATCCATAAAAGCAAATCACTTAGGAAATTTGGCCGATCTTTCTAATCAAAAAATCAAAGAAATTGCTGATTCAATAAATCGTTGGAATCTTGAAACAAATGACACAGAAGGCTTTGCTAAAGCTGAAGTAACTTCAGGCGGAGTTGATACTAATGAAATTTCTTCTAAAACTTTTGAGAGTAAAAAAGTTTCTAATTTATTTTTTATCGGCGAAGTTTTGGATGTTACAGGTTGGCTTGGCGGTTTTAATTTTCAGTGGGCTTGGGCTTCTGGCAAAGCTGCTGGAGAATATGTTTAACCAAATTCAAACGTAGTTTAATCCTCAGAATTAGAATAATTTTTTAATAACTTTAAGTAATGATTATGACTACAAACGACAAAAAAATTCCAGAGTTCAAACCAGTAAAAAAACTTTCTCCATTTGTTGCTGATCCTCATAATACAAGAGGTGGCGCTAAAGGTGTGAAGGGTGGAAATGTTGGATCAAATTTTAGCGGCGTTAAAAAATCAAATGCGCAATCAAACATTAAAAAAGGCGGCAGCGGCGATCGTTAATCAAATGCAAAAAGCATTGCCAGCACAAATATTAAAAAAAGTTTTTGGCTACGATAAATTTCGTGGCAATCAGCAAGAAATTATTAACGAAGTTATTGCTGGTAAAAACTGTTTTGTGCTTATGCCAACTGGTGGTGGCAAGTCGCTTTGCTATCAAATTCCGGCTTTATGTTTGGATGGTTTGGCAATCGTGATTTCGCCATTAATCGCCTTGATGCAAGATCAAGTAAGTGCTTTGATTCAGGCTGGAGTAAGTGCAGCCGCGATCAATTCCTCGATGAGCTCAGCAGAAGTTTGGGAAATCAAAAAGTTAATTAAAGATAAAAAACTCGATTTGCTTTATGTAGCGCCTGAAAGGCTTTTGATGGAAGAGTTTTTAGAATCGCTAACACAAATAAAAATTTCACTTTTTGCAATTGATGAAGCGCACTGTGTTTCGCAGTGGGGACATGATTTTCGTCCTGTTTATACTGAGCTTAAAATTCTGGCGAAGAAATTCCCAAACGTATCAAGAATTGCTCTAACAGCAACTGCCGACGCCCCAACTCGTAAAGATATTATTGAGCGTTTGGTGCTGGAAGATGCTAAAATTTTTGTTGCTGGCTTTGATCGGCCCAATATCACTTACTCAATTATTGAGCGTCAAAATAGCAAAAAACAGCTACTCGATTTCATCAAAGAAAATCATCAAAATGATAGCGGAATTGTTTATTGCTTGTCGCGCAAAAGTACTGAAGAAACCGCAGCTTGGTTGAAACAAGAAGGCTACAACGCTTTTGCTTATCATGGCGCAATGATGCCAGAGCAGCGAAGAAAAAATCAAGAAAAATTTTTACTACAAGACGGCGTAATCATGGTGGCAACAATTGCTTTTGGTATGGGAATTGACAAGCCAGATGTGCGTTTCGTTGCTCACTTAAATATTCCAAAAAATATCGAATCCTATTACCAAGAAACTGGTAGAGCAGGGCGTGACGGATTGCCGGCTAATGCATGGATGTGCTACGGATTAGCTGATGTAGAAATGCAGAGAAATTTTATTGAAGAGTCAAATTCTGAAGAAAATCAAAAAAGAATCGAGCGCCAAAAATTAAATTCTCTGCTCGGACTTTGCGAAGCTTCAACATGTCGCAGGCAAATTTTGCTAGAATATTTCGGTGATAAATCAGCCGCTTGCGGTAATTGCGATAATTGCCTAAATAAGCCCGAAACCTTTGATGCAACTATCGCCGCGCAAAAAGCAATTTCTTGTGTTTTTCGAACAGAGCAAAGATTTGGTGTTGGATATTTAATCGATGTTTTGCTTGGAAATTCTGATGAGCGTATGAAAAATTTTGCTCACGACAAAATTAGTACTTTTGGAATTGGCAAAGAATTTAGCAAGGTTGAGTGGCAAAGTATTTTTCGTCAACTAATTGCCACAAACCTTCTTAAGGTTGATATTGAAGGCTTTGGCGGAGTTAAAATTACTGAAGCAGGCAAAAAATTTTTGCAAAGCAAAGAAAAAATTCAAATGCGAAAAGTTGCTTTGAAAGTAAAAAATAAAAATTCTGTCAGTACAAATGACAAAACAAAAAGCAAAATTATTTTTGCTCTTGAAAGTGATTTTGAAAATGAACTTTTCGTCAAATTAAAAGCCAAGAGACTTGAAATAGCAAAGGCTCAAAACCTTCCGCCTTACATTGTATTTCACGATAAAACTCTGATTGAAATGGTAAAAATTCTGCCAAAATCTCTAAACGAAATGACAAAAATTAGCGGGGTTGGTGAAGCAAAAATCAAAAAATACGGTAAAAAATTTTTACAAATTGTGAGTGGTTAAAAAGCTAAGTCACCAAACAAAGCACTTCAGCGTTTTGTCGATGAATTTATACCAAATCTAAATTCTTTAGATTTGGTATAAATTATTTGTCCTTTATCCCTTCGTGATACGGAAACGTGACACAAGTCGCGCCCCGCTTTGCGTGGATCCCCAATATACCAAATCAAATAATATCAATAAATTTTAGATTTGGTATAGGCCTGCTTTTACTTATACCATTTACTTACAATTGCGCTGATTTTTTCTTTAGATTGCACTAGCCTCTCGCTTTGAGTTGCGGGATCACGCAGCGAAGTGTGAATTATTTCTGACTCATCAAAGCCCATAAAATTAAAATTTATTCTACTAAGCAAATCGATGGTATTCCAGTTTGGATAATCAAGATTGAAATGGTCTTGCGAGTAGATTCCACCAGAGGTGAAAAGAGTTAGAGCTTTTTTACCGGCCATCATTTTTTTACCCATTTCAAAAGTTTCGCCATTAAAAATTACGGCGTCGAAATAAGCTTTAACTGCAGCCGGCATGCCAAAATTATGCATTGGATAAGCCAAAACCAAAATATCAGAAGATTTTAATTGAGCGATAAGTTGATCATTTTTCTCTAAAAGTTTGGCCTCGGTTACATCAAGTTTTTGTCCGCCATAATTACGCTTGTAATAAGCTTGTATAGAGGCTTCGTTAAATATTGGCATTTGCTCTTTTAGCAGATCAATAGTTTCAATATTTTGTGCTTTGGTTTGTTCTAAAAATAGATCTAAAAGTTTTTTAGTATTAGAATTAACGCCACTTGGTAAATATTTTACAATCAGAGTTTTCATGGTTTTATTAATTATTAATTGTTGCTTTTTATTAGTTTCTTTTTGTAACTAACTATTTAATAGCAACCAACTTCTTAAAAACTAAATTTATGATTACAATTAGAAAATCAAATGAGCGCGGTGCCGCAAATCATGGCTGGCTTAAATCTTTTCATACATTTTCTTTTGCCAATTATTATGATCCAGAACATATACATTTTGGTAATTTGCGTGTAATTAATGAAGATTATATCGCAGCAGGACAAGGCTTTGGCAAACATCCACATAGCGATATGGAAATTATAACTTATGTAATTTCTGGCGCGCTTTCGCATCAAGATTCAATGGGAAACGCCTCAACAATCCTGCCTGGCGAATTGCAAATTATGAGTGCCGGAAGCGGAGTTTTTCACTCAGAATTTAACCATGAAAAAGATCGCGAAACTCATCTTTTACAAATTTGGATTTTACCAAAATTAAAACAAATTAAACCGCGCTACGATCAAAAATCTTTTACTAAAGATTTTGAAAAAAATGATTTTGTACTTGTAGTATCTGCTTCGGGACGCGATGGTTCAATTCGAATAAACCAAGATGCTGAGATTTTCTCGGCAAAATTCTCTGCTGGAAAAAAATTTAATTTTATCATCAAACCGCAAAGAAAAATTTGGCTGCAAATGATTACGGGAAAAATTTTTTTAAACGATCAAATACTTACAAATGGAGATGCTGCTGCAATTGATAATGAGAAAGAAATAACAATAATTGCCAAGGAAAATTCAGAATTTTTGTTGTTTGATTTGTAGTTGATTTTACTTCTCGCTAGATTTTAGTTTGACAAAATCTAGCGAAATGGAATTTACGCAATAGCGCGCATCTTTTTTAGTAAATCCTTCGCCGTGAAAAATATGCCCTAAATGCCCATCACATTTTTGGCATAAAATTTCAGTTCTGCGACCATCTGCATCTGTAACTTTTTTTACTGAGCTTGGAGTTTCATCGTCAAAACTTGGCCAACCACAATGTGAATTGAATTGATCAGCGGTTGAAAAAAGCTCGGCTCCGCATTGTTTGCAAAGATATTTACCTTCCTGATTTGGTTTTTTATAAAACTCACCAGTAAAAGGAGCCTCGGTGCCTTTATGCAATATTACGCGAGCTTCTGCTTCAGTTAATTTTTTTAAGTTCATAAAATTGTGCTTAGAATTATAAAAATAAGTCGCTCTAATCTAGATTAGATAAGCAAAATTTAGTGAAATTTTTTATTAATAACCAAACAAAATCCGCTTAAAATGTTTAAAAAAATATCTGTTCTCATAGTCACTTTTGTATTTTTATTTAACAGTATCCAAGAAGTTTTTGCTAGAGCTGGCGGCCGCTCATCTTTTGGCTCGGGTCGCTCTTCAACATCGCATTTTAATCAAGGTTCAAGAGGAAGTCGTACTTTTGAAGGTGGTGGCTCTAATGGTAAAAATTACGCACCGATGCAAAAATCAGCTAAACAAAATTCTGATAAAAATTCTGCCAGTCAAAATACAACTAATGCACAAAATCAGCAAAATGCTGGACCAAATCGCGCAGCCAATTTTTTTCAACGCAATCCTTTCTTAACTACAGTTGGTGCAGTTCTGGCTGGATCTTGGCTTGGACATATGTTGTTTGGTAATTCTGGCTTTGGTGGTATGGGAGCAAGTGGCGGTGGATTTTTGATTAATTTAATTTTAATGGCTCTTAGTGCTTTTGCTGTTTTTTTCTTAATCAGAAAGATGACCAGAAATTCTACTTACAATGCTTCAAACATATCTAACGCTTCTGGCAATGGATCTAATTTTTCTCAAACGCCAGTGATTAATATCAACTTAGCAGAATCAGAAAAAATCAAATTTAAAGAGCTTCTAATCAATGTACAAAATGCTTGGTCAAATCAAGATATCGATAGTTTAAAAAGATTAACAACGCCAGAAATGGCCAAATATTTTTCTGATTCTCTATCACAAAATATTAGCCAAGGTATCGCCAATAAAGTTGAAGAAGTTGATGTGACGATGATCAACATCACTGAATCTTGGCAAGAAGATGAAATGCAATATGCTACTGCAATTATTGAGTGGTCAGCTTTTGATTACATGATTAATCTAAACAAAAATCCGCAAGATGCAGATTATATTGTTGAGGGCGGCAATAGAAATTTGGTTATTACTTCAGAAGCTTGGACTTTTGTAAGATACAACTCTTCGGCTAATTGGATTTTATCCGCGATTGCGCAAGTTGAATAATTTTCTTCAGCTATTTTTAATCCTTAAAAAAATTTAAACAGTGATCAGAGTTAAAGATTTATCTATTTCATTTTCCGGACACGATGTTTTTACCGACGGAAATTTTATCATTAATGGACGTGAAAAGGTTGGCTTGATTGGGCGCAATGGCAGTGGCAAATCAACTTTTTTAAAATTAATTTTAAAAAAATTAGAACCTGATTCGGGCACGGTAGAAATTCCGCGTGGTTATCGCATTGGACATTTAGAACAACATATTAGCTTTACTCACGAAACAGTTTTAGACGAAATTTGCTCAGTCTTGCCTCAGGATCGCGAACACGAGGGCTGGAAAGGTGAAAATATTTTATATGGCTTAGGCTTTACTTACGATGACCTCTACAAAGATCCGAAAAAATTTTCTGGCGGATTTCAAGTAAAATTAAATTTAGCCAAATTGCTTTTGGTTGAACCACAAATGTTGCTTTTGGACGAGCCGACAAACTATCTCGATATTCACTCAATTCGCTGGTTGAAAGAATTTTTACGCGAATGGGAAGGCGAATTAATTTTAATCACGCATGACCGCGGATTCATGGATGACGTGATTTCTCACACTTTAGTAATTCATCGCAAAGGCTTTAAAAAGGTTCCGGGAAACACTCAAGGTGTTCGTGAAAAAATTGCTGCTGAAGAAGAAATTTACGAAAAAACTCGCATCAACGAAGATAAACAAAGACAAAAAACTCAAGAATGGATTGATCGTTTTGGCTCAAAAGCAAGTCAAGCGAGCCGAGTGCAATCACGTGTAAAGATGCTCGAAAAACAAGATGTGAAAGAAAAATTAGAACATGTGCAAACGCTGGATTTTAAATTTAATCACAATCTTTATGCCAGCAAAGAAAATATGGTTGAGGCTGAAGCACTGGCTTTTGGCTATAATCCCGAACATTTATTGATTAAAAATCTCTCTTTTAAAATTGCCAACGGTGACAAAATTTGTGTGATCGGAAAAAACGGCAAAGGTAAATCAACTTTGCTCAAGCTTCTAACGCAAGATAACTTGCCGCTTTATGGCAATATCAAAGTTAATGGCAAAACTGAAATTGGCTATTTTGGTCAAATGAATATTGATCGTCTTGATAATAATCGTTCGGTTTACGAAGAGTTACAAAAAGTTGATGAAAAACTTCCTATAACCAGAGTGCGTCAGGTTTGCGGCAATATGATGTTTTCCTCTGATTTGGCAAATAAAAAAATCGGCGTACTTTCTGGTGGAGAAAAAAGTCGCGTGATGCTTGGAAAAATTTTATTGAAAGGCGCAAATTTACTTCTTCTAGATGAGCCAACAAATCACTTAGATATGGAATCTTGTGAATCTTTGCTTGAAGCCATTAAAAGCTTCGAGGGCGCGGTTGTAACTGTTACGCATGATGAACATTTCTTGCGCGAAATTGCTAATAAATTAATTATTTTTGACGATAACAAAACCTTTACCTTTGAGGATTCTTACGAATTTTTCTTGAAGCGAGTTGGTTGGAAAGATCACTAGATTTTATATTATCTCTAAAATTTCTGCTTCGTACATTTTTTTGTAAAATCCATTGCGAGCTATCAAGTCTTGATGTGAGCCGATTTCGGCGATATTACCATCTTTAATAAAAATAATTCTATCAGCATTGATGATTGATGATAAGCGGTGTGCAATGGTTATGGTAGTTTTGTCTTGCGCTAAATCAGCAATTGCTTGAGCAATGACTTTTTCATTCTGATTATCAAGTGCTGAAGTCGCTTCATCTAAAAGTAAAATCGGCGAATCTTTGATAATAGAGCGTGCAATGGCAATTCTTTGGCGTTGTCCTCCCGAAAGTTTAATACCTTTTTCTCCAACAAAATTATCAATTTTTTCTGGTAAATTATTGATAAAATGCAGCGCGGAGTTTTCGGAAATTATTTTCTCAACTTGAGCCTTGGTGGTTGATTTATCTGCGTAAGCGATGTTTTCAAAAATTGTACCAGAAAAAATAAAACAATCTTGCGAAATGTAAGAGAAATTTTTTCTTAAATCAGAAAATGAAAGTAAATTAATATCGCGATTATTAAGAGAAATAATGCCAGAATTAATATCATAAAAACGCAGTAAAAGCTGTAGAATCGTGCTTTTACCAGCTCCGCTTGATCCGACGATAGCAATTTTTTCTCGCGGTTTTATTTCCAAATTAAAATTTCTAAGTACCAAATTTTCGCGGCGACTTGGATAAGAAAAATTAACATTTTCGAATTTAATGTTAATTTCTTTGCTTAAAGAAAATGGCTGCGGATCTTTGACTTCTTTGACTGGAGAATCGATTTTTAGAAGTTCAAAAATTCTTGCAGAAGCGGCAGAGGCGGTTTGTAATTGTCCAGCAATTTGACTTAGAGAAACTAAAGAAGTGGCGGTGATTATCGAATAAAAAATAAAAGAAGACAAAGCACCTGAAGTCATTTTACCACTAATGACATCATTGCCGCCACAAACTAAAACAAGCGCAATTCCGCCAAAAGCAAAAGTTATTACTAAGGCAACCATCAAAGATTTGAGGCGAATTTTTTCTAAAGAAATTTTCAAAGCATTGTCGATAAAGCCAGAAAAATTACGACTTTCTTTTTCTTCGCATAAATAAGATTGAATAGTTTTGATGCCGTTAATGCTTTCTTCAATATGTGATCCAACTTCTGCTAAAGCTGCTTGCGAATGTTTTGAAAGATTTTTTACAGACTTACCCATAAAAATAACTGGCGCGATTGCTAATGGAATTATTAGCATTGTGAGTAATCCAAGTTTGACGCTGGTGAAAAATAACAAACAAATTCCGCCAACAAAAAAAAGCGAATTGCGTAATAAAAATGAAATGGTGCTGCTCAAAGTTTCATAGAGTAGCGCTGTATCAACAGTGAGGCGCGAAACTACATCACCGCTTTTGGTGATTTCAAAAAATTCGCTCGAGACATGAATAATGTGATTATAAACTTTTTTTCGTAAATCAGCGATTACTTTTTCAGCGACAGAGTTAATCAGCGAAGAGCGATAATAGCCAGCAACGGCCATAATTATTACTGCGATAATGAAGGCAAATAATGATAAATTTAGTAAATGTTGATCTTGCTTAACAAAGCCGTAATCAATTATGTATTTGATAATTTTACCAAAAAATAAAACCATCAAAGCGGTTATAAGTAGAGCTAAAAAAGCAAAAAATGTTTGGCGACGATAAGGCTTAAAGAAGGTTAGAAGAGCAAACAGGTTTTGTAGTTTTGCTGATTTTTCTTCCATTATTTCTAGCAAGAAGAGTGAGTTCCATCACAGAAAGGGGGATTTTTACTGTGCTTACAGCCGCAAAGGAAAACCGTTTTATTCTCAGTTGCTGTAAAAGAGATTGATTTCATCAGACTGCTGCCATCTTCATTTTTATAAGCTTTGTGAGCGCCATCGCAAAAAGGCTGTTTCTGTGATAATCCGCATGAGCACCAAAAATATTTTTTATCTTGCTCAACCTCAACTGGAAAAGGATTTTTTGCTGCAATTTTAGGTAAATTCATGGTCGTAATTTTATAAAGTTAGGTCGATAATTTCTTCAAAAGTGGCAATCTTAACATTTGAATTTTCTAGTTTTTCTAAATAGCCAGTTGATTCGAGAAGGGTTATTTCAGACTCTGAAGCAACAACAAATATTATGTCGCCAGTTTCAAATTTTACGTTTTTTGAATTTACCGCTTTCAAAATTGCTTCGCGATATTTTGGATTTCCTAAGTAAGCCACATATTTATCAAGCTTTTGTTCCAAGGATTTTTGTGCTGAAGATTTGTCTGCAGATTGATTATATTCATCTAAAAAATTACAGCCTTTGAAATCTAGAATATAAAGATTTTCATCTTGTAAGAAGGCTGCTTCGCATAGGAATAATTTTGATTTATCGGCTTCGAAACTGCTGTTTAAGAAATATTGCTCTCCTTCAATATGTTCGGAGTTGATCATTGATTCTTTCAGCTGATTAAGAAGTTTTTTAGAAATATCTTCGCGAGATTTTTTATTCTCAGCTAAATTTTCTCGGTTGTTGGTTTTAAAAATTTCAGTGTTATCAGAACTTTTCTTTTCTTCTTTTTTATCAGCTGCTGTGTTTTGTCTCAAGATTTGCTCAAACAAATTTTGATTATTTTTGATTTCATCTAAGTAATCCTCGCTGAGTCTCTCATAAAGATCTTCGCCAACTTTAAAAATAGCATTTTGAGCATCTTGCATCACTGACTCTTGTGCAGCTTTCCAATCCATCATTCTTTTTTGAAGGTCTTCCGATTTTTGAATAGCCAAATTAATCTGTTTTTCAGCTTCAAAGCGTAATTTTGCTTCTTGTTCTTTTTCTTTTCTTATTTCAGAAATTTGCGCGATTAGTAATTCAGATTTTTTATTCTCATCTGTAAGCACTTGAGTTAAACGCTTTTCTGTGTCGCTAATTCTTTCAAGATGAGATGCAATTTCTTTGTTGGAAGATTTTTTTAATGCAAAATATTCAAACAAAATCAGTAAAAATAATATTACAAAAATAGCGTTGCTGAGAATAAGGTAAGTTGTCATGTTAGTTGTAAATTATCAATTAATCTGATTCCGTTCAAATAAGCTGCAATAAAGATACGAGAAGGCTCGCAACGATAAAAATTTGTAACAAGTTGTAGATCTTTTTCTTGACGAATCTCTAAATAATCAATTTTTTCAAAGCCACTTTCTAGTAATTTTTTATTATGACTTTGTAAAATTTTTTCCAAATTTTGCGGAGATTTTATAACTTCGTTTTTTATTTCATTTAAAGCAAAAAATATTTCTGCAGCTTTAACTTTATCGGATTCTGATAATCTTTGATTTCGTGATGACATTGCTAATCCACTGCTTTCGCGCAATGTTTCTAATCCATAAATTTCAACATCGAAATTTAGATCACTGACAAGTTTTTTAATAATCGCTAATTGCTGAAAATCCTTCTGACCAAAAATTGCGATGTCGGGATCAATAATATTAAACAGCTTGGTAATGATTAAAGCTACACCTTCAAAATGTCCCAAACGCTTCTGACCGCAAAGACAATCAGTTAGTTGAGTTGGAATAATTTTGTGTGAAAAATATTGATCAAACATCTCACCATCTTCTGGTAAAAATACATAATCAACTTGGCAATTTTTTAGCTTTTCTAAATCTTTATCAATTTGGCGCGGATAATTTTTATAATCATTTGGATCATTAAATTGCGTCTTGTTAATAAAAATACTCACAACCACAACTTCAGCAGATTCTTGAGCTTTTTTAATTAAAGCTAAGTGACCATCATGCAGAGCTCCCATTGTTGGCACAAAAGCAATTTTTTTGTCTGATTTTTTTTCATCTTTTAAGCGAGATCTGATTTTAGAAATTTCTTTAATGACTAACATTTTAGTTAATTTTTTGGAAACACAAAGCACGCTGAATACCAGATAAATCAGGTTTTGATTCGATGAAGGTCAGTTTTTTATCGCTAAAAATCTTTATTACTTTTTCTTTTTGATCAAAGCCAATTTCGACAATTAAATAGCCGTTAGCTTGCAAGAAGGAAAAAGCTTCTTGTGCAATTCTGCGGTAGAAATCAAGTCCATCAGCTCCACCGTCAAGAGCTAAATGAGGTTCGAATTTTTTTACCTCATCTTCTAAATTTAAAATATCCTGCGATTTGATATAAGGTGGATTTGAGATTATCAGATCGAATTTTTTATCGGGATCAAGTGCGGCAAAAAGATCTGATTTTATAGTTTGTAAACGCTCATAAACTTGGTGAAAAGCAGAGTTTCTTTTGCAAATTTCCAAAGCATCAGAACTAATGTCAACTGCAAAGGCTTGAGCTTTTTTGTAAAGTATTAAAAGTGTTATAATCAAGCAGCCGGAGCCACTTCCTAGTTCCAGAATATTGATTTGACTAAATATCTGAGGTGATAGTTTTTTTATTACTAGTTCAATCAAAATTTCTGAGTCTGGTCTTGGATCAAGTACTCGAGAAGTTACCAAAAAATCACGACCGTAAAATTCTCTTTTGCCAATAATTTGTGAAACAGGTTCGCGTTTAGTACGACGATTAATCAAGCTAAAAAATTTATCTTGTTGATTTTGATCTAAGTTAAAGTCGGGATTAAAAATTACCTGCTCTTTGGAAAAAGAAAGGGCGTGAGCTAGCAGAATTAATGAATCTAATTTGCTACTACTCACGCCCGATTTTTCTAACTGAATTCTGGCTTGCGCTAAAATGTCAGAAATTTTCATTAACTAGAATTTTCCTAAAATTTCGCGAACTGAAGTTTCGTTGATCAAGAACTCAATATTTTTCTCTCTTCTAATATCAAAGACTGAATTATCATCTTTGCTCAAAGGATTTTTAGCGCTAATTTCTTTAACAACTGGATCTAAACCAGCAGCAAATTTTCTGACAAAGATTTGATATGAATCTTCGTTTACAGCAACTGCTGCTGAAGGAGTTATGGCTGCAGAAGCTGCGCTAGCATCTGGTGCTGAATTGTTTGTAGTTGCCGATGGCGTGGCCACATTTGTTGCTACGGTATTAGTTGTCGCTGTTGTGGTTGGTGCTGTATTGCTTGAATTTAAATCTGCTGCTTTTACTGCCGCGACCGTACCGATTTTTTTCTGATCAGCAATTTGGTTTAAACCAGCTGTTATATGATTTACGAGATTACTAACCTTTTCTATTTTTAAAGTTACTGCGCCTGAAGGAAGAGAGTCGTCTTGAAGAAGATTAAACTCGCCATTGATACTAATTTTGTAAAGCGGATTAGAGAACTCTAGACTGTTAACTTTTATAGCTCTGCTGTATTGAACCGGACTTTCTTGAATTTGAGTAGGATCATTTTGGGTTTGTTGTTCGCCTTGGTTTGGAACCAAAGTATAGTCGACATCCATGGCAAAATTACTTTTAACTAAATTGTTGTTAAGTGCAGCTGTCATATCTTCTGGTTTTTCTTCTGGTTTTGTGTTCTTAGCAGAAGAATCTGTTAAAGTAGCTGCTTTTGCAATATCTGCTGGCGTAGGATTCACAGTGTTATTGGCTGTGGCCGTGGTAGTCGGAGCTGTGATTGGTGGTGTAGCTTTTGTATCAACGGGGGCTGCAGCTGCTGAGGTAGAATTACCAATAGCAATTTCTCCGGTTTTTATACCTTCAATAACTTTTTTCTCTGAGGAATTTTTGTAAACACTTAAGATGTCAAAGCCTTCGATATCTTTTAAATCAACAGTGATTTTGTTTTTGATTTTATCACCTTCTTCAAGAGTTGATTCAAAAGAGAAGTTTGCGGTACTTGCCGCGTAAATAGTATTTTTTTCAGCGTCTAAAACACGGTGCCCGGAGTCTTTGTAAGAAAATTTTGCGATAGAGTCTTTTGCGATTAACGCTTTGATTTCAGGCTCTTTGTTGAATTCTAACAAACCAGAAATGTTGGTTTCTGTGTCTAAAACCGAAACTTGCTCATTCAGAGTGACTGAGAAGTCGCCACTAAAGATTCCAGAAGTTGCAATTAAATTTTTAATATCAATCTGATATTTGCTAAAAGCTGGATTTGGTAATGTTATTTTCAAGTCTTTGATTGATACTCTTTGTTTCAAAGGAAAGCCAGAAACTGAAATTTCACCAGCCGAGACATAAGAACTATTTTCGCTTATTAAACTGTTAATTTGCTTCTCAATTTGCCCAGTTTTAAAGAACCAAAAAACGCTGTGAAACACTGAAAGAACAGCAAGAATAATTACTGACTTTAATAAAATGGCTTTGCTCATATTTTGACTTTGTTTTGTAGGTTAATTCATTGAAACATTACGGGTTTCGTCTGGTACTATTAAAGTCAGACCGTCTAACTCTTTAGTCATGACGATTTGACATCCAAGTCTGGAAGTTGGCGTCAATCCAAAGGCTAAATCTAACATATCTTCTTCATCTTCACTTGGTTCTGAAAGCAAATTATAAAAGTTTTTATCAACCACTACATGACAAGTTGAGCAAGCAAGAGAGCCTTCGCAAGCACCTTCCAAGTCGATGTTATTATTGTGAGCGGCTTCCAAGACTGTGGTGCCAACTAAAACATCAAACTCTTGTTTTTGACCTTTTGTAATAAAAATTATTTTAACTGTTTCGCTCATTGTTTATAGTTTTGCGCTTGCTTTTTGTTTTAGTGAAATGGCAGTGGGTATATAAAGAACAAGTTTTTATAAATACGCAATTTAAAAGACAAAGAATTTTAAAAAGTTTTTCTCAATTATTTGTTCGAAAAAAATTAAATCGATTTATGACAAAAGTTGCTTTGTTTCAACCAGATATCGCTGGAAATGTTGGAACAATAATTCGTACTTGCGTTTGTTTTGACATAGAGCTTCACATCATTGAGCCATGCGGTTTTCCATTTGATATGCAGCGTATAAAAAGAGCAGCTTTGGATTATATTCACATGGCAAAAATTTTTCGCCATAGCTCTTTTGAAGAATTTTTTGAAAGTGAAATTATTAAAAAAAATCAGCGTTTAATTTTAGCGTCAACCAAAGCCAGCAAAGATTATCGTGAATTTATTTTTTCTGAAAATGATGTTTTAATGTTTGGTAGAGAAAGTGCTGGAGTTCCTGAAGATGTAGCTTTAAAAGCAGATCAGCGAATTTTTATTCCGATGAAAAATAATATGCGCTCCTTAAATGTAGCAATTTCTTGTGCCATGATTTTAGCAAAAGCTTTATAAAATGACCGAAATTCTGAAAAATATTTTTAAATCTCAAGTTGATTTTGAAGGTGTAAAAAATCTTGATCAATTCGTCCAAACTTTTTCTCAGCTTTATAGTATTGATCTTTTTAAAGATGGTTTGGATTTAATTTTAACAAAATTAAAAGAAAAAGATTTGCGCTTTGAAGTAAAAATTATCAAAGGTTGGGATACAAATCTGGGCTGCTATCTGACTGAGCAAAATAAAGTTTTTAATAAAATTTTCGGTAACTTTTCAACCAATTTAAAGAAGACAATTATTCTGCGTCAAATGACTTGCAGCTTGATGGCTCACGAAATGGCTCACGCTCTGGAATTTGAAAGTGGCATTAATTTAGGTGAAGAATTTCGTCAAGCAATCGCTTACGATATGAAGGGTCGTAGCCCTGAAATCATTACTCTTAAAGCTGAAGTGCAAAGATTGATGGTTGACGCTCTAAAAGCTTATCCACAGCATCAATTTTTGTCAGAACTTTTTGCACGTTATTTTGAATTATTAAGTATTTCGCGTAATGTGAAATCAACTGGAGATTTTGCTACATCTGATGTGATGAGTTTTTTTGAAAACACTACCAAATTCATCAGTCAAATTTTTAATCAGCAAATTCAAAGAAAAATTGATCAAAAAATTGCGGCTCACACTCTTGAAATCACAAGTCAAATCAAGCTTGAAATGCCGAAACAAAAATTCCAAGAGCGCGTAGAATCTGTGCAAAAAAAATCACAAGGATCATGGTCAAAAGGTATTAAATCAAACGCCAGCTGGCAAGCGGGCTGGCAAAAATCTCAAGAACTAGAAGATAAAAAATAATGGCAGTTTACACAAAAATTTCTGAGCAAGAAATTTCACAACATTTAAGAAAATACGATTTAGGAAATTTGATCTCTCTCAAAGAAATCATTGATGGAATCGATAACTCAAATTTCATTTTAGAAACCGAGAAAGGAAAATTTATTTTAACAATTTTTGAATCGCGAATTGATAAAAATGATTTGCCATTTTTCATAAATTTTAAATTGCATCTTGCCGAAAAAAAAATTCCTTGTCCGCGCCCGATCTTTGATAATTCAGGCTTGATAATTTCTGATCTGAAAGAAAAAAAATCTACTATCGTTACTTTTCTGAGTGGCGCAACGCTAAAATCCCGTCAAGATGGTTATTATGATAATATCAATATAAATCACTGTTTTGAAGTTGGTAAAATCTTGGCGAAATTGCATTTAGCAGCTCAGGATTTTGAAATGTCGCGCCTAAATGATTTAGGCATTAATGGCTGGAGCGCTCTATTTTCCAAGTTTGAAAACCTTATTGAAAATTATCAAAAAAACTTACTTGGTGAAATTACTGAAAATTTAAGTTTTTTAAAATCTTCTTGGAAGCATGATTTGCCAACATATGCAGCTCATCTCGATCTTTTTCCAGATAATGTTTTTTTTGATGAAAATGCTAATTTAAGCGGCGTAATTGATTTTTATTTTGCCGCAAATGATGCATTGATTTTTGATTTTGCCATAGCTGTAAATGCTTGGTGCTTTGATGAAAAAAATAATTTTTTACAAAACCATTTTGACGAAATACTACGAGGTTATGAATCGATAAGAAAATTTTCTGAGCTAGAAAAATCTTTCTTAAAAATAGCTTTGGTTGGAGCTGCGATGCGCTTTTTATTGACAAGGCTTCACGACATGTTTTTTACTCCGAAAGATTCTTTGGTGAATATCAAAAATCCACAAGAATATTTAGCAAAATTACGATTTTTTAGAGAGAGAATATGAGTATAAAATATCACTTTTTTGGTAAAGATTGTATTATTGATCGACCACTTTCAAATCGATTTGATCTTAAGAAAATGTTGCTTGAAAAAAATTTTCAGAGTCAAAAAGTTTTATTCGTAAACCAAATTCATAGTAGCGAAGTATTTGTGGTTGACTCGTTAGAAAAAATTTATGGCGATCAGAACTTACCCAAAGCTGATGCGCTTGTAACTAATTTAAAAAATATTGTTATTGGAGTGGTTACTGCCGATTGTGCACCGATTTTACTTTTTGATGAAGAAAAAAATATTATCTCTGCAATTCATGCTGGTTGGCGTGGAGCCAAATCTGGCGTGATTTTATCAACGGTTGATGAGATAAAGAAACTAGGTGCGCAAAATATTCAAGCTGTGATTGGTCCAATGATTCAGCAAAAATCTTACCAAGTTTCACAAGAGTTTTTGGATGATTTTTTAATTGAAGATTTGACTAATAAAAATTTTTTCAAAGAGGGGACAAGCTCGGATAAATATCAGTTCGACTTACCTTCTTATGTGGAAAAAAAATTGTGTGAAGCTGGAGTTGAAAAAATCAAAAACCTAAAAATTGATACTTATGAAAATGGAAAAGATTTTTTTAGTTTCAGAAGATCAACACATTTGGGAGAGAAGGACTGCGGAAGAAATGTTTCGGTGATCGAGATAAACTAAAAACTTGTTGTGAACGCACGATTTCGTACCATGCGTAGCAACACAATTTATAAGACTAAAATTTTTGTTTGCCGAAAATTTTACCAAAAGTGTGGTGCCTGAAGCCGGAATCGAACCAGCGACACAAGGATTTTCAGTCCTTTGCTCTACCAACTGAGCTATTCAGGCTTATAAAACGAGTCGCGCAAACTAAGAAGCAGCTTTTATTTTGCAAGTTGCTTCAAAATTTAAATTAAAAAATATGGAAAATTTATCCGATTATTCAAACTATGTGATTGCTGCTTATTTCTTGTCTTCACTTGCTCTAAGCTGTTTGATGATGATTTTCTTAACAAAATATTTTATAGCCAAGTCAAAAATCAAAAATGAAAAATCAGCGTAAAAAAAAGCGAATAATTTTTGTTGGATCAGTTTTTTTAATATCTTTATTGGCGTTGATTTTTGTGATTCTAAATTTTCGTGATAATATCGTATTTTTCTACGCGCCATCAGAGCTTAAAACCACAGAAATTTTACAAAAAACTGCTGATAAAAAAATTAGAATTGGCGGATTAGTAAAGCAAAGTTCTGTTAGAAAAATTGATGCAACAACAACTCAGTTTACAGTTACCGATTATGAGCAAGATTTGATTGTTAACTATTTTGGATTGCTACCAGATCTATTTCGCGAAGGTCAAGGTGTTGTAGCAAAAGGCAAATTTGATATTGAAAAGAATCAATTCTTCTCAAGTGAATTATTGGTAAAGCATGATGAAAAATACATGCCGCCAGAAGTAAAAAAAAGTTTGAAAAAAACTTTAAATTAGCTCGTTGCTTTTCTTTTCAATTACCTCTTCCAACTTGGTCATAAAATCTTGTCTGGAGAGACCTGTTTCAATCGGATTTAAAAATTCCAAAATAATTTTACCGGGTTTTTTTATAATTCCATCTCTGGGCCAAAAAACTCCTGAATTTAAAGCTGCTGGAACAACTTTAACATTGCAGGCAAGATATAGCGCGGCAATGCCAGCTTGATAAGGATATTTGTCGGTGATGCTTTTAACTGGAACGCGCGTACCTTGAGGAAAAAGAATAATAGTCTGATTTTTTTCTAAATATTTTTTAGTTTGTTTAATCAAGCTCTTCAAAGCGCTAGCTCCGCCATTTCTATCAACAACAATTCCGCTCATTACTCTCAAAAACCAACCATAGAAAGGGATTTTCAAAAGCTCTTTTTTAAAAGCATAAACAGGGCGATGAAAAATCAGATGCATAACAATAGTTTCCCACATCGATTGATGTTTGCAGGCTATTATACAAGCTTCTTTTGGTAATTTTTCTAAACCGATGACTTCATGTTCAATCCTGCAGAGTTTTTTCAAAACCCACAACCCGAATAAGGCCCAAACTTTAGCGCCGTGATCAGCAATTTTTGAGCTACGAAAAAGCAAAGAAAGCGGAAGGTAAACGATGGGAATAATTGCTCCCCAAGCATTGATGAAGATCCAAAAAAGAAGTGAGGTTAAAAAGTTCATGAGGAATTAGATTAGTGCAAGCCTTCTCCAACTAGAACTATGAAGTGCAGCATTTGCTCTGACAATCTACTGTCAACATTCCAGATAAAGCTAACTTGCCAGCCGAAGCCAGTGAGAGTGAATGCTGGTGCCGATTGAGAGATTCGAACTCCCGACCCACTGTTTACAAGACCGAGCGAACGCACAAACGACAACACATAAAAATAAATAACAACAGTATTACCGAGGTTCTAGAGAATTATGGTTATTGTCAATATCTTTGATTTTTTGCCAAAATTTGTGAGCGAGTGTCCCAAGAGTGTCCCATAGAAATTACAAACTTATCTAGTTTTGCTTCCACATTTTACACAATAGAAGTTTGCATTCAGAGTTCCTAAACATATTATAAAACAAGCAATAGCCCACCATCCAATTGTCAAGATTGATAGCAATGTGTGATTAACCTTATTTGTGCTTGCAGGCATAATCTGATTGCAGTTTGTACAAAATTAGTTTTGTTGTTTTATCATTTGTTATTTTATCAGAGTTAACTCAACCCTTTGTCCAAACCATACACCATAATTTTTGCCATTCTTTACAACAACGCTTTGTTCAAGATTTCCATTTATGGCATCAAGTATAGCAAGCTTAGCTATGGTTTTATCGGAGGCTCTAAAATAATTTTTAGAAATTACATTACCTCCCTCGGTATTGTAATAAGTCTTATTTTTCATAAATTCACAAGGCTTTTTGCATTCAACCACATTTACTATGTGATTATCTTGAGAATAGAATAGTTGATAAACATCATCTCTTTGACCAGCATATTGAAACATTATTAATGGATTTTCTGAACCATCTGAGTTTGGTTTCTGTTCGTATCCATATAGGAGACCATCCTTGAAAGAGTAATAATGACTATTTTCTAAAGTTGTATTTTTAGTGGCTGATTTTTCTTCTTTGCATGAGTTAATAAAAAAAGAAAAAACTACTATGAATAACAGTGAATTTTTCATGTTTAATAGATATTTATTTGCAAAATTTGTGAGTAAGCGTTCCACGACCCTAATTGTTTAATTTCTATGAATTTTGTCTAATGATTGAGTCAACTCTTCTTATAAGTTGTGTTGCCTAAATACGACAACTTTGATTTTTTATTTCCTCGCGAACAAGTTCAATTTCTGCAAGTTGACTAGATAGTCTTATGATACATTTTATAGTTTGATTAGCCATTTCCATCCCATCCTTGTCAAAAGATTGTTTTAAAATATCGCGCTTATAATCGTTCTCAACAATTTCTAAGAACTTTGCAAAACGCTCTTCTGAAACTGATGCTCGCGCAATTATGCTCTTCTTCTCGTATCCTCTTTCTGCGTAATAAGAATAATCAAATTTTGGAATGGGGAAGCCGCTCTGATAATCCTCAAGAGTACTTAGAAAGTATGATTCAACTTTTTTAAAAGATGAATGTAAGTTCTTTTTATTCTCATTAGAAGGGCTATTGTAGTCGATTAACGGCAACGAATTATGATATATGGTTTTGCTTAATCTTTCTAGCTGTCTTTCAAAATCCTTTCTGACAGCCTTTTCGTAAAAAATAGCTTTCTTTGCGTCTTCTTCCTGATTTTTCCATTCGATTTCATACGTTCTAACACTGGTAATGAGTGTATCGTGAACCATTCTGCCATTTGAATCCTTTACCCATTTTTCAGGAGTCATGCTGTATCTCTCAAGACTACAATTAGCGGTCGTTACCAAAAACAATAATGTAATAATTTTTTTCATAAATTCTTTTATTAAATTGGGTTAATTGAGTTTAAGTGTTTATTTATTGCGCCGCGCCAACGCCAGTGAAAACGCCGCCTAGAATAGGGTTGAAGAAACCAACAATATTTGCAGCCCAACCGAATTTCTTTTTAAGCTCTTGTCGTCTTTTTTCCTCATCTTCAGCATATTTCTGATCCATACCTTTACCGAGAAATTCCATTCTTTCAGAATAATTCTCAATTGGGATTAAGTAATATTCGTCTGGCAACTCATGGCCAACTACCTGCTCATATCTATTTTCATTTCCATTGTTTATGTTCCCTATTCTATACCATTTATCTTCTTCAAAATCACCAGTCTGCATTAATTTTCTCATGCAGTAATGTAGTTTTTGGCGAGTTTGTAAGGCATGGTATCTTTCAGGAAATGGAGTGGTTGCATAATACTCAGGATAATACTTTTTTTCGCAATCAACCAAAAGTCTTTCTACTTGAGCTATTGGTAAGTTGTAAAGGTCATAAGGAGAACCACGAACTCCTCCTCCAAATCCAGCTTGGACTTCGGCAGAGGCGAGAAAACAGATAGTGACTAATATAATTCTTTTCATGAATGCGTTAGTAGTTGTTAGAGACTATCAGTCCGTCGACTAAAAATCAGGAAGCTGAAATTGTCAACCTATTATGGTTGATAAAGACAAAATTCTTATACATTTCGGGGAAAAACTAAAAGAGGCGCGATTGGCTACTGGATTGAGCCAAGAGGCCTTGGCTTTGTCGTTGGAGTTTGACAGAACTTACATTGGATTGCTTGAGCGCGGCAAGAGAAATCCCTCATTGTTTACCATCCACAAAATAGCGGCCTTTCTAAAAATTAAGCCTTCAGAGCTGTTGTAGTTTTCTATCTGTGAAAATACCCAATCTCAAAAAGTAAATTGCATAGCCTTAAAAATTCTCTGGATTCTTTGCGATATTCGATTGCTTCCTTAGTGCTGCAACCATTTCGATAATTGATTTCTTTTAGCTTCTTTAATCCCTCTTTAGTTCTCGCCCCTGTTGATTTTCCGCCGTGCAATCGACATCTGCTATTTTTCATTGCGGGAGCTTGGCAAAGTGTTTTACTTCTTTTGGTTGTGGCTAAGCATTTCTTAGCGTTATTGATGTTAAATCTAGCATGAGTCATTGTTGAGATTGGTTAAATTGTTGTGGTGAATTTGGGATTTGATTTAAGGGTTAGAGTAAAAAATTGGAAAAAAATCTCTACCCTAAAAGTGCTTTGTGTGCATGGGGTGGTTCATCTATTTTTTGAAATAGGGGGGTGGGTATGGCATTAGAAGGCTTTTGGCAGTAAGTTAAATGACATTTGTTATTTTGTTTCACCGTTTCATCCCTTAAGAAATGAAACAGTGAAACATTTTTTGAGCTCTTAAAAGGTTAAGTTTTGTTAAGTTCTTTTTTGCGTCTCTTCAATATCCGATTAACTTTTGAAAGGCTAATACCAGTCTCGTTAACAATATCTCTTTGACTCAAACCATCATGACTTAATTCGACTACTCTCTCAAGCTCCAAATCTTCTATTTCATTAGTTTGCCAGAGTGCTTTATCATTTTTTATTTCAAGCTTAACCTCAAAAGCTTTAGCTTCTTCACCAGCAAAGCCACGCGATTTTTCAAAGTGAACTTCAAATCTTGCGCCTTCTTCGCTACTATAGTTTGATGGATGTCTTAGATTTATTACCGTGTCTAAAATATCCTCTTTCTTAGAAGTGCCTCGTTGATTATTATCTTTACCAGCATGATGAATGAAAATAATTGTTTTACCAATTGAGCGAAGTCTTAAAGCCCATTGTGCAATTGGATCCCAACTAGTTGCTTCATTTTCTTTGCCACACATTGCTAGAGTTGAAAGATTATCAATAATGATAACATCAGCTTTTTGAATATGTGGCTCTAAAGCTTCCTGTCCTTCTTGACTAGAAATATTAGGCATTATGCCGTTTTTCTGAAGGTCGCGAGTTATGATAGAGAGATTTTCTTTTTTAGTATCTTCGCTAATCAAGGTTTTTAATCTTTCTTGCATATCACTTGCTGGCATTTCACCGTCAATATAAAGCAATTTCCACTCTTTATTAACCTTCCATCTATTTTTAAAGACATCTCTGCCGCTAGCAATCTTGCAGGCAAGAAGCAAAGAAAAATATGTTTTACCAACGCCTCTTTTAGCAAAAATCATTGCCAAACCCTGCTTTGGTAAGCAGGGCGAGATTATTAACTCTCTTTTTGGCAATTTCTTTGATAAAAATTCATGACCGTTAAGTGCAATTGCTAGTGGTTTATAGAGGTCTTCGGTGTTGGTTATGCCCAAACTTAAAGCCCTATCACATTCGGCAATCGTCTCTTCAAATGTTTGAGGAATTTTTCGCTTCATTTCACACCTCCAAAAACATCATTTTCTAAGAGCTCAACATCGTCATTTAGCAAGTATCTACCATGCCATCCAACTGGATTAGGCTCTTTGTTGGTTGTTATGTTGAGATTATAACCACCGCAAATGCAATCTCTGCGTAAAGCCCTGATATACTCACTTAAACGCAGGGCAAAAGTTTTGGATATTTCCAAAGCCGTGCAGCCTTTATCGCCTTTTTCTATCAAAGCCTTAAGGGTTTTAGCTTTTTGACCCTTAAGAACAAAAACCACCTCTTGGTCGTTTTTGGTTAGCCTGAACCACAGAACCAATCTTTTGGATTTTTGGTTGCAGTTAGGGGAATCATTTCTTAGTATTGCTGAGCCTTTTAGTTCGAATTTAAAGGGGTTTGGCTCGTGATTTCCTACGTCTCCAAACTTGGAAACCACGAGCTTTTTTGCTGTTCTAGACATGGTTGACCTCACTTCTTTCGTTAAGCCATTCAAAAAAAGCCGCCTCATCTAAAAGAATTTTTCTTCCGATTCGCTTTATTACTTTTTTCTTATCGAGATCGTTAAAACGAGATTGAAAAATTAGAGCCCTCAATCCTCCAGAAGTCATAAATGGATGAGCTTCGATAAATTGATTTACGGTTAGTAGTCTGACTTTTTGACGATTACTTTCTTGTGACATTTTTATAAAAATTTAGTTATTAATAATTGAAGAAAAACCAGCAGTGTTCTTGCTGACTCGGCAACGATCTAATATCTAAATTTCGATAATTTCATTTGATGAAATGCGGGTAGGCCGCGGATAGATTGCGGATAGCGCGAAGAGTGGAATGGCGCAGGATAAAGTTTGCGGATAGATTGCGGATAACAACTAAGCTTTGGTATAAGCTCTTTTAAAAGAGGATTTCCGCATTGAGCTTTCTCTTTTGCTTTCAACAGTTTTAAATCTAATCGCCTGCGGCACGCCTTGTTTTATTTCAAATTCAAGAAGCTCGTATTTGTCTCTAAAAGATTGATTATCTGAAGCTGTCTTGCCCGCTTCAATATAAAGAAAATTCCATAATTTTTCCCACGAATCATATTCTGGTTTTTCCTTAAGAGATTTTATCATTTTAGTAAATCGACTTGGGACTGTAGCTTCTTTCTTTACAGCATTAGCCTTTAAATTAATGTCTTTATCAGCCCACTTTTTTCCAGTCCTTAAAACGTGATCCAACTGCTTTCTAGGAACTTTTAAATCGTAATTTCCAGAACCCCCTAAGCATCTGATGTGATTTTCTTTTAATGCAAATTTGAAAACGTCAACTCTTTCTGGATCTAAAGTTTTTTGCGGCAAATGTTTGTTAATCTTATCATGTATTTCTGCTCTCACAAAATTTTCTCTTATTATTTTTCTAAGGCTTTCAATAGTTTCAGCACACATTAAATTTTTTTTGTATTTTTTGACATAATCCTTATCCTTTGCGATCGAATCCCTTAGGTGCCTAAAATCTGAAAGAGAATTTGGGTTTTGTCCCAGATTTATTTTGCTTTGATATAGGTTTTCAATCGCCCGATCCCTCTCGCAAAGAATCCAATCATCAATCTCTTTCCGATTTATTGTAATTTTTTTAGCTTCACTAGCTGATACATCCCAAGAATCTAAGGGATAGCCCCTTTTTGCATGAACGTCGCATGTATTCTTTTGAGTAATCCACTCAATTGCCTTCTTTTTGAATTCTTGACTACTAGTCCAACCCTCAACTTCTTCGCAAGCATCTTTCCAATACATCGCTAATCTTCGCTTTGCCTCTTTAGGCTCTAAATAACTACCATCACTAAACTCCCACTCATCACCTTCCCACGAATCTTGAAAAATTTGTTTTCCAATTTTTTGGAATGATTCAAGCAGCCCACAAAACTCACTTGGATATTCTTTTAGAAAGTTATTTTTTTTAACGTTCATTTTATACCCCAAAAATCTTACTATTCATTCTCTCAACCACCTTTGCCGTATGTGCTTCTGAAATGTGAGAATAGCGCTTAACCATCGACAAAGTTTTGTGTCCCAACACGCCTGCAATTTCTGCCAGCGTTGCGCCATTCATTGCCAAATAACTTGCGCAAGAGTGGCGTAAATCATGCCATCTGAAATCTTTTATTTCTGCTTTGATTAGAGCAGTTTCAAAAGGTGTGCGAATGTCAATTGGATCGATTAAATTTTTTGCTGGGAAAACTAGATTGGTGTTTTCGTTGCGGTTTTTGTAATGCTCTTTCATTAAATCTTTGGCAATGCCAACCAAAGGCAATGCTCTTCTGTCACCGTTTTTGGTGTCGTGCAAAATTATCATGCCGCGCTTCAAATCGACATCTTCCCAATTAAGGCTGCAAAGCTCCATCTTTCTGGCTCCCGTGCTGATTGCCAAAACAACTAAAACATAAAGAAAAGGGCTTTGACTTTCTTTGCAAACTGTGAGCAATCTTTCTCTTTCTTCATCGCTTAAAAATCTAACTCTGCCGCGTGGTTCTTTTAGTTTCTTCATTTTTAACATTGGGTTTTCTTGTAACCACTCCCATTCTTTTACGGCGATTGTGAAGCAGTGGCTTAATGATGCGCAATAGCGATTGACGGTTGCGTTGCTTCGTTTTCCTTCTTTGCGCAAACTTTTTTCAGATAAAAGTTTGTTGCGATTTTCAATGATGAGCGCGGTGTTTATGTCAGAAAGTAGGAAGCTGCCAATTTTATCTTTCCACCAATTGAGTTGAGTTGTTTGGTCACTAACTCCTTTTATTTTGCGAGATAATATTTCTTCGAAGTAGCGATTAATTAATTCTTTTACAGTGTGTTTTTTTGCAGCGTTGGTTTTGAAGTGTCTGCCTTCGCGAATTGCTGATTCAGTGTCTTGAACCCATTTTTTAGCATCAGTTAATCTTGAAAAAGTGGCATTTTGTGCGGGATAGCCTTTTAGCCTTACTTTTGCACGATAAGAGGTTGTGCCATCTAAGCTGGTTCGTTTTTCAATGGTTGCCATTTTTGATTAATTTAATTCTAAGAATTGAGAAAAACTTAGAAATAATAACAATAAATGGCAACAACTGATAACTAATCAGTAGGAAATATTTGCTTTAAACTTTTAAATAAAGGATTGTTAGATAAGGATTCTATTCTGTGGGACATTCAAGGGACAAATTCTTCAGAAAAGCTAAAATAAGCTAAATGGTTTCTATCAGGAAAATTCTTTGCTAAGACAAAAAATTTGCAAGATAGACAAGACAAAGATTTCTTTCTTCGTTACAAAAGGTTATGAAGGATTTTTGTTATTTATTGTCCCGAGAGTGTCCCATTTACGAATTTTGATAATTTTGTAAATGGTATGGAACTTAGAAAGAAGTGGTGCCGATTGAGAGATTCGAACTCCCGACCCACTGTTTACAAGACAGTAGCTCTACCCCTGAGCTAAATCGGCAAAAATTAAGAGCGGCGCATTCTTTTTGTGATTGAAATAAAATCAAGTATAACTTTGTTTGCGCCCCTAACAAAAAAGCCAAACTGACAATTGCCAGTTTGGCTTTAAAGAAGTGCAAAACCAATTTTAATTAGTTAGCAGTTTTTTCTTCAGCTTTTTCTTCAGCTTTTTTAGCTTTTTTGTGATGAGCTTTTTTAGCTGGAGCTTTCACTTCAGTTTTAGCAGCTTCTACTGCTGGAGTAGTAGCTTTAGCTGGAGCAGCTTCAGTTGCTGTAGCAGCTTTAACTTCAGCTTTAGCAGCTGGAGTAGCAGCTTGAGCAGCAGTAGCAAAAAGAGAAATTACAGCAAGGATTAATGAAATTTTTTTCATTGTTTTTTACGCCAAATTGTTTTGATAAATCTAATCAATTTCTGATTAGTTTCTTTCTGTCGTTAAATCGTTTCCCAAAATAACAACCCTTAACTGGTTTTAGCAAATAAGGGTTGAAGTTGCGAATTAACTGAAAGGTTGGCGCAAAATAGGAATCGAATTTTTGTTGTCAAATCAAAAATGAATAACCCTGCCATAAGCATCTAAAACGGCTTCATGCATCATTTCCGACATAGTTGGGTGAGCAAAAATTGTATGCATTAAGTCTTCCTCAGTCAGCTCTGCTTGTTTAGCAATTACATATCCTTGAATCATTTCAGTAACTTCGGCACCAATTAAATGAGCTCCTAAAAGTTCACCAGTTTTTTCATCAAAAATTACTTTGATTAAACCTTCGGTTTCGCCAGCTGCAATTGCTTTGCCATTTGCCAGATAAGGGAAGCGACCAACTTTAATTTTTTTGCCAGTTGCCAAAGCTTTCTTTTCGGTTAATCCAACCGAGGCGATTTGTGGCATTGAGTAAGTGCAACCCGGAATATTTTCTGCTTTGATTGGGTGAACTTTTTTGGCGTCATATTTATTTAGTTTGCTGGCGATTTTTTCAGCAGCGATTGTGCCTTCATGAGATGCTTTGTGAGCTAACCAAGGAGCGCCAACTACATCACCAATTGCAAAAATATTTGCTTCAGAGGTTTCTAAATATCCGTTGGCGATGATGCGACCTTTGTCGATTTTAACTTTAGTTTTTTCTAGTCCTAAATTTTCTACATTAGCTACAATGCCAACAGCCATAATAACTTTTTCAGCTGTGATTTCTTCAACTTTGCCATTAACTTCAACCAAAGCGGTAACTTCGCCTTTGCCTTTTTTCAAAGATTTTAGTGCGGCACTTGTTATAACTTTAATGCCCTGTTTTTCGAAAGACTTTCTAGCCAGTTTTGAAATTTCTTCATCTTCAACTGGTAAGATATTTTCGGCCATTTCAATTAAAGTGACTTCTGAGCCCATATTTCTGTAGAACGAAGCAAACTCTGATCCAATTGCACCTGAACCAACAATTAAAAGAGATTTCGGCAAAGCCTTTGGAGTCATAGCTTCGCGATAAGTCCAAATATTTTCAATATCAGGTTCCATTCCCGGAATTACTCTTGCTCTAGCGCCTGTTGCCACAATGAAATAAGCTGCTTCAACTTGTGTGACTTCTCTTCCATCTTGCGAAACTGAGATTTTTTTGGCGTCTAAAAATTTTGCGAAGCCGTCAATTACTTCGATTTTGTTTTTTTTCATCAATCCAGCAATCCCAGTACTTAAGCGCTTTGAAACTGCTCTTGAGCGTTCAATAATTTTTGTAAAATCAAATTTTATTTCTTTAGCAGAAAATCCGTAAGCATCCAAATTATGTATAAGATGATTAACTTCGGAAGATTTTAAAAGTGCTTTAGTTGGAATGCAGCCCCAGTTTAAACAAATTCCGCCTAGGTGATTGGCTTCAACAATGCCAACTTTTAATCCAAGTTGTGCTGCGCGAATTGCTGCAACATAACCACCAGGACCAGCGCCAATAACACAAAGGTCAAATCTTTTTGCTGTAACTGTCATATTTTTTGTAGAAAAATTTTATCGAGAAGAGAAAGTGGCGCGCACCATATTTTGCCTTCTTTGAAACTTCAATATTTTATCTTAAATGTCCGCTGAAATTGAAAATCTAACTACTGAAATCGAAGCCTCTCTGGCTTTGATTAAGAGGTGTCTTTGAGCCAGAAAAATTACAAACAAAATTAGCTGAATTAAATATAAAATCTCAAGATCCTGAACTCTGGAATAATAAGTCAGAAGCGCAAAAAATTTTAAAAGAAAAATCAGTTTTAGAAGAAAAATTAAATTCATTTTTGGCAATTCAAACTTCTTTGAAAGATAATCGAGAATACGCTGAATTGGCAAAGTTAGAAGCCGATCAACAACTTTTAAAAGACATCGAAAAAAATCTAATTTTACTGAAAAAAAGTTCCGATAGTTTTGAGGTTGAATGTTTATTTTCTGATGCAATCGACATCAATAACTGCTTCGTTGATATCAATGCTGGCGCTGGTGGAACTGACTCTTGTGATTTTGGTTTGATGTTGCTGCGTATGTATGAACGCTTTGCCAATTTAAAAAAATTCAAAGTTGAAATAGTTAGCATGATGGATGGCGAAGAGGCCGGAATTCGTTCAGCAACGCTGAAAATTTTTGGTCGTTTTGCTTTTGGTTGGATGAAGACCGAATCAGGCGTGCACCGACTTGTGCGCATTTCGCCATTCAATGCTAATGGCAAAAGACAAACTAGTTTTACTTCTGTTTGGGTTTATCCTGAAGTTGATGATGAAATCGAAATTATCATCGAAGAAAAAGATTTACGTATTGACACTTTCCGAGCTTCTGGCGCAGGCGGACAGCATGTCAACAAAACTGACTCTGCTGTTAGAATGACGCATTTGCCAACCAATATTGTGGTGCAATGTCAGTCGGATCGCTCGCAAATCCGTAATCGTGCTGAATGCATGAAGATGCTAAAATCACGACTTTTTGAAAGGGAAATGCAAAAAAAGAAAGACGCTTTGGCCGCATCTGAAAGCCAAAAAACTGACAATAGCTGGGGCCACCAAATCCGCTCTTATGTATTGCATCCTTACCAACTTGTGAAAGATTTACGTACCGATTTTGAAACTGGAAATATCCAAGCCGTTTTAGATGGCGAAATCGAGGGCTTCATCAAAGCAGCCCTTACAGAAAATAAAAAATAATTTCGTTAAATTTTTAAGGCCGCCCTTAAAAATTTAACACAATTTAGAACTAAAATTTTTCTTAAAAATTTTAAATATGCGCTGCCCATTTTGTGGAAATATTGAAACTCAAGTGAAAGACAGTCGAATTTCAGACGATGGTGAATCGGTGAAAAGACGGCGTTATTGCGCTGCCTGCGATTCAAGATTTACAACATTTGAGCGTGTACAACTTCGTGAAATTTTAGTGATCAAAAAAAATGGTGAGAAAAAAATTTTTGATCCAGAAAAGTTAAAAAAATCAATTGAAATGGCGGTTAGAAAAAGACCAGTTTCAGAAGTTCAGGTAGAAAAATTAGTTAATAATATTGTGCGTCAGCTAGAAGTTGAAAGCGAAACTGAAATAGCTTCTTCAAAAATTGGCGAAAGAGTCATGGCAGCTTTGGAAAAGCTGGACAAAGTTGCTTTTGTACGTTTTGCCTCGGTTTATAAAAATTTTGAGAAGGCTGATGATTTCCAAAAATTTATCAAACAGGTGGTAAAGCAATGACCAAACAAAATCTTGCAGAAGCTTTACAATTCTACATCGACAATGATTTAAATGAGGTGATTGTAGAAAAATCACAAAATCATTTTTTGCAAAAAGACTCGGTAAAAGAAGAGAAAAAAAATTTAGTAGTGCAAACTTTTATCAGGCCACAATTTTCAACCAGCGAGGCAATTTCAACTTTGGCAAAAAAATCTCTAGACAATCTTAAAGCAAGCTCAATGGCTTCTCAAGAACAAAACTCGGCACAATTTATTTCACTAAATGAAATTGTAGCGCAGGCAAAAAAAGCTGCCGAAGCCGCAAAAAATCTATCTGAATTACGCAAGGCGGTTGAAAATTTTGACGGCTGTAATTTAAAAAAAATGGCCAGCAACACAGTTTTTTCTGATGGAAATTCTAATTCAAAAGTGATGGTAATCGGCGAAGCACCCGGTAACCACGAGGATTTGCAAGGTATTCCATTTTGTGGCGATTCAGGAAAAGTTTTAGATGCTATGTTTCGCGCCATCAATATGACACGGGCTGAAAACTTCTACATCAGCAATGTAATTTTTTGGAGACCACCAGGAAATCGCCGTCCAACCGATGAAGAGCTGGCAATTTGCCGACCATTTGTTGAGCGTCATATTCAGCTTTTAAATCCAGAAGTTTTAGTTTTAGTTGGCGCAACTGCAATGTCTGCAATCCTTGGAATTAATGATCCGATCAGTTCAGTACGCGGAAAATTTATGGATTTTGCGCCGAAATTTTTACCACGAAAAATCAAAACTTTTGTAATTTTTCACCCATCTTATTTGATGCGCCAATCAGCAAAAAAGAAATTAGCGTGGGCAGATATGCTGGCGCTTGAACAATTTTTAAAAGATAAATAACGATGCAAAAACAACTTCTTCCCGTTGGATTTTATGATTTGCTTTTTGATGAGGCAGAGAAAAATCACAAAAATATCAATAAAGCTGTGGATAGCTTTTTAAGCGCTGGATATCGCTTGATAAAAATGCCTTTGGTAGAATTTGCTGACAGTTTTTTGACCAAAAATTCTCAAAATTGTTTTCATAGTTTGGACATAATTTCTGGCAAAAATCTGATTTTCAGAAACGATATAACGCCACAAATATCAAGACTTTTAGCCAGTCGTTTAGCAGAAGAAAAATTGCCGTTAAAACTTTGCTATGTTGGCGATGTGCTGCGGGCAAAAAACAACGATCTTTATGCTGATCGCCAACAAACTCAAGTAGGAGTTGAAATTATCGGTTGCGATAAAGAAAAATCTAATTTCAAAGTTGTTAAAATTTTGCTCGCAACTTTAAAAAAATTACAGGTCGAAAAATTATTAATTGAATTTTCGTTGCCTAATTTTTTGGAGATTTTTTTAGCAGAAATTGATGAGGGAAAAAATGAGAATTTGCGTGATGCGATAAAGCAAAAAAATATTTCCTTAATTAAAAATCTTGCTGGCAAAAATTCTGAAATAATCACTAAGATAGCGCTTTTGAACCATGATTTAAAAAATTTATCCGTAGAAATTTTAGCAAAAATAAAATCCGAAAAAATTGCTGCTGAGATTTTTAGAGCACAAAAAATCGCTGAGTTTTTACAAGAAAATTTTCCTGAGGTTGAAGTTTGTTTTGATTTATTTGGTGATGATAAATCTTCTTATCATCGTGATATTGCTTTTGATGTTTTTTGTGGCGATTTTTCCTATCCAATTGCTCGTGGAGGAAGGTATAAAGTCGATCAATTTGATGCGATTGGAGCCACAATTTATATGAATTTTTTACGCAAAATTTAGAGCTAAAAACTAGTTCCGAAATTGAAGCGGAAGCTTTGGGTCAAATCATATTGCTCTTTTTTAACAACATGCGAGAAGTCAAGGCGAATTGGGCCAAGAGGGGAAGACCAGATCAGGCTTAGGCCATAAGAAGATCTAATTGATCCACTATCAGCAACAGCAGTGCCTTTTTTGTTGATTTGATCGACACCTTTTACTGTTCCATTGTCGCTGAATAAGGCACCGCTTATTCCTAACTCTTTTGGCAAACCTAGTGGAAATTTAAATTCTGCGGTTCCAACGTAATAAATTTTGCCACCAATTACGCTTCCACCTTTAGCACTTCCATTGGTCGTTGTTCTTGGCCCCAATCCTGCGAACTGAAATCCTCTAAAGTTATTGCCACCTAAAAAGAATGAGTCGTTACTGCGCACATCTTGCCCGTTGCCGTCAATATAGCCGCCGCGAGTTAAGAATTTTAGGATATATTCATCGTTGAAAGTTGGTGTATAAAATCCAGCTGAACCTTCGTATTTTGTGTTATGAATATAGCCACCAATGCCTGTATAATCCTGACTTAAAGACAAATAGTAACCATCAGATGGATTGATTACATTATTTCTTTTATCGTAAAGAAAAGTTTGACCAACTGCTGAATGAGTGAAGTGTCCTTGTAAATTTTGTAAATTAACGGAAGCTGTAGAATCAACATTGGTGATATTTTCATCGCGAAATGAATAGCGGATTTGATGTTTTAAAAATTCAGTAATTGCATAATCGCCGCGAAAAGTAATACCGCTGGTTCTTTGATCATAAACCAAAGTATTTCGTTTTGATAAATTATATTGAAAAATATCGAAACCAGCATCGATGGCGCGACCCATAAAATAAGGTTTGGTGTAGTTCAATTCACTAGTAAGGCCACTATAAGAGTGTTGAACGTTAACGCCTAATTCTTGTCCAGTTCCCATCAAGTTGCGCTCTTTAATTCCGATATTAGCAGTAACTTTATTAACTGTAGAATAGCCAATTCCAAGGTTCAGCTCACCAGTCTTTTTTTCTTTTACGATAATTTCTAAATCAATTTTGTCGCTGTTGCCAATTCTTTTGGTGTTGAATTCAACTTTTTCAAAGAAGCCAAGATTTTCTAATCTTTGTTTGGAGCGATTGATTTTAGTGATGTTGTAAGCATCGCCATCTCGAAAACGTAATTCTCTTCGGATAACCTCATCAAGTGTTCTGGTATTTCCGGTGATGGTAATTTGATTGATATAAATTGGTGGAGTTTCTTCGATGATAAAATCTATGGCGATAATTTGCTGTTCTTTGTTGCGCTTGAGAATTGGTTCAATGTGAGCGAAGGCATAAGATTTTTCTGACATGATTTTGATCATGGCATCAACAGTTTTGTCGACTAAATCTGAGTTATAGGTTTTACCTCTTTTGATCAGAATTTCTTTTTCTAAAACTGAAGCATCAAACTTGGCTATATGGTTGATAATATTAACTTCGCCAACTTTGTATTTAATTCCCTCTTCAAGTAAAAAAGTGATAAAAAATTTATCTTTGCTTGGTGTGATTTGAGCAATTGAAGAGATAGCGACAAAATCTGCGTAACCTTTCGAGCCGTAAAAGCGGCGTAATTTTTCTTTATCAAACTCGATACGATCAGAATCGTAAACATCGGAAGAAGAGAAAAATTTATACCATTTTGATTTTTTGGTTGAGATTTCATCAAGTAAATCTTGGTCAGAAAAATTAATGTTACCAACGAAGTAAATGTCAGAAATTTTTGCTTTTTGTCCTTCAAAAATTTCAAAAATTATTTCGACGCGGTTCTGTTCTTTTTGAATAATTTTCGGATCAATTTTAGCTAAGAAGCGACCAGATTTTAGGTAGATTTCGTTAATTCTTTTTAAATCGGATTGCAGTTTTGACTTGGTAAAAACGCCACGTTTTTTAAGAGAAATTTCATTCTTTAGCGCTTCATCATCAACCTTTTTATTGCCAGAAAATTTAACTTCTGAAATCAGCGGATTTTCTTTTACCTCAACAATTAACTGATTTTGCTCTTGGTTGATTTTTACTTCGGCAAAAAGATCAGATTCGTAAAGTTTTTTCAGAGCTTCGTCAATTGCTGATTTTGAAAAATCTTTATTATTTTTTTTAATCGGTGCGGTTGGCAAAAAAGACATGATTGTGTCATTGTCAACTCGCTCATTTCCTTTGATAACAAAGGTTGAATTGCCATTTAAATTTTTGGCAAAGGCAGGAAAATTAAGCAGCAAGAAAGGCGCAAGAAAGGCAATAAAATAGATTTGGTGCGCAACTTTTTTTGGCATCAAGTTTAATTACAAGGGTGAAATTTTTGGAGAAACTTACAAAGACAAAAGAGAATCTGATTTTTATACTTTCAAATGCTGCGAGTTCGGATACAAGAAAAATTTGACTTTTAGCGATAAAACCAAATGATGTTAGGCACTTATCTTGATGGCAATTTGCCATATTCAATTATGGTTAGTCTAAGTTTGTTTATGTAATAATTTGAGTTGCCCTTGCTTGAAGTGGCTCAGATACAAACAGGGTTTTAGTCTTTTAATTTATTAAAGTTTCAAAGAGCTTTATATTCAATAAATCCTGCTTTTATGTTGCGAATTTTTCCTCTGGTTTTTGCATTATTTTTTATTTTCTCAGTCGACGTTTTGGCCTTTGAATTTCAAGTTACAAAAAGAAATCACATCAGTATGGTTGGATCTTCAACGGTTTATCCTTTTGCTGCAACAATCGCTGAAGAATTTGGTCGTAATAGTAAAATAAAAGACTCTCAGTTCAAAACCCCAATAGTTGAATCAACTGGTACAGGCGGTGGTTTTAAACTCTTTTGTTCGGGTGTTGGTTATAATTATCCCGATTTTTCTAACGCTTCGCGCTTGATTGAAAAAAGCGAAATCAAAAGATGCGGCGAAAATGGTGTCAAAGAAATTGTCGAAATCAAAATCGGTTATGATGGCATCGTTCTTGCAAACTCAATTGCTGGCCAAAAATATAATTTAACCAAAAAACAAATCTTTTTAGCTTTGTCAGAAAAAGTTCCTGATCCAAAAAGCGGAAAGTTAGTTGAAAATTTCTACCAAAAGTGGAGCGATATTGATAAAAGCCTGCCTGAAGTCACTATTGCAATTTATGGTCCGCCTTCAACTTCAGGAACGCGCGACGCTTTTGTAGAGTTGGTTATGGATAGTGTTTGTTTAGAAATGAAAGAATTTGTTGAAAGCTATCCTGATAAAAAAATTAGACAAAAAAAATGTCACATAATTCGTAGCGATGGAAAATTCATCGAAGCTGGCGAAAACGATAATTTAATCGTACAAAAATTGCGTAACGACAAACAAGCTTTAGGAATTTTTGGTTTTAGTTTTTTAGAAGAAAATCACGAATTAATCCAAGCTGCTACAATTGATAAAGTAATGCCAAGCTTTGAAAACATTGCTTCGGGAACTTATAAAGTTTCTCGTCCACTTTTCATTTATTTTAAAAAAGAACATCTCGATTTGATTTTAGGAATGCGCGAATTTGTAAAAGAAATAATCAGCTCCGACACCATCGGAGTAGATGGTTATTTGCTGCAAAAAGGACTTATCCCGCTTACTGATTTGGAAACAAAAAAAGTGCGGGATAAGGTGATGAGAAGTTTGTAAGCGACTCATCAAGTTTTGAGGTTGTCGCTTAGTCAGTTTCGCTTTGAAGCTGGTTTTGTGATAAGTTTCTCGTCTAAGTGTTTTAACTACTAAATATCGTAACCAACATGGTATTCATACCTTTAATTGTTGTGCTTACGTTATCTGTAGTTATGTCAATAACTTAAATAGATAGCGCGAAAGCTCTTTTCTCTTTATGGAAAAGATGAGGAATTTATCCAAGTGATAGCTTCTTCAAGCAAGGCCCGTCGCGGGACTTCTCGCGGCGGGTTTAAATTTTAGATTAAATTATCGATCAATATGGAAGAGAAATTCATCAAAGTTGTTGGTGCTAAAGAGCATAATTTAAAAAATGTTAGTATCAAGATTCCAAAAAATCAGTTGGTTGTTGTTACAGGCTTAAGTGGTTCGGGAAAATCTTCTTTAGTATTTGATACAATTTACGCTGAAGGTCAGCGTCGCTTTATCGAAAGCCTTTCATCTTATGCGCGTCAATTTTTAGACCTACAAGACAAACCAGATGTTGAGTCAATCACTGGACTTTCTCCAGCAATTGCCATTGATCAAAAAACTACTTCGCGCAATCCGCGTTCCACAGTTGGAACGGTTACTGAAATCTATGACCATTTCCGTTTGCTCTTTGCTCGTATTGGCGTGCCTTATTCGCCAGCAACTGGCAAACCAATTGAGAGCCAATCATCTTCTTTGATGGTTGAGAAAATTTTAGAATTACCAAAAAAATCAAAAATTTATCTATTAGCGCCAATCGTTCGTGGTCAAAAAGGTGAATATCGCAAAGAGATGATGGGAGTTAGAAAACAAGGCTTTCAGCGTATTAAGGTTGATGGCAAAGTTCATGATCTAAACGAAATTCTGCCAGTTTTAGATAAGAATAAAAAACACGATATTGAAGTTATCGTCGATCGTATTGTTGTTTCTGATGATCTTGGCAATCGTCTCGCTGACTCAGTTGAAACCGCTTTGAAAATTTCTGGTGGTCTACTTTTTGTTGAAATTGTTGGCTTGCCAGAAAAGACAAAATCAAAATATAAAGAAGGCGAAGTTATAATTTTTAGTGAAAAATTTTCTTGCCCAGAATCGGGCTTTACAATTTCTGAAATTGAGCCGCGACTCTTCTCTTTCAATAGTCCATACGGCGCATGTAAATCTTGTGATGGTCTTGGAACTGAATTTTATTTCAGTGAAGATTTAGTTATCGAGGATGAAAATTTGACTTTGCGTCAAGGTGCTGTTGCAGTTTGGCAAGGCACGCAAGCCCGTTTTTATCAGCAAATTTTACAGGCTTTGTCGGAAAAATATAAATTCAGCTTAGATGTTCCTTTTAAAACTTTGTCGGCCGAAATCAGAGAAAAAATTTTCTACGGAACTGGAGATGAAGAAATTGAAGTCAAACACGAAGACGGTTTGAAAGCCTTTAAAGTCAAGAAGCCATTTGAAGGAATCATCAACAACTTAAAGAAAAAATTTTCTGATAGTGAAAGTGAATGGATGCGGGAAGAACTAAGCAAATTCCAAACACTAAAAACCTGCGAAGCTTGTTCTGGCAACCGTTTGAATGAACAAGCTTTATCAATCAGAATTGATGGTTTGCACATTGGCGAGGTTAGCAGAATGTCAATTGAGCGTGCTGATAAATGGTTTGCAGATTTAGAGCCAAAATTAAATTCAACGCATCTTCAAATTTCTGAGCGTTTGCTTAAAGAAATTAAAAGACGCTTGAGCTTTTTGCGTAATGTTGGTTTGGAATATTTAACTGTTAATCGCGAGTCAGGAACTTTATCTGGAGGAGAAGCGCAAAGAATTCGTCTGGCATCGCAAATTGGTTCGGGTCTTTCTGGAGTGCTTTATGTTTTGGACGAGCCTTCAATTGGTCTGCATCAATCTGATAACGATAAATTAATCACAACGCTAAAAAATCTGCGTGATCTTGGAAACTCAGTGATTGTTGTTGAACATGATGAAGAGATGATGCGTGAAGCGCAATATTTGATCGATGTTGGTCCTGGTGCTGGAATTCACGGTGGACAGATTATTTCGGCAGGTTTGCCAAAAGATGTCATCAAAGATCCAAAAAGTGTTACTGGTCAATATTTGAGCGGTAAGAAAGAAATCGCCATTCCGAAAACTCGTCGCAAAATTGATCCAAAAAAAATTATTTCTTTGAAAAACGCCACAGCAAATAATTTAAAAAATGTTACGCTAAATTTGCCGCTGAAAATTTTTGCGGCAGTTTCGGGAATATCTGGCGGCGGCAAGTCCAGCCTTGTAATCAAAACACTCTATCGCGCTTTGGATAAAATTGTTAATAAAGCCAAAGTTACTCCGGGGCCTTACGAGATGATTACTGGCTCGCATTTGATTGATAAAATTATAGAGATTGATCAATCACCAATTGGCCGTACTCCTCGCTCTAATCCTTGTACTTATGTTGGCGCGTTTACTTTTATTCGTGAATTTTACACAGCTTTGCCCGAGTCAAAAACTCGCGGCTATAAAGTGGGAAGATTTTCTTTTAATGTGAAAGGTGGCCGTTGTGAAACTTGCCAAGGTGATGGTTTGATCAAAATCGAAATGCATTTTTTGCCCGATGTTTATGTGAAATGCGAAACTTGTCATGGCAAGCGTTACAACCGCGAAACTTTGGAAGTTAAATATAAAGATAAATCGATTTCTGACGTTTTGGAAATGACGGCTGAAGATGCGGCTGATTTTTTTATGAGTATGCCGCATATTCATGATAAGTTCAAAGCTTTGTGCGATGTGGGTTTAGGCTATATTAAAATTGGTCAAAGTGCCACAACTCTTTCAGGTGGCGAAGCACAAAGAATTAAATTAGCTAAAGAACTAAGTCGTAAAGCTACAGGTGATACGCTTTATATTTTAGACGAGCCGACAACTGGTCTTCATTTTGAAGACATTAACAAGCTTCTAAAAGTTTTACATAAATTGGTTGAAGCAGGAAATTCAATTCTGGTTATCGAACATAATCTTGATGTTCTAAAAACTGCAGACTGGATCGTTGACATTGGACCATGTGGTGGCGAAAAAGGTGGCTACATTGTCGCTGAAGGTACGCCAGAAGATGTAGCAAAAAATAAAAAATCAGTGACAGGAAAATATTTGGCTAAGGTTTTAAAATAACTTCTAATTTAATGCTCGATAAACCGCTCAAAGAAGCACTTTTTGCTTGCTCAATTTTAGTACAAAAAAAGATTGATGATTTACTGCCAATTGATTTTCAAGAATCGAAATTAGTTGAGGCGATGCGCTACTCATCGCTTTCGGGTGGAAAAAGAATTCGTCCGTTTCTCACAATTATCTCGGCACAAATTTTTGGAATTGCTCCCTTAGATGCACTTGATACTGCTGCTGCGATTGAGATGATTCATGTTTATTCCCTGATTCACGACGATTTGCCAGCGATGGATAATGACGATATGCGTCGCGGTTTGCCTTCTTGCCATAAAAAATTTGATGAAGCGACGGCAATTTTGGCCGGAGATTCATTGCTTACCTACGCTTTTGAAATTTTAGCTTCTTCAGAAACTCATAAAGATGCTAATGTCCGGTGCGAGTTGATTAAAACCGCTGCAACTGCTTCCGGCTTTAAAGGTATGGCTGGTGGTCAAATGATCGATTTGGAAATGGCTAATCAAAAAATTACTCGTGAAAAACTTGCTAGACTGCATCGTTTAAAAACTGGCGAGCTTTTTATGGCGTCTTGTGAAGCTGGTGCAATTCTTGGTCGAGCTGGTCTTGAAGCCCGTCAAGCTCTGCGTCATTATGCTCATGACTTGGGTTTGGCTTTCCAAATTAAAGATGACATTTTGGATCATTGTGGTGTCGCGGAAGCTAAAATTGGCATTGATGAAAAAGAGCATAAAGTGTCAAAAGAAAATGCTAGTGTAGTTGATTTAATCGGACTTGATTATGCTGTAAAACAGCTGACTTTACTTAAAGAGCAAGCAGTAGGGCATCTGAAAATTTTTGGTCCACAAGCCTATCTTTTGATTGAACTGGCAGAATTCATAATTTCTCGTGATCAGTAATTATACCAAATCTAAATTCTTGAGATTTGGTATAAATTATTTTTTACGCACCACGAGTTGCGCCCCGCCTTGCGGGGATCCCCAATATACTAAATCAAATAATATCAATAAATTTTAGATTTGGTATATGAACTTGATCGAGTCTTATTTTTTTCTTTTTTGTGATAGTTTTTTTTCGTCACTAATCTTGACGCCACGCAGCGAAATGGTTGTTAAAGTTATGGTTGCTTTGCGTACTTATAATTCTTATTTGATTTTTACTTTTGCCTTATTTGCCAGCGTTTTGGGATCTTCTGCAAATTGGTTGATTGGTAAATATTTTACTTTTTTACGCCACACAGATTTTTTTAAAAAAAAACTAGAAGAAATTGCTAAAGCTGAAAAAAAATGGCATAAATTTTTGGTGTGGATTTTGCTATTTTCTTGGCTTGATGTGATTGGGACACCTTTTGCAGTAATGGCTGGATTCTTTAAAACTAATCTAAAGAAATTTTTGTTATTAGTTTTTTTGGGAAAACTTTTTTACTACTACCTTTTGATTTTTTGTGATCTGGATCTTAAAACTTTTCTAGTTTAGAAGCTAAGATAAAGATATGCCCCATTTGAGGCTAAGATATTTTTCGATGCCTTGCCTTTCTTCGATTTTTAAATTGCGATCAAAAATAATGATTTCACCAAGATAACCATCCAAGCCAGTTGAAGACGAGGTTGATCCTATATAATTTGAGCTCCTACCTCCTGCCCTTGTGACTATAGAGCCGTTGATGACTTTTCTCACTCCATCAACATAGATTTTTCTGCCTATGCCTGAGATGTTATAGTAAATAAAAGTATAAATATGAGTATTTACTATTCCGGGTTTTGATGCGGATACATTAGAGGATTGCCAGTTATTTAAAATGTTACCGCTGCTACTATACTGAAATGCGTTAAGTTGACTTCCAGTTGCTGTGCCAGAGGTTAAGATATTGCAAATGCTGCTGCAGCTATAAAATTTTCCGACAATAAAAATTGTATAGCTACTGTTTTCATAAGGAACCGTGCCATCAGCAATATTTAAATAATCGCCACCGCTAACAAAATTTAGCATCGGCAATCCACCTTCAATATTTGTTTTGTAAAAAGGTTTATAGCTTGAATTTGACTGTGTTGCATTGATGGCGACAACAGAATTAGGATTAATGTCGTACCAAGTGCTTATTGTAGAGCCGTTGACTCTTTCTATACTGTCGAAACTTCTCTCTGAGGTTGTTTCCCACCAAGCAACTAGGTTTGAAATTTGCGCTACAGGAGATTGTAAAGTTTGATTTTGAGCTGAACGCATTCTGGCTTTTGTCACAATGGTTTTTCCTTGTAAAATACCAGCCAACAAAGCAGCAATGGCCAAGATCACGATTGATAATTCGATCAATGAAAATGCAGAGTTTTTTTTCATCTGATTAATTATTATTTGCGAAGCCTTTTAAATCCTGACTCAAGATCTTCTTTCAGATCAGCAATATCTTCTAATCCAACATTGATGCGCAAACAAGTTCTGTTGCTGTAAGGCCATTTAGTTGATGTTCTAACTGCCGTTGGGTCAACTGGTAAAATCAAAGATTCATATCCGCCCCAAGAATAACCCATGCCATAATAATGCAGCTTATCAACCATACGAGCTAGAGATTCGTTAGAATATTTGCGATCCAAAACGATAGTGAATAATCCAGCAGCACCAGTGAAATTGCGTTTCCACAGTTTGTGCCCAGCGTCTGACTCTAAAGCAGGATAGAAAATTTTTTCTACTTCCGACCGATTTTCTAACCATTTTGCAAGCTCCAGAGCTGATTTGTAGCAATGATCCATACGAATTTTAGCGGTACGCATTCCGCGTTGTACCATGTAAGAAGAAAATGGTGCAGCAGTGACAGCCATATATCTAAAAGCTTCATACATAACACGAAAATGTTTTTCTTGTATGGTTATCGCACCCATCATCACATCAGAGTGGCCGTTGATATATTTGGTCAAAGCACTAACAACTACATCGGCACCATGTTCAAGAGGTTTGAAATAAATCCCGCTCGCCCAAGAATTATCAACGATAGTTGTGACGTTATTTTTTTTTGCAATTTTACAAATTGCTGCCACATCTTGCACTTCAAAGCTGAGAGATCCTGGACTTTCCAAGAAAATTACTTTGGTATTTTTTTTGATCAGTTTTTTGATATCTTCGCCAATTGTTGGGCTGTAATAGGTGGTTTCGATGCCAAGTTTCTTTAAAAATTTATCAGCAAAACTACGAGTTGGAGAATAAACATTGTCAACTAAAAGCATGTGATCGCCTTGTTTTAAAAAAGCTACCAAAGCCGTGTTGATTGCGGCTGCGCCAGAAGAAGTTACAAAAGAATTATAACCGCCATCAATTTCGGCAATTGCCTTTTCTAGAGCAAAATTAGTTTGTGTGCCGTAGCGACCATATTTTAGTTCATAAGGCTCAACCAAATCGTTGTTGGAGTAGCCACGCTCAGCGTAAAGCAGGTCTTTTAGTGTCGGAAAAACAATTGTCGAAGTTTGGTAAATTGGAGGATTTACCATCCAGCCTTGCTCCTTCGGGTTTCTGCCAGCGTGAACTATACGAGTTGCTTCGTGCATTTTTTTTTCCATTTTTACCTCAAGTGATTATCTGATGAAAGAAGTGGTCCCAATTTTTTACCAGCTAAAATGTGCAAATGAAAATGTGCTACAGTTTGATGTGCATCAATTCCATTGTTGGTGATAAGACGAAAGCCTGATTTATCTGCTTTTAAAAGCTTAGAAATTTCATTAACTTTTTTAAAAAAGTATAAAATTTGTTCTGCATCGGCTTTGGAAGTAAAGTCAATAAAGTCAGTATATTCGCCTTTTGGAATTACTAAAACATGCGTTGGTGCTGCTTTTGAAATATCGTGAAAGGCTAGAACTTTTTCATCTTCATAAACTTTATTAGCGGGAATTTCGCCGCGAATAATTTTAGCAAAAATGTTATTTTTGTCGTAGTTCATGAAGATAAATTTAATTATTTTTTCTCAACATCAACAGCAACGCGAACTTTCAGCATAGCGTCTGGGTTTGTTACTTTGCCACTATCGCCACTACCTTTTTTGATTTGATCAACAAATTCCATACCGCTTACAACGCGACCCCAAACCGTGTATTGAGTGTCTAAAAATCTTGAGTCTTTAGTTACAATAAAAAATTGACTATTACCGCTATTTGGATTGGAAGAACGTGCCATTGAAACGGCACCGCGGATATGAGGTTCATCAGAAAATTCTGCTTTTAGATCAGGCAATTTGCTGCCACCCATGCCGGTTCCAGTGGGGTCGCCAGTTTGGGCCATAAAGCCATCAATTACGCGGTGAAAAACTATCCCATCATAAAACTTTTGACGAGCTAAAGTTTTAATTCTTTCAACGTGTTTTGGCGCAACTTTTGGTAACATCTCAATAACCACACGACCGTATTTTAAGTCGATATAAAGAGTGTTTTCTGGATCAGTTTTTATTGCTGATTTTTGTGCTGATGCTTGGTTCATTGTAGAAAAAATTAAAGTTAAGCAGGTAAGAAAAAGCGAGATTTTTTTCATGAATTCAAATATGAAATTGATTTGAGAAAAGGCTGTGACATTGGCTTTATCAAGCAAGTTAAAATATTTTGCAACTTTAAAAAGATGTAAATAATTAAAACTTTCAGTTCAGAAATTTCCTTGTTTATTGTATAGGTGGTTTATAAATTTTACTATGCTTCAAAAAATAAATATTGCTCTTCAGTTAGTTTTTTCTCTCAAAATTTTTCATTTTCACAGATTCATATGTCAATCAATAAAGTAATTTTAGTTGGTAATGTCGGGCAAGATCCTGAGATTAGATCAACTCAAGATGGGCGAGAGATCGCAAACTTCTCTATTGCTACTTCTGATAGCTGGAAAGATAAAAACACCGGCGAAAAGAAAGAAAAAACCGAGTGGCATCGTGTAGTAATTTTCTCCCCAGGTTTGGTTAATATTGTTAAAAACTATATCAAAAAAGGTTCTAAACTCTACGTCGAAGGTTCTTTGCAAACCAGAAAGTGGACTGACAATAGTGGTGCTGAAAAACTCACCACTGAAATTGTTTTGCAAAACTTTAACTCAGTTTTGCAAATACTAGATTCGAGAGGTCAGCCTTCGGGAGATTCTTACTCCTCTGGTTCAACATCTGCTGCTAGATCTTCTCGCAACAACGATGTGCAAATTGAGGAAAATGATGATGAAATTCCTTTCTAAAACTATGCCAAATCTTTTAGAAAATTTTTTTGATTTGAAAAAAATATAGTTTAAAAAGTTTTAGCGCATCTGATTATCAAGTTCAGATGCGCTAATTTTTTGCCCGCCTTTTTTAGTTTTCGAAGTTTTTATTTTCTCTCATGCCTACAATCACAATTAATGGTAAGACCACAACGGTTCCTGAAGGAATTACAATAATTCAAGCTTGTGAATTGGCTGATGTTGAAGTTCCCAGATTTTGCTATCACGAAAGATTGGCAATCGCTGGTAATTGTCGCATGTGCTTGGTTGAGGTTGAAGGAATGCCGCCAAAGCCGGTAGCTTCTTGTGCCATGCCAATTACCGAAGGCATGAAAGTTCACACTGATACTCCAATGGTGAAAAAAGCCCGCGAAGGTGTGATGGAATTTTTACTGGCCAATCACCCTTTAGATTGCCCAATTTGTGATCAAGGTGGCGAGTGCGATTTGCAGGATCAAGCTTATCAATATGGCTCAGGAAAAAGTGAGTATCATGAGTACAAACGAGCGGTAAAAGATAAAGACATGGGGCCCTTGGTAAAAACCCAAATGACACGCTGTATCCATTGCACAAGATGCGTGCGTTTCATTGAAGACGTAGCTGGAACAGTTGAAATTGGTGCCATAAATCGTGGTGAAGGTATGGAAATAACCACTTATCTTGAGCAAAATTTAAAATCAGAATTATCAGGAAATATCATCGATCTTTGCCCAGTAGGAGCTCTTACTTCAAAACCTTACGCCTTTAAAGCCAGAAGCTGGGAGTTAAAAAAAACTGAAACCATCGACGTGATGGACGCAGTTGGAAGTAATATTCGTATTGATTCACGCGGTCTAGAAGTCATGCGAATCTTGCCACGTTTGAATGAAGAAATTAATGAAGAATGGATTTCTGATAAAACGCGTTTTTGTTACGATGGCTTGAAATATCAGCGTCTAGACAAGTCTTATTTGAAAAAACATGATAGGCTGATTTCAGTTAGTTTCGATGAAGCTTTAAGCGCAATCACAAAAAAAATTCAGGCAGCTAGACCTTCTGATATCGCGGCTTTAACTGGTCGAATTTCTGCAGTTGAAGAAATTTTTGCTATGAAAAGCCTGATGCAAAAACTCGGCTCAGATAATATTGATTGCCGTTTGAATGATGAAAAAATCAACGCTAAAGATCGCGCTTCCTACCTCTTTAACACTACAATTTCTGGTATTGAAGAAGCTGAAGTTTGTTTAATTATTGGCGCAAATCCAAGAAAAGATGCGCCAATTCTTAATGCTAGAATCAGAAAAAGATGGTTGTCAAAAAAATTAAAAATTGCAGCAGCTGGCTGCGATGTTGATTTAACTTACGATTATGAAAATCTCGGCGATCCCTTATTAGCCTTGCAAAATATCCTGAATGGCGAATCAAAATTCAGCGCGACTTTAGAAAAATCTGAAAAGCCGATGTTGATAATTGGCATTGATTTACTTGAGCGCAAAGATGGTGCGGCAATTTTAAATTATGCTAAAAAAATCGCCGAAAAATACCACTTAGTCAAAGACGGTTGGAATGGTTTTAATCTACTTACAAAATCAACTGGATTGATTAATGGATTAGAAGTTGGCTTTGTTGCAAATGATTCTTCAGTCAACACCAGCTCAATTCTGCGCAGGGCAAAAACTGGTGAAATAAAAATAGTTTTCCTACACGGAGTTGACGATGATATTGACTTTTCGGCACTAGAAAACGCTTTTGTTATTTACATCGGATCACATGGCGACAGCGGCGCTAGATTTGCCGATGTGATTTTGCCTGCTTCAGCTTATAGTGAAAAAGAAGCTATTTATGTTAATTTAGAAGGGCGCGTACAAAAAACTAATAAAGCTGTTTTTGCCCCAAATGAAGCTATGGAAGATTGGCAAGTAATTTTACAAATCGCGCAAAAATTAAATCTTGATTTGGGATATAAAAATCTTGCCGAATTGAGAAATTCTTTGATTGCCGCTAATCCAATTTTTGCTAATTTAAATAAAATTAATAAAGCCATTTGGATCAATACTGACAATACTTTGGGCGATATTGATTCTGATAAATTCAATCTGAAAGATTATAATTTTTATCTCACCAATCCAATTGCCAGAGCTTCGCGTACCTTGAACAAGTGTGGCAATTAATCGCTTGCAAAAGAATCTTTGCCAAATAAATTGCGCCGCTCCTCAAGTCCGTCGATAGCAAGACCGTCTAATAATCTTAATGACGAGCCTTCGATAACAATTTATAAAATTCAAATATGTTAAAAATCCGTCTTTCACGCGGTGGAAGAACAAATCTTCCGTTCTATCGCATTATTGTTACTAACAGCACTTCTCCAAGAGATTCAAAATTTTTAGAAAAAATTGGTACCTACAATCCGCTTTTGTCTGAAGATAAAGAAAATCGTATTGCGGTTAACAAAGAAAGAGCTGAACACTGGCTTTCTGTTGGTGCACAACCTTCTGAAAGAGTTGCTGGTTTCTTGATTTCTCTGGGTGTTAAAGGTGCTGAAAAATACAAACCTGATTTCGCGCCAAAGAAAAAAGGCAGCAATTTAAAGAAAAAAGCTTTGGAAAAAGCAAAGAAAGAAGCTGAAGCAAAAGCTGAGTCTGAAGCCGCAGCTAAGGCTGCAGAAGCTGATCCAGCAGAAGTTTCTGCCTAAGCTAGTTTTATAAATTCAAGAGGCCGCGTTTTTTTTAATCACAAGACGCGGCCTTTTATTTTGGTAAAATAACAAGATGACACTTCGACTTCCTACCGAAATTTTAATTGCTACCAACAATCGCGGTAAGTTTGTTGAGATCTCGGATCTACTAAAATCAATAAACATCAAAGCTGTTCCAACTTTCGATTTTAATATCGAAGAGCCAGAAGAAACTGGTCTAACTTTCCAAGAAAATTCTCTACTCAAAGCAAAATATTACGCTAAAAAAACTAATCTTTTTTCTTTGGCTGACGATTCAGGATTATGCATTGAAGCCCTGAATAATAAGCCCGGAATTTACTCAGCGCGCTTTGCTAAAAATTCTAAAGGGGAAGTAGATTTTAATTTTGCTTTCAAAAAAATTATTGCCGAATTGGAAAAATTAAATCTCAAAACTTCTTCTGCTCACTTCATTTGTAACCTTACTTTATTTGATCCAAAAACCGATTTTCAAATTTCTTTTGAAGGCAGAGTTGATGGCGCTTTGACCTTTCCTGCACAAGGAAATAAAGGTTTTGGCTATGATCCAATTTTTATCAAAAATGGTATGAATCAGACTTTTGGCGAGATTGATCCGCAAGCCAAAGATCAAATTTCTCATCGCGGAGAAGCTTTCAAAAAAATGGTTGAATGGTTAAGAATTCAAAACTTGTAAAAGCTTTTTGTTATATTATCTAAAACTGATCTTTCCTAAAAATTTTCAAATAAAATGAGCAAAAGAGATTATTACAGCGTGCTTGGCGTTTCCAGAAATGCTTCAGCTGAAGAAATCAAAAAGTCTTATCGTAAGCTGGCGATGCAGTATCATCCTGATCGCAATCCTGGTAATAAAGAAGCAGAAGAAAAATTCAAAGAAGCAACCGAAGCTTATGAAGTTTTAAAAGATGACCAAAAGAAAGCAGCTTATGATCAATTTGGTCATGATGCTTTTTCACAAGGTGGAGGCAAATCAGGCCAATCTGGACAAGGTTTCGACGGTTTTGACTTCAATGATATTTTCAGTAACTTTTCAGATATTTTTGGTGATTTTGGTGGTCGCCAGCAAGGTAAAAAAAGAAGTGCGGCACAGCGCGGATCAGATATTCGCTATAATTTAGAAATTTCCTTGGAAGAAGCTTTTCGTGGTATCACAAAAAATATTTCTTTCTCAATTCCTTCAGTTTGTAAATCTTGCAATGGATCTGGTGCTGAAGGAAGTAGTAAACCATCTGAGTGTTCAAATTGTAAAGGTTCAGGAAAAATAAGAGCGCAGCAAGGATTTTTTATTGTTGAAAGAACATGCGGTTCGTGCTCTGGAACTGGTCAAATAATTAAAAATCCTTGCAAAACTTGTCGAGGCGAAGGTCGAGTCAATAAAGAAAAAACTTTAGCCGTAAAAATTCCTGCAGGCGTTGAAGAGGGAAGCAGAGTAAGGCTTGGTGGAGAAGGTGAGGCTGGAACTAGAGGTGGTCAAGCTGGAGACCTTTACGTTTTTATCACGATTAAAAAACATCAGTTTTTTGTGCGTAAGAATGATGATATTCATTTTGAAGTTCCAATTAAATTTACCACTGCAGCTTTGGGCGGATCAGTTGATATTCCTACAATTGACGGTGATAAAGCGGCGCTGAAAATTCCGGAAGGAACGCAAAATGGTGATCAATTTCGTTTAAAATCAAAAGGCATGAGTGTTTTAAACGCTGGCGGAAGAAGAGGCGACATGTATGTCAAGGTTGCGATTGAAACTCCAGTGAAGCTTTCGGGTGAAGAGCGTGACTTATTACAAAAGTTAGACAAGTTGATGCAAAACAAAGCGAGCAATCCTAAATCAGAAAGTTTTTTTAAAAAAGTTGCTGACTTTTTTTAAAACAACTTATGGATTGCCGAGTCAAATTTTTGCAATCAACTAAACTATTTTTTTGTGAAAACAGCCAACACTCGAAATCAATTTTTTAATAAAAAAAATACCGCCTTCTCTCTAATTGAAATCTCAATCGTCATAATAATAGTCGGTCTACTCATATCTGTAATTCTAGCGAGTAGCAACATATTGGATCAATTTAAGATAAGCACCGCCAGAACTCTAACAGTTTCATCTCCAGTAAACGGTATCAAAGACTCAGTATTATGGTTAGAGAGCAGTCTGAAAAAAAGCTTCGATGCTAGTGAGCAGAAAAATGGTGCTAACATAACAGCTTGGTACGACATCAGAGAAAGTGTAAGTAAGAATAATGCAGTGCAAAGTAATAGCAGCAATTATCCAATTTATTCTAATACCACAGTTCATATCCACGCTGTTAAGTTTGATGGAGTTAACAGCTATTTAAATATAGCTAATGCCAGTTTCTTAAATAACACTGACTATACTATCTTTATAGTTGAACAAAGAGAAAGTAACAAAGCTGATAATTACTTTGTCGGAGATATCTCAGCTCCTGAAGAGAATGTTACCAATAATAATCTAGTTCTTGGTTATAGCTCTGACAAAACTGTAAAACATTCCCAAAGCTTTGATAACTCATATACATCATCATTAATCAATTACAAAGCAGCGGATAAAACCCCAAAGATATTTTCTTTCATTCACGATAGTGCGGTTGGTAAAAAAACTTATGTTAATGGTATGCTTACAGCATCAAGTGCAGATACTAACAATCTAAAAAATATCTCCACCCTCAAGATAGGAAAATCCTATAATGGAAAGATTGGAGAGCTTATTATTTTTGTTAGAGCTCTAACAACCGAAGAAAGACAATCTATAGAAGACTATCTAGGGAAAAAATGGAGTAGTAAAATAACCAGAAGCTAAGTATCGGTTTAATAATAAAAGCTGATGAATCTTTTTAATCGATTCATCAGCTTTTTTATTACAGCACTCGAGATTTCTTCTCGCGTTCTGAATCTGATTTCAACTGCCCGCAAGCTGCCATTACATCTTCGCCCCGCGTTTTGCGGATTGGTGCAACTAATCCAGCATCTTTTAAAATTTTTTGAAAATCAGAAATTTTTTGTTGTTCTGAGTTTGTGTATTCACAACCCAGCCAAGGGTTGAAGGGAATTATATTTATTTTAGCGCTTAAATTAAATTTCTTAACTAGCTGAATCAGCTCGCGGGCATGCTCTTCTTTATCATTAACGCCGCGCAGCATGACATATTCAAAAGTGATTTTTTGGTTCGGATTTAGTTTGTTATAAGTCTGACAGGCAGTCATCAAATCTTTTAACGGATATTTTTTATTGATTGCCATAATATCGGTTCGAAGCTTGTCATTTGTGGCATGAAGCGAAATTGCTAAATTAGTTTTAAGTTCATTGGCGCAGCGCAAAATTTCAGGAACCAAGCCAGAAGTCGAAATAGTTGTTTTGCGCGCTGAAATATCCAAGCCTTCAATATCATTTAAAATTTTCACTGCTTTGGCAACATTTTCGTAATTGAAAAAAGGTTCGCCCATGCCCATAAAAACTATGTTGGTGAGGCGGCGACTATTTTTGTCCCAATCCGCAATCAAATTTTTGGCGATCAAAACTTGCGCTACAATTTCATGAAATTCTAAATTACGGACCCAAGTTTGCGTACCAGTGTGACAGAATTTACAAGCTAAAGTGCAACCAACCTGAGATGAGATACAGAGAGTACCGCGAGTTTCTTCTGGAATATAAACCGCCTCAACTTCGCGGCCATCATGAAACTTCACCAAATATTTTCTTGTGCCGTCAAATGATATTAAATCTTTTGAAACTTGCGGAAGTTCAATGGTGAAATTTTTCTTTAAAATTTCGCGCGTCTCTTTGGAAATATTGGTCATCAAATCAAAATCAAAAGTGCCGCGTGCATAAATCCAATTCCAAATCTGTTTAGCGCGAAATGGCTTTTCACCAAGATTTATAAGCTCAGCAAGAAGTTCTTCTTTGGTAAAATATGTGAGATTTTTTTTGATTATTTCAGTCACAATTAAAAAATTTATTTACTATTAAAACCTATTAACAATATTTAAGATTTATTCAAACATAAATTTTATTTAACTTTATGCAAAACCAACTTGTTACAATTTCTGCACAAATTCCAGCAAGTCTGGACAAAGATCTTACCAAGATTTGTGAATCCGAAGAAAGATCTAAAAGTTATTTTATCAAAAAAGCTTTAGAAAAATATTTAGCCGAAAAGCTGCAAGATATTAAAGATTATCACGAAGCCAAGAAGCTTTACGAAGAGTTTAAAAATTCGGGAGAAAAAGCCATTCCTTACTCTCAAATCAAAAAAAAATACAAACTCTAAGTAATTATAATGTGGCAAGTTCAATTCACCAAAAGAGCCGATAAAGATTTTTCAAAACTCACACCAGAAATCAGAAAAAGAATCGACAAGGCAATCGAAGAAAAACTTCTAACTAATCCCGATAAATATCTAGTTGGATTAGTCGGAGAATTATCCGACCTTTATAAATTTCGCGTTGGAGATTATCGACTTTTATGCAGCAAAGATGGCCAGAGGTTAATCATCCATGTGGTTAAAGTTGCGCATCGTAAGGAAGTTTATCACTAATTTTGAATGGCTTTTTTCTGAATTCCAAAAATTTCTACAGCAGCTTTTTTGGCTAGATCATACATTTTTGAAAGTTGCAAGAAGCTCATAGAACCAACTTCTGCAGTGCCTTGGATTTCGATTAAATCAAAATTTTTATTCAAGACAAAATTACTGTCAGTTTCACATTTACTGTCCTCTAAGTAATCTAAATCTGCCACGACTTCGCCGTTATAGATTCCACAAGAAACCGCGCAAACCTCGCCAGTTAAAGGATTTTCACGCAGAACTCTTTGATTCACTAATTTATTTACAGCCAAAGCTAAAGCAACATAGCCGCCAGTAATCGCAGCGCAGCGCGTACCGCCGTCAGCTTGAATAACATCGCAGTCAATTATAATTTGGCGTTCACCTAAAATTCTAGTATCTATTGCAGAGCGCAAAGCACGACCAATAAGGCGTTTAATTTCAATAGAGCGACCATTTGGTTTCATCGGGTCGCTATTCATTCTGCTATGAGTTGAGCGTGCCAACATGTTGTATTCAGCGGTCACCCAGCCTGTGCCTTTATTTCTTAAGAATGGTGGAACTTTTTCCTCAATTGAGGCGGTGCAAATAACATGAGTGTCACCAAATTTTATTAAGCACGATCCTTCCGCATGTTTATTGACATTAGGAGTGATAGTAACTTCACGAATTTGGTCGAACTTTCTTTTTGAAGGGCGCATAAAACTATTCTTCTTGTACAAAATCAAACTTAGCTTCTTTGCTGCGGCCAAGTCTTTTGCGATCGTTAGAATCCAAGAATTTTTTACGCAGACGAAGTGATTTTGGTGTAACTTCAACTAACTCATCGTCGCCAACATAAGTTATCATGTCTTCAAGAGTAAGTTCGCGAGGTGGGATTAAACGAATTGCTTCGTCAGTTCCTGATGCACGAACGTTTGAAAGTTGTTTTCCTTTCAAGACGTTAATTTCTAAATCGCCTTGTTTTGAGTTTTCACCAACCACCATTCCAGCATAAACTTTTTGTTGCGGCTTTATGAACATTACGCCGCGATCTTGTAGATTCCAAATTGCGAATGCTACAGCTTCGCCCGCATCAGTTGAAATCAGTGCACCATTTTTCTTGGTGGTCATTTCGCCTTTGTAAGGAACGTAATTGTGAAAAATTCTGTTCAAAACGCCAGAGCCCTTGGTATCGGTCAAGAACTCACTTTGATAGCCGATCAATCCGCGCGAAGGAACGTAGAAAACAATACGAGTTTTGCCACCTGAAGATGGGCGCATTTCAATCATTTCGCCTTTGCGTGAAGAAATTTTTTCAACAACAACGCCGCAGAAAGCGTCATCAACATCAACTACAACTTCTTCGATTGGTTCTAGAACATTTCCGTCTGCATCTTTTTTGAAAAGAACGCGAGGTCTCGAAACTGAAAGCTCAAAGCCTTCACGACGCATATTTTCGATCAACACACCAAGTTGTAATTCACCACGACCGCCAACTTCAAAGGCGTCTTTGCCGTCAGTTTCTTTAACGCGTATTGCAACATTAGTTTCAGCTTCGGCAAATAAACGATCGCGAATTACGCGTGAAGTAACTTTGCTTCCTTCTAGGCCAGCAAGAGGTGAATCATTAACACTGATGGTGATAGCCATTGTAGGCGGATCAATCGGAGTTGATTTGATCGGAGTTGAAACTTGTGGATCGCAAAGCGTGTCCGATACAGAAGCTTTTTCCAAACCAGCGATGATAACGATGTCACCAGCTTGAGCTTCTTCAACCGGAACTTTTTCAACACCGCGAAAAACGTGAAGTTTCGTCAAGCGACCTTGCTCAACCAATTCACCTTTTAAGTTCAAGGCTTTCAAACTCATTAAACCTTTGGCGCGACCAGTGTAAATGCGGCCAGTCAACATGCGGCCAAAATATGGGCTGTGGCTTAGAAGTGTGGCAAGCATTGAAAATGGTGCGTCCAAATCAAATTTTGGTGGAGTGACATGTTTCAAAATCAAGTTGAAAAGTGGAGACAAATCTTTTCTTTCATCTTTGTCCATATCTGCAACACACCAGCCATCGCGGCCTACCGCATATAAAACTGGAAAATCTAGTTGTTGTTCGGTGGCATTTAGTGAAACAAAAAGATCGAAAATTTCATTTAAAACTTCATCAGGGCGAGCGTCAGAGCGATCGATTTTATTGATGATCACGATTGGACGAAGACCAAGAGCCAAAGCTTTTGAAAGTACGAATTTAGTTTGTGGCATCACACCTTCAGCAGAGTCAACCAAAAGAAGCGCAGAATCAGCCATCGATAAAACGCGTTCAACTTCACCGCCAAAATCAGCGTGTCCGGGAGTATCGATAACGTTGATTTTGTGGTCTTGCCAAACAATCGAGGTACATTTTGCAAGAATGGTAATGCCGCGTTCTTTTTCCAAATCATTAGAATCCATCACGCGATTTTCGACTTGCTGGTTAGCACGAAAAGTACCGCTTTGATGCAACATCGCATCGATCAATGTAGTTTTGCCATGGTCAACGTGAGCAATAATGGCAACGTTTCTGAAGTCTGTCATTTTATTTATTTTTAGTTTTGAGAATAGCGATTCAAAGCGCGAAGAGCAGCTAGAGCTTGTAAAATAAGGAGCGCGGAAAATAGGGGCGGAGAACTAACTGTCAACTTAGTAAATTTTCCGTGGGAAAATTTAGGGGGAGTTTGTTTGGAGCCTCCGCGCGAAGTGAATTCGCGCTAGAATGCAAATTAATTTTTTATTCTGGATTTTTTTTAGAAAAGTTAGCTGATCTTTTATGTAAAATTGTATGGGTTTTTTTAGAGTCGGTGTTGCTTAATTTTTATGAAATTAAATTTCTGTTTGAATTTTATATTAAAATTTTAATCATGCTTAGTGCAGATGGTTCGCTTCCCAAGGCTGGGTTGAACGACACCTGCTTTTTTATGTTCTGATGATTCCTTTTTTCTTTGGATCTCGAGCAAAGGCATTTTTCACCAATGCTTTATCAAGCTGATTAAAAGATTTTCTAACTAATTCTGAAGTTGAGCTTACAGGCTTCTCGTTTCTTAGAAGTGAAAAAGCTAACAAGTCGGACAGTTGAATAAAATAAGATGACTTAGATGTTTTGAATAAAGGATCCTCAATTATTCGCTCTAATGGCACATTTCTTTTGGTGCCGCTTAAGCCAAAAATTTCCAAACTATCCGGAATATGATTTTCTTTTTTCATCTTTCTTACAATCGAAGTAAGCTGATTTTCGTTGCCCTCATCGCAAATTAAAACCCCAAAAGAATTGGTTGCATCAAGTGTTTTATTGATGCGATTCAACATGTATTCGAAAAGCTGTAAGTGTTTTTTCTTATTTGATGTTACGGCATTAATGACTTTGATATCTTCCATCGCTTCAATTCGCGCGATTGCTTCGCAAAATAAATTTGCCCTAAATTCTTTGTTTCTGTTGTGATGAGGTTGGCCGCGTCCAGCAGCTAAATCGGTGGCATGTATCTCGGTATCAAGATCAATTTGATATTTCTCAAACCAATCTCTTCTCCAGTTCAAAAGATGGTTGAAATAAAAGTTCCATTTAAAGGCATTAATAAACATCGCCGAATAAACAAAGTGCGTCTCGTCGTAAGATTCATCGATGTAGATCAAATACATGTTGTGGTGGGTCATGGTATTTTGAGTGGGTTATGATTTTAGAGAAACTTCGGAATTATTTACTGAAATTTGTGTCGTGAAGTTTTTAAGAATTCGGGAAAAAGCTGAAGTGTTTAGACCAGTCTATTTGTTCTGGTTTGTGAAGCATATCAGATATTTCGTCTGAGTTCTTTTTTAGAAAGTTACCCATTGCTGATATAAGCTCTTCAAGTGGGATATGATTAGGGTTCTTACCATTATCCGTATTTAAATCTGACCACATGACTTTTTCTAGACGCTTCCTAATTTTTTTGCTGCCAAAATATTTAGGGTAAAGTTTTTCTGTTTTCGATTTAAGTCGAAGAAAATCATCTTTTGAAAATTTCTGATCTAAGAACCTAATCCAATTTCTGAGACAGGCTTCTCTTTTATCTTTTAGAGATAGGATACTTTTGATGATTTCTATGAGAGATAGTAATGAGTTTATGGACATATTTTAGTTTTTTTGTGATGTAAATTCAGTCTAAGCTGACTGCTTAGATAGGGGTTTATTTAGGAGGTCAGTTGGTTTTAGCAAATCCTAATATGCTAAAGTAGTATTTTATAACTTTAACTAGCAGATAATTTACCACTTCTTCAAATAAACCTCTCCACCCAACTCCTTAAATTTTTCACTCATTTCTGCCATTCCTTTTTTGGCTTCTTCGGCTTTGGCGTAGTCACGGACATCTTGGGTGATTTTCATTGAGCAGAATTTTGGGCCGCACATCGAGCAGAAGTGGGCGACTTTGGCGCCTTCTGCTGGCAAGGTTTCGTCGTGGTAGGATCTGGCTAATTCGGGGTCAAGCGCCAAGTTGAATTGGTCTTCCCAGCGGAATTCGAAGCGTGCTTTGGAAAGTTCGTCGTCGTGAGCGCGGGCTGCGGCGTTGCCTTTGGCAAGGTCAGCGGCGTGTGCGGCTAGTTTATAAGTGATAACACCAGTTCTGACATCTTCTTTATTTGGCAATCCCAAATGTTCTTTTGGAGTTACATAACAAAGCATTGCCGTGCCAAACCAGCCGATCATTGCGGCACCAATTGCACTTGTAATGTGATCGTAACCAGGAGCAATATCGGTGGTTAAGGGCCCTAAAGTGTAGAAAGGAGCTTCGTGGCACCACTCTAATTGTTTCTCCATATTTTCTTTGATCAAATGCATCGGCACATGTCCTGGACCTTCGATCATCACTTGGCAATCGTGCTTCCAAGCGATTTGGGTTAACTCGCCTAAAGTTTTTAATTCGCCAAGTTGTGCTTCGTCATTGGCATCAGCAATTGATCCCGGACGCAGGCCGTCGCCTAGCGAAAAGGCGACATCGTAGCGATTCATGATGTGACAAATTTCTTCAAAATGTGTGTAGAGGAAATTTTCTTGATGATGCGACAAGCACCATTTGGCCATGATTGAGCCGCCGCGCGACACAATTCCTGTCACGCGATTTGCAGTTAGCGGCACATATTGCAAACGCACGCCGGCGTGAATGGTGAAGTAATCAACACCTTGCTCGGCTTGTTCAATCAGAGTGTCGCGGAAAATTTCCCAAGTTAAATCTTCGGCAACGCCACCAACTTTTTCTAGCGCCTGGTAAATTGGAACCGTGCCAACCGGCACCGGACAATTGCGGATAATCCATTCGCGAATATTGTGAATGTTGCGTCCAGTTGATAAATCCATCAAAGTGTCGGCACCAAAACGTGTGGCCCAAATCATTTTTTCGACTTCATCTTCAACGCCAGAAAAGATTGCTGAGTTGCCAATATTGGCATTAATTTTGACCAAGAAATTGCGTCCGATGATCATCGGTTCAGACTCTGGGTGGTTGATGTTGTTTGGAATAATAGCTCTTCCACAAGCGATTTCATCACGCACAAATTCTGGTGTAATAAATTTTGGAATTTTAGCGCCGAAAGTTTCGCCGGTAATTTTTGCCGTGGCGGCTAGTTTTTCGCGTGTCATATTTTCGCGAATCGAAACATATTCCATTTCTTTGGTGATAATACCAGAGCGGGCGTAAGCCATTTGTGTTGGTTTTTTGCCAGATTTGGCGCGCAGTGGTTTGAAGTTGGATAAATCAAATTCAGGAGCTGAAGGTTTTACGCCTGCGGCAGTAATGCCATTATCTTCAGGTTTTACAATTCTGCCCTGATATTCCTCAACATCGCCGCGCTCAATAATCCATTGCTGGCGTAGCTTTGGCAGGCCTTCATTCAAATCAATCTTGTCGATAAAATCTTGATCAGAGTAAACGCCAGAAGGATCGTAAACCACAAAAGATTTATTTTCTGATTTTTCTGACAATTTAATTTCGCGCATTGCAACTCTTACATCAGAAAATCTTTGGCTTGGCACATAAATTTTTTTAGAAGCGGGAAGGGCACCGAGTGTTAATTTTTTTGTAATTTTTTGAACTGTCATAAATCTGGAAATTTAAAATAAACTTGTGCGAGTAAAAGTGGAAAAAAGCAGCATATCAAAACCGAAATCAAAGTATCACCAAAAAAATTTATCACCTAATTCAGAGCTATTGATTTGCTGTAGTGGAAGAGAAATTTTTGAGTTTTTCGTTTTTAAATAGATGGCTTGCAACTTGATAATAAGCGATTGCTTCGCTCATTTCTTTTTCGTCATAATCTTTGGTGACGGTTTCTTGCGAAGATTTCCAGCCATAGCCTTTGATTGTGACATCAAAAACTTTTTTTTCTTTTTTTGGTTTTAATAAATAGAGCTTATCACCTTTGAAATAGCCAACATCAGAGTAAGTGCTGACAAAAGAATGCTGATTGATGGTTTTGTGATTATTTAAAACATCAGTGCCAAAAAATTTAGATTTGTAAGATAAATTTAAAATGCCCATCAAAGTTGGGGCCAAATCAATTTGGCTAACATTTTTTGTAAAGATTTGCGGCTTGATAATTTTTGGTGCGTAAAAAATTGCTGGAATTTGATAGCGCCACAAAGGCACATCAGTATTGCCTGCAGAGCCAGCGCAATGATCAGCAACGAAAACAAAAATTGTCTTATCAAACCATGGTTTTTTCTTGGCTTCTTCGATTAATTTTCCAATTGCATAGTCGGTATATTTCACTGCGCCATTGCGACCTGTTTTGGAATCAATATCAATTTTTCCATCGGGATACGTAAAAGGACGATGGTTGGAAGTGGTCATGATAAAGTTCAAGAAAGGCGTATGTGCTGCGAAAGATTTATCAGCTTCTTTTATGGCCTTGTTGAATAAGTCTTCATCAGCAACGCCCCAAGCGTTGGAGAATGTTATTTCGTCTTCAGAAAATTTTGCACGATCGACAATTTCAAAGCCGTTATTGCCGAAGAAGTAATTCATATTATCGAAATATCCATCGCCACCGTAGAGGAATTTTGCATCGTAACCGCGATAAATAAGCGGGCTGGAAATGTTAAAAAGATTTTCGTTATTTGGACGGCGTATAATTGAATTTCCTGGAGTTGGAGGAATTGACAGAGATAAAGCTTCAAGCCCTCGAACTGTGCGTGTTCCAGTCGCTTTCAAATGGGTAAAAAGTAATCCTTGTTTTGCTAAAGCATCAAGATTTGGCGTGATATTTTCTGCGTTACCAAATGTCTTCATAAAATCAGCACTCAAGCTCTCAATTGAAACAAAAATAATATTATATTTTTTTTCTGTACCAGCTTTTGACTGAGGAACTAAGCGTGCAATATCGTCTTCATTTAAAAATTTTGAACGCGGCTCTTGCTTGGAAATTAAGTTACGTAGATTTTTGGTTGCAGCTTCTAAATCTTCGCTGGCGTAAAGAGTGTCGTAATCAATCTGGTTGTTACGATATGCTGAGAAGAGTTGATAAATACCGTTTGCAGCGATTTCGTTAACATAATTATTTGCTGAAATTCTTGTAACTTTTGAACTATCAACTGCAAAAAATGCGATTGCTAAAGCAGCTGCGTAAATCACGAATTTTTTCAGGCGGCAGAAAAAATTTTCTTGTTTAGCAACAACAATTTTTTTGTAAGTGAAAAAGAAAATCGTGCCAGAAATTATTGTAATTAAGCTGAGCAACAATGCCATCGGATAAGACTCGATGATGTTGGCAATTACTTCTGTTGTGTAGATTAAGTAATCAACGGCAATGAAATTAAAGCGGGTTTGGAATTCATCCCAGAAAGTAATTTCCGAAAAAACTGAGAAAATAATTACGAAGAGAAAAATAAAATAAAAAATACAATTGGCGGTTTGGTGTTTTTTAGAGTTGAAAAACTTGCTTGGAGCAAAAGTATAATAAGTCAGCGGAAGAAGAGCTATGTAGGCAAGAGCGAGTATATCGAAAAAAAATCCAATTGCATAAGCTTCCAATAAAGAAAGAATTGAAAAGTCGATTTCTGCTCTTTGTTTAACGAAAAAAAATGTGCGTAAAAAAAAAGATAAGCTAGCAAAAATTATCAGAATTTTGCCCCAAGAGCAGCGAAATTCGTCGCGAGGATTTTTTATTTTCCTAGTCACAAGATTATTTTTTAAACATTTGTAACATGCGCCAAGTTACGAAAAATCCGCCAAAAATATTGATTGAGGCAATAACGATGGCGACAAAACTTAAAACCGAAACTAAAGAAAAGCTTTGTGTTGAACCAAGTGCAATGATTGCGCCAACTACAATAACGCCAGAAATAGCGTTAGTTACAGCCATCAAAGGTGTGTGAAGAGCGGGAGTAACTTTCCAAACTACGAAATAACCAACAAAGCAAGTTAGTACAAAAGCTGTTAAGCCAAAAATAAATAAATCAACTCCACCACCGTGAGAGGCGATTAAGCTGAGTTCGGACATTTTCAAAACTAATTGATCAGAATTTTTAGTGATCTGATCTGATAATTGCATGATTTCTTCTAACTGTGTCATTGCTTGATTTGCTTATGTTAAGAGGAGATTGATGATCTTGAAATTGCCTGAAAATATATTCTGTATGGCAGAAGCTGTCAATTAAATAATAAGGGAAATTATTTGACTTACGCGAAAAACGCTTTTAGAAATCCGCCCTCTTTTTTACCCCTCCCGCCTAGATTTACATCATATTTTTTTATCATTGGGACGTAGCCAAGTGGTAAGGCAACGGGTTTTGATCCCGTCATGCGTAGGTTCGAATCCTTCCGTCCCAACCAACTACTATTCAAGTCGTAATATCTTTCCAGTCTCGAAATTAATTCAAGTTTAGCTTTTAGAGACAACGATTTGAGACTCGAGTTTCGACTTTCTCTTGATATTCAACTTTCCAATACTCTTAAAGGTCGCAGAAGAAATAATCGCCGCACTAACTAAAAAAGGCAGATTCTCAATATTCTGCCCAGTAGTTTCAAATATAACTACTGCCGCGGTAATTGGCTCTCCAAGCACTGCACTTAAAAATGCAGTCATGCCTATCAATAAAAAAACTCCAATATCAGCGTTTGGCATTACGGCGCTGAAAATCGAGCCAATTCCAGTTCCAACTGCCATTGAAGGTGCAATCAATCCGCCAGCACAGCCTGATACAAAAGTGATGATAGTGTTAAAAATTCTGCCAATAACTTCTGCATAAGAAAGAATTGGAGTTGCGCTTAGCAAGGCTTGCTGAGATGTATAAATGCCGCCGCTAAAAGAATAAATACCACAATAAAAATTGATGCCAGCAACCATAAAGCCCGCAAATACTGGTATAACATGCCACCAATTTGATCGAATATTCGAGATTTTTGTATAAAAATAATTGTTGGCTGATTGAAAAATGAAGGCAAAAAATCCGCAGCTTACCGCAAGAAAAATCAGTGCAGCAGATTCGCTTTTAACTCTAAAAATAAGGTTGTGGAAGTTAAATAATGGCTGAGGCTTGTGAAAAATTATTGTGATTATTGAGACAAGAATAATTGTCCAAGTTAAGTTACTTTTAAAATTTTTAAATTTGGCTTTAGAGAGTTTTTCGATTATAAAAATAATGCCAGCAATTGGCGCATTGAAAGCAATTGCCAAGCCTGAAGCAGTGCCAGCCATAACCCAAGTTTCTAAATTTATTTTCGGTAGTAGTTTTTCATAGCGATTGGCAAGGCTGGCAAGAATTCCAGCAGACATATGAACCGACGGCCCTTCTTTTCCCAAGGCTCCGCCGCTAAAACTGGCAATCAAAGAACTAACGGCTTTGACCATCACTAGTCGAATATTTAAGAAGGTTGAAACTTTGTCAAAATTATTGGGATCTTTTTTTAATTCGTTTAAAGCATAGTATAAATAATTGCCAGAAGCTTTGGGAGAGTAAACTCTGCACAGATAAGCTGAAACCCAGAAAAAAACTGGTGTGATAAAAAAAGTGACTGACGGATTTGTCAGTAATCTTTGTTTGGCCATCAAGCCAAAATTATCAAAAAGATTGCAGTATTGAATAACAAAAAGTGCCGTAAGCGTTGCAACAAAAACAATCAGAAAAAACATTGACACATCAACAACGCGGTAATGTTTTTTTGCTTGACTCATTTTACTGATTTTGAGCAGCAGAGCACTGTCTGCCAATTTGTGAGCCGACCTTAAATTCTTTACCAGCCTTTAGATCTTCAATAATTTTTAAGAAGTTTTCGCTAGTTAAATCTTCAGCGAAATCATCATTAATTTGTACAACTGGAGCGTTGACGCAAGCTCCTAAGCACTCAACTTCTTTTAGGGTGAATGTGCCATCTAAAGTGGTTTCGTCCATTTCAATGCCTAGTTTTTCTTCACAATCTTTGATGATTTTATCGATACCGCGTAACATGCAGGGTGTGGTTTTGCAGAATTGTAGAAGATATTTGCCAACTGGTTTTAGGTTATACATCGTGTAAAAACTGGCCACTTCATAAACTTTAATTTCTGGCATCTTTAAAGTGCTGGCGATTGTCGCAATTACGTCTTTTGAAATCCAGTTTTGGTTTTGTCTTTGAGCCAAATCAAGCAAAGGCATAACTGCAGATTTCTGTCTATTGGTGGGATATTTAGCTAGAATTTCGCTAACTTTTTTTTGGTTTTCGGCGCTGAATTGAAATGTCATTTTTAGTCGAGTTTTTTCCAAACCGCTTTTTTAGCAGCGATTAAAATTATAAATAAAATGCCAAGGAAGATCATGGTTCTGATGCCCATTTTTTTGCGGCTTTCGGTTTCAGGTTCGGCGGCGAATTGTAAAAAATTTACTACATCAATTACCATTTGTTCTTTAGTGGCGATAGTGCCGTCAGTATAAGTGACTTGTCCATCGTCTGTCAAAGGAGCTGGCATCGAGATTTGGCGGCCTTCAAAGTAAGGGTTGTAGTATTTTCCTTCATTCATGTGGAAATCGTCTGGCGCGTCAATGAAGCCGGTGATCAGCGAATAAACATAATTCGCACCATCATGACGAGCTTTAACAATTAAAGATAAATCAGGTGGAAGTGCGCCACCATTTGCTGCACGAGCTGCTTGTTCATTAGCATATGGACCAACAAAGTGATCAGAAGGAAGTCCTGGACGTTCAAACATTTCACCTTCTTCGTTTGGGCCATCAGTTACAGAGGCTTCAGAAGCAAGTTGTTTTACTTCTTCTTCAGAAAATCCAAGCTCAGTCAAATTGCGATAAGCAACTAGTTTTAAGCTATGACAGGCTGAACAAACTTCTTTATAAACTTGGTAGCCGCGCTGTGCAGAAGCACGATCAAAGCGTCCAAAAAATCCGTCAAATTCCCATTTCATTTGTTTTGGGTGAAGTGATGAGGTCGCTAGCGGATCGTTATCGTGGGCTTCATTGGCAAAAGCTAGAGTTGGAATTAAAGCAAGAATTAAAAAAAGCTTTTTCATTTTGTTTATTTTTCTTTCTAAAATTTGTGTAACTTTTTTGCGAAGTCGACGACTTTTTCATCAATAATTTTAATGCCTTCTTTGGTCAAGATTTCGATTTTCTTTTTAAGGCCAAAAGCATATCCACCAAGCCCGCCATCACTTCTAACTACACGATGACAAGGAACTTGCGGCGCATTTGGATTGGCGCCAACAATTTGACCAATAGCTCGATAGCCTTTGGTTTTTAATTTTTTTGCAAGCTCTTTGTAAGTTGTGACTTTTCCTTGTGGGATTTCTTTTAACAAATCGTAAAGCTTTTGCGAATCGATACTCATAAATTTTTTATTTTAATTAATGGTTATGTTTATTCTTAAAATCCTCTGCAATTGACTCTGGAAGGGGAAGAGTTTTTTCAAACTTTGGCAAATTTGGTAAAATTATTAAAAAGTAAGCGTAGTAATAAAAGGTGGCAAAGCGAGAAGCCCAGATATACCAGCCTTCTGCTGGGGATTTTCCTAACCAACCTAAAAAAGCAAAGTTGATGATGAAAACAAAAAAGAATTTTTGAAAAAGCGGGCGATAAGCTCCAGATCTGACTTTACTGCGATCCAAAAAGGGTAGGGCAAATAACATAGCAATCGCACCAAACATCATCAAAACACCGCCAAGCTTATCTGGAACGGCTCGCAGAATTGCGTAGAAAGGTAAAAAGTACCACTCAGGAACGATGTGAGCTGGCGTTACCATTGGATTTGCTGGAATATAGTTGTCTGGGTGACCAAGAGCATTTGGATAGAAAAATAAGAAATAGCCAAAAATCAAAAAGAATAACACAAACCCCACCATATCTTTGATGGTGAAATAAGGATGGAAAGGAATCGAGTCATTTTTAGTTTTAATTTCAACGCCGGTAGGATTGTTAGAACCAACTGTGTGAAGAGCAACAAGGTGCAGTAAAACAATGCCAACAATTAAAAACGGCATTAAAAAGTGCAGCGAGAAAAAGCGATTAAGTGTTGGATTATCGACAGAATAACCGCCCCACAGCCAAGTTACGATTGATTTTCCAACAATTGGCAAAGCTGAAAATAAATTGGTAATTACAGTTGCACCCCAAAAACTCATTTGTCCCCAAGGCAAGACGTATCCCATAAAGGCTGTGGCCATAGTCAGTAAAAAGATTATCACTCCAACCCACCATAAAAGTTCGCGCGGTGATTTATAAGAGCCATAATAAAGGCCACGAGTAATATGCGCGTAAAGTGCTACAAAAAACATCGAAGCACCAACGGCGTGAATATAGCGAATCAGCCAGCCATAACGCACATCGCGCATTATATGTTCAACTGAATTGAAGGCAAATTCGGTGTTGGCAACATAGTGCATTGACAAGAAAAGTCCGCTCAAAATTTGCACTACCAAAGCAATACCAGCAATTGATCCGAAGTTCCACCAATAGCTTAAATTTTTTGGATAAGGATGTTTAAAAAGAGTATCCTCAAGCGTATCAATAATTGGCAAACGATCATTGATCCATTTGGCGACTTTTGATTTTTCAGTAATTGATTTTTCGAAATCGTTTTGAATGCGATTAGACATGTTTAGCCGATTTTAATTTTGTTATCCGAAACAAATTCGTAAGGAGGAATTTCTAGATTCTTTGGCGCTGGGCCTTTTCTGATGCGCGCAGAAGTATCGTACTGAGAACCATGACAAGGGCAAAACCAACCTTTGTAATCACCTTGTCCCATAATTGGGATGCAGCCCAAATGTGTGCAAATTTCAATTGTTACCAACCATTCTTCTTTGCCGGCTTTAACACGATCAGAATCTTTTTGTGGATCGCGCAGCTCTGCTAAATTGACCTTGGCAGCTTCTTCAATTTCTTCTTTTGAGCGTCTTCTGATTGAAACTGGTTTGCCGCGCCACATAACTTTTCTTTCTTCGCCAACTTTAATTGGCGAAATGTCAACTTCGACCGAAGCAAGAGCTGCAACATCGCCTGAAGGATTCATGCTATCAACGAAAGGTAAAATAGCGCAAGCGGCACCAATTCCAGCTGCTGTGTAAGCTGTAGTTGTAAGAAGTTTGCGACGACTTTCATTTTTTAATTCTTGTGATTTTTCTGACATGCGTTTTGGAAAAGATATTTTCTTAAGAAAAAAAGAGTCGCGTTTTTTAGGCGCGTAAGCAAATTTATCAACCACGAAATTATTAAATAAATTCTCCTTCAAATGACGATCTTGAAAATAAAAAAACTTGAAAACGCTAAAGATTTAGCTTTACCAAAATATGAAACTCAAGGAAGTGCCGGAATGGATTTGCTTGCTGCAATTGACGAAGAAATTGTTATAAAATCTGGCGAAATAAAATTAGTCAAAACCGGCATTGCAATCGCACTAGAAAAAGGCTTTGAGGCACAAGTGCGACCAAGATCAGGACTTGCACTGAAAAACGGTATTACAGTTTTAAATTCTCCAGGAACCATTGATTCTGACTATCGCGGCGAAGTTTGTGTAATTTTAATTAATCATTCAAAAGTTGATTTTACGATTACTCGCGGCATGCGAATTGCGCAAATTGTGATTGCCAAACATGAGCAGGCCGAAATCTTAGAAGTAGAAAATTTAGATGAAACTGTGCGTGGTTCTAGCGGCTTTGGATCGACTGGGCTTAAGGCGTAAAAAAATCGACCTAAACTATTGATCTTAGCCTTAAGCGGGCAAGACTATGCCTCCGCCCCGGCAGCACATCGTCTTCGAACAAAGTGAGAAAAGCGGTGCGCTGTAATTTTAATAAACTCAGATTATTTATGCTGCTAAACGAAAACCAAAAACAGCGTTATTTGCGTAATACAATATTGCCTGAAATTAAAGAATTGGGCCAAGAAAAATTACTGCGTGCAAAAGTTTTGGTAATTGGTGCTGGCGGTCTGGGATCGCCAGTTTTACTTTATTTGGCTGCCGCTGGAGTTGGAAATATTGGCGTGATTGACGATGATATTGTTGAGCTTTCAAACCTACAGCGTCAAGTGATTCACAACGAAAAAAATTTAGGCCAAAAAAAAGTTTTAAGCGCTAAAGAAAAAATTTCCGCTCTAAATTCTGATACTAATTTAGAAATTTTTCCAGAAAGAGCGAATCGTGAAATGCTCAGAAAAATAAGCTCTAATTACGATTTTATTTTAGACGCTACCGATAATTTCCCGACTCGTTTTATCATCAACGAAATTTGCCATGAACAAAAAAAACCACTAATTTTTGCCGCAGTGAAAGGATTTTTAGGACAAGTTTCAGTCTTCAAATCTTTTGAAAAAAATAACCCATGCTACGCCTGTTTTAATCCAAATATAGTTGACGAAAATTTCTCTTTGCCACTTTCCGAAAAAGGAATCTTAGGATCAGTCGCTGGCACAATTGGCGCTCTTCAAGCAACCACAACAATAAAAGAAATTTTAGGAATCGGCTCTGATTTAGTCGGCAAAATTTTGATTTTTGATTTTCTAAAAAACGATTTCCGCAAAGTAGTTTTGAAAAAAAATCACAGCTGTAAAGTTTGCTCTAATTGACTTTCAAAATGCATCACTTTACAAAACCGCGCTCTTTTTATTTTCCAAAATAAAATTTATTGAAAAAACAAAACCGCTTTCGATCTTTGATTCGAAACAACTCTGAATTAAAAGCGCAGTCTTTAATTTAATAAAAGGACAGGTGGCCGAGTGGTCAATGGCAACAGACTGTAAATCTGTCCGCGTAAGCGTTCGCAGGTTCAAATCCTGCCCTGTCCACCATTTCTACAAAGATGTTGATTGTATGAAAATTATGCGGGTGTAGCTCAACGGTAGAGTTCCAGCCTTCCAAGCTGGCCGTGAGGGTTCGATTCCCTTCACCCGCTCCATTCTTCATTTTCTAAAATCACTACTCATTGTTAGATGTACAAGGTCATTTCTATTGACGAAGAAAAAGAATTTTTGCCAGGATTTTCTCCCGAAAATGCCGATAGTTTCCATCTCGAATCCGCTAAGATCGCTAACAAAAAGTTCGATCAAGAATTAAAAAAAGTTAAAGGTAAAAAAGCGATTCTGATGTGCGGCGGAAGTGCTTCTGGTAAAACAGAATTTATTGAAAGTTTTGCCCAATTGAAAACAATCAAAATTCAGAAATTTCGGGGATTGTTTTTGATTCAACATTAGCAACAGAAAACGGCGCTGAAACAAAGATTAGAAATGTTAGAAGGTTTGGAAATATTCCTTTAGTGTGTTTGATTTTACCCTACAGTTTAAATCAGTGCTTCAGGGCTTTTCACAAAAGAGATCGCAAGATACCAGAATCTAGATTTTCGAAACTCACTTTGGTGCCAGAAAAGTTGCTTTGTGGATTGCAAAAAATCATCCTGAAGTTGAGTTGTTGATTTATTATAATCGTTTGATTAACGAAGCAGATAAATCTGATGGAGATTCAAAAATTGCTCAAATCGAAGATGGCTTAGGATTTGCTGAAATTTCCTTTGAAAGCAGAAATGAATTAATTGCTTTTTTAGAAGAAGCGCAATGTTCTGAAGAAGAAATAAAAACTTTGATAATTAACGGTAAGTAAAAAATGGAAGCTACTTTGCTTAGATCTTCAAAAGGTTCTGAAGTCGTAAAAAAATATGTGAAAGCTGCAACCTCGCAGCATGTTGTGCCTGTAAATGGCGAATGGGCTGTAAAAAAATCAAACTCTGATCGTGTGACTAAAACTTTTGACAATCAAAGAGAAGCCATCGCGCAGGCAATAAAAATTGCAATTAAGCAAAAATCAGAAGTGATCATTCACGGAAAAGATGGAAAAATCAGAGAGAAAAATTCTTATGGGAAAGATGTTTTTCCACCGCGGGGTTGATTGATGAGTGAAAATAAAGAACTGAGCAGATTAGTAATTCTTGGTGCGGGGGCGTCGGTGGAATGTGGGGTTTATCCAACTGGGGCGCAGTTTTTGGAGATTGCAGAAAAGATTTTGCCGATGTTCAGAGGTGCTTTTAATCATAAAGATGCAAGCCTTAAACACTGTCTTGCAGAAACTCGTTTAAAAGATTGTAATCATCTTTCAAATCAAGATCAGCACCCAATTGAGAACTGGCTACAAAAAATTATTCAGGCTCGTCCTTCTAGTATCGATTCTTATATTTCATCCATTTCAAACCAAAACGAACAAGAGTTTTTAAAATCTTTGATTTTATCAATTATTCTAAATTGTACTTGCTACAGCGAAGCATATCCAGAGTATTTTGAGCAAAATTGGTATTTTTCTGTTTGGCAACTAATTTCTTCTAAAATTGCCGATTGTAAAAATGATGATGAAAAGTTGGCCAGATTGAATGAGGACTCCTTCGTAAAATCTTTTAAGATAATGACTTTTAACTACGATGTATCTTTAGAATTTTATTTGTGGCAAAGGATCAAAGATAATTTTAAATCAGAAAATTTAGATAAGGCTAAAGATTTCTTTAAGAAGCTAGTAAATCATTGTATTGAGCACATCTACGGTCAAATTTTAAATCCACCCGAGATTATTGAAAATATTCAAGACTTGATGATGCAGCACTTCGAAAGAATAAAGGGCGATTTTAGACCAAAAAATATCACTCTACCAAGAGTTTATAAAAATATTTCTGAGATTTTGTCCCATCAAGATAAGCATGAGATCGAGAATAATTTGCTGGCACAATATTCTGCTAAAATTGATATAGCTAAATATCCAAGCAAAGCTCGTCTTGAATTAAGAAATTTATTTTATTCTTCAGTTCTAGAGATGAGTTGCTACTTTTTTTCAGATAAAAGATCTGAGTTTAGAAAAAGAATCGAAGTAATTATAGTAGGGAAGGGAAAAAAAATCAGTTCTATAACTCAAAGTAATTGGGATGTTGTTTATATTCTGGGTTACGGATTTGATCAAACAAACAACGAAATTTTAGGGTTAAAAGAAATTAAATATAAAAAAGGTTGTTTTGTTACAAATTATGCCAGCGATGAAGATAAAATAAATCAGAGGTTAGAGCGGTTGATTTATGATTTGTTATCAAGATTCCAAGATGGTTTGAAACCTCGAATTTCTCACAAATCAGTATCTAGTGCCTTAAGCTTAAAAGAAGATTTTAGCCTTTTTGAAAATCTAACCTCACCACTTGAAATACAAACTAACTTAACTCCTTATCTTGAGCTGAAAAAATAAATGCCCCAAAAATTCAAAATCCATTCCAAATTCTCTCCTGCTGGTGATCAGCCGCAAGCGATTTCCAAGCTTGTCAAAGGAATAGAAGAGAAAAAACAAAATCAGGTTTTACTCGGAGTTACTGGTTCGGGCAAAACTTTCACGATGGCTAATGTTATTGAAAAGACGCAGCGACCAACGCTGATCATGGCGCACAATAAAACTTTAGCGGCGCAGATTTATGGCGAGATGAAGGAATTTTTTCCAGAAAACGAAATCGGCTATTTCGTTTCATTCTACGATTACTATCAGCCAGAAGCTTATATCGCCAAAACCGACACTTATATCGAAAAAGATTCCGCTATTAACGAGCAGATCGATCGTTTGCGCCATGTCGCAACTCGCGCACTTTTTGAGCGGCGCGATACGATTGTGGTGGCTTCAGTTTCCTGCATTTATGGTATTGGTTCGCCGGAATTTTATTCGACGATGATTTTGCGTTTGAAAGTTGGCGAAGAAATTAATCGTCAAAAACTTTTATTGCGTTTGGTCGACTTACAATATGAGCGCAATGATATTGCTTTTGAGCGCTGCACTTTCCGCGTCACTGGTGATACTATCGATGTTTTTCCGTCGCATGAAGATCAAATCGCTTGGCGTATTTCCATGTTTGGTGACGAAATTGAAGAAATCACAGAGTTTGATCCACTTACGGGCGAAACCTTTGCCAAGCTAGATGAAATCGCGCTTTATCCTTCTTCGCATTATGTCGCGCCTCCCGATGCTTTGCAAAACGCCATTCGCCAGATCAAAAAAGATTTAGCTCTGCGCGTTGAAGAGTTGGAAAAGCAAGGCAAAATCGTTGAAGCACAACGCTTAAACCAGCGTACCACTTACGATATGGAAATGATGCTGACAGTTGGAAGTTGCAAAGGAATTGAAAATTATTCGCGCTATTTAACTGGTCGCCCAGCGGGTGCAGCGCCGCCAACTTTGTTTGAATATTTGCCCAAAGATGCTTTGCTTTTTGTCGATGAAAGCCATGTCTCAGTTCCACAAATTGATGGCATGTACAAAGGTGATTTTGCTCGTAAGTCAAACTTGACTGAGCATGGATTTCGTCTGCTTTCGGCGCTTGACAATCGTCCGCTGAAATTCGCCGAATGGGAAGCATTTAAGCCGCAAACGATTTATGTTTCGGCAACTCCCGGAAAATATGAAACTGCTAAAAATGACGGCGGCGTGATTGAACAAATTATTCGCCCAACTGGCTTGCTTGATCCGCTTTGCGAGATTCGTCCAGCTAAAACTCAAATCGATGACTTGATTGGTGAAGTCAAGCAAACCAAAGAGCGCGGATTTCGAACTTTGGTCACGACTCTAACAAAAAAAATGGCTGAAGATTTAACTGACTATTTAACGGAAGTTGGTATAAACGCGGTTTACATGCATTCTGACATTGATACGCTTGATCGAATCGAAATAATTCAAAATCTGCGTTTGGGCAAATATGATTGTTTGGTTGGCGTGAATTTACTGCGTGAAGGTTTGGATATTCCTGAATGTGCGCTGATGGCAATTTTGGATGCTGATAAAGAAGGATTTTTGCGCAATGAAACCTCTTTGATTCAAACAATTGGTCGCGCTGCACGAAATTCGGAAAGCAAAGTGATTCTTTATGCTGATCGCGAAACTAAATCGATCAAAGCTGCTCTTGGTGAAACTGAGCGTCGCAGAAAAATTCAAATCGCTCACAATAAAAAACATGGCATCACGCCAACTACAACCAAAAAAGCTTTTGGATCAGCTTTGGCAAATCTTTATACCAAAAGGTCTGATGACGATGATATTGTTGGTTTTAGCAAAAAGAATTTGCCTGACGAAAAATATATTGAAGGTTTGCGAAAAGAAATGATTGAAGCGGCAGGAAATCTTGAATTTGAAAAGGCTTCGAAGATTCGTGATGAAGTAAGAAAATTAGAGGCTTTATTATTGATTTGAAATTAGTAGTAAACTCTGTGTTAAATGGCCAA
>DENL01000035.1:0-10052 GCA_002359655.1 Rickettsiales bacterium UBA2645 | reverse complement strand
GGCTTCTTAGAAATGGTAGCGGGAGAGGGGATCGAACCCCCGACACGCGGATTATGATCCCGCTGCTCTACCGACTGAGCTACCCCGCCACTTGAAAAAGCCTAACTAATCTTCAATCGCTTTTCTCGTTTCTTCGAAACTCGAAGACGATTGAGATACTGGGCGAATTCTCGCCCGCTGCTTCTAAAAATGTGCGTTTAGGCACATTTTTTTGACGAAGCAGCCTGAACTACCCCGCCATTTGAAAAAGTTTAATCAATCTTCAATCGCTTTACGAGGCGCAACATTGTTTTTATCTGATTTAATTTTTCAAACCCTTTCTTATCTGCATTGTAATTGCATCTCTCACAGATCTCTTGGTAAATCCAAGTCCTTCATCGTAATTTTCTTCAGACATTGCTTCAGAGATTGGAATTAAAGCAGGGCAGTGATGATTGATTTCGCCAAGCATTACTGAAATTTGATCGCCAACTAAAATAAAATCGGCGCCAAGTTCGATAACGTTTTTATATTTTTCTCTCAAGTCAGAATTCAAAATGCTCAAAACAGTTTGGCAGTGATTGATCAGCGAATTTTTTTCAGCTGCTGCTAAAACAGAAATTGGTTTTGAAACGGCTTTGCCAGCAGTGTAGCAAGTTGTGAAATCATCACTTATTTCTTCTCTAGCACCGCTTCTAAAAGTGTATCCAGCGCAGTAAAAATTTTCTTTTTCATCTTTCAAAATATTAGCACGAATATCGCCATCTTTAATGCCTTCGAGAAATGGCTGAGCCAGAATTTCTGCATTATATAATTCTTTAGCTGACTTTGTGATCTCTTGTAAATCAAGATGTTGCAGTGATTTTTCTTCACTAATGTTATTTTCTTTGATGCGCTGAATATAACACAAAATCGTTATTAATTCTTTTAACTCTGCTGCACTTAAATCTTTTTTTATTTTGTAAATTTGCGCGGCAGTCAAAGAAGAAATTTTCTGTAATTTTAATTTTTCTAAATCCATTCCAGAATCACTAAATTGCAGAGCAAAAACTCCTAAAGATTGAGCGGAATTTTTTGGCTTAATAACAATTTTTTGATCATTTTTATCGCCGAAAATTTTACTATATTTCTCTTTCATCGAATCAATTACCTTAGAAAAACTAACGTCAGAAATCCTGAACTGCGCAGTCGGTGTGGCGATTTCTTTTTTTAAAATGCGATTGATTTCTTGCGGCACTTCTTTGTCTTCTAATTCAGTAAAATTTTCGCTGAGCGGAAAATTAAAAATGTGATTGGGAAAAATTTTCCTAATTGCTATAAGCGTTCGCGTCAGATTTTCTGACCCTTCTGGCGGGAAAGGTGCTTTCATCGGCTCAATTCTCTGCAAAATAAAATCAACTTCGGCAAGTACTAAAGAAAAGTTGGTGGCATAATTAATTTTTAAAAAATCGCCGACTTTTTTGTTTTCTAGTTGAGCCAGCTTCTGATAATTTTCTGCTGCGCGTAGATTTTTTATTTCGTGGTTAGAACGACGAAATTCTTTTGCTAAATGCAAAGCGTTTTCTTTTTTTAGATAAAAAGTTGTTACTGATTCATCAATTTTATTTGGAAATGTTAAGCCAGATTTGGGCAAATTATGAATGTAAATTTCATGATCTAATTCAGCGCAAGAAAGAATATAAGACAAAGTTGTATTTTTGCCTAAAATCATTTGCTCAAAAGGCTCGTTTATGAGTACTAAGGTTTTCTTCATTATTGGTTCTCTAGTAAAATTTCAGATGCTTGCAATTAAGTTGGCAGAGTATTAGTTTGCATGCCCCGCACTATTTAATAGTTTTAAATAATTCCCTTGTAACATGTCAAAAGAGTTAGCAAAGAATTCCCCATTCTTCAGTACGAATGTAGTTTTTATCAATGAGCTTTATCAAAATTTTTTAAAAAATCCCGCTTCGGTTGATGCTTCTTGGGCAGAATTTTTCAAGCAAAACGCTGATGAAGTAAAATCAGTTTTAGCTGATTACAATGGCCCAACTTGGGCAAAAAGAAATCTGAAAGTTGTAGCGGCTCAGGAGTTTGATATTTCTTCAAATTCTCCAAAAGAAATAAAAAAAGATACTAAAGGCGCAGTTGCTCCAGCTGTTGCTGGAAAAGATTTAAATATCCATGTCAGCAATTTAATTTTAGCCTATAAAAGATTTGGCCACTTAGCAGCAGACCTTGATCCAATTGGTTTGAAAACTCCTGAATATGTCGCAGAACTTGATCCAAAAAATCATGGACTTGAAACCTCTGACCTAGAAAAAGAAGTTGATCTGAAAGGAAAATTAGGTTTAGGCAAGGCAAAAATTTCACAAGTGATTGAATATTTAAACTACATCTACACCAACAAAATTGGTGCTGAATTTGAATATATTCGCGATGGAGCGCAAAAAGAATGGCTGGCTCATGCAACTGAAAGTACAATTCTTTCTAATCTTGCAAAAGATGAAAAAATAAAAGTTTTAAAAGAAGTAATCAGAACTGGTGGTTTTGAGCATTTTTTGCACAAACGTTTTCCGGGAGCCAAAAGATTTTCAGTTGAAGGCGGTGACTCATCAATTAATTCGATTGAAAAAATCATCGATACCGCAGCAAAAGCTGGCGTGAAAAAAATCGTTATTGGCATGGCACATCGTGGCCGTTTAAATACTTTAACTGGCGTGATGGGCAAGCCTTATCACCAAATGATTTCTGAATTTAAAGGCACTCCCGGATTTCCCGAAGGTATTACTAAATCTGGCGATGTGAAGTATCACATGGGCTATGCCTCAACTCGCGAAATTGCTGGCAATAAAATTGATCTTTCTTTGGCTTTTAATCCGTCGCATTTGGAAGCGGTTAATGTAGTTGCCGCGGGCAGAGTTCGTGCTAAGCAAGTGCTTTACGGCGATGCAACTGGCGAGCAAGCGATGGCGCTTTTAATTCATGGTGATGCGGCTTTTGCAGGACAAGGTTCAGTTGCCGAAAGTTTGATGATGAATGGTGTCTCTGCCTATAATACTGGCGGCGTGATGCATTTAATCATCAACAACCAAATTGGCTTTACAGCAAATCCTACAGATTCACGTTGTACAACTTATTCTTCTGATCTTGCCAAGGCAATTGATGCGCCGATATTCCACGTCAATGGCGACGATGTTGAGGCGGTGGTCAAAGTTTCTGATATCGCGATGCGTTATCGTCAGCAGTTTAAAAAAGATGTTGTAATTGACTTGATCTGCTATCGTAAATATGGCCACAATGAAGGCGATGAGCCGCTTTACACCCAGCCAGTTATGTATAACAAATTAAAAGATCATCCGAATTTAGAGAAAATTTATTCACAAAAATTGATCGCAGAAAATGTGATTTCAGAAACTGATTATCAAAAATTAGTCACAGATTTCGAAACTCTTTTATCTGCAGAATTTGACAAAGCCGTTGACTATAAACCAAAAGAAGCAGACTGGTTGAAAGGTGATTGGACTAAGATCAAAGATGGAGACACTTCGATTGCTAAAACTGCAATAGCGCAAAAAGATCTGAAAGAATTGATCGTCAAAACTGCGCAAGTTCCGGCTGATTTTAATGCTAATCCAAAAATTGTTCGTCAGCTTGAAGCCAGAAAACAAGCGGTTGAAAGTGGTAAAGATATTGATTGGGGTTGTGGTGAAGCTTTAGCTTTTGCTTCTCTTCTTTCTGAAGGAATTCCAATAAGAATGACTGGTCAAGATTCTGGTCGTGGTACTTTCTCACATCGTCATTCAATTCTTCACGATGCTAATAACGGAAAGCGTTATAACATTTTTTCACCTTTCGAAAAAACTGCTAAATATGAAGTTTACGATTCAGTTCTTTCTGAATATGGCGTGCTTGGTTTTGAATATGGTTATTCACTTTCAATGCCAAATGGATTAACAATTTGGGAAGCGCAATTCGGCGATTTTGCGAACGGTGCGCAGATTATTTTTGATCAATTTATTGCTTCAGCAGAAGTTAAATGGTTGCGAAAATCTGGCTTGGTAATGTTGCTTCCTCACGGATATGAAGGACAAGGTCCAGAACATTCTTCAGCGCGTTTGGAGCGTTGTTTACAAGCTTGCGCTGACGATAATCTTCGTGTTTGTAATATCACAAATCCGGCAAACTTCTTTCATGCGCTTCGTCGTCAAGTCGTTAGCAAAGATCGCAAGCCGTTGATTGTAATGTCACCAAAATCTTTATTGCGTCACAAATTAGCCACCGCAGCTTTGACTGAATTTTCTGATTTAAATTTCCGTCCGCTAATTGGCGAAATTGAGAAAATTGCTGCCGATGAAAAAGTTCGCAAAGTTGTGCTTTGTTCAGGCAAAGTTTATTACGATTTATTTGAAGCTCGCGCGCTCAAGAAAATTGACGACATAGCCCTAATTCGCTTAGAGCAACTTTATCCTTTTCCTTCAACCGAATTAAAAGTTGAGTTGAAAAAATACAAAAACGCCGAAATTATTTGGTGCCAAGAAGAACCAAAAAACATGGGTGCATGGAAATTTGTTGATGAGTTGATCGAAGAAGCTTTGATTGAAACTAAACACAAATCAACACGACCAAAATATGTTGGCAGAATTGCTTGTGCTTCACCAGCAACTGGTTACGGCTCTTATCACGCTAAAGAGCAGAAAAATTTAATTGACGAGGCTTTAAAGTAATTTAAGTTTTAAGTAGAAATTTTTAACACCACTTTCAGTTCACCGCATGAAAACAAAGGATAGAATAAAAGAGGAAATCGGACTCGAAAAATTATTATTAACATTGCTGGTAGCAATTATAAGCTCGATCTCGAGTTGGACTTGGAGTAATAAAGTTACCTTATCATTTGCTGTGGTAATTTTTCTCTACGTCCTATGTGTTATTTTATCTACAATTGCCTTTGCTTTCTTTTTAAAAGTTAAACTCAAAATAAAGGAGTTAGATAATTATGAATAACGAATTCAACGTTGAGTTTTTTGCCTATTTTATCATGTCACTCGCCCTGGCGTTCGGTTTAATGTCAATTTGGGTTATGTATGATCTTGATAAAGATGACTATAAAAAAACTCGTAAAAAAACTAAAACCAAAAAAGCTTAATTTAAAATCGGAGAAACATGACCATCGAAATCAAAGTTCCAGCGCTTGGAGAATCAGTATCAGAAGCTGCAATTGCTAAGCTTCACAAAAAAGTTGGTGACGCTGTAAAAGCTGATGAGCTAATCGTCGAGCTCGAAACTGACAAAGTTACTTTGGAAGTTAACGCGCCAGCAAACGGAGTAATTTCTGATTTAAAAGTAAAAGAAGGCGACAATGTAAAAGTTGGCGATTTGATTGCTTTAATGTCTGAAGGTGGCGCTGCTACAGTTAAATCCGCTCCAATTGCTGCAGCTCCTGCACAATCCACAAACTCTTCTTTGCCACTTTCTCCAGCGCCAAAAAAATTAGCAGCAGAGAATAATGTCGATACTTCTGTAATTTCTGGAACTGGTAAAGATGGTCGCGTTACTAAAGGCGATGTTTTGGAAGTGATTTCTTCAGGCTCTGCTCCTGTTAAATCTATTCCTGCAGTTGCTGGCTCTAAGCCAACTGAGCGCGTTAAAATGTCAAAGCTACGCCAAAAAATTGCCGAGCGTTTGAAAGAATCTCAAAATACTGCGGCAATCCTAACTACTTTCAACGAAGTAGATATGACTGAAGTTATGGCTCTGCGTGCCCAATATAAAGAAGCTTTCGAGAAGAAACACGGTGCAAAACTTGGTTTTATGTCTTTCTTTGTCAAAGCTTGTGTTACGGCTTTAAAAGAGCTTCCAGCAGTTAATGCTGAAATTGACGGCACCGATATTATTTACAAAAATTTTTACGATATTGGCGTTGCAGTTGGCTCTCCGCAAGGCTTGGTAGTTCCTGTTTTGCGTGAGGCGGATCATTTAAATTTAGCTGCAATTGAAAAAGGAATAGCAGATCTTGGCGTGAAAGCACGTGACGGAAAGTTGACAATTCCTGATTTGACTGGTGCCACTTTTACCATTTCAAATGGTGGAGTTTACGGTTCTCTGATGTCAACGCCGATCATCAATCCGCCGCAATCAGCAATTCTTGGCATGCACAAAATTCAAGAAAGACCGATGGTTGTTGCAGGTGAAATCAAAATTCGTCCGATGATGTATCTGGCGCTTTCTTATGATCACAGAATTATTGATGGTAAAGAAGCGGTAACTTTCTTAGTTAGGGTGAAAGAATTGCTAGAAGATCCGCGTCGTTTGGTTTTGGATATGTAAGATGGTAAAATTTTTCGTGTGAAAAATTTTAGTTTATCAGGTTGATTAACAAATTTTTATCAAATCCCTGCTTTTATTTTTTAAAAGCAGGGATTTTTATTTTTTAAGAAGAAATTTTAACGATTTCTTTCATCAATTCTTTACGGCTGGAAGTTACTCGCCAGTAAAGTCCAATCGTGCGTCTTGGAGCATTGATGATTTTAATATAAGAAATTTTATCCTCTTTTCTTGCGGCGATTTCGGGCATTAAAGTTATGCCGGAATTGGAAATTACCATCTGACGTAAAGTTTCTAAACTACTGGCACGAAAATCTTGTTGCTCGAAAGTACCAAGCATCGAACAAGCTTCTAGAGCTTGATCTCGCAGGCAATGCCCATCTTCTAATAACATTAATTCCAAACCTTTTAAGTCTTTAGTTTGAATGTTTTTTTTCTTAGCTAGCTGATGTTTTTGTGAAACTGCTAATAAAAATTCTTCACTGAAAATTTTTTTATTTTCCAAGCCATCATCTTGGCAAGGCATGGCAATAAAGGCGGCGTCGATTTCACCACTTTTTAATTTCCCTAAAAGTGTTTCGGTTTTTTCTTCAACTAATAATAATTTTAGTTTGCGAAATTCTTTAGAAATTTTTTTAATAATTTTAGGAAAAAAATAAGCGGCAAGGGTTGGAAAAGCTCCAATTCTGAGCTCGCCGCTCATCGGATCGAGAGAGTTTTTGGCAATATTTTTTATTTCTTCAGCTTCGCGTAAAATTATTTCGGCTTTTTTAATAATTTCTGCACCAACTTTGGTGATTAGAAAATTTTTCTGTGAGCGTTCAAAAATTTGCACACCGAGCTCATCTTCCAATTTTTTTATTTGCATACTCAGCGTTGGTTGAGACACGAAAGATTTTTCAGCAGCGCGGGCGAAATGTTGTTCTTTAGCAACGGCAATCAGATATTTTAAGTCGCGAATGTTCATAGTTAAAAACTATTAAATTAATCATATCAATCAATTTCTCTTATTAAGAACTAAGAATAATTTGCGCAACCAAGATTTATTTTTTAATTAAAAATAATTCGAAATTTTAAAAAATTAAAAGGAGTAAAAATGTTAGGAATAAAAGATGTATTTCCGCAGTTCAGCGGCAAAGCGGTTGTGACTAATGATGTTCACGATGCTTTTATTGATATCAACAATGCAACCTACAAAGGGAAATGGTTGGTTGTTTTCTTCTGGCCGAAAGATTTTACCTTTGTTTGTCCAACTGAAATTGCCGAATTTGGTAAACTAAATGAGCAATTTAAAGATCGAGATGCTCAAGTAATTGGTGTCAGCACTGATTCAGAATTTGTCCATTTGGCTTGGAGAGGGCAAAAGGAAGAATTAAAAAATCTACCATTTCCAATGTATTCTGACGTAAAACGCGATCTTTCACAAGCGCTTGGAATTTTAGATAAAGATGAGGGTGTGGCACAACGTGCGACTTTTATCGTTGATCCAGAAGGCTTGATCAGGTTTGTTTATGTGACTGATTTAAGCGTTGGTAGAAATCCTACTGAAGTATTGCGTGTTTTGGATGCGCTGCAAACTGACGAGCTTTGTCCATGCAATTGGAAAAAAGGCGATGAAGTTATAAAAGTGTAATAAAAAATAAACCCGTATGTCCCTTCGACATACGGGTTGTGCTTCCCCGCAACGCGGGGAGTGGCTCGTACCACGATGGCTTATCCCGAAGGGATAAAGGCCAAAATAAATCTGTTACCAAACCCAAATTTACTCTGGGTTTGGTAACTCAAATATTAACCAAATTCAAACTTAGATTCGAATTTAAATCAGATAAAAAATGCAAAATTTAGAAGAATTAAAATCAGCAATTCCTGATTATGCCAAAGATGTAAAAATAAATTTAAGCAGCTTGCTCAGTCAGGAAAATCAAGTATTAACGCTTAAGCAAATTTTTGGCGCCGCTTTAACATCTGCTTACGTAGCAAAACAAAAAACTTTGATCGAAGTTTTGAAAAATGAAGTGCAAAATATTTTGTCAGAAGCTGAGATAAAGGCTGTTAAAACCGCCGCTGCTTTGATGGGAATGAATAATATTTATTATCGTTTTTTGCATATTAGCTCTGACAAAGAATATGCGCAAATGCCGGCGGGACTTAGAATGCAAGGTATTGCAAATCATGGCATTGATAAAAATGACTTTGAAATATTTGCCCTTGCTGCTTCAATAATTAATGGTTGCGGTATGTGTATTGATGCTCATGCTAATCAATTGATTAAGCATGGCATTTCCAAAACCCAAGTTCAAATGGTAGCAAAAATTGCTGCTGTAGTAAATTCTGCAGCCCAAGTTCTACACCAAATCTAAATTTTAGATTTGGTATAATTAATTTCTTAACGTGCCACTAGGCACGCCCCGCTTTGCGGGGATCCCCTTATACCAAATCAACTTACTATCGATAGAGTTTAGATTTGGTATAATAATCGAAAATCAGGAGTAATTATGAAAAACCATAAAACCTTAGAAATTTTAGAGAAAATTTTAGCTGACTCTTATATCTTGTCTTTGAAGTTACAAAACTATCACTGGAATGTGGTTGGTGAAAATTTTAAATCTTTGCATGAGTTATTCGGCGCTCAATATGAAGAATTGGCAGATGCGATTGATGAAATTGCTGAGCGTATCAGAGCTCTAGGCTCAAAAGTTGAAGGCACTTTTGAGAATTTTCAAAAATTAAGCAAAATCAAAAGCGGCAATAAAAATTTTGATCATAAAAATATGATCCAAGATTTGATTTCTGGTCACGAAGTTTTGACTGATGGGTTAAAAAAAGGCATTAAAACTGCTCAAGAAGAAATCGACGAAGTCACGGCTGATATTTTTATTGGTAGATTAACGGTTCATGAAAAAGCAATTTGGATGCTGAAATCTTCTCTTTAATTTAAGCAAAGTTTAAGACTTAAGTAAAAAATCGTCTCTTCTACAATATCAAGCTATTCTCGTTACCAAATGCCAAATAACCCAAAGCTTCAGCTGTTGTTGAAGTATGCCGCTATAGTTCGTAAAGACAGAAGTTTTAGTAAGTCGCGAGTGTTTTTTCTACGCTCTTTGCTTTATTATCCAATCGCGACTCATTGGTTGGAATTCATCGATTCATTTTATAAAAAATATGGTTTTGAAGTAGCACCTTGGAACATAGCTGGACTGCCGATTCGCTCTTATGTCAGCTTCTCGTTTGGAATTAAAAAAAGACTGACTTTGCTAGAAAATCACTACAGTTTGATGGCGCAAATTTTTGACTTTGAAACGGTCAGAAAATTGCTGCTGAATCAACCAATTCTTTTTTCAACTCTGGTAAGAAAAGATGGTCAGAAATGCTACTTTAAGTTGGCAATTCTTGAAAAATATTGGCGCGAAGGCGGCTTAACAATTCACTTAACTGATGAAGAAGATTTAATCACCACACTTACCTTTAGCTTTGAAAAAAACTCTTCAGGGCAAAGCAATTTAATAATTGGCGGATTGCAAGGAACTATTCTTGGCAAAGCTAAAATTGTTAATATTACTCGTGGCTTGCATGGACTACGTCCAAAATATGCTTTGCTTGATTGTTGCTACAGTTTTGCCAGCTGTTTTGGGATTGATAATATTGTTGCAGTTTCAAACAAGAATCATGTTTTTTCTAAGCAAGACGGCAGAATAAACTCTAGCTACGATGAGTTCTGGGAAGAGGTTGGTGCGATAAAAAACAAAGACGGAAATTATCAAATGCCTAGA